>CAUBWJ010000028.1 GCA_958439725.1 uncultured Muribaculaceae bacterium | reverse complement strand
TCAGGGAAAAGTTGCCGGTGTGAACATCAACCAGTCTGACGGTGGTCTCTTCGGTAATAATAAAATTGAAATCCGTGGCGCCTCTACCCTTGGTTCTAACAATCAGCCTATCTACGTAGTTGACGGTATCATTCTCGATAATAGCGTTACCAATGGAGACGCTGAGTTTAATGAGGAAAATTTAGACTACGGTAATGAGCTGAAGAACCTCAACCCGGCCGACTTCGAGTCTGTATCCGTGCTGAAAGGCGCTGCCGCTACCGCACTCTACGGTTCGCGCGGTCTGAACGGTGTGGTTGTGATCACTACCAAGAGCGGTAAAGGTGCCAAGGGATATGGCGTTACTGTAAGCCAGACTTTCGGTTGCGACTGGATTATTTCAGGCCCGAAATTCAATGAAATATATGGTGCGGGTCCTCGTCCCGGTTATACCGGTTACGACGCGAACGACAGATGGTATAACGGTCTTAAGTTAAATGCCGATGGTGTTCCCTCTCTGATAGCCACTTATAACTCCGGTGGCTCTTATGGCTTTGGTGCGGCATATTCCGACTATGCAGGAACGCCTGTGGAATATCTTGATGGAGCTATACGTCCCTATGCTCCATTTAAGAATAACTATAAAGATGCCCATCGCACAGGCTTCAATACGAATACCAACGTTTCTATAACCGGAGGTAATGACAAGACCAACTTCTATATGTCGGCCGGTTACAAGTATGCTGAAGGAACCGTTGATCGTAATGATTTCAAACGTATGAACTTCATGCTTAAGGCTTCTCACCAGATAAGCAAGATGGTCAATGTTGAGGGTGGTGTGACATTCGCAAATTCTACTCCCCGAAATGCCGCCGTCAATATGGGCTCTCAGTTTACTTATGCAGGCGACCTCAGACCTTGGGTGAACGTGGCTCACGAAAAGAGAAATTACAGGGGTTCCCGCGGTGGACTTCCCATCCCCGGCGATGATAATTATAACAATGCTGCAAATAGCTTGTGGTGGCGTATTTTTGAAAACAACTACACCAAAAAGGAGACCGTGGTACGTCCGAACGCCAAGCTCACAATCACTCCGTTTGATTGGATGCGTTTCTCAGCAGAAGGTTCGTATAACTATTATTATGTTCGTGGGGAGGATAAGGAATATGGTACCGGTATCGACGGTGAAGGTGGTTACTATGCTCTGAGCCAGAGCACTAAAGAGCAGACCAACCTCAACCTTAACCTTAACCTGAATAAGGAATTCGGTGACTTTGAGACTCATGCACTTCTTCGTGGCGAGTATTTCCACTCATTCTATCAGGGCATGTCTATGCACACCAACGGTGGTCTTGTGAACTATAATAAGTTCTATATCGGCAACTCGAAGGATCCGGTGTCTTATTCCGGCGAAATTAGCGGAAAGAAGACCATGTGGTCTGCAATGGCTCAGATCGGTGCAAGCTGGAAGGGTCAGGTTTATCTTGATCTGACCGGCCGTAATGACTGGTCATCGACCCTTCTCTACTCCGACGGCCACGGTACTTACAGCTACTTCTATCCTTCGGTATCCGCGTCGTGGCTTGCCGACAATACTTTCCGTGAGTACCTTCCCTGGTGGGTATCGATGGCCAAGTTCCGTGGCTCATGGGCCCAGGTAGGTAATGATACATCTCCTTATTATGTAAACTCTGCATATAGCTTCTCAAGTGTTCAGCACGGTGGAGGTAACAATGGCGTGATTGGCGTTCCGACTGAAGCCAAATCCACAAACCTCAAGCCCGAACGCAAGACCTCATGGGAGTTCGGTATCGACTGGCGTTTCGTCAACAACCGTTTTGGTGTAGATCTTGCATACTATAAAGAGAACACCAAAGACCAGATCATGTCTATTTCCGTTCCCGGTGTTTCCGGACTTTCAAGGCAGCTTATCAATGCCGGTAATATCCAGAATGCCGGTATAGAGCTGGCCCTTAACGCAACACCTATTGAAACCAAGGACTGGACATGGGATTTGAATTTCACATATACCCGTAACCGTTCGAAGATTGTAGAGCTTCATCCCAATGCCTCAGAGTATATCGTACTCTCCGGTTATGTGGATTACTATAACTATCGTGTAGGTTCAGTTGCTACGGTTGGTGGCGCATACGGTACACTTATGTCTGACTCGGCACCCAAAAAAGACCGGGATGTTTTTGACGAGGATGGTAATCTGATAACCAAGGGTTCAAATCTTCCCGTACTCGGATGGCGTAGCTCATGTCTTGCCGCATATCCTATCCGCAACGGCAAAGTTGAAGCTATCGGTGATATCAATCCTAAATTCCTTGGTAGCGTTTCAACCAATCTCCGTTGGAAAGATTTGAGGTTAAGTGTTTCGTTGGATGGCCGCTGGGGCGGTTATGTAGCTTCGTATAACAATAAATACGGTGCTCAGCTTGGTAATACCGAGTCTTCTCTCAAATGGCGTGACTCCGCTCACGGAGGTATGACATATACTTCTCATTGGGATGGTAAGACTTACCACGACGGTATGATACCTACCGGTATTTTCCCGACAGGCACACAGATTGATATGCCCGGCGGAACAAAATATACTGTCGGAACCGGTGCTTACGAAACCGGTGAGACTTTCAAGGAGCTTATGGACAAGGGAATTGTTGAGCCTATTCATGGTGCATCATATAACTTCCTGAGAAACGCATGGGATATAGGCGTTGTAAATGACATGTGGTTTGAAAAGCTGAATTATGTCGCACTCCGTGAAGTTTCGCTTTCTTATAGCCTTCCCAAGAGCATTGCATCGAAGATCGGTGCAAAGGGCCTCAATCTTACAGCTACCGGCCGAAATCTTTGCTATTTGCATAATAGCCTGAATAATAAGATAAACCCTGAGTCTGTGCGTGGTACATCTTCTCATGAGTTCCGTATCCGTAATTTCGATGGAACCACTGCAAGCTTTACATTCACTATAAACGCGCAGTTCTAATACTTAAAATATCCAATAGAAAAAAATGAAAAAATATAATAAACTTTTTATAATGGCTCTTTCAGCCTCTCTGTCACTTGGCATAACCGGCTGTCGTGACGATTGGTCTGATATGAACACAAGCGAGGATACCCTTGCCAAGGCTTCTCCCGCCGAGCTGCTCACAGGTGCCGAATATAACTTCAACCCCTTCGGGTATGACGCAGTCTGGTTCTGGAATGCGGCCCAGTATTTTACAATCAGCCAGATGTCAAACTTCAGCGGCGGTATTAACAGTGATAGACTCGTTGGTGCTATTCCCGGTGGCGTTGGCTGTCTGACGACAGTGCTCAGATATGTTTCCGCATGCGACTATGAGATGGCCCAGCTTCCTGAAGAAGAGGTAGCTAAAAACGAAGTTTACCGTCAGGCAATAAAAACCCTGTCAATTTATGCGGGTATTATTGAAACGGATACCAGCGGTGATACCCCCTATACGGAAGGTGGCCGTGCTCTCCATGGTGGCCCGCTTAAACCAAAGTATGACCGTGTGCAGGATCTCTATCCTTTATGGAATGATGAACTCAAAGAGGCGGTTCGCGTCTTTAAGAATGCCCCTGAAAGCGTGTCCGGCGCCTCTACGTCAGAGATCGCCTATAACGGCGATTGGAGCAAATGGGCTAAGTTTGCAAGTTCCTTACGTGTGAAAATTGCAACTCGTCTCGTTTTCCGCGATCTTGAATTGGCAAAAGAAATGGTATCGCAGGCTGTTGCTGATGGAGTGATGACATCTGCCGAGGATGATTTGTTCTATCATAAGGCTGATCCTATCACCGGTGGAGAATGGGCATTTGGAAACGGTAATACCACTATTGACTACAGAGGAATCTGCGGTAATAAAAAAGTGGTTGACTGGATGCTCAAAAACCGTGATCCGCGTCTTCGTTTCCAGTATGAGAAAAACGAGTGGACCGTAAAGGTTCTTAGATATTATCTCGATAATGGATTTAAGAGAGCTGTACCTCCGATTGTACTTGAACGTGCCGAACTTGATGAAAACGGATCTTTCGTTAAGTGGAAAGATGAAGCCGGAGGTGATCTCTGGGCCCGGTATGTCGGTTTACCTGATGTATTTGATCCTACGGTAGGTGCTAACGGTACCAATCCCGAACTATGTCAGTACTTCAAATACAGTCGTGACTACGAAACGGAATTCGGTAACCGTATCACGGTTAAAATCAATGACAACAATGAGGTGTTCTCATATTGTCCTTATTCACCGATGAACGAGAAGATTATCAGAACGAATGAAAACTTTAGCCTTCCGCGTATCCCCGGTGACAATAGGTTGAAAGATGATTTCGAAACTGACTACTCAAGGTACGACATGTATATGACTTCTGCCGAGGTTAATTTCTACCTGGCTGAGTTTGCCATCTATGGAACCCCCGGGCTTGGTTCTGCTGCCGATTACTTCAAGAAAGCTGTTGAGCAGTCTGTAGAAGCTTGGGATAAGCTCGCCAGCCTGTCGCATGTTCAGTATTACCATGAGGATTATGCATACGCTGATGAGCATGAAGCTAAAATCGGTCTGCGTGAAGGAGAAATTGCTGCTCTTACTCAGAAACCTGACTATCAGCTTACCGGCAACAAGGCTGATGATCTTGAGAAGATTTTCCTGAATCTTGAGATTCATTTCAACTTTAATCCGGTGGATCATTTTGTAACAGCTCGTCGTTCCGGTGTTCCCAAAATTGGTTCCTCTATTTTGCCGAGAACAGAGTACTCTGCATTCCCTTCGAATGTTATGCCTCGCCGTCCTAACTTCCAGAATCCTTCGCCTACCGACCAGATGAAAGACATTCTTAAAGAAGTATACCAGCGTCAGGGATTCACTCTCGACATCAAGGATGTTCGTAACGGTAATCTCAATACTGAGCGTCTGTGGCAGGACGTAGGTGCTCCCAATTGGGGTGAAGGCCCGAAAGTTCCCTGATTTTGAATTTGTTAGGCATACTAACATAAAGGCATCACTCCGCGAGGAGTGATATCGACCCAACAATGAGAGGGTGACGAAACCAACTGGTTTCGCCACCCTCTTCAGTTATCGGCAGGGCTGAGGGGGGAGTTCGGGGCGCTCGGAGACCTCGGATACTTCGGAGACTTCGGGGGCCTCGAGGGAATCGGAGTTTTCGGAGGACTCGGAGGGCTCCGAAGCCTCCGAAAGGTCTGAAGGCTCCGAAAGGACCGAAGGCTCTGAGGGTTCAGAGTGCTCCGAAGGCTCTGAGGGCTCGGAAGCCCCCGGAATCTCCAAAGGAAAGGGGTCGTTTTCAGTTTTTGTTGTCTTTGGAGTTGCGGTAGGCGAGGCGGGCGCGGTACATCTGCTCACGGATGCCGCCTTCGGAGAGGAAGCGTGCCTGCTGGGTTTCCATAAGCTTTTGAAGCAGATAGGAGGCCTGGTGAATTAGAGTTATGCACAGGTTGCAGTATTCCTCGGCCGTCATTTTCTCGGTGTGTTTCATAGGGTCGGACATGAAGGCATCAGATTTTACATAGTCTCTCAGACGGCTAAGCCTGTGATGCTTTTTGCCCCATTGTTGCAGTGAATTCTGGCGAAGATAGTCTTCATAATCAAGGAGGAGCTCTTCGAGAGAGGCTTTGGCTACGTTTGTGAGCTTGATTTCCGTCTCGCGTGATGTTTCAGCGGCCATGCTTCCTTCGGCAATGTTTTGTTTGCCGGAACGGGCTGCCTGCTCCATCTGGTCGCGGGTACGGCTGCCGGCGGGTATGTATTTTCTGACGAAGCGGGCAGTAAGGTCGTAGATTATTTCGGTAATCTGGTATGCACGCAGGTTCTTATATCCACCGCGTTGCTTTATGAATCCTCCCATGGCTTTAAGGTATTGATTGGCTGTGGGTAAATTTAGGGAAAGTTTCTGGAAAATTGCCGGGATTGGAGGGATATTTTTGCCGGAGGCTGATTTTTTTGGCATTCGGAGGACTCGGAGGCTTCGGAGAGCTCGGAGGACTCCGAGGACTCGGAGACTTCCGAAATTTTGGAGCTTAGGGGGAATAAAAAAGCCCGCAGAAGCGGGCTTTTTATGGTAGAGAAGGGTGTATTTTTCCTTGTAAGGGGATTTATTGGGCGCCGGGGTTAGTTGGCGGGGATGGCGGGAGCGGGCTTGGGGGCGGGAGCGGTGGTGTCGGTGGGGACGTAGTGCTCGGCGGGGGCCTGCTGATAGTCGAGGCCTTTCTGGCCCATCATGTAGTCGGTGACGATTTTGCGGAGGGTGCCCTGGGCGTCGTCGCAGGTGTATTCCCAGTACATGGCTCCGAGTAGGTCGTTGTCGAGGATGTATTTACATTTGATTTCGATGGCACGGGGATCGTTGTAGCCCATGACGAGCTCGCCTTTGGAGTTGGCTACGTAGGGAACCTGTGCTTTTTCGTCCCAGACAATGGTGCAGGAGTCAAGGAGTTTGAAGTCTTTGTAGTCCATATAGTCGGGATATTCGTATGCACCGCGGCCGTAGAAGGGAAGACCGAGGGTGAGCTTTTCCTTGGGAATACCGGCTTCGAGGTGGGCTTTGAGGGCCTGATCGGCTGTGAGGGCGGTGTGCTCAGAGGCATAGAGGGGTGCCTGATGCTTGTGGCGGGCGGCCGTGCCTATGTCGTAGCTCATGATGTTGACGAAGTCAATGTAGGGAAGGATTGCCGGGAAGTCGTAGTAGCGGGCGTTGCCGGGAGTGGCGAGGGTCAGGAGCTTGTCGGGACCGATGGCTGAGCGGAGGTCGCGCATGAGGAGGGTGTAGTTCTGGGTGTCGTCGGGCGACGAGGAGATGCCTGCGCTTGAGCTGGTGGGGTATTCCCAGTCGATGTCGATGCCGTCGAGGTTGAATTCATCGATCACGCGCTTTGCGTCGGCTGCGAAGGCTGCGCGGTTGAGGGAGTCGGCAGCCATTTCGCTGAATCGGCCGCTGCCCCATCCACCAACGGAGAGGATTACCTTAAGGTCGGGGTTCTGCTGCTTGAGGGCGGAAATCTGGTGGAGACGGTCGGGGTTTGCTACGTCGATGCCGTTGAATGTCTGGTTGACGTGGCCGAAGGCGTAGTTGATGTGTGTCATCGAGTTGGGGTCGGGCATCACGTCGGAGCCTGAGGTAACGTAGGCGATGATGATGCGGGGATGAACGGAGTCGACTTTAGCCTTGGTTTCTGAGTCGGTGTTGGATTTGCCTGTGCATGCGGTCTGAGCGAAGCCGAGGGCCACTACTGCTGCCGCGAGGATGAGGCGGATGATGTTTTTTTTCATGGGAAAATGGTTGATGGTATTGAAAATTTGGCCAAATATACGAAATTTCCGCGAATTGCGCGGGGCAGTTCGCGGAAATGTGGGGGAGCTAACATGGAGTGACTCTACGGACGCTACCGACCTTACGGACTTTACTGAGGGGGCTTGGGTCCGGGAGCTTGAGTTGTTTCGGGCTTCAGGTGGGGTCCGGGGTCAGTCCTGGGGGTTGGTCTCGATGGAGAAGTCGTCGTCGATGCCGTCGAGGTCGAGGTCGTCGGCTTCGTCCAGGTCTATGTCGTCAATGTCGATATCTTCGTCGGCGTCATCGCCTGCCGATTTCTTGGCGGCCGATTTTGCCGGTTTGGAGCCTGCTGAGGCGGGATGGTTGCCGCTGCCGAGGGCTTCCATAATCTTGGCTTCGAGTTCGTCGGCAAGCTCGGGATTGTCTTTGATCACCTGCTTGGCGGCGTCGCGGCCCTGGGCGAGCTTGGTGCCGCCGTAGCTGAACCATGAGCCGCTCTTCTGGATTATGCCGTATTCCACGCCGAGGTCTATGATTTCGCCGGAGCGCGATATGCCTTCGCCGAACATGATGTCGAATTCGCAGCGCTTGAAGGGGGGCGCAACCTTGTTTTTGGTCACCTTCACCTTGGTGTGGCGGCCCAGAACCTCTTCCTTGTCCTTGATTGTGGTGCTGGAGCGGATGTCGATGCGCACGGATGCGTAGAACTTCAGGGCGTTGCCGCCTGTGGTGGTCTCCGACGGGCCGAACATCACGCCGATTTTCTCGCGCAGCTGGTTGATGAATATGGCGGTGGTGTTGGTGCGCGATATGCTGCCGGTAAGCTTGCGCATGGCCTGCGACATCAACCGGGCCTGCACGCCCACGTTTCGGTCGCCCATATCGCCCTCGATTTCGCTCTTGGGCGTAAGCGCGGCCACTGAGTCAATCACCAGAATGTCGATTGCGGCGGAGCGTATGAGCTGCTCGGCAATCTCAAGGGCCTGCTCGCCGTTGTCGGGCTGGGAGATGAGGAGGTTATTCACGTCCACGCCGAGTTTCTCGGCATAGAAGCGGTCGAAAGCGTGCTCGGCGTCGATAATCGCAGCGATACCGCCGGCTTTCTGCGCCTCGGCAATGGCGTGGATGGCGAGAGTGGTCTTACCTGACGATTCCGGGCCGTAGATCTCGATGATGCGGCCGCGGGGGAATCCGCCCACACCGAGGGCCCAGTTGAGGCCTATGGAGCCGGTGGGAATCACGTCGACGTCCTCCACGTGCTCGTCGCCAAGCTTCATTATGGCGCCTTTGCCGTAGTTCTTTTCTATGCGTTCCATAGCTGCCGTGAGCGCGCTGAGCTTGGCCTTTGCGGGGTCAACGGGAGCTTTGGTCTTGGTTTCTTTCTTTGCCATTTCGAGTATAGGGATTATATGTTTGAATCTAAAATATTTGATTTACTACGATTGTGATACAAAGATAACGCGGCTGCCGTGCAAAAGTGGCGCACGGAATGGTTAAAAAATGTTTGCCGCCGTGTAACTTTGATTTGTAAAGGTAATAAAAAGTTGAAAGCAAAAAAATTTTTTATCTGGGATGAACCAAACGAAAGGCCGTGTGTTAATAAGGTACATAGCAAAGTTACTTTTTCCATTGCAAGAAATGTGATAATGATTGGTTTATTATCTAAGCGAGGACACGTTGCGAAACGATTTCCTCGTTTGGTTTTTTAAAGGGCCTCTGAATGATGGGAAAAAGTAAGTTGTAAATCCCCAAACAGCAGATTAAAAATAATGCGGGCGGATGCGGGGAGGGGCGGCGGCGAAGGTGGCGTCCGTTATGGCGCGGCGTGCCAGGGCTGTCAGCGAGGTGAATTCGGAGGCGTAGCTGGTCGAAAGCGATGTGTCGGCGCCGCGGTAGGCTTCGGCGAGGGTTGCCATGGCGGTGGCGTTCTCAAGGATGCCGCGCAGCAGAGGGGCGGCAACTGTTTCCGGAAGCTCGAGAGTGATGCTCATTATATCGTCACCGGCCGCGCCGGGAGCGCAGTCTGAGGCAAGCGAAGAGAGCCGGAGGCAAATCTCGGCGAACGAACTGTGGATTACGAGCTCAAGCGCCGGGCGATGGTCGGCGTGAAGCAGCGGCGGTCGGGAAGAATTCAGGGTATGGCGCAGGGCCGAGAGCGCAAGAAGGCGCGTGGTGATATCGGAGACCGAAAGGGCTATGACAGTTTGCATGGCGGAAAAGGTAAGAAGTAGATGAATAATTAATGACGCTGAGTCCGGTGGCGAAGGCGCAGATATAGGCGCGTTGCCGACCGCGGGGCGAGAAAGAAGCTGCTGGCACCGCCCTCGCGTAGCACACGCGCCAGAGCATCGTTGCGGTTCAATCCGTGGAGTTCCATGAGCCTTTCCACGCGGCCGCGTATCTCCTCCCAGCGGCGGCACGTCACTTTGGAGTCGAGTTTTGCGCGTCGGGCAGCGAGGGCGTTGAGCTTGCGCATGGCATAGGAATATTCCACGTAATACGCCGGTGCCTTCATGGCCGCGGCGCGTGCAGCCACTTTATCCACGGTGAGATCGGTTTCTGTCGATTCCGAAATGACCTTACGGCAGGCCGTCATGAAGTCGCGGTCGCGCTGCGAGAGTGCTTTGAGGGAATTGTTGTCATTCATAGATATGGTTTTGTTGGTTAAAAATGTAAGATTATTGGTAAAATTACAACTCAGAGGGTGTAATAAAACGCCCCGTTGCAGTTAAAAAATGTAAATGCGGCGGGACGTCTCCTCTGCCCGTGCGTCAGCTTCCGGCCATGAGCCGGTTGCGCGCGGCGCGGAAATCGTTGAAACTGTCAAGCATGTCCAGAAGTGCCAGCGCCGAACGCTGTACTTGTGCGTCGAACATGGAAGTGGAGCTGGCGCCCTGGCTCGACTGGCCTTTCATGGCCTCGCTCACGCCCGAAATCTGGTTGAACATCTGCATCTGCAGTTCGAGCAGCCGCGAAGCGCCCGCGTCCTGACCGCCGGAGATAATCTGGCGCGGCTCTCCGTCGCAGCGGTTGGGTTCGTAGGGGATGACGCCGTTACACGAAGCCCAGAGGCTGCCAAGCTGCTGCCAGCTCATGCATTCGGGCTTCTGTCCGGCCGGAAAAAGGAGGACGCCCTTTGCCGAATGGGCCATGATACTGTCCATAAGCGTTATCAGGCGGTTGATGTGGCGCTGCTGGTCTATGATATCCTCCACGAATGAATGCACCTCGCCGTCGGTAAGCGGATAGAACTTCACGGCAAACGGGTGGAGGCCGTGGGGATATGGCGAATCATACTCTTCGAGCACGCGGCCACCGGGCGTGAAGATGCGGCAGTGCCAGCGCATGGTGGTGCGTGGGTCGATTGTCACCTCGGGGCGACATTCCTGCTGTCTGGCGGCGTTCACCTCTCTGAGCGATTCGAGACAGTCGGCAGCCACGGTGAATGCCGATGCCTGCTCGGGATCGTGGCAGCGGAGCACATTGCGGCTCTCGAGCGTCCACACTTCAATCACGCGGCAGCGGTGGCGCGGGGCGGTGAAAAACTCCATTGCCGCCGAATCGCCCAGGCTCACGCCCTCCTGAAGGCCCGAAAGAGGGTCGCCGCCGGAGTATTCCGCCTTGATCAGTGCCGCCCGGGAGGCATCGGTGCCATAGCGCATCATCACTTCGCGGAAGCTCAGCGAGTGGAGCATCCCCACAAGCTCTATGTCGAGGCCGCGCGGATCGGAGAACCGGTTTATGAAGAAAGATGCGGGGCTTACGTTGTCAACCCACACGCCCTCGCCCGCCATGCGTTTCTCCACCGTCACGCGCTGTATGGCGCAGCCAGATATCAGAAACTCCTCGAGCATGCGGGAGTCGAGCTCGTCGAGAGCGTTGCGGGCGGAGGCTTCTGCCGCCGGAACGGGCTCCGGTGCCGTCATAGAGCCGCGGAAATTGCCTATCACGCATTTCACGAGCTGGCGGATGAGATTGTTGGTCAGCGGCTGCTGGCCGTTATGTGAGGCGAGATCGCCTTCGGTCACGGCGGAACCGTCTGCGGCCGTGGCGGGGTCGCTCCACTGGTCGCCGTAGGTGTAGCGTTTGTATCGCTGGCGTCGGCGGCGCAGAGCGTAGCCGTCGCGCCAGGCCTCAAGGGCGAGTGAAAGGTAGTTCATGGCAGAAATTCAGGTTTGGGAATGGTGTCGAGCAGCGAGGAATCAAAGGTGTAGATGCCGTCCGTTGCCTCGCAGATGGCCTGGAGGCGCGTTATCGCGCCGTCTTTGGCCGGGGTATACAGCAGCAGAGAGCCTTCGGCGGTATGCACCGCCACGGGGTCGTTCGTGCCGCCGCGGCTGAAAGGGTTGAGCTGGGCGGCGTAGCGCGGATGGTCGGTCTGCGACACCACGAAGGCGGTGCGGTTCCATCCGCTCATCTCCACGGATAGCACCCTTACTGTGCCGGGAGGAAGCGTGACGTGGCCGGTGCCGTCGGGGAGCAGCGTAAGCCGGGACTGGGCCGAAATATCCACCGGTGCGAGCATCCACGCCGGAGCCTCATGCAGCTGCCGCGAGAACCATGCCTCCATGGCCGTGCGCTCCAGCCCGGGAAGGTCAATGCCGTCCTCCCGCATTATGCGGCAGTCGGTCCGGAGGGGCTCCAGCCCCCGGCGCAGAAGCCAGGCGGCCAGAAACTCCTCGGAAGTGAGCGTGAGCCTCATCGGCCCAGGATTCTCAGGTGGGACTTCGGGTGACGGAGCACCAGACAGCTTGCCTCGGTGACCACAAGGGCGTCGGTGTTGCGCACGCCGCTCTTCTTCAGGTCGAGGTGCTCCACGGTGAAAGGCACGTGGCTGTACTTGGTGAGGTACTGCGGGTCGATCACCAGGCCGTCGTTCTCATGGCCGCACTGGTCGAAAATCTCGGAGTGGATCACATAGAGCGAGCCGAATTTCGAGCGGAGCTCGTTGAAATCTATGCCCCAGCGGGTCACGGTCTCGGTTGCGGCCACAACCTTGTTGTAATCCAGCTTATTGAGAGTCTGGACAAGCCCTGAGCCGGCCACGAGAATCTTGCGGGGCGATCCGGCGGCGGTGCCGGTGAAGGCAGCGCGCATGATGTCAACCACCGTGTCCTGGCTGAAATCGGCCAGCGATACTGTCTCTTCGCCACCGGCCTGATTCCAGATGCCGCCAGTGAACAGCACCTCGTCGTTCTTCACCGGATCCGTCAGGCGTGTCTTCACGCCGAACAGGAAGTTCTTCTCCATGCCCATGCGCATGTCCATTATAGCCACTTCCTCCTGGTCGGAGAATGTCCATCCGGTTTCCTTGGCCGAAAGCTTCACGTAGGTGGAATTTTCAACCTGGGCTTTAAAGATCTGGCAGAAATTACGGCTTTTCACCGGAAGGGCCTCGAACTGCGGTGTCTGGACGTCGAGTTCGGAGGCCGCTCGTCCCATCCTCACCACTTCCATGCCCTCCTTGATCTCAGGAAGGCGGTTCTCTTCCATTTCCGCGGGGTCAGCGTTAAGAACTATCACCTGAAGCCCCGGCGTGGAATCTGAGGCCCCTGAGACCACATACAGCACCATTGAGCCGGACACCTTGTTGCCCTCATAACCCGGCAGCCCGGGCACGAGAAGAGTCTCGGTGGGCGAGAATATGCGGTCGTTGGCGGTTTTCACCGAGAGGATGCGGTAAGTGTCGAAGGTCTTGCCCGTATCGGTGACCCCTTCGGTGAAGGTCGTGGAACAGGGCTTTGTGTCCACCGAATAATAGTCCACGATCATGGATTTGGCGCGGCGTGCTCCCACCATGCGTGAAATCTGGTCGACCGGTGTGGCCATGGGGCGCACTTTCACTATACGGCTGTCGATTTCGTTGAGCAGGAGTTCGGGCGAGGCCTCGCGCACTGCGGGCACGGTGAGAGGGCCGTCGGTCACATGGTTTCCGCCTGCGGTGCCGGCGATTACTGTAGCTTTGTTTTCCATAATAAGATAGTTTTGAAAAGATGGATTATGTGATAGTTGTCAGTCCCATACGCCGGGACGGATGCGGCTCAGAAAGAGCGATGCGGGGTCGGGGGCCTCAAGCTCCCGGGCGCGGGTGAGGCGGCTGTTTTCAAGCAGGGCCGGTGTGTGCATGGAGGCTTCTATCGCCTCGTTGCGGCCCCGGAGGTAGCCGCGCTGCTCCGCCTCGGCCAGGAGAACTTCGATGTCGGGGGTCTCAGGGGTTTCGGAGGATTCGTGGCTCTCCGTGGCCTCGGCGGAAGCGCCGGCGGCTTCTGCGGCATCCGCTTCAGGTGTGGTTTCGGGCTGAGTCTCTTCTGTTCCCGTTTCTTCGGGGGGAAGCTGAAGGAGGGGTTCTTCTGTGTTTTCCATAAAGTATTGAGTCTGATGTTTTGCGATTGTGAGGCAAAGTTAGGGCTGCGGATTGGCCGGAAGGGTGTCAATCCGCATATATGCGCGGCATACGCAAGCAAAGAAAAAGTATTAATTTCGCGTTATGAAATCAGAAATAACCCCTGTGTATATTCGGTTGGACGAAGTTGATTCGACCAACAGCTGGCTAAAGGCCAATGGCGCCGCGTATGGTCACGGCACCGTTGTGACGGCCGCTGCCCAGACAGCCGGGCGCGGACAGCGCGGCAACTCGTGGGAAAGCCAGCCGGGAGCCAACGTCACCATGTCAATGCTCATCGAACCCGGTGAGGTTCCCGCTTCGCAGCAGTTTGCCGTGTCGGAGGTAGTATCGCTCGCAGTGGTGGAGACTCTGCGGGAATTTTTGGGCGACGATGCTCCCGTGGCCGTGAAATGGCCAAACGATATCTATTGGAATGACCGGAAAATATGCGGCATATTGATAGAGAACGTGCTGTGCGGCACGCGCATACTGCGCTCAGTCGCGGGAATCGGTCTGAACGTGAACCAGCGTGAATTTCTCAGCGATGCGCCCAATCCCGTCTCGATATATCAGATAGCCGGGCATGAGTTTGAGGTAGATGAGGTGCTACAGGTCCTCTCGCAGAACATAATGGGGTATTGCGGTGAGTATCTTTCCTCTTCCGAAGGCATGGAGCGGCTTCACGGCCTTTACATGCGCAATCTGTGGCGCCGCGAAGGACTGCATCCCTACCGCGATACCGCGACAGAACGCACTTTCAATGCCCGTATAGCCGCCATTTCCCCCGCGGGGATGCTCTCCCTCGAAGAACCTGACGGTCATACGGCAATCTACGCCTTCAAAGAAGTGAAGGCCCTGATAGACGGCCGCGAATTATAAGATTTATAAGATTTAACTCTTACAGCTTCCTGTAAAGATCCGGTTGGCAGAGGTCGCGTATCAGCGCGGCATATTCCGAGGCCACGGCGCGGGCGAAAGCGGCCCCTTTTTCGGCCGTGGCTCGGCGCGGATCGCCTATGCCGGTGTCTTCGCTTACGCGGAGCCAGTTGCGCGGCACCCAGGCTTTCCCCGAGGTAAGTATATCCGATTCGAATCCGCCGTGATGGCCGTCGCCGGCCTCGCTGATATTCACCAACTCAGGATGATAATGCATCATCACGGATGTCTCCAGTTCGTCGGCATGGTCGTCGGGGTGCTCGAAATACTCGCGCGCCGGGGCGAGCTTGAACCACTCGCTGGTGGCCACGAGCATGTCGGGCATGTCCACGCTCAGATCACGTATCATGTTCTTGAACGAATTGCCGCCGTGGCCGTTCACGATCAGCACGCGGCGAATACCCTGGTGGCGGAGCGACGATAGCATGTCGGTTAGCACGGCGCGCTGGGTGTCGTAACGGTAGTGCACACAGAATTTCAGGTCGCGCTGACCGGGATTCTGCGCGCCAAGCGGCACCGGAGGCATCACCATGCACCGCAGTCCGTAGCGTTCCAGAGCCTCGCGGGCGGCATCCACGGATATGTCGTGGCTCAGAATCGCATCCGTGAGATATGGCAGATGCAGATTATGCGGCTCGGTGGCACCCCACGGAATCAACGCCATGTCGTAGTGGAGCGCGCGTGCAGTGCCGTAGTTGCTTGTGGAGAGGTCTATATCTTTGTTGAGTTCCATATTACCGGCGCGAATAATCGTAGGGAGAGATTATCATGAACTCGGCGGTGCGTATGCGGGGTTTCACTTCGCCGCCGTTGATGTAGATGCGTCCCTTGGAGTCAGCGGCCGCGCCCGCCCCTGCACGTGCCGCGCCCTCCTGGCGGCCGAAGTCGCTCCATTTGCCCTTGCGGGGGTCGAAGATGAGCAGATGGTCGTTGAAGCGGTACCATTCGGGTTCATGTGAAAGATAGTCGGGGGCCTGATTGCGCAGGGCCTCGAGGAACACGTCCTTGTTTACGCCGCCTATTGTGGCGATTGTGCCTGTGGGAAGTGTCACGGCCACACCGCCGCCCAGACTCACTTTCTCACCATCCACGGTTTCGGGAGCCGGGAGGGGGCTCCATTTGTTGTTGGCAGGGTTGTAGCAAAGGCCGTCAAGCTCCAGTGAGGGCTCATGGCCTTCGTGACGGCCGGCGAAGCCACCCCAGAGATACAGCTTGCCGCCAGATGCTGCCATTACGGGCTGCACGCGCGGATTCCCGGGCATCGGTGCCAGTTCCTTCCAGCCGGTGCTGTCGGCGTGGAGGTCGAGGGCAAACAGCCGGGTGGATGGCATGCCGTTGAAGTTGCCGCCGGCCACATAAACCGTGTGGCCTATCGCTGCCACAGCCATGTTGTCGAGGGTGCCGGGGAGCGCGGGGAGGTCGGTGATTCGCGGTGTGAGTCCGTCGAGGCGCAGCATCCTCACGGCGTCGGTGGCACCCTTGCCGTTGTCGCCGCCTATGAGCACGAGCGCGCTGTCAGTAGCAGCCGTGGCGCCGTAGGCCATGGTTTCCGGAAGGTTGCCTATCTTTTCCCAGCGGTTGTCGTCGGTCAGCACATAGATGCCGCGGTAGAAACGTTTCACTGAATTGGGCGCCATGGGGTGTTCCGGGAAATTGCATCCTCCGGCCACAATCACGCGGTCGGCGATTGCTCCGCAGAAAGGCGCGGATACTCCGGCGTCAAGGCCGGGTTCTATCTCGAGGGCGCCGGCGTTCTCTGCCTCGATTTCAAAGGTCGGAGAGGGAAGTCCGGCTTGGCTTACAAGATTGGGGCGCACGAACGATTCCCAGGCATATCTTACCACTGTGGGATTTTTCACATTCATATTATAGACTTTTATCTTATTACCGATTATCTCGGCCCGGGCCGGTCTGAATGGGTCGGTATCCGAGGCTATTTCAAAGTATCTCAACGGTTTGCCGTCGAACGATTTAGGGGTTGCCGACATAGTGAGCCACACAGCTCCGTCGCGGTTGGAGGCAATCAGCGGTTCAGGTCCCGCGGCTTCTATGGCGCGGTGATATGTGCGGCTGAGGGCCAGACGGGCCAGACGGTCGCCCACGGGAGCTTTGTCGTGGGGGTGTACGTCGAGGGAGTCGCCATGGTCGAGGCTCACGGCCATCCCTATGTTGCCCACACGGTTGCGGAGCACCGTCTGCATGTTGCGGAATTCGCCCCACGACGGCCTTGACAGCGAACTCAGCTGCACGAAGTTGAAGGGGAGGTCGCGCTTGCCGAAGTATTCGCGCATATTGGCCACGAATGTCGGGAAGAGGGCCTCGTGGATTTCTATGTTATGCTCATTGCTTTCTCCCTGATACCAGATAATGCCGCGGACGGGAAACCGCTCGAGCGGCGAGATGGCCGTGGAGAAGAGATAGCTTGGCTCGTAGGGGTGACGCAGGTGCTTCTGGTCGCCTCCCATGTTCTGGATGGCGCGTCCGCGCACCCAGGGCTGCACATAGTCGTTGCGGCTCCAGTCGTTGAGTAGCTCGGGCATGACCGCACGCAGTTTCTCAACGTCGATCCACGATTCTATGCCGGAACCGCCCACGGCGTTCTGGATTATGCCCACGGGCACCCTGAGGCTGTCGCGCAGCTCACGGGCGAAGAAGTAGGCCACGGCCGACACGCCGGGGGTGACTTCGGGACTCGCGTCGTGCCAGCCTTTAGGCTCGAAATAGCGGAGGTCGTTGACACGCTCCCGTATGGAGTCGGACCACGTGGTGTTGTCCGTGAGGGCTATCGGCTCCATCACGAAGAATCTCAGCAGAGAGTCGCCGCTGGCGGCTATGGCCTGCGGACCGCCTGTGGCGTCGCGGAGAGGGAAAGCCATGTTGCTCTGTCCGCTCGCCATCCACACCTCTCCGGCAAGGATGTCGCGCACGGTCACGGTGTCGCGGCCGTCGGTCACCGTCAGGGTGAGCTTGCGGCCGTTGGCAACCAGCGGAAGGGTCTTCACCTTCCAGAAACCTTCGGCATCGGCGGTGGTGTGGTATGACCGTCCGTCGAGGCGGAGCGTGATTGCGGCTCCTGCATTGGCACGCCCGTGGAGGGTGAGGTATTCATCGCGCTGAAGCACCATGCCGTCGCTCATCACCGGCGACAGCCTCAGACCCCCGTAATCGCCCGTAATCGCCCCGTATACGTAGCTTGCGAGCAGCTTCGCTCCTTCCTCGTTGGGGTGGATAGAGTCATGTATCAGGTTGTGACGGTCGTGAAGAGGGGTGTTGAAGTCTATCAGGGTGCATCCGCTTTCAGCTGCCACCTTGCTTATTTCCTCGCGGATTTTGTCGCGCCATACGCGCGTTCCGCTGCGGAATCGCCAGTGGCTTGAGAGCAGAGGCGAAAGATTGGCTATGTAGATGCGCACGTCGGGGTTAATCTGGCGCAGGGTGTCGATAAGGCTCAGATAATCCGTCTTGAACGCACGGTTGAAGTAGGGCCAGTCGCGCGGGTCGGTGTCGTTGATTCCTAAGTGTATTATGGCTATGTCGGGCCGGAACTCCTTGGCTCTGGCCCACTCTTCCGAGGCCATGTAGGGATTGTGGCCGTTGTTGAGCAGTGTGGCGCCGGGTCGGCCGAAATTGCCCACCACATAGCCGTCGCCGAGCAGCCGGGCAAGCTGCGAGGGATAGGAATCTGTCGAGGGGTCGGCGAGAGTGGAACCGTAGGTTATGCTGTTGCCTATGCATGCCACTTTCACCGGCTTCGCGGCTGCGAGGAGCACGGCGGTCATGGCTGTAAGCAGAACAAGGAGTCGTTTCATGGCAGGGAGGGTGGAATCAGAGTTTCTTTAGAATATCGTCGATGAGCATCACGCTGCGCACCATCATGCGCGGGATGTGGAACGGGCCTTTGAACAGGTTGCCCTTGGCCGGCTGCGCCACGGTGCCGTCGCGGTGGAGATAACCGAACCATTCTCCGTAGGCGGGGTCGGGCAGATGCGAGTAAGTCCACTCGTCGATGAGGCGGTGACGCTCTATGTAGCGGTTGTCGCCGGTGGCCAGATAGGCGTAGAGGGTGGCGATGATGGCCTCCGTCTGGGGCCACCAGAACTTCATGTCCTGTGAATAGTCCTGATTGGGGAAGCCCTTGCAGTCGCGGAAGTTGATTATGCCGCCGAATTCGTCGTCCCAGCCCCATTCCCAGCTCCAGTCGAGAATCTGCAGGGCGAGTTTCTCCAGGGCGGAATCGGAGCGGTGGCGCGCTTCCTCAAGCAGGAACCACGACGTCTCGATGCAATGGCCGGGATTTATGGTGCGTCCGGCCAGTGTGTCGATCACTTCTCCGTCCATTCCGGTCATTTCGAGCAGGGCTTTGTACTCGGGGTGAACGAAGTAGGTGGCGAGGGCGTGAAGCGACTCGTCAATCTGCTCGTCGATCACGGGGTCGGTGATGCCGGCGCGGCGCAGGCACGATGCCGTGTTGATGAGAATCATGGTTATGGAGTGGCTTCTTGCCTGGAGTATAGGCTCGTATTTGGGCGGAAGCATCCCCGGGGTGGCTATGAAGCGGCGTATGTCCTTGAAGAGATCGAGGGCCTTCCGGGCGTATGAGGCATCGCCGGTGGCTATGGAGTATTCGCTCATGGCTATGGCCGCGAAACACTCCGAGAACACATAGCGGCGCTTGCGCAGGGGGCGCCCGTCGGCCGTAACCTCGAAGTACATGCGGCCGTCGGTGCGGTCGAAGCAGTGGGCCTCTATGAAATCGAGGCAGCTGCGGGCCATGTCGAGGTACTCGGGACGCCGCTCGATGTTGTTGTAGGCAAACGAGTAGACGAACGCGCACCTTCCCTGAAACCATACCGATTTGGTGGTGTCCATGAGATTTCCGGCGCGATCCACGCAGGTATATACTCCACCGTTCACGCGGTCGAGGCCGTGATCGAGCCAGAACGGAAGTATGTCGGTGGTGAGGCCGCTGGCATAGCGCTCGCGGCACTCCTGAAGGTATTCTTTGATTTGATTTTTATCCATGGCGGAGGTATCAGAATTTGTTGCAGCGGTCGAAGAACCCGATTTCCTCGAGTTCTTTCTTCATGGCTTTCTCTTCATCGGCGGTTACGTTGCGGAACGGTGTGCGGTTGGGGCCGAGGTCAAGGCCTATGAGCTTCATGATGCGCTTTCCGCCCACGATGTTGCCGCGATAACGGCATATCACGTTTATCACCTCCTGCGAGAAATTCTGGTGTTCGCGTGCGCCTTCCAGGTCGCCGCGGTTCCAGCAGTCTATTATGGCTGTGAGTTCGCGGCCGTTGTAGTTGGTGGTGCCGCCTATGCCACCCTGTGCGCCTCCCATGGCGAGACAGGGGAGAATGGTCTCGTCCTGGCCGTGGAGCATGTCATATTTGCCGTCCTTGTACATGCGGCACTGGTTGTATTCATAGAGGCTCTCGAATGTGTATTTGATGCCCGCGAAGTTGGGCACGCGGCCGTCAACGGCCTTGAGCAGGTCGAGCATCGGCAGATATGCGCCGTTGAAGGCCGGGATGTGATAGTAATAAAACGGGAGTTCGGGAGCGCCGGAGGCGATTTCCTCGATGTATTTCACCAGTTCCTCTATGCGTCCTATCTTGGGGAAGGGAGGAGCCATGGCGCCGATGCCCCAAGCTCCGACTTCAGCGGCGTGGCGGGCGAGTTCGCGGCTTGCGCGCGCGCAGCAGCTCCCCACGTGCACTATCACTTTGAATCCTTCGGGAGCAGCCTTCACCCATGCCTCGGTGAGGCGTTTGCGTTCGTCGTCGGTGAGCATGTAGCCCTCGCCCGACGAGCCGTTGATGAATACTCCTTTGAGTCCGTTTTTCTGAAGCATGGCGGCGTAGGCCGGTATGGGTTCGAGGTTCACGTCACCGTTGGCCAGGAATGGGGTGAACGGCGCGTCTATGAGTCCTTTGATTTTTTCCATTGTCATATCGGGTATATTTAAGTCGTAAATTATCTGTGGATGTTTATATGAAATTTATTCTGCTATGGTCTCGGCTTCGAGGTTAAGTTCCTGGTCTTTGTCATCGTATTTCGGACGGAGCACGGCAAGCTGCAGCACAAGCGCCACTACCAGTATCACGCCCATGAAGGCGAAACACATTCCCAGGCCAACCTTTTCGGCCAGTCCACCCAGCAGCTGGGTGGTGATGGCGCCCATGATCACACCCACGGAGTTCATGAATCCGTAGGCCATGGCGCGCTGGCGCGATGACACGAACTGGCAGAGGATAGGCATGTTGTTGGCATCGAACATTCCATAGCCCACGCCGAAAAACAGTCCTGCGGCCACCGACAGCACGGCGTTGTGGGCCAGACCTATGAGCACAAGCGCCGGAATCATCATTGCAAGGCCTATGGCGCTGGTGTAGATGCGTCCTTTGACGTTGCGTTTCACCCAGCGGTCGCTTAGCGGGCCGCCTATCATCACGCCTATGAAGCTCGACACAGCTATGGTAAGCGTGGCCATCGGGCCGGCCCATTCCATGTTGAGGCTCAGATTGTCGTGAAACAGCGTAGGCAGCCAGTTCTTTGTGGCCCAGCCGGGTATGGAGCTTGATGCGAAGAAGAAGAGAATCACCCAGAAGGCCATGGTGGAGAACACCGTTGCCAGCGACTGCACCACATTTTCTTTCTTCACCCCGGCAGAGTTTCCGGAGCCGTTTTTCCGCGGAGCCGGAGCCGCCGAGCCGTGACCTGATTTCTCATACAGCAGGAACGTGAGGACAAGAGCGTAGCCCACGCCGATTATGCCGAACCAATGGAACGTCGACTGCCACGACCATGTGGTGGCTACCATGGAGCCGAAGCCGCCGAGGGCCTGTCCGCAGTAAAGTCCGGTCATGTGCAGGCCTATCGCCAGCGAGCGTCCCTTGCCCGTGAAGAAATCGGCTATAAGCGAAAGTGCCGAGGGTATATAAAGTGCCTCGCTTATGCCCATTATGCCGCGAAGCCACATCAGCTCCTCGAAATCATCGCAATAGCCCATGGCATACGTCACGCCGCTCCACACGCCCAGAGAGCCTACTATGAGCCATTTGCGGCTCACTCTGTCGGCCACGGCTCCGGAGAACGGGCTGAAAACGCCATAGACCCAGAGGAATATGGCCATGAGATATCCGAAGTATTTTGGATCGGCCACGAGGGTTATGTCGGCGCCGATGTTCTGCTGCATTGTCGAGAGCATCTGTCGGTCAAGATAGTTGAGCAGCGCCACTATCCACAGCAGCCCGACCACAAGCCAGGGGTAGAATTTCTTTTCAGTCAGTTTCATGGTAATCGGTATTTTCTGTTTTGATGTTTAAGGTCAGGAATAAAAATTGGGGTTAACCGACGGCAAATTTAACTTTTTGGGCTTTATCCGGCAAAATAATTAACCTATAAAATATTACTTTTGCAGCGAATCAAAGCAGATTGTGTTTTCCATGTATTCCCGAATAAGAGATTTCATAGCCGCCGCTACCGGCGCCCAGGCCCATGCCGCCTCCACCGACATCCTGATTGTAATCGGAATATTGCTAACGGCAGTCGCGTTCTATTATCTGTCGGTGTGGTTGCTCTACGCCCTAGAACGCCTCGTCGACAAAAGTCCCACCAAATGGGACGACGACATGCTCAATCACCGCCTGGCCCGCGGCGTGAGCCAGCTTTCTCCCGCCATCTGGATTTCCGTGATGCTTCCGCGCTTCTTCACGGGCGACGGCAGCGAGCCTATCTACATCATAGATGTGGTGACGCGGTTCTATGTGCTCTGGGCCGTGGTGAGGATAATAGTGATTCTCATCGACAATCTCTACGGAGCGTTTGTGCGTCGCGAAAACCTGCAGGCCTACGCCATAAAGGGCATATTCCAGATGGCCAAGCTTGTGGTGTTCGGCATAGGCACGATAATCGGCGTGAGCATTCTCATAAATAAGACGCCCGTGGCCATTCTCACGGCTCTGGGAGCCTCGGCGGCTGTGCTGATGCTGGTGTTCAAGGACACGATTCTCGGCCTGGTGGCAAGCGTGCAGCTCTCGGCCAACAGGATGGTGACCAAGGGCGACTGGATAAGCATGCCCTCCCACGGCGCCAACGGCACGGTGGAGGATGTGTCGCTCACCACCGTAAAGGTGCGCAATTTCGACAATACCGTCACCACCGTTCCACCTTATTCGCTCGTGAGCGAATCGTTCCGCAACCATCAGACCATGGCGCAGTATGGCGGACGCCGCGTGTGCCGTGCCTTCTATATCGACGCCAACACCGTGCGCTTCTCCACCCCCGATGAAATAGAGCGGCTGCGCTCCCTCGGGTTCCTTCCGGATGATTTCAACGCCTCCGACCGGTGCGTCAACCTGCAGCTGCTCCGCGGCTACCTCGAGCGCTATATCGCCTCGCTTCCCGTAGTGAATCCCGCTCTCACCAACATGGTGCGGCAGCTCGACCCCACCCCTTCCGGTCTCCCCATAGAAGTCTACTTCTTCACCCGCACCACCGAATGGGTCGAATTCGAGCACATCCAGGCCGACGTCTTCGACCACATCTACGCCGTAGTCCCCGCCTTCGGCCTCGCCCTCTTCCAGTCCCCCTCCGGCCGCGACCTCACCCCCTTCCCCAACTAATCCCCGTAGTCCCTCCCCCCCCCAAGAAATCCCCTTCCAAGGAAAATCCCTCCCTCAAGAAGAAAAATACCCCCTTTTCTCCCATAAAAAGCCCGCTTCTGCAGGCTTTTTTATTAACCAACCATTATCAACCTTACCGACTTTACTGACCTTACGGACTCTACCGACTTTACGGACTTAAGCGATCCTCCCCACATTATATCCCTCCCCACATTATATCTTTAAAATGGCCCACCAGCCACCATAGAATCATTAAAATCAGCCAAGTCTGTATTGTCGGTAGAGTCTGTAATGTCAGTAAAGTCGGTAAAGTCTGGTCCATAAAGTCAGTATCGTCCGTAGCATCCCTAAGGTCTGTAAGGTACCTAAAGCCAGTTGCCCCCCATAACTGAAGAGGGTGGCGAAACCAACCGGTTCCGTCACCCTCTCATTGTTGGGTCGATATCACTCCTCGCGGAGTGATGCCTTTATGTTAGGTTGTCTAACAATTCTCATTAGATTCCTACGTTAGGACCTGCACCCCACTGGGGAGCACCAACATCCTGCCACAGACGCTCAGTATTTAAGTAATTACCTGAACCAGTCGCGGTAGTGCTGAATCCCTGAGATGCATAAGCTGCTTCAATGATATCCTTCATCAAGTCTGTAGGTGAAACAGGGCTGAAATAACCTCGGCGGTTGAAGCCATCGGCAGGATATCCCGCAGCGGTATAATCAGTACGCGGGAACAGAGATGAATTAAACTTGGGAATTCCAGAACGACGGCCGGTAACAAACTGATCCAACGGGTTGAACATAAAGTGGAACTCAAGATTCAGGAAAATCTTCTCAAGGTCATCGGCTTTATTACCTGTAAGCTGATATTCAGGCTGACTTAGCAGGTCTGACACTTCATTAGGCTTAAGATCTATAACCTCTTCGTGAGCGGATACATTTCTTGTATCACCGTAGTAGGGCAGCTTGCTAAGACGGGCATACTTGTCCCATGACTCTACAGACTGCTGCACGGCTGTTCTAAAATAATCCGATGCATTTCCGAGGCCGGTTACACCACCATAGGTAGCAAACTCGGCAAGATAGAAGTTAACCTCAGCTGCAGTCATATACATATCATAGCGAGGGTTATCGTCTCGATCGACTATTACTTCTCCGCCGGGAACACGCGGGAAGTTCTTATCGGCACGCTGACTTAAAAGCTGCTCGTTGAAATACGAGTAGGGACGATATGAGTAGGTTGTTCCATCTACCACTATGGTATTCGCGCCGGGCTGACCCTGAGTACCACTATATCCGAAATACTGCCGGTTAGAAACATCGGTACTGGAGTTGGCATTTGCGCCGTCAGGTACACCTATGTAACGCACCCAAGGCTCACCCTTGCCTTTCCATTCCTTGAATACGGTCTGCCCGTTGACTACTTCAGTCTCTACCATTTCCATTATAACAGGAGGAATAACACTGGCGTATCCATTCCGCAGGTAATAATCAACTATATCAGAATTCCATTCATTCTTAGTCAGGAAGAAACGAACTCGCGGGTCTCCATTCTCAACCATATAGTCCACTACCTTCTTGGATCCTACGATTCCCTGATATGAAATAGTTCCATTTGTAGTTCCGAAAGCAAGGTCTCCGCGGTCATAAGGAACACCGTCACCCCAGTTTGTATCCGCCTTGCTAAAGAGAAGGTCGTCATCCGTTGAAGTCATCACACCATCAGCAACAGCCTCGGCGACAATAGTTTTTGCAAGCGCAAGATCACGATGGATAAGGCGGGTTGCGAGTTTGACACGGAGGGAGCTTGCAAGTTTGGCCCACTTGCTCCAATCACATTTGTAGGCAAGATCCTGATTGTTTTCATAACCGCCTTCGGGTGATGGAGGATTCTTGAACACCTGAACGGCTGCCTTAAGTTGACTGTTCCAAAGGGTGTAGAGCTCCTGAACTTTATCATATTTAGGAGTCATCGGACCACCGTAAATATAGCTGGCCGCTTCGGTATAAGGAATATCACCGTGATTATCGGTGTCACGTATGCCACCGAAAATAGCAAGCACTTGAACTGCTTTCAGATAACAAGCATTATCACCTCCATCTTCTCCAAACTTGTCAACCATTTCATTGTAGTAACGAAGAAGTTCGGTACTCATTAGGCCGAGTGTCTGGCCGGATTTAGCAAGACGGTCTTCGGTCATCGACCCGGAAAAACCGCACATCTGGCTGTTTTTGAGATAATTATCAGCAGTATGGAACCAGACGCCATAATCAAAAGGTGAAAAACCAAGCTGTGCTGTGGTAAACAGGTGAGATGCTCTTGCATCGGTAATCTCCGATGGCGGAATATTAGGATCCTTCAAATCATCACGACAGCCTGTAAGGGCAGTTGTCAGAGTGCCGAGAAGGACAATCGATAGTATCGATTTATAATTTTTCATAATTTATATTCTGTGAATTGTTTAGGTATTAGAACTGAGCGTTGATAGTAAAGGTGAAGCTTGCGGTCGTACCTTCAAATGTACGAAGACGGAACTCGGAGGAGTTGGTACCGCGAACCGATTCAGGATTCTCCTTATTGGGAAGACTGTTGAGCAGATAGCCTAAGTTGTGACCTGTTGCGGTAAGATTGATACCCTTCGAGCCAAGTTTCGCTGCGATATTCAGGGGAAGCGAATAGGAAAGAGATACCTCACGGAGTGCGATATAATTAAGTTTTCTAAACCAATCCTTAGTAATCACACCCTGTTCGGGAGCTGAAGCAACATTCACCCAAGCCATGTTACGGCCAGTCCAGAGCGAGGCATGCGTAGGCTCAATAATGCCCTTGTCAAGAAGTTCTTTGAAAGTCTCACCTGTATCATATTTGCCGGTACCTACAGTGTAGACGGGTGCTGATGCACCAGCAGTGTGGTTAGGCAGGGTAATCTTGGTACCGGTCGGGAATATACCATCGGGAATAACACCGTCATGATATGTCTTACCATTCCACATAGAAGTATATTTCACACCGCCGTGAGCTGCATCGCGATATGCAAGAGATGTTTCGGTAAGACCGCTCTGTGTGCCGTATTTCGCACCATAGGATGCCACATAGCCACCAAAGCGTCCGTCAAGTGAAACATTTAGTCTCCAGTTCTTGTAGCGAAGATTGGTTGACACGCTTCCAAGGAACTTGGGATTGATATCGCCTACTTCCTTAAGTTCACCCGAACGCTGCATGAAAGCACCTTTGCGCACAGCATGCCATGCAAGAATAGGAAGGCCTGATCCCTTTACCTTGAGAGAGCCGTCTTCATTATACTGATCTGTGTCATAGGCAGGTGCCGAGTCAGAAAGAAGTGTGCCATAAGCGCCACCGACCTTGGCTACAGAACCGATTCGGTAGTTACCGTATGCAGGGTCTCCCGAAAGAAGAATATAATTAGCTACATTAGGATGAAGTTCAACAATTTTCGACTTGTTATGAGTGAATGTGAAAGTCATATCCCATGTCCAGTCCTTAAGCTCTATAGGAGTTGCGTTAAGGGCAATCTCAATACCTCTGTTTTCAATATTACCGGCATTGATAAGCTGGTTGGAAATACCCGAAACGGAGGGAACTGCGATTGTCATAATCTGATCCTTGGTGTTCTCCTTGTAGTAAGCGAAGTCGATGCCGAAGCGGTTGTTGACAAAGCGCCAGTCGAGACCGAATTCCCATGAGGTCTTACGTTCGGGTTTCAGATTCTTGCTGTTCTGAGTGGTAGGAATACCTATTGAAGAAACACTATTGCCTCCTACGGTGCCGGTCGAGAATGAATAAGCATTGTTAATGGTATAGGGACTCGTATCGTTACCTACCTGAGCCCATGACGCACGGAACTTGGCCAGAGACACCCACCAGGGGAGATACTCGCGGAAAGTATTGTCAGCAAGCCATGATGCGGATACCGAAGGATAGAAATAGCTGTAAGTACCATGTCCATCAGAATAAAGAAGAGCTGATGACCAGTCATTACGTCCGGTTACATCAAGATATATCTGACCCTTCCAGCTTGCGCCAAGCTGTGCCATTGCCGACCACATGGTCTTGGTTCCGGTGATAGAACCGGAGCTTACCACAGGATTCTTCGAATTTGAGATAAAGAACTTGTTGGGAACTACAAGGCCACCGTCTGTACGTACAGACATAGACTGTGCGTAAGAGTGGTAATACTCACCGCGAATGAGGCCATGAGTCTCGAAATCGCCCCACTCCTTGTTTAAGTTCATGTTCACATTGAGGTTAGTCTGCTCTTTCGTTGTCTGAGAAAGTGCATATTCGCCGCCCTCATTGCGATATCCGGAGCCGGGATTTTTCGTCTCTCCACGAACGTAATAGTAGTTGAAGCTACCTTCAGTGGAAAGCGTCATCCATTCCAGAGGTTTCACCGTAAGTTTTATGTTGGGGCGTACAACTACTTCTTTCTGCTTGTAGTTATTCTCGAAAATTCCCCACCAGAAACCATTTCCGAGGAGCGAGCCATATTTGTCACCGTATGCACTGGAGGCTACACCGCCGTGCTCGCCCTTATAATGAAAACGGTCGGCTGAATCGTAAGAACGTCCGAATTCACCATTTACGAACTGTTCACCAATGTTGATGGGAGAGTTGCGGGGAGTGGTACTTCCGAAGTTAACGCCACCTTCTATATTTACAGTTCTGCTAATCTGGTGCGAAGCTTTCAGGAGCATATTGTATCTCTTCATGTCGTTGTTTTCAACCACACCCTGAGCATATTTGTAGCCGGCTGACAGGTAGAAGTTGGTGGTTTCGTTTCCACCTGTTATGGCAACGTTTGTGGTAGTATTAAAACCGGTACGGTAAGCGTCCTTATAGTTGTTCTTATAGGCCTTGTAAGGACGGATTGTTCCATCAAAGTACACAACCGGCTGGCCGTCATAGGGAGCGCCCCAACCCATTGCGGAATACACGTCATCAAGATAACGCATACCGTCGTCACGTACATTCCATACGGTATTATCCCAGATATCATTCTGGGGCTCACCCTGATTGTCATAGAGACCGGGAATCACGTTGGGATTAGAGGTTGCCCAGCCATTAAAGGTTCCCTCACCGTAAATGTTCTGGAACTTGGGAGAGTTAATCTTCCAGTCGCAGCCAATGGTCTGAGTAAAAGTCACACCGTAACCCTTTGACCCTTTGCCGCTCTTGGTGGTGATCACAACCACACCGTTAAGACCGCGCGAACCGTAAAGTGCGGTTGCGGCAGCGCCTTTCAGTACCGACACAGACTCGAAGTCGGCGGGGTTGAGGTTCTTCAGCTCATTACCATAGTCAGAGTTATTTGCATCCCAGTCACCCTCCTTGTCGTTCTGGGCATTGTCGAGAATGATACCGTCAACAACATAGATGGGCTGGTTGTTCTTGCCGAGGGTAGATGCACCGCGGATCTCGATCTTGTTAGAACCGAAGAGACCACCGTCAGACTGGTTGATGTTCACACCGGCAACTTTTCCCTGA
>CAUBWJ010000027.1 GCA_958439725.1 uncultured Muribaculaceae bacterium | reverse complement strand
GGTGCAAAGTTACGCCCTTTTTATTTACCATGCAAGCCTTTTAAAACTTTTTTTCAAGTAAAAATGTTCGATTTTCTCGCAAAAATCATCTTACATCCTATTAATCACCCAATTAAATAAATGTTAAAAATATGTTGTAAAACATGTTTTTATTTTGCCGAGGTAAAATCGGGAGCAAAATTTGTGTTAATGATGAACGGCGGCTCCTATACATCCCATAATATTTAGTAACTTTGAGAACTGAAAAAATTGGAAAAATCCACCATCACCCTATCCATTTCAACAGCCCCATAAAATTATATATATAGGACTATGAATCCATTCATACATCTCCACGTTCACTCACAGTATTCTCTGCTCGACGGGCAGGCTTCAGTCAAAGCCCTCGTGGACAAAGCGATAGCAAACGGAATGAAAGGCCTCGCTCTTACCGACCACGGCAATATGTTCGGAGCCAAAGAATTTTTCAATTATGTGAACAAGAAAAACGGCGCCGTAAAAAAAGAGATACAGGAGGCCGAAGAAGCACTTGCCAAAGCGCGCGAAGAGGGCGATGAGGCAGCCGCGGCCGAAGCCGAAGCCAAAAAGAAGGCTGCCGAGAATAAAATTCTCAAGCCGATTTTTGGCTGCGAGATGTATGTAGCCAACAAGGACCTTCACGAATCGACTGACAAACGCGATACCGGCCGACACCTTGTGGTGCTCGCCAAAAATGAAAAAGGATACCATAATCTTATAAAACTCGTATCGCAGGCGTGGACAGAAGGCTTCTACTCCCATCCGCGTACCGACAAAAAACAGCTTGCAGCCCATCGTGAAGGACTTATAATAAGTTCGGCATGTCTGGGCGGGGAAATTCCGCGCCTTATACGAACGGGACAGATCGAAGAGGCAGAAAAACAGGTTGCGTGGTGGAAGGAAACCTTCGGCGACGACTACTATCTGGAGCTGCAGCGCCACCCCACGAATGCCCCCGGCGGAAACCGCTCGGTATTCGAGGACCAGAAGATAGTGAATCCCGAGCTTATAAGAATGGCTCAGAAATTCGGGATTAAACTAATAGCCACAAACGACGTCCACTTCGTAAACGAGACCGACGCCGAGGCGCACGACCGACTGATATGCGTGAGCACCAACTCGTATCTCAGCGACGAGAACCGCATGCGCTACACCAAACAGGAATGGATGAAGACCCAGGAGGAGATGAACGAACTTTTCTCCGACATTCCCGAAGCGCTATCCAACACGCTTGAAATCCTTGACAAAGTAGAGACCTACTCGCTTGACCACGGCCCCATCATGCCAACTTTCGCCATACCCGAGGAGTTCGGCACCGAGGCACAATATCGGGAAAAGCTTACTGAGAAAGACCTTTTCGACGAATTCACCCAGGACGAAAACGGCAACGTGGTCCTGAGCCAGAAGGATGCCGAAGCCAAAATAAAGAAACTCGGGGGCTACGAGAAACTCTACCGTATAAAACTCGAAGCCGACTATCTGAAGAAACTTGCCTACGAAGGAGCGCGGAAACGCTACGGCGATCCCCTCCCCGACGACATAAAGGAACTGATAAAGTTCGAGCTGCATATAATGAAGACGATGGGTTTCCCGGGATACTTCCTTATAGTGCAGGATTTTATAACTGCAGCCAGAGAAAAGCTGGGTGTCAGCGTGGGACCGGGCCGTGGCTCGGCTGCCGGAAGCTGCGTGGCCTACTGTCTGGGAATCACCCAGATCGACCCCGTGAAATACGACCTGCTGTTCGAGCGATTCCTTAACCCGGACCGTATATCTCTCCCCGATATCGACATTGACTTCGACGACGACGGACGCGCCGATGTGTTGCGCTATGTGACCGAAAAATACGGCGAGGAAAATGTGGCGCATATTATCACCTACGGTACCATGGCCGCAAAGTCAGCCATAAAGGACGTGGCGCGCATAGAGCAGCTTCCGCTGAGCGAGAGCGACCGACTGACGAAGCTCATCCCCAAACGCATGCCCACCGTCAACGGCAAAGAGCTGAAACCCACGCTCGACAACTGCTACAACTACGTGGAGCAGTTCGACGCCGAGCTTCACAGCAGCAATCCGCTTGTGGTGGAAACGCTCAAATACGCCCGTGAGCTCGAAGGCAACGTGCGCAACACGGGAGTGCACGCCTGCGGCGTGATTATCTGCCGCGACAAAATCACCGACTGGGTTCCGGTGAGCACCGCCGTAGACAAAGCCTCCGACTCCAAGGAAAAAATAATCGTAACGCAATATGAAGGAAGCGTAATCGAGGAGACAGGCCTGATAAAAATGGACTTCCTCGGGCTCAAGACACTCTCCATCATAAAAGAAGCCGTGGCCAACATAAAGGAGACCCGCGGATTCACCATTGACATGGAGAAGATTCCCCTCGACGACCCGAAGACCTATCAGCTATACTGCGAGGGACGCACCACGGGCACATTCCAGTTTGAGTCGGCCGGAATGCAGAAATACCTGCGTGAACTCCAGCCATCCACATTCGAGGACCTCATAGCCATGAACGCCCTTTACCGTCCGGGCCCTATGGAGTACATTCCTGACTTCATAGCCCGAAAACATGGCAAAGAACCGATTGTCTACGACATACCGGTGATGGAGAAATATCTCAAGGACACTTACGGTGTGACGGTGTATCAGGAACAGGTGATGCTTCTGTCGCGTCTGCTGGCCAACTTCACGCGCGGCCAGAGCGATACCCTGCGCAAGGCCATGGGCAAAAAGCTCATAGACAAAATGAACGCCCTCGAGACCCTTTTCTACAAGGGAGGAGAAGCCAACGGACACGACCGCAAGACCTTGGAAAAGATATGGAACGACTGGAAAAAATTCGCAAGCTACGCTTTCAATAAAAGCCATGCAACCTGCTACAGCTGGGTAGCGTTCCAGACCGCCTATCTAAAGGCCAACTACCCGGCCGAATACATGGCGGCAGTGCTTTCGCGCAACCGCAACGACACAGAAAAAATGAGCGGCTTCATCGATGAATGCCGCAAGATGCGCATCCGTGTGAAAGGCCCGGATGTCAATGAGAGTTTCGCCCAGTTCGGTGTGAACCACCATGGCGACATTCGTTTCGGACTGGCCGCCATAAAAGGCGTGGGCGAAAATGTGGTGGCTGAAATCCTCGCGGCACGCGACAAGGGAGGCCCGTTCAAGGATATCTATGACTTCGCCGAGCGCGTTCCCTCGGGCGTCGTGAACCGCCGCGTGATGGACGCCCTGGCGCTCTCAGGAGCCTTCGACTGTTTCAGCGACCACATACAGCGCGAAGACTTCCTCGAGCCGAACGCCAAGGGCGAGACTTTCTCGGAGGCCGTGCTGCGCTACGGCCAGCTTTACAAGGCCGACAAACTGAACAAAAGCATGTCGCTTTTCGGCGATGACGACGCCATGACCGTGAGCGGACGCCCACCGGTGATTCCGGCCCTGAGAATGGTCGATGCCGTAAGGCTCGAAAAAGAGCGCGAACTCGTGGGAACCTTCCATTCGGCCAATCCTCTTGACCCGTATTACATCGAGCTCCACTGCACGGCAATGCCCCTGAAGAGATTCGCCGAGCTTGTCCCGACGGAAGGCATGGAAGTCACCTTAGGGGGAATGGTGGTTGATTTCGCCACGCGCCCGTCAAAAAAAGGAGGCAACTTCGGCATAATGCACGTGCAGGACTATACCTCCACCCATGAATTCATGCTGTTCGGAAACGACTTCATCAACTTCCACAACTATGGTGTTCCGGGAACACCACTTATAATAAAGGGAGTGTTCGAACGGAGATTCGCCAACTCCGACGTCAGGTTCCGCATCACATCCATGGAGCTGCTTTCGAAAGTGAAAGGCACGCTTGTGAAAGGAATCACTATTTCGCTACCGGCCCAGACCATTCCACCGGCCCTCTGCGACATACTTGCGGAGCATCTTAAATCGACCGACGAGGCCTTAGGGTCGCTGAGCTTCGAGGTAATCGACACGGAATCCAACCGCAGCATGCGTCTTGATTCGCCGTCACATGTGCCTATCAACAAAGATCTTATCGACAAGCTGGAGGATCTCGGAGTGGAATATGAGCTTGAACCGGCATAGTTACGTGCAAGGCTGTTGACAGCGATTCATTTTTTGTCTAAATTTGCAGACGCATGTGCAATCCTACAGCACCTGAAGAAAACGAAACTGAAATTCAATCAATATAAATATCAAAAATCATGGCTTATCATTTTACAGACAGCAACGTAAAAGAAGTTATCGAGTCCGGTAAACCGGTGGTTATCGATTTCTGGGCAACCTGGTGCGGTCCCTGCATGCGCCTTGCGCCCGTGGTAGAGGAACTCGCAGAAGAATTCGCCGACAAGGCAGTAATAGGCAAATACAACGTGGATGAAGAGGGCGACCTCAGCGGCCAGTACCGCATCATGTCCATTCCCACCATCCTGTTCTTCAAGAACGGCGAACAGGTTCGCGACCTCCGCATGACCGGAGCCACAAAGGACGAACTTCGCGCACGTATCCAGAAACTTATCGACCTTTAAGGGACTTACAGAGTAAATAAATCTCAAGAATAGTCGCATGCTCCGGTGTGCGACTATTTTTTTGACCACCCTGATGCCCACAAAAATATGATTTGGAGAATACGCAGAAAAAACGTAGTTTTGCGGATGTTTTGGTGTCGGATGCCACTTAAACGGCATCCGATGAAAAGGGAATCAGGTGAAAATCCTGAACAGACCCGCTGCTGTAATTCCCCGTATTCCTGAAGAATTATGCCACTGGCTCACGCCGGGAAGGCTCTCCGGGAAGGGAAAAGTCAGAAGACCTGCCAAAGCGACATACAGTTTTGTAGTTTTCGGGAAACAAAACATCAAAACATCCTTTTAGTGGAGCATACATGGCTGTTACTGTACATGAATCTCCTCCTTGGCAATTGTGATGACATTTGATGTGAGAATTCCCTTAATCTCCACAAGTCCACAACAAGCCAATGACAAGGTTACGCTTCATAATTATCTTTACCGCACTCATGCTGCTGACGCCGCTTTACGGCGCAGCCGCTTCATATATCCTCAAAGGAACCGTGTATGCCGAAGACGGCGAACCGGTCCCATATGCCACCGTTTCAATTCCCGCAAAAGGCATAAAGCTTGCAGCGTCGGCCACGGGGGAATATAAAATCCAGCTGGAGGCGGCTAAATACAATGTGGAGGTTTCGGCAATAGGTTATGATCCGCAGACCCGATCAATCAATCTCGAAAAGAACTCCACGCTCGACTTCACGCTGGCCCAGACCGGTTACAGGCTTGCAGGAGTAAAAGTTCTGGGCAAGACCGCAGGCCGCAAGGTAGCCGAGAGCGCATTCAACGTGAATGCTGTGGAAATCAGCGCTGATGTCAACCGCATGACCTCCGTGAAGGATATCGTTGACCGCACATCGGGCGTGAAAGTAAGGCGCGAAGGTGGCATAGGTTCCGATTATGACCTCTCGATCAACGGATTGTCAGGCAACTCTATACGATATTTCATAGACGGTGTTCCACTCGATACCAAAGGAACGGGAATGACGCTGGACAATGTTCCCCTCAACACGGTTGAAAGAATCGAGCTGTATAAAGGTGTGGTTCCTTCCAGTCTCGGAGCCGACGCACTCGGGGGCGCCGTGAACATCGTCACCCGCAGAAAACGTAGCAACTATCTCGACGCGTCATACGGTGTGGGGTCATTTCACACTCAGAATGCCGACCTCACAGGCCAGTACTTCATACCTCGCACAAGTATAGCAATCCGTCCCACCATAAGCTTCGGCAAATCGAAAAACGATTACAAGATGCACGACGTGAAAGTGTGGGACGAGAAACAGGATAAATATATATTCACGGATAAGAAGCGGTTCCACGACGACTATCAGTCAATATTCGGCCAGCTTGAAGCGGGTGTCAATGATGTATCGTGGGCCGACGGATTTTTCGTGCAGGGCACCTATTCCGCAGTTGACAAAGACCTCCAGACCGGAGCCATGCAGAACCGCGTCTACGGAAAAGCCACCCGAAACACCCGTTCATGGAGTGCGGGAGCACGCTATAACAAACAGTTCGGAAATCTGAACACACATCTGGACTTTTCCTATACACACGACCGCAGCGAGACCGTAGACACAGCCTACCGCCGCTATTCATGGGACGGTTCATGGCTTCCCGCCTCGGGCAACGAGCTGAACAACGGCGCCCGTTCCATCCGTGTCTACAAGCGTCCGCTCACAGTGCTCAACGCCGGCCTGTCATATCAGATCAACATGCATCATACCATGGCGTTCAATTACCTTCTCAACCGCCGCGGCAACAAACGTTACGATGAGGTCGACAAAAGCTTCGAATCATCCAACGACATTGTGACAAAACAGATTCTCGCCCTCACCTACTCCAACTCTTTCCTCCAGGACAAACTGCAGAACACACTGTTCGTAAAAGACTACATAAACACTACCAAAATCCGCCAGACCGACCGCGCGACCATCACCGGCTCCGACAAGATAGACCGCGACAAGACCAAATCATATTACGGCGCCGGAGTAGGAACAAGATACATGCTTTTTACTCCGCTGGCCTTCAAGGGCTCGTATGAGCACAGCGTGCGCCTGCCGCTGTCGCGCGAACTTCTGGGCAACGGCACCACCGTATATCCCAATCTCGCGCTCAACCCCGAGACGAGCAACAATTACAATCTCGGAATATTCGGCACATGGCATATTGACGGCGACAACACCCTTACCTACGAGGCCAACGGCTATATACGCCATGTACAGAACTACATCCGCGCCGTGGTGAGCGAACGCGAAGGAATGATGCAATATGTCAATGAACCTGCCATAGATGTGAAAGGAGTTGATTTCGACCTTGCATACAATCTTCAGGACCGCCTGGAAGCTTCCTTCAACATCAGCTACAGCGACGCACGCAATCTCCGCAAATACAAGCCTGACGGCAATCCTTCGGCCACCTACAAAAACCGCGTTCCAAACCGTCCGTGGCTTTTCGCCAACGCCCATGCCTCCTACAGCTGGCATTCGCTGCTGGAACGCACCGACCGTCTGCGTCTGGGAGCCGACTTCCAGTGGATCCACTGGTATTATCTCAACTGGGAGGCATACGGTTCGAAAGAATCCAAAGCCAAAATCCCTACGCAGTGCATCACCGACGTATCCGTGAGCTACGAATGGCATTCGAGCCGCTACAACATATCGCTTGACTGCACAAATGTGTTTGACCGCCTGGCATTCGACAACTACATGCTGCAGAAGCCGGGGCGCGCGTTCTTCGCCAAATTCCGGCTGTTTTTGGAATAGACCACATCCTTCAAAATCCTATAATGTAACCATAATCATTCAAAATGAAAAAACTGAAATTTATTCTGACAGGATTCGCCGCCCTGATACTTGCTCTGGGTCAGGCATCATGCTCAAGCGACGATCCGAAACCCGCCGACAAACCCCAGCCGGAACAACCGTCGAATCCCGACACGCCCGACAATCCCGATGAACCCGAAGAAAAGCCCAACTATCACTTCGATCTTTGGGTGGCCCTTGACCGTCACGGCGGCATGGGACGCGATGTGCAGACACTGGTGAAAAGCATGGAATCACTTGATGCAGACCAGCCAACTATTAATTTTGAGGGTACAGGCACGGAAGTAAATGCCGTTCTTACTCTCGAAACCATTCTGAAGGGCAAATATTATTATCAGGTGCCCGTGGCAGGAACTTGCTTTGGAAAATATGTGATTAACAACAACAAAATCGAAACAATCGCAGAACGCCAATTCAAGACCAACACTTATTCGGCACGTAAATATACCCACGCCTGGACCGACGACAAAACACTGGTGATAATGGCAGCCGACGGAGATGCCGAGAAAATTATCTGGACCAAACTCAATGCCGAGGACCTCTCCATCATAGCCGAAGGAACCCTCGACATACAGATACCGGCTCCTGGCAAAAAACTTACCACATCGGGCATTGCCGCCTACAGGAAATCAGACAACAAGCTTTTCTATTTCTATTATGCCAAAGCTGACGGCAAGCGTGCAAAACGGGTCACACCCATGTATACCGCCGTAATCAATCCCGAGACAATGGCCGTCGAGAGCAACAAACCCTGCTTCCTCGACTGCGAGATGGTGGGAAGCGCCTATGGCGAACTTCTGCAGAACATAACTATGATTGATGGAAACGACAATCTCTATGTGGCCTGCTTTTCAACTGAAACAGACGAAACCGAAAAAAGCCACCTGCTGAAGATACCAGCAGGTTCAACGGATTTCGATCCGAGCTACGACGGTTTCACATCAGGTGCAAAACTCAATTCCATCATATATATAGGCGAGAACAAGGCTCTGGCTTATGCACGCGAGGACGGTATGGAAAACGGAATTGACGATTTCAGCTATTATTATTCCGTGATTGACCTCACTACCACCGAGAACACGCCGGTGAGCATCGACGGAAAGCGTTTGCCTTTCAGCAGCGGACGATTCTCTTCGAGAATGGCGGCTGTAGACGGAAAAGCTTACTTAGGTGTGGATGCCGAAGGGGTCAACCCGGTGATATACATCTACAATGTAGCCGACGGCACCACCGTGAAGGGTGCGGAGATGGCCACAGGCTACTTCTTCGAACAGATAAGAGTAGTGGAAAATCTCTAATAATAATCATATTTGGTAAACACCGTCTTCCCGGAAGCCTGCGACAGGTTTCCGGGAAGACATATTTTCCAGCCACCTTAAGAGATGCGCTCTTCACTATCCATGTCAACCCCTGCCCATACGCTAATTTATATTATCTTTGCAATACATTATCAAATTCTGCTTTCAATGAGATTCCTGAAACATTTAGCAGCCGCCACGGTAATCCTCGCATCGGTACTTCCGTCAGCCACGGGATGTGCCGGACGGTCGGCACATCACGAAGCCACTCTTGCCGATTCATGCGGAGTAGATTCACTGGCACTGGTCGCGCCGCGCCATGCCAAGGGATTTCATGTGAATTATTCCGACGGAGTGACTCTTCTCGAAATAAATGATCCCGAAGACCGGGAGCGCGAGAAATTCAGGTTCGCACTTGTTCCCAAAGGCACCAACGCCGATACTCCGGAGGGGTACGTGAGAATAGAGACACCCGTGAAGAGCGTGATATGCATGACCTCCCTTCAGCTTTCGAACTTCATAAAACTCGGCATAACCGATATGGTATGCGGTATCACGAGCACACGCCATCTTCACAACCCCAGGATGAACGAACAGCTTGAAAAAGGCATCACGCACAAAATCGGTATCGAGGGTAATTTCGACAACGAGGTGATAATAGCCCTTGACCCTGACCTTATATTGATTTCACCGTTCAAGCGCGGAGGCTACGATGCCATCCGCAACGTGGATATTCCTCTAATGCCTCATCTCGGCTATAAAGAGCTTACGCCTCTGGGACAGGCTGAATGGATAAAAGTGGTCGGACTGCTCACAGGCCGCGAAAAAGAGGCCAACGAGGTTTTCGACGGCATAGAATCACGATATGACGAGCTGAAAAATCTGGCGTCCAAGGTAGATAAACGGCCTTCGGTATTCACCGGCGAAATGAGAGGCGGCAACTGGTATGCCGTGGGAGGGAAAAGCTTCCTGGCCCAGATGTTCCGTGACGCCGGAGCCGAATATTTCCTTAAAGACAACAACGAATCCGGTGGAGTTACGCTTGATTACGAGACAGTGTATTCCAATGCCTCACACGCCGATTTTTGGAGAATCGTCAACAGCCATGACGGAACATTCGGCTACGACGAACTCAAGGCGAAAGACAACCGCTACACCGATTTCGACGCATGGAAAAACCATGGGGTGATTTACTGCAACATGAATGAGGTTCCGTTTTACGAGAGCATGCCTGTTGAGCCAGAAACCGTACTTGCCGATCTGATATACGCTTTCCATCCCGAATTGCTTCCGGCCTACAAACCCGTATATTACCATATCCTGAAATGAACCGCCGTACTACGATTATGCTAATGGCGGCGCTCGTGCTGTCAATTATCCTTTTTCTTGTGCTGAACCTGCTTTTAGGTTCGGTGCACATTCCCGCACGCTCCGTTCTGGCAATCCTTTCGGGCGGCGGGGAAGAATCAGAAATATGGCGGAACATAGTGCTGAAGTCACGTCTGCCCCAGGCCCTGACGGCCATAATGGCCGGGGCGGGGCTCGCGGTGAGCGGTCTGCTGATGCAGACGGTGTTCCGCAATCCTCTGGCCGGTCCGTCGGTGCTCGGCATCAGTTCGGGCGCGAGTCTGGGCGTGGCTTTTGTGATATTGCTTTCCGGAAGCCTTGGCCATGTGGCCCTGAGCAAACTCGGCGCCATAGGCGAGGTGGCCATAACCATGTCGGCGATCATAGGTTCTCTGCTGGTGATGGCTGTGATTGCGTTTGTGGCGCGTAAAGTGCGGGGCAACGTCACCCTCCTGATAATGGGCGTGATGATAGGCTATATTGCCAACGCCATAATCGGCGTGCTTAAATTCTTCAGTGCCGAGGAAGATATCCGTGCATACGTGATCTGGGGACTGGGAAGTTTCGCCCGTGTGTCGGGCGGACAGACCACCGTGTTCATAGTGCTCATGCTTATCATCCTCCCCTTCTCATTCCTTCTCATCAAGACACTTAATCTGCTGCTTCTCGGCGACTCCTACGCAAGGAATCTGGGCCTGAACATTAACCGGGCGCGAATGCTCGTGATTGTATGCTCCGGAGTCCTTGTGGCCGTGGTCACGGCCTATTGCGGCCCGATAGTTTTTCTGGGGCTGGCGGTGCCACATCTGTGTCGGGGAATATTCCGCACATCAAACCATGCAACACTTCTGCCTGCCTCGATGCTTGCGGGGGCGTCGCTTGCGCTGCTCTGCAGCCTCGTGGCGAGAATGCCGGGATTCGAGGGAGCACTGCCGGTCAATTCGGTGACAGCCCTGATTGGAGCCCCGGTGGTGATGTGGGTTTTGTTTAACAAACGAAAAAGCTCGATATGAACGCACACTCTCCGGCCATAATCCTCCATGATGTCACCACCGGGTATCATTCACGCGGCGGCAACATAGAAATAACCCGTCATATCGAAGCCATTCTGAGCACATCGGAGCTTACATGCCTGCTCGGACCCAATGGTGCAGGAAAATCCACCCTCCTGAAAACGCTGGCCTCGTTTATTCCTCCGCTTCGCGGGGGCATTACAATCGCCGACAGACCTTTGCGGGATTATTCCGCGGGGCGGCTTGCGCGCACCATCGGTGTGGTGCTTACCGAGAAACCTTCGCTTAACAACATGACCGTCCGGGAACTCGTGGGGCTGGGCCGCAGCCCCTACACAGGTTTCTGGGGGAAATACACGCGCGAGGACCGCGAGATTGTGGACCGCGCGCTCCAGCTGACAGGCATAACTGAATTCGCCGCACGCCAGATACAGACCCTGAGCGACGGGGAGCGACAGAAAGTGATGATAGCGAAATCCCTCGCACAGCAGACCCCGATAATACTCCTCGACGAGCCTACCGCCTTCCTTGACTATCCGAGCAAGGTCGAGATAATGCAGCTGCTTCAGCGCATGGCCCACGAAGAGGGGAAGGCTGTGTTTCTGTCAACACACGACCTGGAACTCGCGCTGCAGATTTCCGACAAAATATGGCTTATTGACAAAACAAACGGCCTGCGCATAGGCACTCCCGAAGACCTCTCGCTGAGCGGCGACATGGCCCGGTATTTCGAGCGGGAGGGAGTGGTGTTCGACCCTGAGAGCGGACTTTTCAGGATTGACACACGTGCGAACCGGCTCATAAACCTGCGGGGCGCGGGGCCCAGGGCGGCTATGGCACGGAAAGCCCTCCGGCGCATAGGTTTTATAGGCGACGAACTGACTGAATCACCGATTGCGGTGGATGTCACCGACGACAGTTTTAAGGTAAACGGCATTGTGTGCGCCTCGATAGAGGAACTACTCCATGCGGTAAGGAATCTCTCCGCTGTCGCTGACAAGGACAGCCTCTAAGCGCCCGCGGGGAAAAAGCCTGCGGCACTCGGCGTGGCACAGCTCAAGAATCCGGCTGAAGAATCTGCGTGCATCCTCTTCCTCCAGAACCGTCCACAGTTCTCGGGCAAGCCTTATTCCCGCGATTTTTTCGGCTGCCCCCGGCGAGCATCCCGCTTCACGCGCGGTGCCGATAAGAAAATCACGGTTCATAACCACATTTCCGCTGTGGGTATCGGTGTGGCCCTCGGCAAGCTTCACGGCCTTGCCTATCATCAGCCCTATTGTAAGCCGTCCGATGCCGAGCTGCGACGCTATTCTCATTGTCTCGCCAATCGCATTGCCGTAATGTATGAAAGCCTGCGGAGGATATCCGGGATAAAGAGCCTTTACAAAGCGCTCGCTCCGCGCACCGGAGTTCACAACTATATGGGTGCAGCCTATGGCAACCGCCACTTCCATCTCCCTGCGGAGAGATTCCACGAAAGCCTCGGATGAGAACGGACGCACAATTCCGGAAGTGCCGATAATGGAAATGCCCCCCTCGATTCCGAGTTTGGGATTGAATGTGCGCAGTGCGAGTTCTCTCCCCCCGGGCACACTGACGGTGACATCCACTCCCCCGTCATAGACTTTGCGTATCTCAGCCGCAATCATTTTTCTCGGGACGGGATTAATGGCCGGCTCGCCGGGAGCGAGACCGAGTCCGGGAAGTGTCACCGTGCCCACTCCTTCTCCTGCATGGAAAGTTATTCCTTCATGGCCCGAGAGGCGCACCTCCACTTCTATAATCTTTCCATGGGTCACATCGGGGTCGTCGCCGCCATCCTTCACCACTTGCGCCGTTGCCGAATCTCCCGAGACCTCCACCGCTGAAATTTCCATCGAAGTCAGTTCGCCGTCAGGCAGACTGAACTCCACGGAATTCACGGCCTCACCGGTGACGAGTGCGGTAACGGCAGCTTTGGCGGCAGCCGCGGCGCACGCGCCGGTGGTGAATCCTGAGCGCAACGGGAAAAATCCCGGACAAAGTTTCTCTACCGCCCTGCGCAGCCCGTGGCGTCCCGTAACGGTCACGAAACCGGAAGGCAGTGCAGGCCTTTTTACCACAAAAAGTTTCAGACCGAACTCGCGGGCCGCTTCGAACTTCTCATCAAAGCCACCTGACTCTCCGCTTTCCTTCGTGATGAGTGCCTGCGGCGAAATCTCACGGATGAGATTGGGAAGCTCCCCACCATATTTCACAAGACAGTCAGCCGGAAACCCTTCCGATTGTGCCAGATCACGGGATTCCTCGCGGTCAAGAATTCTGAACACGCATCTGTGTCGGCTCCAATAAGGTTTGAGGCGCCGGATGGTCTGAACGCCGGTCAATGCAAGAAGTGATTCTATGCCTTCGCTTTCAAGCCGGGCAAGAGCGTCGTCGAAATCATCGCACCATACCACATTGTCGGCCGCCACTCGCGGAGGATATGTGCGCTCCAGCCTCACAACAGGGATACCGGTCTCAGCCGAGCTCTGCGCCACGGCCTCATGCAGCCCCACAGCGAAGGGGTGCGCGGCATCCACAATGCATTTTATACCGTTTTCACGGCAAAAGGCCGTCATTGCATCCGCGTCCATCGCGCCGGTGTGGCGCTTCATATTCTTTCCCTCCACCTGCTGGAGGGCGCCGCGGGTGGAGTAGAAAAAGGGAGAGCCGGCCTCGTCAAGCACCGAAGCGGCAAGCCTTCCCTCGGTAGTTCCTCCGAATATGACTATCATTTGCGGAAAAGATGGGTGAAACTGCGGTCGTAAAGCTTTGAAAGGCCATTGCGGTTGTCGATGGCATCACCCACCACAAGAAGGGTTGTCAGCGACAGATTGTTGTCATGCACTATTCTGGCAAGATCCTTGAGCTGACCGCGGTAAATCTTCTCTTCTTTCCATGTGAGTTTATAACATGCAGCCACGGGAGTCTCCGGAGGATACGACATGAGGAGTTCCTTCTGCACCTCGTCGACAATGGCGGCGCTCAGATAAATGCACATGGTGCTCTGCGAACGTGCCAGCAGGTGAAGTTTTTCTTTCTCGGGCATGGGAGTGCGTCCCTCGCCACGGGTGAGAATAATGGACTGCACTTTCTCCGGAATGGTGAACTGTGAGCGCAGAGCGGCTGCCGCAGCCTGGAAGGACGAAATGCCGGGGGTTATATGATAAGACATGCCGTAGCGGTCGAAAAACGCCATCTGTTCCTGGATAGCGCCATATACGCAGGGGTCACCGGTGTGCAGACGCACCACCAGACATCCGCGTTCGTAGAAATCCTTCATAAGCGCGAACTGCTCCTCAAGATCCATGCTTGCCGAACTGCGCACCGTGCATCCCGGCTTGGCATAATGGGTGAGTTCGACCGGAACGAGGCTTCCCGCATACAGTATAAGGTCAGCTTCCTCCAGAAAACGCTTGCCGCGGACCGAAACGAGCTCCGGATCGCCGGGACCGGCACCTACAATCTCTATGTGACCGCCGCGCAACGCCGACGAATTCACCGCCACAGCGAACGTGAAGTCATTATCCTCCGAGAGTTTCCCCTTGGTCTTGTCCATCACCAGGCTGCCCCCTTCGGAAGCGGCTATGGCGCAGCTCTCGGCCACGCCCCATACACCGGTGACTTCCCTGACCTTTTCCGAAGGATTGGGCACCTCGATATCCTGAAGCTGCGAAGCTTCATACACCACGCCCGGCACTTGCCAGTGGCGCGTAAGGTCGGCAAACAGCGCTTCGTCCTTCTTAAGCTCTATAGTCGCCAGATTTTTAATGGAAAGCGGGCTCAGACCATTTTCGGCAAGAGCGTTTTCAATGAAACCGGATACACCTTCGGGACTGCAGTCTTTCCGGCATCCCACACCAATGCTGAGTACACGGGGTCGGTAATACAATATGCGTCCGGCAAATGAATAGTTCCGGTAAGTGACAGCGATAAGAAGGCCCATCCCCTTTGCTTCCTCTACGGTGCGCACAACTTTCACATGCTCCGGCAGCGTAGAGAGAAGATAACGGGTGCCTTCGTCGTTAACGTCGATGAGCAGAGCCGTGGGACGGCCGTTGACAAAACTGAATATCGCAGGGTTCATTCCGGCGCTGTCAGTCTCGGCCGTCCATCCGAAGCGAGAGGCGAGAGTATCAAGCGCCCAGAGACCGGTCACATCGCTTTGAGTGGTAACCACCGGCTCAGCCCCTGTTATGGCGGCCACACGGCGGCAGAGGTCGTTTGCGCCTCCAATATGGCCGGAGAGCACGGAGACGGCATAGCGGCCTGTGGAGTCCACGCAGACCACCGCCGGATCGGTGTGCTTGTCATGCACTATCGGAGCTATGGCACGCACACAGATTCCCATAGCGCCTATAAAGATTATGTTCCTGAACTGCTCGAGCTGGCCATCCTGCAGATCACGGTGCTTTACCGTGACGGTACCACTCAGCTCCCGGGACAGGATTTCGGCAAGTTGCATTCCGGCTTTTGTCACCGGTACTATAATGGTATCTTTCATAACGCTTTCATTACGGTTATAGGATTATTGTCATCGAGCGCCATCCGGTGTTCCTCCACTATTGACAGACCGACCGATTCGGCTGCCTCACGGAACGCCGCATGGCTTTCGGGGCTGACGGAATTGAACACCACGACCCCTCCGGGGAGCAACACGGATGCGATTCGCTTCATCATCTCGCCGAGGCGTCCGCCATGGCCGCCGATGAACACTGCGTCGGGAGCCTCGAAGCGGCCGAGATCAGCCTCCATAAAATCGCCTATCACGCCGGTGATATCCGGCGCGCAGAACCGGCGCGAGTTTTCTTCCAGAAGAGATTCCGCTTCCGGCCGTTTCTCGAAAGCAGTGACGGCAAGATGCGGGAAACGCAGACGCGCCTCAATGGATACCGAGCCTGTGCAGAAGCCGACGTCCCAGAACGAACGGCGGTTGCCAAGGTCAAGCATGGAAAGGCTGAGAAGCCTCACAGGCATCTTGGTTATCATCTTGGTTCTCCCGTCAAGATGAGTGAACATAGCCTCGGGAAGACCGAAAAGACGCGGCCTTTTTGCCTGCTGCTCCAATATCACGCAGTTGGGACTGGCAAACGTCATTTCCGAAGCCTCCTCCAGCGCATACCAGGCAACGCGCTCTGAGGTTTCGTTGCCCAGCAGCTCACCTACGGCCATGCGGTAATTGCCGTAACCGTAATGAAGCATTCTGCGGGCTATGGCGGCGGGAGTATGGTTGCGGTCTGTAAGCAGACCTACGAGAGGTAAATCACGAATCAGGGCATCGCCGAGATTCTTCCACGGGCGCCCGGTAAGGGAAACGCACGTCATCCCGCCGTAGGGCAACGCCAGGCGGTGGGCGAGAGTCTGAAGGGAATTGAACGACGGACAGACATCAATCCGCGCGCCGGGAAATTCCCGCTGCAGTGTGGCGGCAATGCCATAAAAGAGAGGATCGCCCGAAGCGAAAACCACTATATAGCCTCCCTTGCGGCGGTATTTCTGGAAAGTATCTTCAAGAGGCACAGTTATGTCAATCCATTCGGCTTCTGCAGGAAGCAGTGCGGCCACGAGCTCGTGGTGGCGCTTACCGCCAGAGAAGACGGTGGCTGACCGCACCGCCTTCATGGCCTCATCCGGCAGAGGCTGCGAGGCCGAGTCGGGCAATCCGATTACCTTGAAACTCAGATCAGACATCTCGACCAGGTTTTAACTGCTCTGCGTCAGGCCAGCAGAGTATGGAATTTACCAGAGTGGCGGCAATGTTGCTTCCGCCCTTCCGGCCCTCCACAATAATTTTCGGAACCGATGTGAAGGGTTTTATGCTGTGTTTGCTTTCACACACATGGACAAAGCCCACCGGAGCGGCGATAATGCCGCAGGGACGGGCAGTTCCTCTTTTCACAAGCGCACTGAGCTCCAGAAGAGCCGTGGGCGCGTTACCGAAAACAAACAGCGCGTCGGGATGCTCGGCCACGGCCCTTCTGATTCCGGCCTGGGTGCGGGTTATGCCTTCTGTGGCTGCCAACTCCGCTGTCTCTGGATCGTTAAGATAACATTTCACATTCAGGCCCAGACGCTCAAGCGCACCTTTGCGTATTCCCGAGGCGGCCATTGTCACATCGGTCACTATCGTGTCGGTTTTTCCGGAGGAAAGAGCCTCGTATATCCTTTCGACGGCACCGTCATCGGCCCGGAGGATGCGCTCCATATCGAAATCGGCAGTGGTGTGGATGGCATGCAGAAGCGGCCATTTAAGCCCGAGCGGTATATCCTTGCGCTGCAGCTCCTTTTCGATGGTACGGAAACTCTCTATCATAATGGACTGCCCTACCTTTGTGGCCGCAGTCTCTTTATCCCCGGAATAATATCCGCGGGGAGTGAGCATCCGGCCACCGGAATCGCGCGTCATGGAATTGCCTATGATCACCACGGTAAACATGTCGACATCCTCGGGGTCGAATGCCTCAAGAGTGGTCAGCACCGCACGTTCTCCCTCGCGCCCGGCCTGCCTCACATAGCCCACGGGGGTAGTGGCGGCGCGTTCTTCCATAAAGATTTCTTTCAGGCGGAAAAGCTGCCAGTAGCGTCCGTTGCTTCTGGGATTGTAGACGGCCGTCACAAAATCGGCCGATGCAGCCGCTCTGATACGCTTTTCTATCAGCTGCCAGGGAGTGAGGAGGTCGCTGAGCGAAATCACACAGAAATCATGGCCCATGGGCGCGCCGAGTATCGAAGCCGCCTTCTGAAAGGCGCTGATGCCGGGAATAACTTCAATCTCCACATCGGCACCAAGATGTTCCTTCATCTCATAGACCAGCGACGCCATTCCATAGATTCCGGAGTCGCCGGAACTCACAACGCATACGTCGCGCCCACCGGCGGCGATGGCCAGCGCGCGCTCCACGCGGTCGCGCTCCTGCTTCATACCGGTGCTAACTATTTCCGCACCCTCCTTCACAAGATTCTCCACAAAGGGAATATAGACCTTATAGCCCACTATGACATCGGCGCTGCCGATTGCGGCCACGGCGGCCTGCGTCATGTCGCCCGCGGAGCCGGGGCCGATTCCTATAACTGTAATTTTGCTCATAACGTGTCTTTATGACTACAAATTTACAAATCCCCGTGAGAAAAAAAAAGCGGCGTACTATCCGATAGCACGCCGCCTCTTCAATCGAAAAATGTATGATTTAGAACTTAACTTAGAACTTAAATCCTACTTTGATGGTCGGAGCCGCCAATACAGCGAAGTTGCTGCTGTCGGCACTCAGATTAGCCAGACCTTCCTGGGGACGGTAGGTGGTCATATTGTAGGTGTATGCAAATGGATCGATCGAAGCGCCGACATAGAGCGCCGGCAACACGAAATAATCCACGCCTAAGGTGACAGCGCCCCGGAGGTTCCACGATTCGGCCGTGGATTTGCCCATCGAGGTCCACTCGTCGGCTTTCTGCTCGTTGAGAGCGTATGCCATGCCCACACGCAGACCGGTGTACCACATCAGATTCCTCACGCCGGTGCGGAAGTAGCGGTCGGCACCCACGAAAGCCGTGTATGTGCACGAATACTGGCTCGCTATGGCGCGATAGTTGGGGATTTCGCCGATTGTTCCGTCGGCATCGTCGGGTGTGTTCCCGTCGATGGTGCCAGGCCTTTCGGCGTAGCCGGGGTTGTGAGTGAAATTCAGTCCTCCACCCAGATTGATTTTCCATAGGTCACTCACGAAGTAGCCGGCCTCGAAACCGACCATCAGCTTCTTGTCCGACCAGTTGGTAGACATGGCCGAAGCCGAATAATCGGTGAGAGTGCCCGGCTGGGCGGTGACATTTGAATAACTGTTGTATCCCACCGTTGCCGCAACCGTGAAGTTGCCTTTGGCCGGAGCGTTTTCGTCGGCGCTCTGGGCGGCGGCGGAGAGACACAGCATGGGTAGAACGGCTGACACTAAAAGTCGGAATATTTTCATTTTGATTTGATTGGTTTTAATGTTACTGGCCGTTACTCGGTTGGGGGAATGATTTTACTCTTTGCCGGCATTGATGGCTGCCTCAAGCGCGGCCTTGGCGGCTGTAGTCTGCTTCTCAAGGACGGCTATCTCTGCCTCAAGATCGGCTATAGTTGCCTCCTGGCTTGCGATCAGGTCGGCATCGTCGGTAGAATTCTCAAGATCGAAGATTTCTTCCTTGAGGTTCTTGATGGCATTCTCGTTGGCCTCGATGCTTGCTTCGAGCGAGGAGATCTGGCCGGTTACGTCGTTGCCGTAGATTACATTCCAGAGAGCGTTGGCCTCGTTATTTTTCACAGTGAAGGCGTTCCAGGCGATATTTTGTGCCACTACGGCCTCGGCCACGTCTTTCTGAGCGGCGTTGCGGGCTTCAACATTAGCTTTATGGTTTGCGAGCTGGCTCTTCATGGTCTCTACCAAAGAGAGTATGGACTCGAGCTGGTCCTTGGCCTGTTCCTCGTCACGCTCGGCCTGTGCAAGAGCTCTGTCAGCGTCGTTCATCAGTACCTCTTTTGCATCCATCTCGACTTTTTTAGCTTCTTTGTCGGCTGCGGCTGCGTCCTCGTAGGCTTTTTTAGCGGTTTCGTAGGCAGCCTTCGCTTTATTGAATGCGGCGGTGCAATCGGTTACGGCCTTGGTCTGGTTTGCGGCAAGCGACTCATTAAGAACTTTGCTGTAGGCATCCAGACCACCGTCGATTGGATAATAAAAATCAGTATATGTGAAATAGTCCTGTGTCTGAACGGGAAGGCCTTCTCCGTATGTATATTCTATTGTATGATCTTCACTTTTTGGCCAAAGATAGAATAACGGAATATAAACGTCCTTCTTGCTCTCCTCAGAGTAGTAAGAAGCTCCAACAGTACCGGCATAAGGCACCGGACGGCCGTTGTCGCCAACACTCCAGTCGTAGATGTCAATAATGCTTACATCATTAAATGAAGGCCGGGTGTTTTTGAAATCATTATATGCCTTAAAGTATGCACTGCCGGTCAATGTCTGACTGGCTTTATCTCTTGCATTTATAGCTGCGCTATAAGCCACCATAGAAGTTTTGTATACCTGATTTGCCTCTTCTGCTGCAGCTTCGGCATTTTTATATGCCTCCTGTGACTCGGGAGTGTTGGTGTTGTATTTCTTATACATCTCGAGGGCCGCGTTGGCAGCATCGATTTCGCTCTGATATTGGGCAATCAGGTCGTTTTTCTCGGCTATCTGCTCCTGACGGAACTGGGCGTTGTCAATCACCTGAGCCTGATACTTCTGCAGAAGCACTTTGGCTTTGGCCAGATTCTGCTGTGCGGTGAGAAGCTGGGATGCATAGGTCTTATAAGTGTTGTAGAGGCCGGTGAGTTCGGCGAGATTCTGGGTCGAGGCGTTGAGAAGAGCCTTTTCGTAGTCGGCCTGGGCCTGCAGGGCTTTGGCCTTGAGGTCGAGAAGGTCAATCTCGAGCTGGGCGGCAATGCGCTGGATTTCGGCCTGCGCCTCGGCCATGGCCTTCTGGGCGTTGGCTTTGGCCTCTTCGGTGCGTGCCTGCTCGTAAGCAGCCTGCGCCTCAAAGTAGGCGGCCTGTGCCTGTTTGAGGGCGGCATCGGCCTCGGCGGCCATGGTTGCGGCCTGGGCCTGAGCCTGGGCAAGAGCGGCAAGTCCCTTGAGCTGCTCGGCCTTAGCCTCGCGAACAGCGGTTACCGACGCAGATTCCTTGTCATCGACACAGCTTCCGAGGAATAGAGCCCCGGCAAGCGTAGCAATAAGCAAAATTTGCTTTTTCATAAAAATAATGAATGTTTAGTTAATAAATAAGATGAAAAGCTTTGGTTAATTTTAGTGAATAAAATTACTATCCCAATTATTGATGATTGCGAAATTCCGACAAATACCCCTATTTCACAAATGATTATACAAATATTAACTTTACCCCCCCCCTTTAACTTCCATTAACTTTACCCTCTGTAATTTCACTTATTTGTTATTAAATGTTAACACCGTAAGTTTACCTATTTTTTGGGGCCGCTTTCTCTTTGCAGCGAAAAACCGGAGGTTGCACAGCCTCATGGTTTTGCGTATCTTTGTATCCGTATCCTTACAACAACCGGAATGAAAAAGTCGAAGTTCCTGATAGCCGCCACATCATCGGGCTGCGGCAAGACCACCTTGTCGCTGGGACTGATGCGCACTCTGACACGCCGACATTTCCACGTGCAGCCATTCAAATGCGGCCCTGATTATATCGACACACAGTTCCACGCCATAGCAGCCGGCACTCCTTCCATAAATCTCGATCTGTTCATGGCCTCGGAAAGCCATGTGAGAAACCTATTCGGCGATTACGATGCAGAGGTGAAGATTGTAGAAGGTGTGATGGGAATGTTTGACGGTTATTCGCGTATGAAAGGGAGCAGCGCCGACGTGGCGATGACACTCGACATTCCTGTGGTTCTGCTTGTCAATGCCGCATCCACGGCTTACAGCGTGGCCGCCACTGTTTTCGGATTCCGGAATTTCATGCCGGAGGTAAAGATAGCCGGAGTGATATTCAACCGAGTGGCCTCGGAGTCGCATTTCGCATTCCTGAAAGAAGCTTGCGCGGATGCCGGGGTGGAATGCCTGGGATATATCAGACGCAATGAAAGGCTTGCGATGCCTTCACGACACCTGGGGCTTTCGCTCGCAGCGCGCGAGGAGATGGAAAGATATATTTCCGAAGCAGCCGATGCCGTGGAAGAAAGGGTGGACATAGACCGGCTTCTGGAACTCACTTCCGGCACCGGGACACCAGAGAATATCCAGAAACCCGCAGCGTTTCCTACCGGCAGACTGCCCCTGAAAATCGCCGTGGCACGCGACGAGGCCTTCAACTTCATTTATCCCGACAATATACACAGCCTGGAAAACCATCCACGGTATGCGGGGGAAATAGATTACTTCTCTCCTCTCCGCGACACGTCAATTCCTGAAAGCGCAGACCTCATATATCTCCCTGGGGGCTATCCCGAACTTTTTGCCGCCGAACTTGAAGCAAACGAAAGCATGCTGAGCAGCATCCGGCAGTTTGCAGCCGCCGGAGGAAGAATCCTGGGGGAATGCGGAGGAATGATATACCTCGGCGAAGAAATAGACGGCAAGAAAATGTGCGGGGTGCTACCGATTAAATCGACCATGAAGGAAGCACGTCTGCGGCTGGGCTACCGCAGCCTGGAAATCGACGGCATGAAATTCCGCGGGCACGAGTTTCATTACTCCAGAACGGAGGATGACACAAAAGCGACGAAAGCCGACGCCGTGCAGACCGATATAAGAGGGAAAGCAGTCGCCACGCCCGTATACCGCCAGGGAAATGTTGTGGCCGGATATACCCACCTCTACTGGGCCGAGGCCGACATACTCAAACTGTTCAATCTATGAAAAGAATCTATACCCGCACCGGCGACAAAGGCACCACCACCATCTTCGGCCGGACTCCGGTAGCAAAGACCAACATACGCATCGAGGCCAACGGCACGCTCGACGAACTGAATGTGGAGATAGGCATGGCGAGAACGCTCATGCCTGATGACCATCCATGGCAACAGCCGCTTAAAGATATACAGCTCACGCTCATGACCGCCATGAGCCTCGTGGCCACACCTTCCGCCAGAATCGCCGAGAACCCCAACACGTTTCCGGAGGACATGACGCAGAAAACGGAGGAACTGATCGACAGCATAACAGCCTCGCATGACGCACCGGAACATTTCATTCTACCCGGCGGCACTGCGGTGTCGGCCCAGCTTCACCGCTGCAGAACGACGGCACGCAGGGCCGAAAGACGGTTGTGGCAGCTCAACGACCTGGATGAGGTGAATCCGGAGATACTACGCTTCGTGAACCGTCTTTCCGACCTGTTCTTCGTCATGGCGCGGTGCGAGATGCTTAATGCCGGACTACCGGAGGAAAGATGGAAAGCATTCTCCTATAAACGCTCACCGAAAAAAGAATGAACCGGAAAAACATGAGACGCCTCTTACCTATAATGCTGGCCGGAACCGGCAGCGACGTGGGCAAAAGCCTTATCGCAACCGGCCTCTGCAGAATATTCCGCCAGGACGGCTACAGTCCGGCTCCATTCAAGGCCCAGAATATGGCCCTGAATTCCTACGCCACACCCGACGGGCTCGAGATAGGCCGCGCGCAGGCAGTGCAGGCGGAGGCTGCGGGAATACCGTGTCAAACCGACATGAATCCCATACTCCTGAAACCGTCGGGACATCTCAGCTCGCAGATCGTGATTCACGGGCGCCCTGCAGGCAACCGCGATGCCTACGACTATTTCCGCAAGGAAGGCCGGGAAGAACTGCGGACGATTGTCAACGAGGCCTTCGACCGACTGAACGCCCGCTACAACCCGGTGGTGATGGAAGGCGCCGGAAGCATCTCGGAGATAAACCTAAAGGACAGCGACCTGGTGAACATGCCTATGGCACGTCACGCGGGCGCTCAGGTGATTCTTGTGGCTGACATAGACCGCGGCGGAGTGTTTGCAAGCGTCTACGGCTCGATAATGCTCCAGAGCGAGGATGACCGCAAGCGCATCAAAGGCATCATCATCAATAAATTCAGAGGCGACCTGCGGCTGTTTGAGGACGGAAGGAAAATGATGGAGGATATTTGCGGCGTGCCTGTGCTGGGAGTGGTTCCGTTCGCGCCTGACATACATGTGGAGGAAGAGGACTCGGTGGCCCTATCCACGAAAAAACACAGCGCATGTGAAGGGAAAATCAATGTGGCGGTAGTGCTGCTGCGCCATATCTCCAACTTCACCGACTTCGACATGCTCGAACGTCATCCCAATGTGAATCTTTTCTACACCGCCGACCAAAAAGATATCTCAGAAGCCGACATCATAATAATCCCCGGCACGAAATCTACTATTGCCGATCTGCTGTATCTGCGCGGCAGCGGACTGGCACAGGCCATTGTAAAAGCCTACAAGGACGGAAAGACCGTGATTGGTATCTGCGGAGGCTATCAGATAATGGGCGAAACCGTCGCTGACCCGGAGGGGGTGGAAGGGGAACCAGCCACTGTGCCGGGCCTGGGGATACTGCCCTGCTCTACCGTGATGACTCCTGAAAAGGTGACCCGGCAGGTATGCTTCCGTTTCAGAGAAGACCTGAGCGAATGTCAGGGCTACGAGATACACATGGGACAAACTGTTCTCTCCCCCGGAGCATCGCCGGTAAACCTGATTTCCGGTGAACAGCCCGACGGCTGCATGGCCCCTGACGGCAAAAGCTTCGGAAGCTATATACACGGCATACTGGACAACAGCTGCGTGGTGGAAAGCATTCTCAGCCCATTTGCGGGGCGGACAGAAGTGAAATTCGACTACCGCCGGTTCAAGGAAGAACAGTACGACAAACTGGCCGACCACCTCAGACGACACATTGACATCGGTGCAATCTATAAAATCCTTTCTGAAAAATGATCTACGGACACGGAGACGACCTGTGGCGCTATGCCGGAAAAGTAAAGCATAACTTCAGCACCAATATCCGTGCGTCGTTCGACCTTTCGCCACTGATGGAGATATTGTGCGCCGACATCGCAACGCTTGCCAGCTATCCGGAACCGGAACCGGTTTCGGTTGAAAAAGCCATCGCGGAGATAAACGGGATAAGCCCGGAAGAGGTGATGGTGACAAACGGCGCCACTGAATCGATCTATCTCATCGCGCGCACCGGTGCAAAATGCCACTCGGCTATTGTCATTCCTACCTTCCGTGAGTATCAGGACGCATGCCGCATGAACGGCCACCGGATAAGCTTCGTCACCACCCTTGCCGAAATTCCGGCGGACTGCCAGATGGTATGGCTATGCAATCCCAACAATCCCACCGGAACGGTAACTGACCGACAGCGACTTCTTCGCGTGGCGGCCCGGAATCCGCATAAGATTTTCGTCATAGACCAGGCTTATGCCGACTACACACCGCTTCAGACACTCAGCGCCCGCGACGCTCTGAATGCAGGCAATATAATCCTGCTGGGATCGCTCACCAAACGCTTCGCCGTGCCCGGGCTCCGGATAGGCTATTCGATAGCATGCGCGTCGCTTCTCTCAAGGGTGAAGGCATGGCGGATGCCCTGGGCTGTAAACGCTCCAGCCATAAAATGCGCCAATTACCTGCTGGAGCACCGCGATTCATATAAGATTGATACTATAGGGCTGCACACGGAAGCGCTCCGCATAGCCCGCGAACTCACCGGAGCAGGAATCAAAGTGTGGCCAACCGACTGCAATTTCATTCTGTGCGAACTTCCTCATGGAAAAGCTTCGGAACTGAAGGAGTATCTGATGGAGACCGAAGGCATACTGATACGTGACGCGTCGAACTTCGAGGGTCTCGGCGAGGTGCATTTCCGCATCGCCGCGCAGTCACCCGCCGAAAACGACCTGATTATAAACAGAATCAAACAATGGATTACATCATAAGACTATTTCCCCTTATCGGGGGCTGGATTCTCGACCTTCTGCTGGGCGACCCTCGGAAACTCCCCCACCCTGTGGTGGGTTTCGGCAAGGTGATTTCAGAGTTCGAGCATAAGCTCAATCATGGCGCGAACCGGAAATTAAAGGGTGGACTGATGGCTGTAGGGTTGATTTTAGGCGTATATTTTCTCACGTACTGGATACTCCGTAAGCTTGCTCCGTTTACAATTGCGCATATCGCGGTCGAGACCATAGGTGTATTCTTCTGCCTTGCAGGAACCACTCTCATCAGGGAGGTAAGAATGGTTTTCAAAGCTGCCGACATATCTCTTGAAGCAGGGCGCCGGCAGGTGTCAAGAATCGTGGGCCGCGACACGGCGTCGCTCTCTGACCGGGAGGTGCGCACCGCCGCTCTCGAAACCCTCGCTGAGAATCTGAGCGACGGAGTGGTTGCGCCACTGTTCTGGTACGCCCTCTTAGGACTTCCGGGAATGATGGCCTACAAGATGGTGAACACTCTCGATTCCATGATAGGCTACCGGAGCGAACGCTACCGGGAATTCGGCTGCGTGGCTGCCCGAATTGATGACGTGGCGAACTACATCCCCGCGCGGCTCACAGCCTTTCTGATGACGGTGGCAAGCGGACGTCCGGGGCTGTGGAGTTTCGTGCTGCGTTACGGGAAATGCCATGCGAGTCCAAACAGCGGCTGGCCCGAAGCGGCTCTGGCCGGGGCGCTTGACTGCCGATTCGGAGGCCCGCACGATTATTTCGGAAAGACCGTCTATAAACCTTATATCGGCGACAATGACCGCGAACTGACCTATGCCGACATGGAGAAGGCCACAAGCATCAACCGACGCGCTGAATTCCTGGCCGTGGGCCTTGCAGCAATCGCGAGGATTCTACCTCTACTATAGCTCCGAACGGAGGTACATTACCGAACATCTCGCAATAAGGAATTCCGCGCGAGCATGCTATGGCGTGGATGAGGATTCCGCCGTGAGTGAAAAGAGCCACGGTGCGGTCGGAGCCATCGTCAATCGACGCTACAAAATCAATGAAACGGTCGCGCTGCATCGCGGAGGATTCTCCACCCGTGGGGCAGACATCGATATAATCTTCGTACCACTTCATGAGCGTAGGGTCGGTTATCTCGTCGAAACGCTTCATTTCCCATTCCCCGAAGTCCATTTCCCGAAGACGCGAATCAATCACCGCATCGCCGTATCCACAATAAGCGGCCAATGCCCGGCATCGCGACAGCGGACTGCAATAGGCCGCACTGATGTCATAGCCTGAAAGCTTCCGCTTCACCTCACGCGCTTCGTCGGGGAACGTAGCAGCGAGAGGCACATCGGTGCGCCCGTAACAGACACCTTTTTCCACGGCCACTGATGTATGGCGCACAAGAATCAGTTTCATATCAGCAAAGAAAATAGATTACCGAGGCGCCGACAAGGAACATCACCTCACAGATGAGATATGCCGCCCCGCAGCAGTCGCCGGTGTAGCCGCCGAGCTTCCTGCGCATCAGCCCCAGCAGGAATATGATAGCGAGAACAGGGAGCACGCACGCAAAAAGCAACCGATAGCCTATGAAATAAGACGATATGAGGAGGGGTACTATACCGAAAAGGGCACACAGGATTCTCTGACCGGGACTCATTCCGGAATAGGTAATGCCATTCTTCGGACCCTCGGGACGGGCGTAATGAAGGAAACCAATAGTCTGGGCCCCGCAGAAACGGGCAAACGAATCAGCTGCGAAAAACACGCAGACTCCCACCCAGGGCGTCATCTCAGCAAGCAGCGACACGGTGAGAATGTAATATAGAATAAGGCCGATGACACCGTAAGTCCCGATGTGGGAATCTTTCATTATCGCCAGCATGCGTTCGCGCGAACCGCCGCAACCGAAAGCGTCGCAGAAGTCGGCGAGGCCGTCTTCATGAAGCGAACCGGTTATCAACAGTCGGCATATCAAGCCGATGACAATTGCAGGCAACCAGGGCATCACAGCCGACAGCCCGAGCATTATCAGGGCCGCGACACCGCCGGTGAGCCATCCTACCAGGGGCCAGTAAACCACTACATTGGAATAGGCCTCTTGGGGCGGATTCACCACTCTCCACAACGGCAGCCGCGTGAAAAATATGAACGCCGCCAGTATACTGTTCATATCAGAAATATCTTGTTACGTTGGCATCGCCAAACTGATCCATACGCGTGATCATCCTGACAGCCGATTCAATAATGGGATAGGCACAGACGGCTCCACTGCCCTCGCCGAGACGAAGATTAAGCCTGAGCAACGGCATGGCATGAAGGGCTTCGAGCATCCGACGATGGCCGTTCTCGTCGCCCTGATGGCCGAATATAGCGTAATCGAGCACCTGGGGATAGAGCCGGGAAGCAGCGAGAATGCAAGACGTCATAATGAACCCATCGACAATCACAAGCATTCCGAGTTCGGCAGCGCGAAGCATAGCGCCCACGGCCATTACCATCTCGTAGCCTCCGAACCAAGCCATCTTGCTGCGCACGTCGTCGCCACCGGTATAATTTGCCATGGCGGTACGGAGAACGTCGCGCTTATGGCGTATGCCGGCATTATTCAGGCCTGCCCCCGCGCCCACGCATTCATCTATGGGAATGTCGGCAAAGAGACTCATCCACACGGCCGACGAAGAAGTGTTGCCGCTTCCCATCTCTCCGAAGCTGATTATGTTGCAGCGGGTATCGGCATGAATGCCGTCGACAACCGCAGCTCCGCTTTCAAGGCACCGCTCAAATTCTTCGGCGGTCATAGCCGGGCCATGAAGGAAGTTGCGCGTGCCGCGCCCAATCTTCTTGTCGATTATTCCGTGACCCTTAGGGATGTCGTAGTCCACCCCGGCGTCAACCAGCACAAGTTTGAAGCCATGCTGTTCGCAGAGAAAGTTTATTCCGGCGCCGCCCTTGGAAAAATGGCTGAGCTGCTGCCAGGTAACCTCCTTGGGCGAGACGGTGACGCCCTCCTCTATAATGCCATGATCGGCGGCGAATAACACGTTGTGCGGCTCATGAAGCGCGGGTTGGAGAGTCTTCTGAACAAGGCATATCTGAAGAGCAAGGTCTTCAAGCATTCCAAGAGAGCCTTTGGGCTTTGTGAGATTGTCAATTCGGGCAATCACGCTCTCGCGCATCGAAATGTCTACAGGTTTTATATTGAATTCCATATCTCGTATTTTAATATATCATTACTTAATCTTTACCGGAATGCCGCTCACCACAAGATAGACTTCCGAGGCGAGCTCGGCCACCCATTGGTTGACGGTGCCCTGCACGTCGGCGAAACGGCGCTGAAGCGCATTGGGCGAGACGCCACCCAGCCCAATCTCATTTGTGACGACAATAACATCGGCCATGCGGGAAAAGAGTGCATCAAGCTCGGCAGTCACGGAATTAACAGTTGCCTTGACATCCTCACCGCATTCAAAGAACCAATTCGTAGCCAAAAGTGTCAGGCAGTCAAGAAGCACTACGTCGCCCTCACCTATTCCGGCCTCAGAAACTCTCAACGGAATCTCAAAATTGACCCAACGGTCGCCGCGCCGCGCCTTATGGACATCCACACGTCCACGGAACTCTTCGTCGTAAACCCGCGCCGTAGCCAGATAAACGGGATGGGAGCTTCTTGACAAAGCAAGTTTCTCGGCAAAAAGACTTTTCCCAGACCTCTGGCCCCCGGTTATCATCGTTATCATTCTTCCTTTTACAATTCTGGTTGGTTACTTTATTGCTGCGTTGCAGGAGCATCGCAAGTTTTATTAATGGCAATCAAATTTATTCATTTGTTGGGGAGAGGTTCGGCATGGATTGATTCGTCTTGATTCGGTTCGTTATGGACTATTAGTTGATATCTGATTTGTTGAATCTGGCTTCGTCAAAGATATTCAACTCGATGAAGTTGGATTTTCCGGCATTGAAAATAACCTCATCTGCAAAGTTACTAACTTTTTTCTTTACCCCGCAATGCTTTTATAAATCCAAGCTATTCCCCTCATTACCATACCCCATTTAATTGCCCTGTCTCACCTTATCGCAAAAAGACAAAGGCCAGGGCTCAAAAAAAATTTGCATATATAAAAAATGTTCCATACCTTTGCATCGCTTTTAAGGGAAAGCACTTCCCTCAGAGTAGAAAAGGAGATTCGCTAGCTCAGCTGGTAGAGCACAACACTTTTAATGTTGGGGTCCTGGGTT
>CAUBWJ010000026.1 GCA_958439725.1 uncultured Muribaculaceae bacterium | reverse complement strand
ATATTTGAAGATAAAATTATTCAAATTTCTTTCATCGTGCAAATATACGACATGAAAGTGGAGAAAGGTATGCCTCTGAGCTCCATCTACGGATATGTGTTCGACGGTGTGATCCAGGAAGGCGAGACCTACGCTCCCCAGCCCGGTTCCGTTCCCGGACATCCCAAGTTCAAGGATCTTGACGGAAACGGCGTAATCGACACCAACGACCGCAAAGTGATAGGCAACGGCAACCCCGACCTGGTGATCGGCTGGGGCAACAACTTCCGTTACCGCGATTTCGACTTCTCGTTCTTCTTCGACGCCAACATAGGCCAGGATATGATCAACATCAACAACGTGGTGTTTGAAGACCTCGGACGTCTCAAGTCATCCATGTACCGCTGGACAAAAACCAGCCCCAACAACAACATCCCCGCCACTACCTGGCGCAAGGACGGCGGCAACCAGTACGGCTCGTTTGTCAACACCAAGTTCGTAGAGGACGCAAGCTTCCTCCGCCTCTCCAGCATCGAGCTCGGCTACACACTGCCCGTCGCCAAACTGGGTCTGGCCAAATACATCCAGAACTTCCGCGTGTTCGTGGGCGCTCAGCGACTCTTCACCATCACCAGCTACTCCGGTTTCGATCCCGAAGTCAGCGTGAACGGAGCAAGCTCCATCGGACAGGGTCTCGACTATTGTACCTACCCCAGCTACCGTGCGTTCAACTGCGGTGCAAAAATCACATTCTAACCCATTCCACCATCTGAAAAACAAGAGACATCATGAAACCTAAAATATTGCTTCTATTGCCTTTTATGGCGCTCGCATTCGCTTCTTGCCATGACGAGTTAGAAGAAACCGTATACTCCAATCTTACCGACGACACGGCTTTCACTTCGGTGGAAAACGCCCAGGCGGCTGTCGACGCAATGTATGCGCCGCTCCACCAGATTTACCGCGACCCGATGTTCCAGGCTTCCGACGGCGTAACCGACGTCTGCTTCGACCAGGGTGTATCGGCATTCGAGGTGCTCAACGACGAGGCCATCCGCACATCGTCGCATCTCACCACCTGCTGGGACAACTTCTTCCAGGTTACCTCCCGCGCCAATATCGTGATTGACCGTGTGGGCGCGATGGACGACGCCCTTTTCACCGACGTCGACAAGGGCCAGATGATAGCCGAGGCCCATTTCATGAGAGCTTATGCCTACATGCAGCTTTCCGACCTCTTCTATCGTGTGCCTCTGGTTCTGTCAAGCGACATCGACGTGAAGGAGAAACTGCCCCTCGCCTCCATCGACGACATCGAGAACGCCATTGAGACCGACCTCAAGGCAGCCATGACCCTGCCGGAAAAATATGACAGCCGCGACGACGGCGGACGTCCCACCCTCGGTTCCGTACGCGGATTCCTCGTGCGCCTTTACATGCGTCAGGCTGGCCGTCTGCGCCAGAATGGCGGCGATGACCAGGCCAAATGGAAACAGGCCCTGGATGCCGTAAACGAAGTTCTCGCCATGGAAGGAAGCGTCTACAATCTGCAGCCGAACGTATGGGACGTATTCGACCCCAACAGTGATGCCACGCTTTACAACAACGAGCTCATGTTCACCATCCGCGCCAAGGAAAGCATCAGTTCCGCAGCCTGGGACCTCGGCATGATGTTCACCAACTGGGACTACGATATGGGCTGGAATCTGTTCCTCGTGCCCCTGCAGCAGTTCTGGAGCTTCGATCCCACCGACGAACGCCGCTCGGTAATGATTGTAAGCGAATTCCCCAACGTCTACAATAGCGCCGACAATCCTGCCGCAGCCTCATACTACTATGCTCCCCTTTCGCTTGCCGACGTTGCCACGATGTCAAAGAGCAATCTCGACGGCAGCGGCAATCTCAAGCCCGGCGAGACCTACGGAACAATAGGCGAGCTCTCCACGGTATTCACACGCAAATATGAGTATCACAACAGCTTTAAATATACCTACCGCACCCAGAACAACATGCCCGTGATGCGTTTCGCCGACATGATTCTGTGCAAAGCCGAGATTCTCAATGAAATCAACGGGCCTTCACAGCCTGCGCTCGACCTCATCAACCGCATACGTGAACGTGCCTTCCACAATACCGACCATAACCTGAGTCTGGCCGACTTCTCCACCAAGGAGGCTCTGCGCAGCGGTATCTGCGACGAGCGCGCCAAGGAGCTCGGCATGGAGTGCGTGCGCCGTGTCGACCTCATACGCATGGGTCTGTGGAAAGACCGCATGGAGAAATACTTCGCCGGCATCAAGGAAATAGCCCAGATGAAAGAGCGAAACGAAAACAAACCCTCGGGCTACTACGACAGCGACTGGCGCGTATATCCCACCGACCTCACCGAAAACGATATCCGCCGCTACATGCCTATCCCCAAGCGTGAGACCGACTATAACCCCGAGCTGCTTGACGCGCGTAATTTCTGATGCGCCGCCATTCTGACTCATGAAATATCTCCGACGGGTTCGCGCCGCTTGACCCTACTGCTGACGCGGACCCGTCGTTTTTTCCCAATCACATCCATGACTAAACTACATTTACTTCTCATGGCGGCGGCTGCCGTACTCATGTCGGGCTGCCACGGCACCAACGGCAACGATAAAGGCTCCGACACTATCACCGCCGAATGGGACTTCGACACCGCCGACGGCTGGACATACTTCCATCAGGACACCGCCACCGTCAGCCAATGGGCCATCCTTGACGGACAACTGGCTCTCACCACCCGGGCATATACGCACGACCGCACAAAAATGCACACTGCCGACAATGATTATGCCGACGGAACATATTACTGGCGTACATACGTGCCCGCAATCGGCCCCGGAGAGCAGGTAAGCATCGGGGCGTGGATTTATCATGATGACCACCATGAGCTTGATTTCGAAGTGGGTCCCGGCAAAGCCGGGATAAGAGCGCAGCACAATGTCGCTCCCGACGAGCTCCTCGCGTGCATGACCTCCCAGGACTTCCCATATATATCCGGTTACACCCCGATCAAACCGGGATGGCATGACTTCTCCATAAAGCTCGAGACCGGCCCCGACGGCAAATACACAGCCGTATGGAGCATCGACTCCCGGGAAAAACAGCGTCAGAAACTCGATTACGGTCCCGAAATAGGGTTCGCTATCCAATGCAGCGTGGAAAACCTCATGTTCATAGGCGACACCATTTCCACATCGGACTATACGGCACTATACGACCGCGTGAGCTTCACCGGCCGTAAAGCCACAGCCCCGGCGCCCGACAGGCAATAATATCCAGCAATCCACCGTTGTTTATACACAGTAATGTTTACACAGCAACGTCATTTACACAAATATCACAATAAACCCAATCGCTATCAAATGCAACTCCTACACTCTTTACAGCTACGCATTCTCCTCATTGCAGCCGTGGCCATCGCCGCAGGATGCTCTCTGACATCATGCAGCGAGGACAACGAGCCTGAAAAGAAAATAACCCTGACGGAGGTCTCCATCTCCACCGACCCCGAGAACGCCTTGCGCTACCCGGTAAGCGTCACTCTTTCTGACGATGCCGAAGTGACCATCTCCTACTGGGAGACCGGCAGGCCCGAGACCGAGCGCACCACCCATGAGGTGCAGTCGGCCCTCCTCAAGGCCAATCCCGTAATCACATTCGTGAAATTCGATACCGATTATACCTTCGCTGTCAACATCAACGGCCAGCGGCAGGACGGGGAATACACCTTCCATACCTCCATCGCTCCTCCCGAACTTCCGGTATATCACGTGACCGTGGACAATCCCGGAGCGCCCACCGACGGCTATATACTCCAGTGGGTCGCCTCCAATCCCGGATTCGTCACATTCTGCGACATGGACGGCAACATAGTATGGTATGAAAAGTTCGACCAGGCGATACGCATGGCCCATTACGACACCGGCCACCGCAAGCTGTGCGTTCTCACCGGCTTCCGCGACGGCGTCAACAGCAAGAACTTCCAGCGCCTCTGCGACAAGATCTACACCCTCGACCTCGAAGGCAACCGCGACGTACAGTGGGTAGCCTCGGATGATAATGTGCCCTACCCGCATCATGACATAAAATTCACCCCCGACGGCAACCTCATCATGGTATGCAACACCACCAAAAAATTCGACCTCTCGCAGTTCGGCCTTGCAGCCGACGCCGATGTGTGGGGCGACGGATTCACCATCATATCGCCTGCAGGCGAAGTGATCAGGAAATGGAATAATTTCGATGCAATCACCCCCTACGATACCGGCGACATGATTCTTGAAGGGGGCGCGGTGAAGGACTTCCTCCACGCCAACTCCGTCAACTGGGACTCAAACGGCGATTACTACATGACCTTCAACCGCCCCAACGAGCTCTGGAAAATCGAGGCGAGCACCGGCAAAGTGCTCTATCGTGTGGGGCCCGCAGGAAATGTGGAACTCGACGAAGCCGATTTTGCCAGCGGCATACATGCAGCCGAGCCTCTGGCTCCGGACAAAGTGCTCTGCTACGACAACGGCTCCAGCCGCGGCTTCTCCCGCGCCATAATCTATGAGATCGACCCCGTGGCAATGAAAGCAAAAGTTACCCTCTCGGTTCCCATTCCCTCGGAATACAGCTCAACCGACCGAAGCAACGTCCAGCTCATCCGCGACGGCGAAATGCTCATGTTCGGAAGCACACTGGGGCGCTGCAACGTGTTCACCGACAAGAGCGGCAAGATTCTCAAGGTAATCAAACGCACCGGCATCTCCTACCGCTCGTATTACTATCAGGACATCTGATTTCAGCTTAAAGGCTGAAGACTTCCTACCCAATACTCCGGGCGGCGCACTAACCCTGCGCCGCCCGGATTGCTTTATCACACGCTCCACAAAAATTTGCGGGAAAAATCGCTTTTATGTAATTTTGCATGGTTTTCACGATAGAAATCTTGCGAACCACCGATTACCATTCAATTTTCTATCGCATGCGAAAAGACAAGTCAGCGGTACTCATTCTTGAAGACGGTACAAGATTTGAGGGCAAATCATTTGGATATGAGGCATCGACCTCGGGAGAAACAGTATTCAACACTGCTATGACAGGGTATCCCGAAAGCCTCACCGACCCCTCCTACGAGGGTCAGATACTCGTCACCACCTATCCCATTCTCGGAAACTACGGCGTGCCCCCGCGGCGCGAGAAAGACGATGTGAGCGAATACTACGAGAGCGACCACATCCACTGCCGTGCCATCGTGGCCCAGGACTATTCCTTCCTCCACTCCCACTGGCAGGCCGACCGTTCGCTTGCCGACTGGCTCAAGGAAGAAAAAATACCCGGCATCTACGGCATAGACACCCGCGCGCTCACCAAGCATCTGCGCGAGAAAGGCTCCATGCTCGGAAAGATAGTTATCGAGGGCGACGACGAGAACGCCGTTCCCTTCTACGACCCCAACGCCGAGAACCTTGTGGCCAAAGTGAGCTGCTCCGAGGTTGAAATCCACGGACACGGTGAGAAAACCGTAGTGCTCGTTGACTGCGGTGTGAAGCACAACATCATCCGCTGCCTCACGCGCCGCGGCGTAAAGGTGGTGATGGTGCCCTGGGACTACGACTTCACCACCATCCCCTACGACGGACTCTTTATATCCAACGGCCCCGGCAACCCCGACATGGCCGTGAAGACTGTAGAGAACATCCGCAAGGCAATGGCCATAGGCAAGCCGATATGCGGCATCTGCATGGGCAACCAGCTCCTTGCCAAAGCAGCCGGCGCCACCACCTACAAACTCAAATACGGCCACCGCAGCCACAATCAGCCCGTGCGCCGCGTGGGAACCGACCTATGCTACGTCACCTCGCAGAACCACGGTTTCGCGGTCGACCAGGAGACCCTCCCATCCGACTGGGAACCGCTGTTCGTCAACATGAACGACGGCACCAACGAAGGTATCCGCCACAAGACACTCCCCTTCTTCTCGGCGCAGTTCCATCCCGAGGCAAGTTCCGGACCCAAGGACACCGAATTCCTCTTCGACGAGTTCATTGCCATGCTCTGACACGGCCCGGCATTCCACATCCCCATTATCTAACGCATTATCTCCAGCTACATATATGTCCACGTCAAAGCCATCTGAAATAAAAAAAGTGCTCATACTGGGCTCCGGCGCCCTGAAAATAGGCGAGGCCGGCGAATTTGACTACTCCGGCTCGCAGGCCCTTAAAGCGATGAAGGAAGAAGGCATCTCCACGGTGCTCATCAACCCGAATATCGCCACCGTACAGACCTCCGAAGGGTTTGCCGACAAAATATACTTCCTGCCCGTGACTCCATTCTTCGTGGAGAAAGTGATTGAACGGGAGCGCCCTGACGGCATCCTCCTCGCATTCGGCGGCCAGACGGCGCTCAACTGCGGAGTGGAGCTCTACAAAAGCGGAGTGCTTGAAAAGTACAATCTGAAAGTGCTCGGCACCCCCGTACAGGCCATCATGGACACCGAGGACCGTGAACTCTTCGTCAGAAAACTCGATGAAATCGGCGTGAAGACAATCAAGAGCGAGGCTGTGGATACCGTGGAGCAGGCCGTGGAGGCCGCAAACCGCCTCGGCTTCCCTGTAATCGTGCGCGCCGCCTACGCCCTCGGAGGCCTCGGCAGCGGCTTCTGCGACAATGAGGAAGAACTCGTGGCCCTCACCGAGAAGGCTCTCTCGTTCTCGCCCCAGGTGCTCGTGGAGAAATCGCTCAAGGGATGGAAAGAAGTGGAATACGAGGTGGTGCGCGACCGCTTCGACAACTGTATCACCGTCTGCAACATGGAGAACTTCGACCCGCTTGGAATCCATACCGGCGAGAGCATCGTGGTTGCGCCGTCGCAGACCCTCACAAACGAGGACTACCACTATCTGCGCAAACTCGCCATCAAAATCATACGCCACATAGGAATTGTGGGCGAATGCAACGTGCAGTATGCGTTCGACCCCACATCCATGGACTACCGCGTCATCGAGGTGAACGCCCGCCTCAGCCGTTCGTCGGCTCTGGCTTCGAAAGCCACCGGCTATCCCCTCGCTTTCGTGGCCGCCAAGCTGGGCCTCGGCTACGGCCTGTTTGACCTCCGCAACTCCGTGACGCGCGAGACCTCGGCCTTCTTCGAGCCGGCCCTCGACTACATAGTGTGCAAGATTCCCCGCTGGGACCTCGGCAAATTCCACGGCGTGCGCCGCGAAATCGGCTCGTCGATGAAATCGGTTGGCGAGGTGATGGCAATAGGCCGCACTTTCGAGGAAGTGATTCAGAAAGGACTCCGAATGATCGGCCAGGGAATGCACGGCTTCGTGGGCAACCGCCCGATGAAATTCGACGACCTGGACAACGCCCTCTCCACTCCCACCGACAAGCGCATATTCGCCATAGCCCGTGCCTTTGAGGAAGGCTATACCGTGGAGCGCATACATGACCTTACAAAAATTGACAAGTGGTTCCTCTACCGCCTGCACAATATCATAGCCACCAGCCATGAGCTCGGAGACGTCCGGGGCGGGCTCGACAGCCTCGACCCCGCCCTGCTCCGTCAGGCGAAGGAGCAGGGTTTCAGCGACTTCCAGATAGCACGCCTTGTGATCCGCGAAGAGCTCGACCGCAATACCGACGGCAGCATCATGAAGGTGCGCAATCTGCGCAAGGCCAATGGCATACTTCCGGTAGTGAAACAGATCGATACTCTGGCCGCCGAATATCCGGCCATGACCAACTATCTGTATCTCACCTACAACGGCACGCAGAACGATATCGATTACGAACACGACGGCCGCTCGGTGGTGGTGCTCGGCTCGGGCGCATACCGCATCGGCAGCTCCGTGGAATTCGACTGGTGTTCGGTCAACGCTCTTCTCACCATAAAGAAAGAGGGCTGGCGCTCCGTGATGATAAACTACAATCCCGAGACCGTGTCGACCGACTATGACATGTGCGACCGCCTGTACTTCGACGAGCTCACATTCGAGCGCGTGATGGATATTCTCGACCTCGAGATGCCCCACGGCGTGATTCTATCCGTGGGCGGACAGATTCCCAACAACCTCGCAATGCGCCTCGACAAGGAGAATGTCAATATTCTCGGCACCTCGGCACAGAGTATCGACAACGCAGAGGACCGCCACAAATTCTCGGCGATGCTCGACCGTCTCGGCATCGACCAGCCCCGCTGGCGCGAGCTCACCAGCTTCGAGGATATCAACCGCTTCATCGACGAAGTGGGATTCCCGGTGCTCGTGCGCCCCAGCTATGTGCTTTCCGGCGCAGCCATGAACGTCTGCTCCAACCGCGACGAGCTTCACCAGTTCCTGCAGCTTGCAGCCAACGTGTCGAAGCAGCACCCCGTGGTGGTTACGGAATTTATCCAGAATGCCAAGGAAATTGAGATGGACGCCGTGGCTCAGAACGGCGAAATCAAGGTCTACGCCATATCGGAGCATATAGAGTATGCGGGCGTTCACTCCGGCGACGCCACCATTCAGTTCCCGCCGCAGAAACTCTATGTGGAGACCATGCGCCGCATCAAGAAGGTATCGTCGCAGATAGCCGCCGCCCTCAACATCTCCGGCCCGTTCAACATCCAGTTCCTTGCCAAGAACAACGACATAAAGGTGATAGAATGCAACCTCCGCGCTTCGCGAAGCTTCCCCTTCGTGTCGAAGGTGCTTAAAATCAACTTCATCGACCTCGCCACCAAGATTATGCTCGGGCTTCCGGTGGAAAAACCGGCCAAAAACGCCTTCGATCTGGACTATGTGGGCATCAAGGCCTCGCAGTTCAGCTTCTCGCGCCTGCAGGGTGCCGACCCGGTTCTGGGCGTCGACATGTCATCGACCGGCGAGGTAGGCTGTCTGGGCGTTGACACCTCCGAGGCTCTGCTCAAATCCATGCTTTCCGTCGGGCAGCGCATTCCTTCAAAAGGTGTGCTTCTCTCCACCGGCACCCCCAAGCAGAAAGCCGCCATGCTCGAATCGGCCCACCGTCTCAACGACAAGGGCTACCGTATCTACGCCACCGGCGGAACCCACCGGTTCCTCAACGACAACGGCATTCCCGCCGTGCGCGTCTACTGGCCCAGCGAGAGCGACATGGAACCCCAGGCCCTCCAGCTCCTCCACAACAAGGAGATAGACCTTGTGGTCAACATACCCAAGAACCTCACCCCCGCGGAGCTCACCAACGGCCACAAGATACGCCGCGCAGCCACCGACCTCAATATTCCCCTGCTCACCAACGCACGTCTGGCAGCCGCTTTTATCGAAGCGTTCACCACAATGAAGCCCGACGACATTGAAATCAAAGCCTGGGACGAATACTGATGGAAAGCCTGACGCTTGAGCAGCTGTGCCGCGAGGCCGCATCGCGTCTTCAGCCCCGCTACGGCCAGGGTGAAGCGCAGTGGATGGTGCGCATAATGATGCGCGAGCTCAAAGGCTATTCGCAGGTCGACCTTGCCGTAAAGGCCCGCAATCCCGTCTCGGATTTTCTTCGCGGCAAAACGGAAGACACGGTTAAGCGTCTGCTTCAGGGCGAACCTATACAGTATATTTTCGGTGTCACGGATTTCTATGGCCTGCGCCTGCACGTGAACCCCGACGTGCTCATTCCCCGGCCGGAGACCGCCGAGCTGGTGGACATCATAGTCAAAGAAAACTCCTCGCGCAGCGATCTCTCCGTGCTCGACGTCTGCACGGGCTCCGGCTGCATAGCCGTAGCGCTCGCACGCAACCTGCCGTTTTCGAAGGTCGAGGCCATCGACATCAGCGCTCCTGCGCTCGAAATCGCGCGTCGCAACGCCGCGGAACTTAAAGTCAGAATTGACTTCCTGCAGGCCGATGCACTGAAACTCGCTCCCGAGACATCCCCGCAGTTCGACATTATAGTGAGCAATCCTCCTTACGTGCTCGATTCCGAGCGGCGCGATATGGAGGCAAACGTCCTTGCCCACGAACCGGCGCTGGCTCTGTTTGTTCCCGACGATGACCCTCTGCGCTTCTACACTTCGATAGCCCGCTACGCGCTCACGGCGCTGAAACCGGAGGGACGGCTGTATTTCGAGGTGAATCCGCTCACAGTAGAACAGCTCGCACAGGAAATGCGCGCCGACGGATGGGACAGCGTGAGCGTACTCCCCGACTCCTCGCGCCGCAGGCGCTTTCTCTCCGCCATCCGCCCGTAACGCCTCATGCAAAAAAAGCCCCTCAACCCCAAAGCCGAGTTGCTGCGACTCGAAGCTCTGTGCAACCGCGCGGAACATTGTTCCTACGAGATTATCGAAAAACTCCGGCGCAAAGGATTCCCTCAGTCGCAGATCGACGGGATGCTTGAGCGGCTCATCGCTACCCGGCTGATTGACGACCGGCGGTTTGCGGCAGCTTACGTACACTCTAAATTCACTTATTCATCCTGGGGACGCATCAAGATACGCAACGGCCTTTACGCAAAGCGCATTCCCTCCGAAATCATTGACGAAGTGATGGAGCAGGAAATCGACGGGCGCCAATACACCCTGACAGCCTTCAAGGCCATCCGGACGAAACTCCGCTCTCTTCCCGCCGACACCGACCGCCTGCTGGCGCGCCAGAAACTGATGCGCTTCGCAGCATCGCGGGGCTACGAGACATCCCTTATATTCCGCATTCTCTCCTCATCCGCATTATGGAAATCCGCTCAGTGATATCCGGCACCGTCGCCGCATTGCGTTCGGGTGCAGAAAGCCTCCTGGCGCTCATCTACCCGAGGCTGTGTGAGGTGTGCGGCGACGCGCTGGTTGACGGTGAGGACACCCTTTGCCTCAAATGTCTCTGCGAAATGCCGCTTTGCCGCATCACCGATTTCCGTTCCAACTTCATTCATGAGCGCCTCGCTGGTCACGCACCGATAGAGAAAGCCGTATCGCTCTTCTATTATCTGCGGTCAAACCGCTTCACCCTTCTGATACAGGATGCGAAGTACAACGGCCGCCCGCGCATAGCCTCATGGCTTGCCCGGAAACTCACCGACAGCATTCAGGCCTCCGGCTTCTTTGCGGATATCGACATGATTGTGCCCGTGCCGCTTCATCTTTTCAAAAAACTCAGGAGAGGATACAATCAGACCGATTATATAGCCGGGGCCATATCCGGCCGCACCGGAATCCCTGTGGAGCACGCACTCGTATGCCGCCGGCGCCATTCGTCGCAGACTCGCCGCACCCCGTTCGAGCGCTGGCTGAATGCCCGCGACACCTACACCGTTTCGCCAGATGCGGAACTCACCGGAAAGCATATCCTCATAGTCGATGATGTGATCACCACCGGAGCCACACTACTTTCCTGCGCCGAGGCCATTCACGCCGCGTTTCCGTCGGCCCGCATTTCGGTGCTCTCCCTCGGCGTCACCGAGCTTTCATGACGCCGTTAATCCCCCCCTGATTATAATTGTGAATAAGGCACCGCAAAAGTGTTACCCTGACTGAGGTCGCCTGTGCGTATGCCCTTGTTTAGCCACCGCTCGCGCTGCTCCGATGTGCCGTGGTTGAATGATTCCGGCACGGCATATCCCTGAGCTTTCTTCTGCAGATAATCGTCGCCGATTTTCAGGGCGGCATCAAGTGCCTCCTCGACATCGCCGGGTTCAAGCGACCCGAAACGCGCGTTGTCGTGGTGTGCCCACACTCCGGCAAGGTAATCGGCCTGCAGTTCGAGGGCCACGCTTATCTTGTTGGCCTCGGTCTGGCTCAGACGCGACATTTTTTCATGGGCGTCCTCGAGAATCCCCAGCTGGTTCTGCACATGATGCCCCACCTCGTGGGCCACCACGTAGGCATAGGCGAAATCACCTCCCGCACCAAGGGTGCTCCTCATGTCGCGCAGAAAAGAGAGGTCGAGATACACGGCGTTGTCGGCCGAACAATAGAAGGGCCCCACAGCGCTTGTGGCGCCTCCGCATCCGCTCTGCACCGACCCGTTGAAAAGCACAAGTTTCGGCGGCTCGTATGTGAGGCCCTGCTGCCGGAACACCTCTGTCCACACATCCTCGGTTCCGGCCAGAATCTGGCTCACGAAAGCCTCCAGTTCCTGGTCTTCGGCCGTAGGCGTGTACTGTTGGGTGGTCTGCTCGCCGCCTCCCATCAGCGCTCCCGCATTCTGTGTGAGCACGCTCATCGGGTCTCCGCCCGAAATCCAGGCTATGAGTGCTGCTATTATCACCGCACCTATGCCTCCGCCTATTTTTAGTCCGGATGACATTCCGCGGCGGTCTTCAATATTGTTGCTTCTGCGCCGGCCGTTGAGATTCATTCTGATTGATATTTTGGTTATGGCTTTCCCGGAGTTTCCGGAATAAAACTGCTTGAATTTATAACGTACGGGAACCCCATATTAGTTCAGCTCCACATGCTTTGCCTCTATATCCTCGTCGAGAAACACGCGCGCAAGGTCGGCGAACGCCTCCGGATTCTCGGTGGTAAGATATGTGCATTTTCCGCCGGTGGTACACCTGTCGGCAATCTCGGGATGCCGTTCCATATAATCGGCGAGACTGTCGGCCACTATGCCTCCCTGACACACCACGTTGATTTCCGGCGGAGTATGGCGCCTGATAACGTCGTAGAGCAACGGATAGTGGGTGCATGCCAGTATGATGGTATCTATCCGGCGGTCTTTTTCCAGAAGGCTGCCGATGTATTTGGCGGCGAAATAGTCGGCTGCGGGGCTTTCCGTCTCGCTGTTCTCAACCAAGGGCACGAACATGGGGCATGCCTGCGTGGCCACGCTGAAACCGGGATGCAGCTTCTCTATCTCCAGGTTATAGCTGCGGCTTGCCACCGTTCCCCCCGTGGCAAGCACCCCGATGTGGCCGGTGCGCGAGAGCTGCCCGATGATTTCCGCCGTTGGCCTTATCACGCCGAGCACGCGCCGCGAGGGGTCGATTCCCGGCAGGTCGTTCTGCTGGATTGACCGCAGGGCTTTTGCGGAGGCGGTATTGCAGGCAAGTATCACCAGCCGGCAACCACGGCTGAAAAGGTATTTCACGGCATCGAGCGTGAAGCGGTAGACGATATCAAACGACCTCGGGCCGTAAGGTGCGCGCGCATTGTCGCCAAGATACAGATAGTCGTACTGCGGCAGCCTGTCGCGGATGTCGCGCAATATGGTAAGGCCCCCGAATCCGGAATCGAACACCCCTATCGGCCCTGCCTGCTCATTTTTTCCGTTATCCATTTTGTAGAATAGTGTCTAAAAAAATAACCGCGCTCCGGCCGGAATTCCGACAACGAGCGCGGTCTGTCTCTTTTTTACTCGGAAATGGATTATTTGATTCCGAGTTTGGCTTTAACCAGAGGAGTTACATCAGTAACATCGGTACCTACATAAACGGGCACCATGTTCTCGAAGATGAAGGTAAAATTGCCTTCCTGGCCCACAGTCTGGATGGCTGTCATCACTTTCTGCTGGATGGGAGCCATGAGCTGCTGCTGCTGACGCTGAAGGTCTTCGCTGGCTGTCTGACGGAACTGCTGGATCTTCTGATCAAGTTCCTGCATTTCCTGAAGGCGACGGTCCTTGATGGTGGAGGGAGTGGTCTCTTCGAGCGACTGGAATTCGGTGTACTTCTTCTGCATCTCGTCCTGAAGATTCTTGAACTCGTCTTCATATTTCTTCGAGGATGCCTCGAGGGTGGTCTGCACCTCTTTCATCTCGGGAAGCGACTGGATGAGCTGGTCGGTGGTGATTACGCCGAATTTCTGGGCGAAAGCCATAGTGGGGAACGCTATAACAAGCGCAAGCAAAATTTTCTTGATCATTTTATCTATTGGTGATATGTTAATTTACACTGTTAAAATTATAAACGCAAAGATAGGCGTTTTTAGTATATTATCCTAATAAAATAGGACGTTTTGACTCTGCATGAAGTGGGTGTCAGCGGGCTATGCCCATTTTTGCAAGCACTTCGTTGCTCACGTCGATTTTGGGCGAGGCGAAGATTATACTGCTGGCCGACGCACGGTCGAATATACACATATAGCCGCGCTCCTCGCTCACCTGCTTCACGGCATTGTAAACCTCTTCCTGAATGGGGCGCATCAGAGCCTGCCGACGCTGGAAAAGCTCTCCGTCGGGACCGAAATATTTGTTGCGGAGCTGGGCTGCTTCTTTTTCCTTGGCCACAATCTCGGCCTCGCCGGCCTTCTTCTGGGCTTCGGAAAGCATGGGAAGCTGCGACTGATAGTTTTTGTAAAGGGTCTCAGCCTGAGTGCTGAGAGCTTCAACCTCTTTCTGCCAGCGCTGCGAGAGCTGCTCCAGATTATTGTTTGCCACCTCGTAGGCGGGGATGTTTGAAAGCACGTATTCCATATCCACAAGAGCGAACTTCTGGGCCATCGAGGTCAGAGTGCATCCTGCCACGGCCAGCATCACTATTATAAGCTTCTTCATATTCATGTCTGAAAGATTTAATGATTGTAACATATAGGCTTACTTATCACAGCCTGTAAGGTTATGACACATAGCGCCTGAAAAGGTTTATTGTATGCGTATTAAATAATGTTAGAATTCCTGACCGAGGATGAAGTGGAAGTGCGAGCCTCCGCGCTGGCCGAACACGGTATCGAAACCGTAGGCCCAGTCGATACCCATCATGCCAACCATAGGCAGGAATATGCGCACACCGGCTCCGGCACTTCGCTTGAGGCTGAAGGGATTCACGTCCTTGACTGCCGTCCATGCATTACCGCCCTCCAGGAAGGCAAGACCGTAGATAGTGGTCTGTGTCTGGAGCAGGAAGGGGAAGTGAAGCTCGACGCCCATGCGGGTATAGGCGTAGCCTTCGCGGCCCCACGGAGTGAGGGCACCGTTGTCGTAACCGCGCAGGCCGATTGTCTCAGTGGCGTAGGTGTACGATCCCGACATGCCGTCGCCGCCCATATAGAAGGTCTCGAAAGGCGACTTAAGCCACTTGTTGTAGCTGCCGAGCAGACCGATGTCGGCGCGGGTCATGAGTACGAGAGTGTGCTTGCCATCCGGGTCGGTGAGCGGGGTGTAGGTGCGCGACTTGAATTTGAGCTTCCAGTATTCTATCCAGCGATACATCTCCTTCTTGCTCTCGGTGGTGTTCTCGTGGTAGAGCTTCTCCCAGTTTTTCTTTCCGAAGAGCGATGCGGGAGGAGTCATCTGGAGGCTCAGGCTGAACATGGAGCCGCGGCGTGTATAGTAGGGGCTGTCGAGACTGTTGCGCTCCAGGGTAAGACCGAGCACGATGGAGTTCGACGTACCGTTGTTCATATAGTAGAGATACTCCCAGTTCTTGAGATAATACCAGTTGTAGGTGAGCGAGGTCTGGAAGGTGAAGTAATCGTCAGGCCATCTCAGACGCTTGCCGAGACCCACGGTAATGCCTACCATCTGGAGCACCTTGTTGGGGTCGTAGGCGTTGTTGATGGAGTTCTGGTAGTAATCGCTTCCGTAGCCGTAACCATATCCGTAACCGTAGTTGTTGTAGAGCCAGGGGTTACTCCACTGGCTGTTGTAGTAGGATGAGTTCACACCGGTCTGACGGCTGTAATAGGCCGAAACCGAAAGGGCGTTGGGTCGTTTGCCGCCGAACCACGGGTCGAGGAACGACACGCTGTATGACTGATAGTAGCGCGCGTTGGTCTGGGCTGCTATAGTGAAGCTCTGGCCTTCACCCTGCGGTATGAGTCCGCGGTAGGTTCCGGGGCGGAACAGGTTCTTGATGGAGAAGTTGGTGAACTTCAGGGCGAGCTTGCCGATGATACCGGTCTGGCCCCAGCCCATGGAGAATTCAATCTGGTCGTTGTTTTTCTGCTCGAGATTGAGAGCCACGTCCACGGTTCCGTTCTCCTCGTTGGGCTGGATGTCGGGCACCATGTTCTCGGGGTTGAAGTGGCCGGTCTGAGCGATTTCGCGGAGCGAACGCATGAGGTCATCACGAGAGAACAGCTCACCGGGCTTCACGCGCAACTCGCGGCGTATCACCTTCTCATACAGACGGTCGTTGCCGTTTATGGTCACCTTGTTGATGCGTGCCTGCGGGCCTTCTATCATTCGCATCTCGAGTTCTATCGAGTCGCCCTTCACCTGCTTTTCTATAGGCACGAGATTGTAGAAGAGGTAGCCGCGGTTGAGGTAGAGGTTGCTCACGGCGTCCTCGTCCTCGGTGGTGCGCTGCGCAAGGAGTTTCTGATTGTAGACGTCGCCGGGCTTGATGCCGAGCACTTCGTCGAGCACCTCGGTGGGATAAAGCGAGTTGCCTACCCAGGTAACATCGCTGATGTAGTATTTCTTTCCTTCCTCAAGGTCTATATAGACGTCTACGGTCTTGTCGTCGTAGGCGACCACGCTGTCCTTGAGAATCTTGGCGTCGCGATAGCCTTTTTCGTTATACTTGTCGATGATGCGCTGGAGGTCATCCTCATAATCGTTTTTCACGAACTTTTTCTGACGGAAGAGGTTGCGGAGCTTTCCTTTCTCATTTGTCTTCTTCATCACGCGCTGAATGGCGTTGTCGCTCAGCACCTCGTTGCCGTCGATGTAGATTTTGTGCACCTTCACCTTCTCGTTCTTATCCACGTTCACATCCACAATCATCTCGTTCTTGTTGGAGAGGTCCTCGCGGAGCATCACGTTCACATCGGCATTGCCGAAGCCTTTCTTGGCATAGTATTTCTTCACGAGATCCTTGGCGCGGTTCACGATGTTCTGGGTTATCTGGTTGCCCTTATGGAGCTGAAGCATCTCCTCGATATCCTTGCGCTCGCCTTTCTTCATGCCGTTGTAATGCACATCGGAAATGCGGGGCTGCTCGCGGAGGTTGATCACCAGCCACGCCTTATCGCCGGCAATCTTGTCGATGGCTATCTCCACGTTGCCGAAAAGGCCCTGGCGCCACAGACGCTTGGCTGCGTCGCTGATATCGTCGCCGGGCACCTGGACTATATCGCCTACCTTGAGGCCGGAGTAGCCTATTACTATATAGTCCTCGTAGTTGTCGGCGCCTTTCACCTGTATGTCGGCAATTTCGTATGTGCGCGGAATTCCCGTATAGGCTATCTGGGGATTGAACACAGTGTCTACGGGAGCCTGCACCTGCGCCGCAGCGCCGAGAGCGGGAAGAATCAGTGAGAGTATGATGAGAAGCCTTGTTCGCATAATAGTGGAATCGAAGGGATAATGGGTTATATTGGTTTACTGTTGTTATTTATTATTGCTGTCCGTGTTCGGAGACCTGTTCGGATGTGAGTCCGAACCTGCGCTCGCGCCCCTGATAGTCTATTATGGCGCGAAGCATCTGGTCGGCTCCGAAATCGGGCCAGTATATGTCGGTGAAATAAAGTTCTGAATAAGCTATCTGCCACAGCAGGAAGTTGCTCACGCGTTCGTCGCCACCGGTGCGTATGAGCAGGTCAGGATCGGGGATTCCGGCTGTGGAAAGGTGCGATGCCACAGCCTCGTCGTCAATCGAAGCCCAGTCGATGCGCCCTTCGGCGGCCTCGCGGGCCAGCCGGCGGCAGGCATCGGTGATTTCCCAGCGCGACGAATAGCTGAGAGCGAGGTTGAGAACGGTGCCGTCGCACACCGATGTTTCCTCGATGCTCTTTTCAAGACACTCGCGCGTGTGCGCGGGCATGCGGTCAATGTCGCCTATCACACGCAGGCTCACATTGTTTTCCATCAGATGCGGCACTTCCTTGCGCAGCGACATCACTATCAGATGCAGCAGGGCGTCCACCTCCTCGCGGGGCCTGTTCCAGTTCTCGGTGGAGAAGGCGTAGAGCGTGAGATATTTCACTCCAAGACGTGCGGCGCATTCCGTGACTTTGCGCACAGACTCCACCCCGGCCACATGGCCTTCGGTCCGTTCAAGTCCGCGAAGCTTCGCCCAACGGCCGTTGCCGTCCATTATTATGGCTATATGGACGGGCAGGTGCGTGGCATCTATCTGCTTTACGAGTTCTGGATTCATTGTCTTGTCTGTTTATAGTGGACGTTGTGCCGGATTTCAGTCTATCCGCTGGCAGCCGGAGCATCGCGGGCCTATCTCGTAGCTTATGCCCACGGTGAGCGCCGAATACCAGTCGGTGTTTTTTATAAATGCACTTTTTATCTGCTGGAGGTCGGAGAGGCGGTCGGAGTCTATATGGTCGCCGAACGCCTTGGTCATGGAGAACTCCACTGCCGCATTCAGCCGCGGAGCCACCTTGTAGCGCACCCCGGCCCCGAGCGGAATGCAGAAGGCGGCGCTGCTTTTGCCGCCGCTGCGCGAGAGGGCCACGCCCGCACCCGCAGTGACGTAGGGCGTCCATCGGCTCAGATGCTGATAGGGACGGCCTATACCGTAGGGGAGGAAGTTGAACTCCGCACCCGCGGTAAGATCGCAGACCGTTGAGTGGAAAGCGAACTGCTCTCCCCCGGGCAAAGCGTCGGTCATATCGGCGGTATTGCCGCTGAGTGTGCGAAGTCCGGCCGAAACCCTGGCTGCCCAGCGTTCGTCGGCGAGATAGCGTCCGGTCAGCGCCGCGGCTACACCCGGATGCCGGAACATATTGCTCTGGTTGGCATCGCCGAGATAGCCGCTCATTCCGGCCGAAGCGCCGATATCGAACTTGTAGCTTTCCACATCCTGAGCCTGCAGCGGCTGCCGCAGGGCTGCCGTCGCCATGAAAGCTGTCAGGAATATGGTGCGCATTATCGACACTTCTTTTCGGGGATTTGTATTTTATCGGTTACTGTACCGGACGGAAAAGGAGGCGGTTGATTACAGCGCGCCACACCTCATCATTGAATTTACCATCGGCGCGATGACCGCCGAAGAGATATACAAACGGGCATTCCCACTCTTTTATCGGAGTCACGGCACGCGAGCCGTCCAGTGTATATACGGGATAATACCAGCGGGGATATACGGTGGTGTATTCTTTCCAGGCGCCTGCTGCGCGGGAGTTGTCCACATACATGGTGTTGTCTCTCACAAGACCGTCAAGGTCATACAGTCCGGGAAGATAGTCGGGCTTGGCCATGAGGCCCTCGGAAGTTGTCCAGTGAACGCCGCGGTCAGGCGATATATAGAATTTGGTGGGAATGGTTCCGTCGGCTTTGCGTCCGCCTATGGCAAACAGCATGTCGTATTTCGTGGGTTCCCAGGTCAGATAATCGGTAGTGTAGGAGAAATAGGGAATAAGTGTGGCCCCGGTCACCTCGGCCATCTCGTAGGTTTCCTGGGTTATGCAGGCCCATTTGCCGCCGTCGAACGCCCAGGTGGTTCCGACGTTCTTGCCGGATGCCGTGCGGCCGCCCGTAACCATCATCATAGGCTCCTCGGCCCATTTGGTTGTATAGGTGACGGGGTTGGAAGTTCCCTCCACGGGCATTGATGCATCGACCGCGCCAGCCGACAGTCCTGCCGGATATGACACATGGCGCAGAGTGCCGTCAGATGCCTTCTCAAGGCCTATGAGCGTCTGGAGATAGCCACCGTAGATATAGTGCATCTGCGCGCCTGTGGCGGTCCAGGTGGTGCCGTCGGTGCTCTTGTAAAGATTGTCGTCAGTATCTATCAGATAGAGTGCATCCGACGTGGGTGTGATGCTTCTGAGCCTGGCGCCTGAAGGGAGAGTGACGGCAGCCGACTGCCACACGCCTGCAAAGGGATTCTCGCAGCGCGAGAGCTCCGTGGCTGTGCCGTTGGTGGTATAGCAGAGGACTTCATCGCCGAAAGCCACGGTGCGCGAGCCGGTGGGATTGCTCAGAGTGCCGGGCATTGAACGCACGGCCATTTTGTCCCATGCGAGCGAATCAGGCTCCAGCTGGTGGATATTTAATTTTATAGTGTAGTCGCGCGAAACCTTTCCGTTGTAGGATTTCAGGTGAAGTTTCACCTCGCCCTTGGAGAAGTTGATGGAGTCGTTCTTGTTCTCGAGATAGTTCACCGTGGTGGTTTCGTCGCCTTTGCCGGAGGGCATGGTGATGGTGGCTTCGGAAACGCCCGGAAGGTCAATCGTCACCGGAAGTTTGCCTATCACGGTTCCTTTGGGAAGAGAGTCGGGATTGAAAATCACGGCCCGGTTAAGGTCTATTGCAAAAAACACGGAGTCGAGATTGGCAAGAATGGTGTCGTTGGCGGTAAGACGGAACGAGTTGACCATCACGGAGTATTCGAGTGCTTCCTGGTCATTCTCAATCAGACCGTCCAACTCATCTGTGGCACAAGAGCTTGCCATGGCGCCCAGCAACAGGCCAAGAACGGGATATATCGTGAATCTTCTTTTCATAAAGCGTTATTTTTCAACTTGCAAAGTTAACAACAATTTCATTAACCGTTGTGGCTTTATAGTTAAAATTAGTAATTATGTAGGAATCGGAAGGGCGCATTTGCTTCGACAAATCCGATGGAGAGTTAACGGGAGTGAAAACCGCCGCGTCATATTTCTGCGGCTATATTCCTGACAGTCAGTATAAGATTGCCGTCCATCCGCTCTGCCGTGACGTCGCCCGAAGGGATATCGGCATGTGCCCTTCCCTCGGAGCCCAGCCGCATGGGATTAATCTCCACACGGGCCTCGTCCCACAGCCCTGAGTCTACGAATCCGGCGAGCACCGACGCCCCGCCTTCCACCATCAGCGATGTGATTCCGCGCCGGTAAAGCTCCCTGAGCATTTCGCCGGTGGTGAGACTGCCCGTAATCTGTTCCAAGCCCTCAGGCAACCCTTGTCGGGGCTTTTCGCAGAAATATATCGTGCCGGGGCCGAAAGTCGCCGCGTCCTCGCGGGCTATGCCGCGTCGGTCCAGAATCACGCGTCGGGGCGAGCGCCCGGCGTATGAGCGCACCGTCAGGCGCGGATTGTCAGCATTGACCGTCCCGGCTCCCACCGCCACGGCGTCGAAAAGCCCGCGCAGACGGTGGACCGCCGCCATGGTCAGCGCCGTGGAGAATTTCTGGGCCGAATCCGCTGCATCGCGCTTCCGGTCAAGGTATCCGTCGGAGCTCATGGCCCATTTCAGCATCACGTAAGGGCGCCCCAGGGTGTGGGTTGTCATGAATATCCGGTTGAGTTCCCGGCACTCCTTCTCGAGCACACCGGTGGTCACCTCTATTCCGGCCTCGCGAAGCATGGCTATGCCACGACCGGCTACCTTGGCAAAAGGGTCGGTACATCCTATCACCACCCTCTTCACCCCGCATCTCACGAGCAGGGCCGCACAAGGAGGCGTCTTGCCGTAATGCGCGCAGGGTTCAAGAGTGACGTAGACCGTGCTCCGCGGAAGCAGCGATCTGTCGGCAACCGAATCTATGGCATTGACCTCGGCATGGGCCTCACCGTAGCGGCGGTGATACCCCTCGCCTATTATCCGGCCGTCGCACACCACCACGGCTCCCACCATGGGGTTGGGCGAGACATATCCGGCACCGCGCCGCGCCAGCTGCAGGGCACGGCTCATGTAAAGCTCGTCTATTTCCAATCTCCGTTGCGTTTTATCAGATCCACAAGATGCTCCACGGCCTCGGCCTCCGGAATGTTTTTCTCCACGCATTCCTTGCCTTTGTAAAGACTTACATGGCCCGCGCACGCGCCCACATAGCCGTAATCGGCATCGGCCATCTCGCCGGGGCCGTTGACTATACAGCCCATCACGCCAATTTTCAATCCTTTGAGACGCGATGTGGCGGCCTTCACCGCCGCAAGTGTGGCCTGGAGGTCAAACATGGTGCGTCCGCAGCTGGGACATGAAATGTATTCCGTGTGGGTAAAGCGCAGGCGTGCCGACTGCAGGATGCCGAACGCCGTGCGGGCCGCGTCGGCCGGCGACAGCGCGTCACCCCCTATCATTATGCCGTCGGAGTAACCGTCGATTATGAGCGAACCGAGATCCACGGCCGCACGCAGCCGGGCCTCGTCGGCGCTGATGCCGCTGTAGTCGCGCCGGAGTATCACGGGATTATCTGCTCCCGCAGCATCGAGAGCGTCAAGGGCAGCCCGCATTTCGCCGCGTGCGTTGGCATGCGACGACGTCAGCACCACCACGCTTTCATTTCGCGGCAGTTTTCCCGCCAGTATTTCCGAGGCGTCCATCAGCTCGAAGTCTGCTCCCGGATTATCCAGAGCTACATCGGGCATGAAATCCTGAAGATATTCTCCGGACAAAGTCTCAGCCGCTACCACAGGCTGGATTTCGCCTCCAATGCCCGCAATCACGCGGCTCCGGCGTCGCTCCAGCATCACACCGCGGTCGGCCGCGGCACCAGCAGGCTCTGGAATTGGCTCCGCATCGGCGGCAAGAGATATATAATCTGTCAGCGCCCGGGCCACAGGAAGCTCAGCCTCGGGGTCCTCGCTGAGCGACACCCTTATGGTATCGCCTATGCCCTCGGCAAGAAGGGTGCCTATGCCTACGGCCGATTTCACTCGGCCGTCCTCGCCGTCGCCCGCCTCCGTCACGCCAAGATGAAGCGGATAATGCATATCCTCCGCATCCATAGCCCTGACAAGACGACGCACCGTTTCTATCATCACCCTCACGTTTGAGGCCTTGACAGAAATCACCACATCATTGAAATCGTGAGCGCGGCAAATCCTGAGGAATTCCATGGCGCTGTGAACCATACCCTCGGGAGTGTCGCCGTAACGGCTCATTATGCGGTCGCTGAGCGAACCGTGGTTCACGCCTATGCGTATGGCCGTGCCATGGCTGCGGCACAGCTCGAGAAACGGAACAAGTTTTTCCTCGATTTTCCTAAGACCGAGGGCAAACGCCTCATCGCTGTCGTCGAGTTTGCGGAAAGTGCGGGCCGGATCCACGAAGTTGCCCGGATTTATCCTCACTTTCTCCACATGGCGTGCGGCCTCGAAAGCGGCGCGGGGATTGAAATGGATATCGGCCACAAGAGGCACATCAATGCCTTCCCGGCGCAAAGCCGCCTTTATCTCGGCAAGATTCCTCGCCTCACGCTCGCCCTGCGCCGTGAATCTCACGTATTCGGCGCCTGCTGCCACCATTCTGGCTGTCTGGGCAACGCTCCCCGCCGTATCCATGGTCGAGGTGTTGGCCATGCTCTGTATCCTTACCGGATTGGAGCCGCCCAGAGGCGTCCCTCCCACTTTTACCTCCGTGGTCGGGCGCCGCTTATAATCATAGCGTCCCATCAGTTGGTCTTATAGTCAAACTTCACTTCGCGAAGCTCCTCGTTTATCTTCACAATCTTCTGGGAGAGGCCCGCACGGTACTCGGCATAGCGTGCGGCCACGCCATCGTCGGTGAGCGCTATTATCTGCGTGGCGAGCACACCGGCGTTCATGCCGGCGTCTATTCCCACGGTGGCCACGGCAATACCCGGAGGCATCTGCACTATCGACAGAAGGGCATCGCGTCCTTCGAGAGTGGATTTGATGGGCACACCGATCACAGGCAGTGGGGTAAGGGCGGCAATCACGCCCGGAAGAGCGGCAGCCATTCCGGCTCCGGCTATTATCACCTTTATGCCGCGTCCCTGAGCCGCACGCGCAAAGCTCTCCACTTCGGCGGGAGTACGGTGGGCCGACAGGGCATTCATCTCGAATGGTATCTGCATCGAATCGAGGAAAGCGGCTGCTTTCTTCATTACGGACAGGTCGGAAATACTGCCCATGATTATGCTTACTTTTGCTTCCATATTTATGAGAATAGAGTGGGTTATAACCCGGAACGCACCAAAGCGCCCCGGATTAGGCAAAAGTAATAATATTTTCTCAATTTACTCTACTTTCTCCCTTACACTCCGATGCCTGAGAGAAGATAGGTCCAGATAAAGCCGTTGGCTGTGCCGGCGAGAACCTGCATGAGCGTATGGCGGCGCAACCCCACCCTGGCTGTACCTACCAGCCCGGTGCATAACACCGCTATCACTATGGGCCACAGCATGTCCACCACCGCCAGGCCGCTCACAAGCATTCTGAAGGTCATGGCCAGCACTCCGCCCATGGCTGCCATGTGGGCGCTGATTTTCCACCACCGGTTCACAAATATGGAAACTATCACCGCAACCGAACCGCCGATCATGAAGCCCGTGAGCCACGCCGGAGCATGCATGCGGTAAAACATATATGCACACCCCAGATAACCCAGGAGCACAACGATATAAGGCAACGTGCGCTCGGTGCGTTTGTTCAGACCGGGGTCGCTCAGATAGCCTATTTTCCACATTATGAAAATAATAAGCATGGGGAAGAGGCATGTAAGCGCGAAGGTGTACACCAGAGTGCGCCAGAGTATCACGGATGGCAGCAGCGAGAGCATCGAGAGCCACAGCGCCATTGCCACACCATAGGTCGGCACAATAAGGGGTGAGAACACAAAGGATATTATCTGAGCGATTTTTTTCATTTCTTTCTGATGCCGTGGCTTGAAATAGTTGATGTTGGCTGTTGCTTCTATATTACTGAGGCTTTATATATTATTATAAGGAGCGGCGGGTGATTTTGTTCGGTCGCCGTCTGTCACTCCCTCCGCCTCAGGCGCGCAACCGGAAGGGAAAGTCGCTCACGGTATTTGGCCACTGTCCGGCGCGCCACCTTGAATCCGCGCTTCTTCAGCTCGTCGGCGAGAGCGTCGTCGCTCAGCGGAGCGGTCTTGTCCTCTTTCTCTATCATAGAGCGTATTATCTCCATCACATGATACGAAGAACTGTCCTCCCCGTCCTTGCGGTGCTCGTTGAAGAAATATTTGAGAGGATAAATGCCCTGCCGTGTGGCCACATATTTGCCGGATGTGGCGCGGCTTATCACCGAGAGGTCATCGCCGGTAACAGCCGACACATCTTTCAGCACCATCGGCTTGAGTTTCATCGGATCGTCGGTGAGAAAGAACTCGCGCTGGATACCGACGATAGCCGTCATCACTCTCCGGAGTGTCTCGCGTCGCATTCTGGCGGCGTTTATAAACAGATTGGCCTCGTCGCGTTTCTGCCTGACGAAGGCACGCGCGGCCTCTTCCATCCGGGTAAGGCGTCCGTTTTTTGCGGTGGGTTCCGGATCGACAGTGAAACTTTCCTCCACCCGCAGCATAGGCACATTGCCTCCGAGCGACAGCGTGATGTTGTCGTCGGCATCCACCTCCACATAGAAGTCGGGGGTTATATGGCGTGTGCGTGCATCCTCGCCCCCTCCCACCTGTGCTCCCGGTTTGGGATCGAGAGTGCGGATTATCTTCATGGCCTCGTCGAGCATATCGCGAGGTATCCACATGGACGAACGGAGACGGTTGAGATGCATTTTCGAGAGAAGATCGAAGTAATCCTTCACAATGGCTATGGCATAACGAAACGCTGCGCTGCCGTCGTTGCGACGCCGCAGCTGTATCAGCATGGTGTCACGCAGATCCACCGCCCCTATCCCCGGCGGGTCAAGAAGCTGCACCTTTTTCAGCACTTTGTTTACCTGACGCGTGGTCACATCGGTATTACAGGCTATGGATATATCGTTGGCCAGGGCCGCGGGTGATCTGGTGAGATAGCCGTTATCATCGATATTGCCTATGATGAAACCGGCTATGCGGCGTTCGTCGTCACTTATGCCGCGCATTTCGTTGAGCTGACGCTGAAGCGATTCCAGAAGCGACTCTCCTCCGCTCACAGCCACATGTTCGCGCATCTCCCCGTCGGCGCTCCAGTTGTGGGCCTCGAGAAGATACTGTGGCATTTCGTCAGGGTCGGAATAGTCGGCGCTCTGTAGCTCCTCGGCACTCTCCCCGAAGCTTTCGGTTTCTGCCGGGGAGTCCTCATCCACGGCCTCGAGAGCTGGGTTGTCGTCGAGTTCGCGGCGTACTTCGTCGTCAAATTCAGGCGCCGTCATCTCCAGTGCCTTCACATACTGGAGCTGGAGTGGCGCAAGGGTCTGTTGCTGGCGCTGCGAAAGCGAAAGATTCTGCGAATTTTCCATTTGACTAAGAATGGGTTCTGGTTATTATATTTCTATCAGCTCGTCGGGGTCGAAATCGCGTATTGCCGCCGAGCCGCACACCGAGTCCCACATCATGGGCGAGATGCCCGTACCGGGACGCTTGGTAGTGATATTTTCAGGCGTAAGAATCTCGCCACGTCTTATTTTCCTGGCGGCTACTATGCTTTTGCGGGCCACGGCCATATTCGGGCGCTCACTGGCGGTCACATGCTTCGTCCCGTCGCCAAGGGCCTGCTCAACGGTTCTAATCGCATCCGTCATCTTGCGAAGTTCGGCTGGGTCGAGCGACGCGCGGTGATCCGGGCCCTCCATACCCTTGTCGAGAGTGAAGTGCTTTTCAATCACCCTTGCGCCGAGAGCCACGGCGGCAGTCGGAACGGCTATGCCGCAGGTATGGTCGCTGTAGCCCACCGCACCGGGATTGAGCATCTCCAGTGCGTTCATAGCCCGGAGATTCACATCACCTGGCGGAGTGGGATACTGGGTGTTGCAGTGAAGCAGTATAATGTCGCGCCGCGGGGTTCCCGCCTCCTCTATTACTTTCATGGCGGCTTCAATCTCTGAAAGTTCCGACATCCCGGTGGAGAGTATCACCTTTCCCTTTCTGGCGCCTATGCTCCGCAGAAAAGGGAGATTGGTTATCTCGCCCGAGGGAATTTTCCAGTAATCCATTCCCAGATCGGCCAGGAATTCTATGCTCTCGAGGTCGAAGGGCGACGAAAGGAATCCTATTCCGCAACACGCGCATTCTTCCGCCAGCCCGCGGAAATCTTCTTCCGTGAGCTGCAGACGCCTGAGCATCTCCAGCTGCGTGTCGCCGGTTTCCGGGCAGTTTTCCTTCTGGTATTCGGCCTTGGGGGCGGAGGCAGCCACGAGCTTCGCGGCATCGAATGTCTGGAATTTCACATAATCGGCTCCGGCCGCTGCTGCTTTCCTCACAAGCTCCCGCGCTATATCCGGGTCGCCGTTATGATTCACCCCGGCTTCTGCTATTATGATGGTGTGCTGCTTCATGTCGTCATTCATTTTATTCTGGAGGCCGGGACACCGGCATAGGTTCCGGCCGAGGTTATATCCCGCGTCACGACCGCTCCGGCACCTATTACCGCTCCGTCGCAGATTCTCACACAGTTTATCACCGTGGCGCCAGCTCCTATGAAACAGTTATTGCCCACGGTCACTCCGCCGCTGAGGGTGGCGTTCGGGCCGATGAACACATTGTCTCCCAGACGACAGGCATGCTCTACCACGGCGCCGGTGTTGACAATGCAGTCACGGCCAAGTGTCGCGCCGTTCACTATCGCTCCGAGCATCACCGCGCACCCCTCGCCTATCCGGCTTCCAGGAGTCACTGTTGCCGTTTCGGCTATAAGGGTGGCATGTTCGCGGTTGCCGTACTGCCTGATAATGTCGCGCCGCGTTTCCATGTTCCCGTTGCGCCCGGCAGCGAAGGCTATATGCACCGGAGTGTCGGTATCCGCGGCGAGAAACGCATCGTCGTCACCCAGCCATGCCAACGGTATTTCAGACGCCTCGGGAGCCACATAGCCGCACAGCTTCTCAGCGCCGAATGCGTTCACAAGCGATGCGGCATGCCCTCCGCCACCTACAAGCACCACCTTTTTACTGCTCATCGGTTATATATGTCGGTTTTATATTTCGCAAGATTTTCAGGCACGGTATACCAGTCGATGCATCGCTGTATGCCTTCCTCGAAGCTTACCTGCGGACGCCAGTCGGTCAGCGATTCTATCAGTGTGTTGTCGCCGCACAGACGCATCACCTCGCTCTTGGAAGGCCGGATGCGTGCGGGATCCACCACATATTTCACATCACTCTTCATCAGTCGGGCGATAGTGTCAAGGGTCTGCTGCATGCTCACTTCTGTGCCGGTGCAGATATTTATGTCGCGCCCCTCGATTCCGGGAGTTGTGGCAAGAGCCAGGAAGCCGCGCGCCAGATCGGTCACGAAATTGAAGTCGCGCGTAGGTCGCAGATCGCCCACGGTTATCTCTTTCTTACCGGCCGCAATCTGGGTAATGATCGTGGGGATGATGGCGCGTGCACTCTGCCGGGGACCATAAGCATTGAAGGGCCTTGCGGTCACCACCGGAGTGTCGAAAGCGTTATAGAAACTCTGGGCTATCGCGTCCGCGCCGATTTTGGTTGCCGAATAAGGCGACTGGGGCTGACGGGGATGCTTCTCGTCGATAGGCACATACTGGGCTGTGCCATAAACTTCGCTTGTGGAAGTTACGACGATTCTCTCCACACCGCAGTCGCGCGCAGCCTGCATCATGTTCAGAGTGCCGCGTATATTGGTATCTACGTAACTGTCGGGAGCCACATAGCTGTAGGGTATGGCTATGAGCGCTGCCAGATGGAGCACTATGCTGCATCCTTCGGTTATATGGCGACAGAAGTTTGGATCACGCACATCACCGCACACCACCTCCAGGTCGGGATGCTTAATGCCCTCGAGCCAACCCCAGTCATTGAACGAATTATAATAGCTGAGTGCTCTGACGCTGTAACCCTCGGCAAGCAACAGCTCGGTGAGATGCGATCCTATGAAGCCGTCGGCACCCGTCACCAATACTTTCTTTTTGCTCATTTCACATTCGGTTATTGGATTCAAACCGCTAATTTACGAATTTTTTGATGAGCCGTCAACATCGTTCTTTCTCAGGCATTGATAATAATCCATGCCATGTAGCATCCGTAGAGAATCAGCAGCAGTGCGCCCTCTCCACGCGTAATCGTACGTTTGCCCACAAGCCAGCCCATTATCCAGAATAGAATAGCCGAAAGAGTCATCACACAATAGTCCACATACGAGATTCCACCCGAAGGAAGCGGACGCACCACCGCCGTGGCGCCAAGCACAAACAGTATATTGAAGATATTCGATCCCACAATATTTCCTATCGCCATTCCGGTCGAGCCTTTGGCCGCTGCTACAACCGATGTGGCAAGCTCCGGAAGCGATGTTCCCACAGCCACTATGGTCAGACCGATAAGTGCCTCGCTCACACCCATTGCCTTAGCGATATCGGATGCACCGTCCACAAACCATTGTCCGCCGAAAATCAGTCCGGCCAGTCCTCCCACGATATAGATAATCGCGAGCCATAGCTTCAGACTTTTCCTCTTCGCACCCTCTTGTTCAGAAGGGTCATCCGGCACGGCCGTCTTTGCTCCCGACAACGTGATTCTCATGAAAACAATAAAAAACAGAAGCAAAACAATACCGTCAGCCCTGTCTATGAGAGCCGATGCCGAAAATCCTTGTCCAGCAAGGAAAGGAGAGCAGGCCATCGCCGTAAGAGCGATGGATGCTATCACAACCATGGGAATCTCACGCGTCATCACCGACTTCTCTACCGGAATAGGATGAACCAGAGCCGTGAGACCACCGATAAGAAGAATATTAGCGATATTCGAACCCACCACATTTCCTATTGCAAGATCTGCGCTTCCCTCAACTGCCGAAACAAGACTGATAACAAATTCAGGCATCGAAGTCCCGAAAGCCACAACCGTCAGGCCCACCATCAAATCACTTACGCCCATTTTCCGCGCAAGTGCCGAAGCCCCATCCGTAAGATAATTGGCACCCAAAAGAATAAGCACCAACCCTCCCACCAGGCATAAAATACTAACAAACATATTAAATCAAACTAATAATACTTGAATCAAACCAAAATCTAAAAATTAAACGCCCCTCCATAAAATAAAGTTCCTTTCCCCACCTCTCCCAGATAACTCTTATAAATCTTATAAGAATTATAAGTCACATCAGAAACATTAATAGCTCCAATCATTCCAATTATTCCAATAATTCCAATAATTCCAATCCTCCCCCTCCCGGCCGCTTACTCCCCCTCCCACTCCGCCGGTTTAAAACCAGAAGAGCCGCGGCTGCCTTGGCGGCTGTCGCGGCTCTGTCTGAAGGGGCGGTTACCTACTTTCCCACTTTCGCAGTATCATCGGCGTGGTGAGGTTTAACTTCTCTGTTCGGAATGGGAAGAGGTGGATCCCTCACGCTATCACCACCTGAGTCTTTTACCGAAGCCTATCAGCTTGCGCTGTCTTACTGGCTGTTACCTGTCTGTTTCCACGTTTCTCAGGTTGCCTCGGCTCCGTTATGGCTCAGAACACATTGTCTGTACGGAAGCTTCACTCTCATATTGAGTCTTTCGTAACTTCGCTATCGATTCTCGACCTTGTCGACTTTTATCAGTTTGTTGTTGTTTCTACTTACGTAGTTTCTTTCTTCTTTGGGGGAGTTGCCTCCCGGAAAGGGTTCGGGTGATTAGTATCGCTCGGCTGTAGACGTTACCGTCCCTGCACCTGCGACCTATCGACGTCATCGTCTCTGACGACCCTGTGTGGAGATCTTATCTTGAGGAGGGCTTCGTGCTTAGATGCTTTCAGCACTTATCCTGTCCAGACGCGGCTACCCGGCCGTGCACCTGGCGGTACAACCGGCTCACCGGAGGTCTGTCCAACACGGTCCTCTCGTACTAGTGTCGGACCCTCGCAAATCTCCTGCGCCCACAACAGATAGAGACCGAACTGTCTCACGACGTTCTGAACCCAGCTCGCGTGCCACTTTAATGGGCGAACAGCCCAACCCTTGGGACCTTCTCCAGCCCCAGGATGTGACGAGCCGACATCGAGGTGCCAAACCACTCCGTCGATATGAGCTCTTGGGAGGGATCAGCCTGTTATCCCCGGAGTACCTTTTATCCTTTGAGCGATGGCCCTTCCATGCGGAACCACCGGATCACTATGCTCTAGTTTCCTACCTGTTCGACTTGTGGGTCTCCCAGTCAAGCACCCTTGTGCCATTACACTCTCCGGCCGGTTACCAATCGGCCTGAGGGTACCTTTAGAAGCCTCCGTTACGCTTTTGGAGGCGACCACCCCAGTCA
>CAUBWJ010000025.1 GCA_958439725.1 uncultured Muribaculaceae bacterium | reverse complement strand
CATGGTTGTCCGCGGGTCATGCCTTAGCCATCTGCTTGAGTTGGCCTTCACCGAGTCCATGAAGTTGCTCAGAGATATCGATGGGGATAGATCTATGAGCATGTGGATATGGTCGGTAACGCTGTTTATGCATATCATCCTGCACCGGTTTTCCGTCACGATTGCCGTGATGATTCTGTGGAGGTCGAGGCGGTTCACATTATGGAGAGCGGGGAGACGGTCTCTGGTGGCAAAGACAATATGGTAGAGGGCAAGTATTTTACTCATGAGGAGACTTTTCCCAAAGGTATGATAAATATTCCGGTTGGCAAAGAGCCCATGCTTACGCGGTAGTGCGGCGGCGCGCTCTCCGAGGCTTGCCGCACAGAGGGGGACCACGCGCTTGGGTCCCACAGCTCACGCAGTGGGTTGTACAGACATCGCACCTCCGGTGCTCCCTAGGGGGAGCGTTCTCGGGAGCCCACTGCTTACGCACAATGCTGTTTACTTAAGCCTAATAAAGGGCTTTTTCACTATCGTAAAGCTTGGTTTTCAATAGCGCTTTGAACAGCAAAATTCCTTAAGTAAGTAAACAGCATTGTGGAGCAGCCCTACCTTTCGCGGGGGTGCATCACCCTCCTCCAACAGGAAACTTTCCGTAGAATTAAAAAAGCATCGCACATGGCGATGCTTTTTATTTATAGACCTTTGGATGGCCTCAGTATGATTCGGGATTAGTCCTGGTTGAGGTTCACACGCTTGAAAGCGACTGCTACCAGACCCTTCTGCGACTTCTCAAGGAACTGTCCTACGGAAATCTTGCCGTCCTGAACATATTCCTGTTCCATGAGGCAGCTCTCCTTGAAGAACTTGTTGAGACGTCCGTTGGCGATGTTCTGAATCATCTGCTCGGGCAGGTTGGCTGCCTTGGCCTCCGAAGTGGTCTTGATAATCTCGCGACCCTTGGCAGCCTCTTCAGCTGTGATCCAGCCCTTCGACATGTTGGACTCGATGTGGTCCTCGGAGTCGAAGTGGTTGGGGTTGAGACCTGCTTTGTGAAGAGCAGCCTCAACTGCCTTGCGCACCATTTCCTGCTTGGTCTTCTCGATAGCCACGCTGATTTCAGAATCGATGGTGGCCTGGGGAACATCCTCGCGCGAAACGGCTACGGGGTTCATGGAAGCGATCTGCATGCAGATTTCGCGACCTATCTGGGGATCTACGTTCTCCTGGTTGAAGCCCACGATAGCGGCAAGCTTGTTGTTGAAGTGGTTGTAGGCTGCGGTTGTGGGGGCCTCCACTACTTCGTAAGCGCCGATTTCGTTCTTCTCGCCGGTCTTACCGCTTTCCTCGGTGATGAGGTCGGCGATTGTGCGGCCGTCGATTTCGAAAGCCTTGAGCTCGTCGATGGTTTTGATACGGTTATCGACAGCGGTGTCGATGAGTTTCTGGGTGAGAGCTATGAAGCCTTCGTTCTTGGCCACGAAGTCGGTCTCGCAGTTCAGAGCTACGATAGCGGCGAAATTGCCTGCGCTCTTGGAGAGCACGCATCCTTCGGCGGCGTTGCGGTCCTCACGCTTGGCGGCTACTGCCTGACCTTTCTTGCGGAGAATCTCAACAGCGGCTTCAATGTCGCCGTTGGTTTCGGCGAGAGCTTTTTTGCAGTCCATCAGGCCGGCGCTTGTGAGGTTGCGCAGCTTGGTGATTTCTGCCATTGTTACTGCCATATCTTGTTGATAAGAATAGGATTAATAATTAGATAGATTAGTCCGCGGCAAAATTATTCAGCTGCGGGAGCTTCGGCGGCTGCCTCTGCGGCGGGTGCTTCAGCTGCGGGAGCCTCAGCCTCGGCGCGGTGGTTGCGGCTTACGCGACGACGACGGTCGCCACGCTGGGCGGGAGCCTGCTCGCCTTCACCGGCTGCCTGATTGTCGACTTTCTCGACCTTGCGCTCTTCCAGACCCTCGTTCATAGCCGAGCAAACGGTGTCGAGGATGAGTTCGATTGACTTTGAAGCGTCATCGTTGGCGGGAATAACGAAGTCGATGTCGTTGGGGTTGGAGTTTGTGTCCACGATAGCGAACACGGGGATGCCGAGACGGTTGGCCTCAGCCACGGCAATGCGCTCTTTGAGCACGTCGACCACGAACATGGCCGAAGGCAGACGGTTGAGGTCGGCGATTGAACCGAGAGTCTTCTCGAGTTTGGCACGCTGACGGGTGATCTGCAGTTTTTCGCGCTTTGAGAGGTTGTCGAATGTACCGTCCTTTGCCATCTTGTCGATGGAGGTCATCTTCTTGACGGCTTTGCGGATGGTGGGGAAGTTGGTGAGCATACCGCCGGGCCAGCGCTCTATCACGTAGGGCATACCGATTGACTGGGCTTTTTCGGCGATTACCTGTTTGGCCTGTTTTTTGGTTGCAACGAAAAGAACTTTCTTGCCCGATTTAGCAATGTTCTTAAGGGCTGCGCTTGCCTCGTCAAGTTTAGCTTGGGTCTTGTAGAGGTCTATGATGTGGATACCGTTGCGCTCCATGAAGATATACGGAGCCATGGCAGGATTCCATTTTCTTTTAAGGTGACCGAAATGGCAACCTGCTTCTAATAATTGGTCAAATGTGGGAGTTGACATGAGTTTGTTGAGTTGTTTACGTTCTGATTGTTTTTACAACTTCGCGGTAGGGAACGTGTCCATCTGCGGAGTTTAGATACTAAACACTTGTTTTGCAGTCAGGCCGCCCGTATGTCAGGCCGCCCGGCTATAAGGCCACGTATTAACGTTTGGAGAACTGGAAGCGCTTGCGGGCTTTGGGCTGACCGGGTTTCTTGCGCTCCACGGCACGGGGGTCGCGGGTCATGAAGCCTTCGGCACGGAGTGCGCTCTTGTCTTCGGGATTGATTTTAACCAGCGCGCGGGCAATGGCAAGGCGCAGAGCCTCGGCCTGTCCCTTGTAACCGCCACCGTCGAGATTCACGTGAATGTCGTATTTGCCGGCGGCATCAAGAGTGTTGAGCGGCTGTTTTACGATATACTGAAGAATCGAGGAAGGGAAGTATGTCTCAAGCGAACGCTTGTTGATGGTGATGGCACCGTTGCCTTCCTTGACTATCACGCGTGCCACGGCAGCTTTGCGGCGGCCTACTGCATTTACTGTTTCCATTCTTCAGCTGTTATTTCAGTTTGTTGATATCGATTACTTTGGGGTTCTGAGCCTCGTGGGGATGCTCTGCGCCCAGATAAACATGCATGTTCTCAATAAGCGCGCGGCCCATGCGGTTTTTGGGAAGCATACCCTTCATCACCTTGATGAAAAGGGGGTTGTAGCCGGCTTTGAGGTGCTTGTTGTGAGCCTTCTTCATGAGGACTTCGGGAGTGAATGAGCGCTGGCCGCCGGGATAGCCGGTGTAGCGGAGGTATTCACGGCCGGTGAGTTTGTTGCCGGTGAGGCGAACTTTGTCGGCGTTGATGATGATTACATTGTCGCCGCATTCAACGTTGGGCGAGTAGCAGGGCTTGTACTTGCCGCGGAGAATTTTGGCCACTTTGGCGCAGAGACGGCCAAGGACCTGGTCGGTGGCATCGATTACCACCCACTCCCGATCTACGCTCTGAGCGTTGGGAGTAATTGTCTTGTAGCTTAAAGTATCCACTTTTTAATTGCTTGGTTAATTGTTAATTGCATGGCGTCTCCGCAGCTTTCGCCCGGCCATAGGCTACCGCCCGAAGCCGCCAAAAGTAGTTAATTGGATATAATCGGTCTGCAAAGGTAGTGATTTTCCACAACTTACCAAAATTTTTTTATCGTCCTTTTTTACGAACAGCCATCAGCGATGCCAGCACGACAAGCGCAGCCGCGGCGGCAACCCACCCGAAGGCGTCAAGCCTCAGGCGCTGCCATGGCGTCAGTTCACGTTCCTTGACCACTGTTCTGGTCATGATGCTGTCGGCGCGTGAGGTGTGAGAGGTCTCTTTTCGGGGCACTCTCACTGGAAGCTCACTGCGCTTATGGCTCAGGGTGTGATGCAGCAGCCCTGCCGAATCTATCCACGCGCTGCTCCGCGCAAGCTCCGTCTCCAGACGGCTCGCCGTGTCGGGCCCGGCATAGCTCATGTCGGCCTCCGGCAGGCGGATGTAGACAGTATCCATTACAATTCTTTCCACCGTTTCGTAGTAACGGTTTATTTCTGCTTTTTCTCCGCTGCTTTTCTTGAATGAGCGGCATCCTCCCGCTCCCGCAACGCAAGCCAGGGCTACCGTTGCTGAAATAAATGTGCGTATTTTCATATTTGATTTTTTTGCACATCGAAATTAGGCCTGATGAAGCCCTACGATGAACCTTTCCGCACATTTGTAAAAATCTTCCCTTGCATGCCAACCTAAACGTACTTACATCTGTTGGAATTTAAAATGTCATCACCAAAACATACGAGCAAATGGGCAATCTTCATTCGCAACTCCGACGCTTTCTTTCCGACGACCGTATTCTCGACACCGAACTCTGGCGTGAGGTATATGGCCGCGACGCATCATATTTCGACATCAAACCGCAGGCCGTTGTCCGCCCGCAGACTGTCGACGAAATCAGACAGCTGCTTGCCGTTGCGGCCGAAAACCGCATTGGCGTCACCTTCCGCACCGGCGGCACATCGCTCTGCGGACAATCCGTGAACACCGGCATAATATGCGAGCTCCGCACGGGATGGCATGATTATGAGGTGCGTCCCGGAGGAACCAAAGTCTGGTTCCAGCCGGGAATCACGGCCCAGCGACTCAATGCAGGTCTGAAACCATACGGCCACAAAATAGGGCCCGACCCCGCATCCTCGTGCGCGGCGATGATGGGAGGCATTCTCTCCAACAACTCTTCGGGCATGGAAGCGGGCGTACGTCATAACTCTTACCACACACTCTCGTCGATTGAATTCGTGCTCGCCAACGGCCACAGATACATATCGTCGGTCGAGGCCGACCGCAAGCGCTTCTGCGACGACGAGCGCGAACTCGCCGCCGGACTCGCCGAGATACGCCGCGAGATTCTCGCCGATCCCGAGACTACCGAAAAAATCACCCGCAAATACAAGATAAAGAACGTAACGGGCTATGCCATGAACTCCTTCGTGGACTACGAACACCCCATGGACATATTCGCCCACCTGCTTATAGGCTCCGAAGGCACCCTCGCCTATATCGTGGCCGGAGAGCTGAACACCATACCGCTGTACACCGACTATTCCTCGGCCATGCTCTATTTCGACAGCGTGACCTCGGCCGCCGCCCAGGCAAAATACCTCGGCGATACCGGAGCTCTTGCCGTGGAGATGATGGACTACGCCTCCCTGTGCAGTTACCTTGGCAAACGCGCCGACCTTCCGCCGGGCACCACGGCCATGCTCATTGACTACGGAGGCTCTTCTGCCGCAGAACTCGCCGACACCACCGGGAGCCTCACTCCCGACCTGAAGAAGCTCCGCGGGCTCACACGCATGGACCCGTTCACCACCACAGTGAAGGAGCGTGCCGACCTCTGGGCCATGCGCAACGGCATCTTCCCGTGTGTGGCCGGCGTGCGCAAGCCGGGCGACGCCGTGATTCTGGAAGATGTAGCCGCTCCCGTGGAGCGGCTCGACATGCTCGTGGACGGTGTTCACGGCATCTTCAGGAAATACGGCTTCGACGGCTCCATTTTCGGTCACGCCCGCGACGGCAACATCCACCCTCTGCTCACCAGTCCCATCTACGACCGTCAGAGCAAGGAAAAATTCCGTGGCTTCATGGACGACCTTGTCGACGCCGTGCTGCGGCTCGACGGCTCACTCAAGGGCGAGCACGGCACAGGCCGCGCCATAGCGCCGTTCGTGGCCAGGGAGTGGGGCGACAAGATCTACAGCCTGATGAAACGCGTGAAGGCCCTCGCCGACCCAGCTGGCGTGCTCAATCCCGGAGTGATGATAAACTCCGACCCCGAGTGCTTCATGGAAAATATCAAGCAGCTGCCGGAATTCGGCGCCGATCTGGGCTACGGCCACGCCGACAAGTGCATGGAGTGCGGTTATTGCGAGCATGTGTGCCCCACGCGCGAAAGCACTCTCACCCCGCGCCAGCGCCTTCAGGCACGCCGCATCATCGTCAGCCGTCCCGAGCTGGAGAAAGAATACCGGTTCATAGGCCAGCAGTCATGCTGCTCCGACGGCTCATGCCAGATGCCGTGCCCCATGCACATCAACACCGGCACGATTACCGACGCCGTGCGCACGCGCACCAACCCCCGACTGTTCAAGGACGCCCTGTCCTTTACCGCCAAGGACTTCGGGCCCTTCGAATCATCCATACGCGGCATTCTGAAAGCGGCCGTGCTTACAGAAAAGGTGATATCGCCCTACCCCCTTATCTGGGCCTCGGATTTCATGCACAAAGTCTATTCGCAGGTTCCCCACTGGTCGCGCCATTTCCCCATGCCCGCCAAAATACACTGGCAGGAGACAGCCGCCCCCGACTACCTTTACTTCCCGGCGTGCGTCACGCGCATATTCGGAGGCTCCACGCTGCATAAGGACGACCTTATAACCGTGATCATGCGCATAGCTTCCCGCGCAGGCATCAGGGTGTCGCTCCCCCGCGAGATGCACGGTCTGTGCTGCTCCCAGATATGGTCGCACAAAGGCGACCCCAAGGGTCAGGCCATCACCGTCAACAAAACCGTCGAACGGTTCTACGAACTGTCCGATTCCGGCCGCATTCCAATTTTCTGCGACACATCCTCGTGTACCCACACCCTGCTCCGCGACATGGAAGCCTCTCTCACCGAGGAAAACAAGCGCAAATACGCCTCCCTGAAAATCATGGACATCACCGAGTGGCTTCTAAACGTGGCGATGCCGCGGCTCAAGGTCACCAAGCCCAAAGGGACCGTGCTGCTCCATCCCACCTGCGCCGCGCGCATCATCGGCGTCGACGGCATTATGCGCGAGATTGCACAGAAGTGCGCCCGCGAGGTGGTGGTTCCGCTCGACTGCCAGTGCTGCGGCGCGGCGGGCGACCGCGGATTCATGTTCCCAAAGATAGCTGAAACAGCTGTAAAAGAGGAGAAAGCGGATATATCCGGCCGTGAATTCGACGGCTGCTACTCGCTGGCACGCACCTGCGAGATATCGATGGCCGACACCATAGGACGCCCATACGAATCACTGGCCTATCTCGTTGACGAGACTACGGAGTAAAGTTCAAGCAGATACATATCCCAGCCGGAAAATATCACTATTTATAGGTATTTGAAATTTCTTTCCAACGTAGTAATTTTGCGCTCTGATTGAAAACAGTAAGTAAATTATGAGCAAAAAAACACTTGTGGCAATTGCCTTCCTCATGGGGCGGTTGCTTGCCATAGGCGCTGGAAATGCCCCTGTTTCCGATGCCAATCTGACCGGCCATGTGATAGACGCAGAAAACGGCGAACATATTCCGGGATGCGTTGTACGCCTCGCCGATACCGATATAGCCACTATGACCGACGCTTCGGGCCACTATGTGTTCCGCGACCTTGTGCCCGGCGAATACACTGTGACGGTGTCTTTCATGGGATATGCCACTGAAAGCCGCAAGGTCACAGTAAAGAGCAAAGAGACCAAGGAACTGAATTTCGAAATCAAACCCGACGCATTCATGCTCGACCAGGTGGTGGTCACCGCCTCGAAAACCGAGACGCGACGACGCGAGAGCCCTTCGCTGGTCAACGTGCTTTCAGGCAAGACTTTTCTCAATACCGGCGCGTGCTCGCTGGCCGACGGCCTTGATTTCCAGCCGGGCGTCAGAGTGGAGAACGACTGCCAGAACTGCGGTTTCACCCAAGTGAGAATCAACGGGCTGGACGGTCATTATTCACAGATTCTCATGAACTCCCGGCCGGTGTTCTCGGCCCTTACCGGCGTCTACGGACTCGAACAGATTCCCGCCAACATGATTGACCGCGTGGAGGTGATGCGCGGTGGCGGCTCGGCTCTGTTCGGCTCCTCGGCCGTTGGCGGAACCATCAATATCATCACCAAGGACCCGCTGTCCAATTCAGCCACGCTTTCCCACAAGCTCTCCTTCATAGGGCCCTCGGGAGCGCTCGACAACAACACCACGGCCAATGCCTCGGTGGTGACCGACAATAACAAGGCAGGCGCCTTCATCTACGGACAGAGCCGCTCGCGCGACGGATACGACCACAATGGCGACGGCTTCACCGAGGTAGCGAAACTCAGCAGCCAGACCATAGGTGCCCGCACGTTTTTCCGGACATCGGCCAACACGAAGCTCACCGTGGAATACCATAACACCCACGAATACCGCCGCGGAGGCGACAATCTCGACCAGCCCGCCCACAAGGCCATGATAGCCGAGGAAGTGGACCATAACATACATGCCGGAGAAGCAACTTTCGACCTCTGGATGCGCGACCGCCGCGACCATCTGTCGGTGTTCGCCGCCACTCAGGCCACACGGCGCAAAAGCTACTACGGCTCCGAGATGGACCCGAATGCCTACGGCCGCACCTCGGATGTAGTTGCCACGGCTGGCTCTCAGTGGACGCATCCTTTCGACCGCCTGCTGTTCATGCCCTCCGAGCTCGTGGCCGGAGTGGAATACTCTTTCAACCGTCTGCACGACGTGACATTAGGCTATGACCACGACATACTCCAGACCGTAAACATCTACAGCGCCTATCTCCAGAACGAATGGCGCAACGAAAAGTGGGGATTCCTCGTGGGCGCGCGAGTCGACAAGCATTCACTCATCCACAACGCCATAGTCTCCCCCCGCCTCAACATACGTTTCAACCCCTCCGACAACTTCAACTTCCGTGCCTCCTATTCCACCGGATTCCGTTCGCCTCAGGCCTACGACGAGGACTTTCACGTGGCTATTGTAGGCGGCGAGCGCGTGGTCACCGTCCTGGCTCCGGGCCTCAAGCAGGAAAGCTCGCAGAGCGTAAGCCTCTCGGCCGACATGTATCACCGTTTCGGCAACGTGCAGACCAATCTTCTGGTTGAAGGCTTTTTCACCGACCTCCGCGACGTGTTCGCGCTGCGTCAGCTCGACGGCCTCGATGCCAACGGCAACGCCGTGCTTGAACGCTACAACGGGTCCGGCGCCCGCGTGGCCGGCGTGAATATCGAGGCAAAGGCCGTATTCTCCAATCATTTCGATGTGCAGGGAGGCGTCACGCTCCAGCGCAGCCGCTACAAGAAGCCCGAACGGTGGAGCGATAATCCCGACGTCCCCGCCGAGAAACGCATGTTCCGCACCCCCGATGTCTACGGCTATCTGACGGCCAACTGGGAGATAACGCATTCGCTAAGAGCCACCGTGACCGGAACAGCCACAGGCCCTATGCTGGTGCAGCACATGGAAGGTTCGGGAACGGATGTGGATCTGGCGGTGAGAACGCAGTCGTTTTTCGACGCGTCGGCAAAGCTCGCCTACACATTCCGTGTGTTCAACCGCGTGAATCTTGAGATTTCCGCAGGGGTGAGCAACATCTTCAATTCCTATCAGAGCGACTTCGACAAAGGCCCCAAGCGCGACTCGGGTTATATCTACGGCCCGTCACTGCCCCGCTGCGTCAACATCGGAGCTTCGATACGCCTCTGACCCCGATGCCGTCTGTCGCCATTTACCCGCCAGAGGCCATGCGGTATTCCGTGGGGCTCTGGCCGGTAAGGCGTTTAAATTGACGGGTAAAGTGCTGGGGATACTGGAACCCGAGATCGTAGGCGATGAGGCTCACATCCGTGTCGGTGGAAGCAAGGCGCTGCTTGGCTATCGAAATCATGTGTGAGGAAATCACATCCTTGGCCGATATGCCCAGCTCCTTGCGTATCAGGTCGCCGAAATAACCCGGCGAAAGGCATGCCTTTTCAGCAAAATAGGCCACGGTGGGCAGTCCCTCGCGGCATTTGCCGCTGTCGAAATACCGGCGAAGCTCCCGCTCGAACTTTGCCACCACCTCGTTATTGACCTTATGACGGGTGATGAACTGGCGGTCGTAGAAACGGTTCAGATACTCCAGAAGCAGATTGATATTGGCCGAAATCAGGTCGGCGGAATGATTGTCGACCGGGTGCATAACCTCACGCCCTATCTTTTCGAGGCATTCCAGAAACAGTTTCCTCTCGCTCTCCGACAGATGAAGGGCCTCGCGCTGCGAATACTCAAAGAAGCCGTAGTCATGTATCCGCTCCCCGAGCAGAGTGCCGTAGATAAGGTCGGGATGGAACATCAGGCCTATCACATCGGGTGCGGTCACATCCGTATCCATATCCACCTCCACTGTCTGTCCGGGCGAGAAGCTCACTATGGTGCCTTCCTGATAATCATATTTCTCCCTGCCGTATTTCAGGGTGCAGTTTACGCCGTTTTTCAGAAACAGGGCGTAGACCCCGTAATCGATACGGATATGGTTCACCGGATTTGTGGCGTTCTTCAGGTCGATCACCGTCACCAGCGGATGGTAGGTGGTAAGACCGTAAAGTTTGTTGTAGGCATCGATTGAATCGAGTTTTACTGTCTGTCGGATAGTCATGTGGAGGTTTCAGTTGTTGTTACGATGCAAAAATAGCAATTTATCGGGGGCATATCCTAATTATATTGAAAGTTGGTAAGACAAGCGGTAATTTTGTTAAACACAACAGACGTGTAGATATTAATTTTGCATCGTAACATAATGCCACCACCGCTATGCTTTTCAGCAAAATGAGAACAATCGCAATATTAATAACAACCTTTTTTCTATCAGTAAATGTTATGGCCCAGGACAACAATCTGAATGGAGCACGCCAGCGCGTCAAGGTCACCCAGACCGCCGGACGCGACGCCCTCGGGGAATTCGCGCCGGAATTCGCCCATCTGAACGACGATATATTATTCGGCGAGGTATGGAGCCGCAACGACCTGCTCTCGCTCCGCGACCGCTCCCTCGTGACCATCACCAGCCTCATCTCGCAGGGAATCACCGACAGTTCGCTGAAATTCCATCTGATGGAGGCCAGGAAAAACGGCATAACCCGCACCGAGGCCGCTGAAATCATCACCCACATCGCATTCTATGCCGGATGGCCTAAGGCATGGGCCGCGTTCCGTCTGGCCAAAGAGGTGTGGAACGACGATGTGAAGGGCGACGACGCAAAGGCTCAGTTCCAGCGCGAGATGATTTTCCCCATCGGCGAACCGAACACGGCCTACGCCAAGTATTTTATCGGCAACAGCTATCTCGCACCGGTTTCATCCAGCCAGATACCATTCGCCAACGTGACCTTCGAGCCGGGATGCCGCAACAACTGGCATATCCATAAAGCTACCCAGGGCGGAGGCCAGATGCTGGTGGGTGTGGCCGGCCGCGGCTGGTATCAGGAAGACGGGAAACCCGCAGTGGAGATTCTGCCCGGCACCGTAATCCACATCCCCGCCAATGTAAAACACTGGCATGGCGCAGCCGCCGACAGCTGGTTTGCCCACCTTGCCTTCTCCGTACCCGGTGAAAATACCGAAAACGTATGGCTCGAGCCGGTAACCGACCAGGAATACTCCAAGCTCGGCAAATAACACCATATAAATGCGACAAAACAGGCGATGTATCAAAATGCGGATTTGACACATCGCCTGTTTATTATATTTCGCAGTTTAGTATTCCTTCGGGTTACTTGATTCGCTCAAACTTCACCAGATAGCCTCCGCCGGGGATGAGGTTTACCTTGAGCGGACGGCCGCTTTTAGTCTTTCCGGAGGTCACGGCAATCTGGCGCGGATCGTTATCCTTGTCGGAGGCGATGGTCGTGCGATAGTTCCCCTTAGGCAGGAAATCGGTGGAAAGCTTGCCGTCATACTGTTTTCCGCCGTTAAGAACCGACAGATACCACACATCTCCGCTCCGGCGCGCGATTGCGGCCATTTCGCCGATTTTGCTTTCAGGCAGCACTCTGGTCTCGTCCCATGTCACAGGTACCTCTTCTATGAACTGACGTCCGGGAGTGGAAAGCATATCCTCCATATCGGCAGCCAATATGAGCATAGGTGAGGTGAATGTGTAGATAGTGGCAAGCTGATGGGCAAACGATATCTCTTTAGGACAGAATGCCCGGAAGTTCAGAGGGGTATAGTCGGCGGGACCGGCCAGCCATCTTGTAAATGGAAGCACTGTGTTGTGGTAAGTCCACGCCGGGCCGGGAGCCCATGAGTTCTCGCCGCCAACGCATTCGAGACCGCGCACAGCCTCTTTCGCCAGAAGATTGGGATAGGTGAAGTTGTCGCCAGTAGGTTTGTTCACACCGTGGAAAATCACCATGAGCTTGTTTCTGGCGGCTTCCTTCAGAATCTCTTCCATCAGATTTACCGTAAAGAGATTCTCGGTGTGGAAGAAATCAATCTTAAGCCCTTTCACGCCGGTTTCGGCACATTTCTTCATGAACTGCCTGCGCTCTCCGGCATCCACCAGACCGATATCTGTCTTATTGCCCGCTCTGACAGATGACGGACGCCATACCCAGATATCCACTCCCCGCTGCGCGGCATAATCGGTAAGGTCTTTGAGATATTCCCACTTTGTATGGGCAGAACCTTCAGGTTCGGTCTGCGGCCATAATTCCCAGCCGTCATCCACAACTACCGACTGCAGTCCCAGTTCCGCTGCACCGTCCACATAACGCTTATGATTTGCCACGCTCAGACGGTTGTTGCCCTCGGTGAGCCATGTAAATACCGAACGCCCGGGTTTAATCCATTCGGTATCCTTTCCCTTGGGAAACAGTTCGGGATCGGGAGCATCGGCCACCTTACCGATTATCGTGTTGTTCACCAGGCCGTCGAGGTCCGAGGCAAGCATTATAACACGCCAGGGGGTGACAATCTCGCCCGTTTTCTCATCGGGATAAGCGATCCAGGGATAATCACGGACTACATCGTGGATATGGCTGCCGGGCATACCGGTTATGGTACCGGATTCAACGTGGCCCTTGTTTTCGACATATCCGAAATTCACACTGTTGTCGTTATTGCCAAACAGAACCGCGCCATGGAAATTGCGGAGATTCGCTTCGGTGACCGCGGCGTATGTTCCGTCGGGTAGCCGGAATGTGGCAGGGGGAGCAAGCAGTTCGTTGTCAATCTTACTTATATCGCGATCCTGATATTCCTGCAGCCAGCCATACTGGAACGGCCCGCTCGCATACCACACTCTTGTACCTTCGGGGAAAGTGACGGCAGTCTGTTCGCTGTAGATACATTTAGGGCCATCGGCGGGAATACGGTACCGCAGGGCCACACCGTCGTCGAACTCACGGACGTCGACATAAAAGCTCGATCCGTCCTTTCTCTTTACAGTATATGACGTTTCCGCGCCGGGATTTTTTGAAAAAGAAGCGATGTCGGTACCGAGACAAATATTGTCGACTTCCATACCGAGCGGTGAGGACGGAACCGGTGTCTTGCCATTGTAGCTGACTTTATAGTTCAGTTTTCCGCCGTCGGCCGAAAGGCCAACGGTCGCTTTCTGCGCATTCACCATCAGCGGCAATGCCATTGCGCATATTACAAGCAGATTATTTATGCAATTCATTTTTAGGAATGGTTATGGAATGGTTATGGTTCGACTGAAAGTGAGAATGGCAGCAACGGAAGCCCGAAGGAATTGAATATGGTTCCCTCGGTGGCATCGTCAAAGCAGTATCTTACCTTGACAGGCGATTTCACTTCCGAAGATTTTACGGTAAGAACGTTGTTTTTAAGCGTTCCTTTAGCCGGATGGAAAACACCGTCACTCCCGGCTACAGACAGGCCCTTGATTTCTTTTGAAGAAGCGCTCATGCCCTCTCCCGCGTTTGAAAAATGTATGCTCAGCGCGGATTTCTGCCGCACAGCGTCTACCGCACGGGGCGCCTCGAATCCGTCAGTGATGCGCCCGTATGCACGACCCAGAGCCATATTTGCCAGACGTTCACCAACCTGGGATTTCTTTGCAGGATGGATATTATTTACATCGCCAATATCAATTGTAGGTATCAGGCCTACGGACGGCACCATATCGGCCACCTGTTGCTGGGCCTCACGCACAAGCGCGGGGCCATTGTTTGAGGATGCGTAGTTGAACGGCGCGATCTGAACTATAAAAAACGGAAATTCTTTGCGGAAATCTTTGCGCCAGGAGCCGATAAGAGTCGACATCAGATGACGGTAGGACTGAGGATTGTCGCGGTTGGACTCACCCTGATACCATATCGCGCCTGCTATTCCGTAAGGAGCGAGAGGCCGGATCATGCTGTTGTAAAGCACGCCGGGCTGAACGGGCCACCAGGGATATCTGGTCTCTATCACGGCCTCGGCAATGTCGCTGTTGTTATTCACGGAGTCCTCGGGAACCCATACCTCGGCAGGGGTGCCTCCCCAGGCCGAAACAATCAGGCCCACGGGCACACCGTCAAGTTTTTTATTGAGGTTGCGGCCAAACATGTAGGCAACGGCGCTGCGGCGGCTCATCACATCGGGCGTGCAGACTTCCCATTCCGCAATGCAATTGTCCTGAGGGGTTTCGGATGCGGTTTTGGCGAGGCTGAAAAACCGGATTGCGGGATTGGAGGCTCCGGCACGCTCCTGCTCATAATTCTCGATGCCGTTTGCCGGACTCCATTCCATATTTGACTGTCCGCTGCACAGCCACACTTCTCCTATCATCACGTCACGGACCGTAACGGTGTCCGCGGGAAGTCCGCGATAGAACACCTCCAGACTGTAAGGGCCACCATAGGAGGGTGTAGGGAGGGTTACAGCCCAATGTCCGTAATCGTCGACCGTGGCACTGGCCGTATCGGCTGGATTCCAGCTGCCGATCACGCATACCGTGCGCGAGGCGTCGCCGCGCCCCCACACCGGAGCGTCAGTCTTTTGCTGAAGGACCATGTGGTCAGCGAACAGAGCCGGAAGATTAATCGGCGTGCTCGTCTGGGCATTTGCGGCGCATGCTGCAATGCCAAGGGCTCCGGTGAAGAAAGCCCGTGAAATAGAATGTTTCATACCTAAGTTATTTTTCAATTACATACCAGGTGTAGCCGTTGGCGGGAATGGTGACGTCGAGTTCAACGGTATAGTCACGGCCGAGATGATATTTTGCAGGTGTTCCCTCCTGCTCGCGGATGCTTGCCGTCTCGGTGAGGCCGGTGTAGTACAACGGCAGCTTTATACGGCGCTTCATCACCTCCGAGGTAGGATTGTAGAACATGGCCAGGCCACGCTCCTTTTCGGTGGGCGACACATGCATTATGCCGTCCCAGTCGCGCGCGTCGGGACGACGCAGATGGATGATGTCGCTGTTCAGAATATTGCGGTATTTCTTATACCAACCTATGACGTCGAGCACGGCCTGGCGCGTTTCAGGCGAATCGTAGAGGCGCGGGCCGCGGTAGCATGCCTGGACGCCCGCTCCATAGTTCTGGAACATAAGCGTGCGGTATTCGAAAAGATGGTCTTTGAGCGGTTCGAGGGTGGCCGCCGCTCCTCCGCCCTGATATTCCACAAGGGGCACGAAGCTCCAGAGGGCCGATGCGGGGCGCTCAAAGGTACAGTCGTGGTTGAGCTGACGCGTATGGATAAGCTGGCGTTCGCGTGGGAGCGACCAGTTGGCCTCACGGTAGCCGATACCTACCTTGGTGGAGCCGTTGAGAAAATAGAAATCCGGTACGTTGAGATAGATGCCGTTTTCGCACATCCAGTGATAAAGGGCGGTGACGGTCTGGAACTGGTTCCACTGCGAGTCGTTCAGGCCTTTATGATATGTGTGGGTGGTCGACGCACAGACATCGCCGGGATATGAGCCGTCGTGCTCGAAGCATTTCATGCCGGTCTTCTCGAAGAAGGTCTTTATTTTCCTGAAATACTCGTGTCCCCAGTCGCTCGACAGACATGGCGAGCTGCCGAAAGTCATACCGCCGCGTTTGCCCGTGGCGGGGTTTATCACGTCCACGTCATCGCTTATCCAGCGGCTTGCCAGCAGCGAGTAGCAACCCATGTCTATGCCTTTGCTGCGGGCATAGTCCACGAGGGATTTGAAGCGGGCTATGTTTTCATCCGAAACGTCCTCGGCGTTGAGTCCGGAACCGAAGCTGAGGATTATCATCTCATAACCGGTGTCCGCACACTGGTCCACGGCCGTTTTCACAACCTCGGGATCAGTTGAGGTGAGGTGCATGAATATGGGATTCTCGGTGGTCCAGGGGGCGATGGTGCGGTACATGTTGCGCGTGAAGAGCCCCTTGCGCTCACGGTCGTAGCTGTCAAAAGGCATCTCAAACACACTGAACGAACGGAACGAACCGCCGGATGCAATCTGCTGGTCAGGGCCGATTTTAGGCGAGACCTCCAGTATGCACGGGGTCTGCATCAGCCAGTTGCGCTGCGAGGTATACCGGGGGTCTGTGACCCATTTCTCGGTTATGTCGGTCTCCTTCTCCGTGAAGCTTCCACCGCAGGCGTAGTCGCTTTCCACGTGGATGTTGGGGAGCAGGAACGTGCGCGGATCGCCTCCGCCGGGCGACTCGGGTTCGGCCATAGCCAGAAATTCGACCTTGAAACTGTCCACATTTATCGGTGCGCCGGTGCCGTTTTCAAGGGTGAACCGCTTGCGTATCACGGGTATTCCGTCGTAAACGGCCACAGAAAGCCTGATTCTGGCGTCGGTAAGCTCCTTGTCGCCGCGCAGCGTGAAGGTGATTTCCTTGCCTGTAGGTGCCTTTTTGTTTAGCGCCCAGCGGCTGCGTGCCCACTTGATGTCCTCGGTAATGGGATGTATCTCAAAATCCTCCACCATGAACGAATTGGCCACGGTGACCAGCGAATCTATCCAGGCCTCCTTTATATATGCGCGTTCGGGCTGCCCCTCAAGGCCTCCTATCGACCATTCCTTGCCGTCGATGGTCACGGAACCTTCCGAACTCACGGCGCGCAGCAGGCTCTCGCCCGTCATACGGTTAACGAAATCGGTGGTGGCGAGATTGGGGAAAATGCGGAATGTGCGCGACACCATGTCGTTTGCCACAACGATGCTTTTGCGGTCGGGCGTGGCATAAATGGCCGCGGAGGTTTTTCCGGGTGTCACCAGCCAGTCATATCCGGTCAGTGTAGATGCGGGCACTGTCATTACGGGCAGCTTCCTGATTTTGCCCTCGAGCCGTTTTTTTGCCTGCGAGGTCATCTCAGGCCCTTTTTCCTGAGAAGCCGCATCGACGGCCACCGGGGCCTCCCCCTCATATTCTATCACAGGCTCTATCCAGAGCACATTGTCGCCGCTTGGGCCGTCGGGGGTGGTTTCGGCTATGAGTTCAAGGGTGTTTATTCCTTTGAGGTCGAGGTCTATCGCCATCGGGCTCTCCCCTCCTCTCACCACACCTCCGGCAGGGAGTTCCTTGCCATCGCCTTTCACTACTATTTTAACTGAGCCCGGCTCTATTTCGCCGCCATTGCCAGTGACGGCTACAAAGCGGCGCTGATTGCCGTCGTTGGCAAACAGCATGCTGGTGCCGTTTACGAGCGCGATACGCTCTATATTCTTACCGTCGGCCGATGCAGGACGGTCGCCCACGGCCACTCTGGCATGGAGCCTCCTGGCTTTGCCGTGGAGATTGATTTTAAACGACGAGGGAGCATGGGTGCCTATCACGTCGCTATAGCCTTTGCCGGCAGCGATAGCCGGATCGCCTGATACAGATTTGCCCGACACGGCTTTGCCGTATCCCTGATTGATTTTAGATAAGTCGAGTTGCGAAAGATTGACGGAACTCTGTGCATAGGCCGAAATGCCTAATGCGAAAGTCGACGCTAACACAACGCCTTTTGCAGCCCTGAAGAGATGGCTGGGAAATGTAGTTTTCATGATTGGTCCGGTATTGTGATGAACCGCAAAGATACCAAAATCCGTGCGGATTCTCTTTGCATATATTTGCTTTTTACTTGTACAATTTTGCGGTAGGGGCAAGAAATATCACTTGCGTATTAAAAAAGAGGAATAACAGACTGCCGCACACGCAACACTTGTGGGAAACCGCAGTGCTTCGTATCTTTGCGGCTTCAAGCGTGTGCTCCCACAGAGCCGCGCATCCAGACAAAGCACATTCATTATCATATAGGGAAATTATGAGAAACTGCCTATGGTTCATAACCCGGTATCTTCTGCCGGTTTTTTCAATGATTTATCTAAGTGCATGCAGCCAGAACGATGACCCCGGCAACGACGCAGAAAAGATATGTTCACTGACAGTGAAAGGAGCTTCTTTCGGCACGCTTTCCGACAGTCAGGAATCCGTGGGATCACTCAATGTGTATCAGGCGGCCGACGGAGTAATATACAAGACCCGAAGCATCACTCCCGACGGCGACGGACGCGCCGACATTCCGGTGAGCGGGAGCAGCACTACTCTTTACTTCCTTGCGGGCGCTTCGGCTCCGGCAGAGGAAAACGTCACCACCGAGACAGCATTCCGAGAAACGGTGATTGAAAGCCGCGACGGCGACACATCGGCTCCGGATTTCCTATGGGCCACCGCCGAAGCTCCGAAACGCGGAGGCGAGCTTACGGTGAGCCTGAAACACGGTGTGGCACGAATCGACCTCAACACCACGGCCGACGCCAGAATACGCGTCAACCGCCTGACGGTGGAAAACGCAGCCGCAGCCACATACCCGTTTGCTGACAGCCAGCCGACACCCGACAATACAGTAAGCTACAATAAAACCTATTCCGCACCTTTCTCAGGAAAAGAGGAAGGGGCCGTCTTTCTGTTTCCTACCGGCGAAGGGGTATCGGTGACAGTCGGAGGCGTGTACGACGATATTCCATTCCGAACCGTAGTGGAGATTCCGGCCGTAGAGCGGAACCGTGTGTATGAGATAGAACTTCTCAACGCCGGAGCCACCGTAAACGGCACATTTACTGTCGAGGACTGGAAAGAAGGAGGAACCGTGACCGGCAAACCCGACTCTGACAGCCGGATTGCCATTAGCCGGGCTCTCTCCACTATTCCGCACACCGTGGAAGTGGATTATGACAAAAACATAGTCTCCGTGCCCGAGGAAGGCGCGCAGGGCATGCGGCTCGCATTCCTCGCCGACACACGCATCGAGATAACCGGCAGCGACGGCGCCGACAATGGCGTGGAGATCGGCGAGATGAAAACCACCGAAACCGCCGACGGCTTCGTCTCTGCATTCGAGATAAACGTTCCGCAGCAGAAGCGCGGACGCCTGGGCTATTCGGTGATAATCCATCTGAAGAACGCACTGTTCTCGCAGAGCTATGATTTCGTGGAGATAAGGGTAGCCCCCAGCTCGAGCCAGATTGAAACGGTAGAAATCGGCGGCAGCGTGTGGATGGCGTTCAATTCGCTTTCATCCGACTCCCATGAACAGGTTTATCCTCTGGACGGCCTTACAGTCGAAGAAATGTATAAAAAGAACTGGGTAAACTCCGTGGGAGCGCTGTTCCAGTTCGGCCGCAACTATCCCTACATCCCCTGGCAGAGCTATAATCCATCCAACAACCTCGGGAATCAGACGCAGGACGTTCCATGGGTGTCGGCCTCACACCTTCCCTGCCCCGAAGGCTACCGTATTCCCACCCGCGAGGAATTCGAGTCCATGTTCCCCGTAGATGCACCAATTCCGGGAATGTACGTGGCCGGGAACGGCGAGCGCATCATAGCCACTCTCCACGAAGCAGAGGGAACGCTGGAAACCCCTACCGGCATAGGAGGCCGTCAGCTTTATGTGAAATTCACATCTCTGGACACGCGCCGATTCCTTATAATTCCCCTGGCCGGGAACAAGGGTGACAAGAGCACTGCGGCCGACCCCGGGTTCGGACTTCGCGCCGGCCTCTGGACCGACAGCAACAACGGCTGCCCCGGCGGACACGCACTGGCACGATGGATGAGATTTGAAGGTAAAACGGCCACGAAGATTACCGAAGAACGTCTGCCGATGGAGGCATTCGCTTCGGTTCGATGCGTGAAAATCAAACAATGACCGGAATGAGGACTGCAATTTACATATCTATCCTATGGCTTTGCGCCGCGTTGCTTACGGGGTGTGCCGACAGCCGGACCGACGAACCGGCCCTCACCCCCTCCGGAAAAGCCACTTTCAGTCTTGACACCGCTCCGATAATCGACGGCAATGTGAGCTCGCGCGCCGAAGCCACGGACGAGAAGCCCCTTAAAGGTCTCTGGTTCGTGCTTACCGACAGCCGTGGCAACGTACTCTCACCGCATTACAGCAAGGTAAGCCCCGACTTCAAGGAGATCACCATAGAGGGTCTGGCATACGGCGACTATACCATAGCATTCCTCGCAACCACGTCGGAAAACCACAACGGTGAAGTGGTGACGCCCGGCACCATATCCTCCCCCTGGCTTGAGAACAATGCCGAAGGAAAAGCGATCGACGGAGAATTCTATTATAAAAAGCTTAATTTCAGCATAGGGAAATCGCAGGAAGGATTCTCGAGGCAGGTAAGCCTGGAACTATGTGTGGCAAAAATAGCCGTGAGCCTGAAAATGCCGTCGGAATATCTGAGGCGCTTCGTGGTATCGGCAAGCATCACGCTCGACGAGGACTGCACCGTGCCTGCCGCGCTCACCCCGCAGGGCCTAACGGACGGAAACGCTTCAATCACGGCTCATGACATAACCGAGACGATGTCGCTCTGCACGCTCGCTCCGGAGCAACCACTATCGGGCTATGTGGAAGTGAAGTCGCGGCGCGACGACGGCTCGGAATTCCTATACCGCTACCGGTTTGAATACTGTCAGGCCGAAGCCGGAAAGGTGTCGCACATAACACTGGACTACCGGCACCCGGACATAGACGACGGCACGATTGTGGTGCGCGACGGCGACTATCCGAAATTTGACACAGACACCATGTTTCTTGCCGACGAACCGCGCGAAGTGTTTTACGACGCCTCACGCCGCTCGTTCAGAGTCAACGCCCCGCTGCAGGTATCCATCACACCGGGCCACCGCCTCGGAATAAAATTATTTGCTCCGGCCACGCTGAAAAACATAACGGTGAAATGCCGGTTCAACTCCATAAGCCATGAATTTGTGGAGCTTGCCAGAATCGAGACCATATATCCCTTTATGGAGGCGGAATTGGATATTCCGGTAGTGAAGCGTGAATGCACATTCGTCACAACCGCCGGCCGACGCATCCGCATACCGGTGCAGTCGGCACTCTCGGCCTCCGACGTGACCCTGCGCATCGAGACCGACGATCCCTTCATGGCAAAAATCGCCGAAATAGACAGCCGGTGGTATATACGCTTCTCACCCTACGGCGCAGACAACGGCCACGCTTACTGGCGCCACATGGATCCGCTTCTATGCCGTCACGGAGTGGCGCTGGCCCTCAACATGGCCTATATGTTCTCATCGGATTACTTCAACACCGCGCTTGAGGAATACGACGGCATACTGCTGGACAACGGCCATAATCCCATAAATCTTGACGCGCTCCGCACCCGCATACGCAACCACGGCGGACTGGTGCTCGGGCGCGTGGTGGGAGTGGGAGGCCTCGGAGGGGGTTCAACCTACGGTCTGGCCGATTACTGCTATAAAGGTGTGTATTTCGACGCCACGCCGGCTGGCAGCAACCCGCACAACTATGCTCGTCAGGCAATGTTCCACGAGTATGGCCACTGCCTGGGCTACAGCCACTCCAGCAATATGACCTACGGTGACAAATGGACGGTTCTGTGCGCCAAAGTGTTTGTGGAAATGGGCACGGCCGGAATGCTGCCTGTAAATTCGCGCCTTGAAGTGGAATCACTGCCTTACTGACCCGGCGCAGAATTTTTTTTGTGAAGTTTTCTCATTGTCTGCAACTTTTCGGTCGCGGATTCCGTCAAAGAGATGAAAGCATCCTCAGAGAATGTATAAATGAGAAAATATCAACAATAAAAAACAAATAAACATGAAACTATTTCACCGTATCATTCCGTTTCTGGCAGCATTGCCTCTTCTGGCTGCCGCATGGTCATGTAACCGCCACTCCGACGATTCCGAACAGCATCGCGAGATAGCCCAGCTCAAGGAGGAGCTGAAAAGCCAGCTCTCTGAAATCAATTCCGACTCGCTCGCCTCGCGTACCGTGTGGATCGCCCCGGAAGTAAAGGTATCGTCCGGCGACGACCTTATGGATGAGGACACATGGCCTTTCATCGTGGGAATTGTAGGCATAATATTCGGATGCGCCGTTCCGGTGGCGATAGTGGCAGTGATAATGTCGTCGGTCAACACCCGCCGTCGCTATGAAATGCGGGTGGTAGAGATGGCCATAAGCCGCAATTATCCCCTTCCGAACGATTTCTACAGAAGTGTTTCGAACAACCGCAGACTCTACCGGGCTATAATATGGATGGGCATAGGCATAGGCTGCTGGGCCATGGCTATCTGTTCCGATGAAGATATGGCATGGATAGGCGTATTCCCGTTCTTCATAGGCCTGGCAAACCTTGCCCTGTTCCTCATACGCCGCCACGACGAAAAAAAGAACGAACAGTCCGCGGCCGCAGAAGAGGAAGCTGAGTTAAGCCGGGTCCATAATCCCTATGAAACCACCGCACCGGAAGGCAACCGTTTCAGCGCTCCGGCCCCCACAGGAGCAGATGAACCTACCGACTATCCCACCAACCAGAGATAAAAAATGCTCAGTAAGCTTGAAGAGCTGAAACTGATAACCCTATGCGTGACACTCGACGACCACCGCGCCTTCGCGCGGCTGGTCGACGAGTATAGTCCGGGACTGCACGGTTTCATCTACAACCTCACTCTCGGTGATGCGGCGCTGACCGATGACATAGCTCAGGAGACATTCCTGAAAGCCTATTCGGAACTGCGTTCGTTCAGGGGAGTGTCAAGGTTCAGGACATGGCTCTACCGGATAGCTTTCAACGAGTTTACCGACCAGATGCGCCAACGCACCCCGACTGACGACATAGCAAGCTATGCCGACAAAATAGAATCGGGAACCACGGCCGACCGCTCATGGCAGCTCAGCCACGACCTGGCAGAAGCAATGGCCTCACTCTCGGAAACAGAGCGCACAATAGTGCTGCTTTTCTACTACGAGGACCGGCCGCTAAAAGAAATAGTGAAAATAACGGGGCTTGCAGAAGGAACGGTAAAATCGCACCTTTCGAGAGCAAAGACAAAAATGGCAAAGACAATAAACGAATATAGAAATGACACGGAATAAATTCTCCTCTCCCTCCGACGACGCTCTCCGCGAGCTGCTTCACTCCCGGCTTCCGGGCCATGTACCCTCCCCGTGGTTCACACGCAAGGTGCTCAACCGCCTTCCTCAGCGGCGATATGCCATAGCGGCCGTAATAGAATATGCGCTATACGTGGCAGGAATCATCACCGCGGGATATTTCAGCGTGGAATTCGTAGCCGAGAAGACTGCGCCCGGATCAGTAGTGACCGTGGGCGACCTCAGTATCTTCGCGACGCTAGTGGGCGTGACCGGCGTGCTCCTCACCATGTTCATCACCTCACTCATATCTCCCGAGGAGACTGTATGATCAGTTGATGATAATGCCCGAGTCGAGCGGCGATTTTTTCTTTCGCCCGATCACCGTATAGGCACGGGCAAACTGACGTATGATCTGAATCGTTGACTTACGGGGGCCGCAGCGGAGGCTGCGGTCTCCGTCATTGTTACCCTGGGTTTCCGGCAGGGATTGTGATGCGGATATTTTAGCCATAGGCATTCGGTTGATGCTTGGTTGCTGGAGGTGGCGGACTCTCCGCGGCCTCACTATTAAAACGTGGATTTTCCGCATTTATTACTGATGTAAATATATTTTCACCAGAAAACCCGGGATTGCTAACCGATGTGAACCTAATAGCCATTATTGTGCCATTATAGTTAAATAATAATTATCCATCCACGATAACCGGCGCATTATTTGCCGGAACCGGACATTTCACCTATCTTTGTATCCGGAAAGAAAGCGCCAGGCGCAACCCCTCCTTATACCATTATCTATCATTTATTCCAACTTAATACCCTACTGCCTATAGATTCTACGTCTACTCCAACTTTAATTCAAGAGGAATAGAAATGCAGAAAATCAACAAGCTCACCGACGATATGCTGGTGGCTGCCTATGCCGAAGGCGACAACAAAGCTTTCGACACCCTGCTTATGCGCCATCAGTCGCGTGTGTTCTCATACATTTGCACTATTGTCAAAAACCGTGATATAGCCGACGATATCTTCCAGGAGACCTTCATAAAGGCCATCACCACCATCAGGCAGGGCCGTTATTCCGAAACGGGCAAGTTCGCCTCGTGGATAACCCGCATAGCCCATAATCTCATCATCGACTTCTACCGTCAGGACAAATCGGACACCACCGTTTCGTCCGACGACGAGACCGTGGATATTCTCAACAGCAAAGACCTCACCGAAGGAAACATAGAGGACTTCCTTGTGGACTCGCAGATAAACAAGGACATCCACCGTATAATCGGCGCGCTCCCCGAGAGCCAGCGCGAGGTGCTTGACATGCGCTTTTTCCGCGACATGTCGTTCAAGGAAATAGCCGAGGCAACCGGAGTGAGCATCAACACGGCCCTGGGCCGCATGCGCTACGCCCTGATCAACATGCGCCGCATCGCCGCCGAAAACAATATAGCCTTCACCCGCTGAATATTTGCACATAACGTAAAAAATGACTAACTTTGCGGCGCCAAAGGTAAAAACCGCGGCAACAAAGTAACAATCAACATATTAAAACATTTCATCAAAACATGAAGTACGAAACCGTTTTCATTTTAACTCCCGTTTTGTCTGACGCCCAGATGAAGGAAGCGGTAGAAAAGTTCACAACGGTGCTCACCGAGAATGGCGCCACCATCGTGAACGAAGAAATGTGGGGCCTTCGCAAGCTCGCCTATCCCATCCAGAAGAAGTCGACCGGCTTCTACAACCTGGTGGAATTCGACGGCGAACCCACTCTGGTAAAGAAACTTGAAACAGCATTCCGCCGCGACGAGCGCGTGCTCCGTTTCCTCGTGTTCCGTCTTGACAAATACGCTGCCGAATACGCCGAAAAGCGCCGCAGCATCAAGGCAGGCAAGACAGTGACCGCTAAAGAAGAAGTTGAATCTGAAGTAAAGGAGGGCTAAACCATGGCACAGACACAATCTGAAATCCGCTATCTTACTCCGATGTCCGTTGACGTCAAGAAGAAAAAATACTGCCGCTTCAAACGCAGCGGAATCAAATACATCGACTACAAGGATCCCGAATTCCTCAAGAAGTTCCTCAACGAGCAGGGCAAGATTCTCCCCCGCCGCATCACCGGCACCTCGCTGAAATTCCAGCGTCGCGTGGCTCAGGCCGTAAAGCGTGCCCGCCATCTCGCGCTCCTGCCCTATGTAACTGACCTGATGAAATAAAAACCACTTTTAACGCTAACGATTTATGAAAATCATTCTTAAGGAAGACATCAACAACCTCGGTTACAAAGACGACGTGGTTGAAGTTAAGTCGGGCTACGGCCGCAACTACCTTATTCCCTTCGGAAAGGCCGTAATAGCCACTGAATCGGCGCTGAAAGTGCTTGCTGAGAACCAGCGCCAGCGTGCCCACAAGCTCGCACAGCTCAAGGCCGATGCCGAAGCTACCGCTAAATCGCTCGAAGGCGTAAGCCTCACCATCGGAGCCAAGACAAGCTCCACCGGCACTATCTTCGGTTCTGTAAACGCAATCCAGATCGCCGAGGCTCTCGAGAAGCTCGGTTTCAACATCGACCGCAAGCTCATCGTGCTCAAAGAGCCCGTGAAGGAAGTTGGCAAATACAACGCCATCATCAAACTCCACAAAGAGGTTACCGCCGAGGTTCCCTTTGAAGTAGTTTCCGAGTAATTTCTTCAAGCGGCATCCATCCATGCGATTGCCGCAGTGAGATTAAACCATACGCATCCGCGCGCTGTCCGTTTTCCGGCATCGCGCGGATGTTTTTTTTGCATACACTGCTGATTTATGTGCAATAAGGGCTATCCGCTTACAGCGGTTTTGTAATTTCGGGGATAAAAAACAGGATGTCGCCCTCAGTAATCATAGCCCTTGCATCTCCGCTCAACTGGATTTACTGGGCTCTGGCGGCCATATATGCCGCCACGGTTCTGGCCATAGTGGGAGTAGTGCTTTCGGAAAACCGCAATCCGGTAAAATCGCTTGCCTGGATTACGGTGCTCCTGACCATACCGGGCATTGGAATACTGCTGTATATATTTTTCGGGCGAAACATCAAAAACACGCGCATGATATCACGCCGCAACAAACGGCGACTGCGCAGAAACGATTCGGAAACGGCCAAAAGCTCCGACACCTCCTCCCTCTCGCCCACAGAACGCCAGCAGGTGGAAATGGGGCGCGCGCTCACCGGCGCACAGCTTCATAGCGGCAACGACGTGACGGTGTTCAACGACGGCACAGCAAAATTCAACGCGCTCCTTGCCGACATAGAGAGCGCCCGGGAATACATCCATGTGCAATACTACATACTCTCCGACGACGAGACCGGACGCCGCCTTGCCGACGCGCTCCTCCGCAAAGCCGCCGAAGGAGTAAGGGTAAGAGTGATTTATGACCATATAGGCTCATTCGGCACATCCAACGCCTTTTTCCGCCGGCTCCGCGAAGGTGGCGTGGAGATACACCCGTTTTTCAGAGTGGCGTTTCCGCTGCTCGCAACGCGCATAAACTGGCGCAATCACCGTAAAATCTGTGTGATTGACGGCAAAACAGGCTATATAGGAGGCATGAATATCGCCGACCGCTACATGCATGGCGGCAAATTCGGCAAATGGCGCGACACCCACCTGAGAATCACAGGGCCGGCAGTCGGAGCGCTGGAATATTCATTCGCGGTAGACTGGTCGTTCATGGGAAACCCGCTCGTGACCGAAAAAGTAGACACCACCCCATGCGGGGAAAGCGCCATGCAGATGCTCCGCAGCGGCCCCACCAGCGAATGGAGCAACGTGGAATTCATGATGATCAAAGCCATAGGCAACGCACGCAAGCGCGTCTATATCCAGACGCCGTATTTCCTGCCCACCGAAGGCATACTGCGTGCGCTCCAGACGGCGGCACTGGCGCGCGTGGACGTAAGGGTGATGATTCCGGCCCACAGCGATTCGCGCGTGCTGACGTATGCCTCGCGAAGCTACGTGATGGAATGCCTGCGTGCCGGCATAAAAATATATTTCTATGAAGCGGGGATGCTCCACAGCAAAACCCTGATGATTGATGACGGGTTCAGCGCCGTAGGCTCGGCAAACATAGATTTCCGCAGCTTCGAACACAATTTCGAGGCCACAATGTTTATCTACTCGCCTGAAATCAACTCCAGGCTTTGCCGCCAGTTCATAGCCGACCAGCACGAATGCTCGCGCGTATTCCAGCCTGAATGGCGCGTGCGGCCACTCAGGCACAAGATACTGGAATCGCTTACAAGGCTGTTAAGCCCCATCCTTTGAACCGGAGAGCCATGCGTCCATTCCGGCAGCCGCGCGGCGTCCGTCGCCCATGGCAAGTATAACCGTGGCTCCGCCGCGCACTATGTCGCCCCCGGCAAACAGCGTGGGAACGGCCGACTGCATGGTATCGGGATTCACCTCTATGGTACCGCGACGGCTCACGCCTATACCCTTCACATGATTCGGAATAAGCGGATTGGGTGAAACGCCAACGGATACTATCACCAGATCCACGGGCATTTCCACTATATCGCCCTCTATTGGCTCAGGGCGACGACGGCCTGAAGCATCGGGCTCGCCGAGCTTCATGCGCTGCAGGCGCATGGCTCTCACGCGGCCAAGCTCGTCGGGCAGATACTCCACCGGGTTATGGAGCGTGAGGAATTCCACGCCTTCCTGGCGCGCGTGCTCCACCTCTTCCTTGCGGGCCGGCATCTCCTCCTCACCGCGACGGTAGACCACAAGCGCTCTTTCGGCGCCCATGCGCCGGGCCGTGCGGACGGAGTCCATGGCGGTATTTCCGCCGCCAATCACGGCCACCGTGTGACCGCGAAGCACCGGAGTGTCAAAGCCCGGGCGTCCGGCACCCATGAGATTTATGCGGGTGAGATATTCGTTGCACGACATCACGCCTATAAGGTTTTCGCCGGGAATATTCATGAAGCCGGGCAGACCTGCACCGGAGCCTACAAAGAGACCCTTGAAGCCCATTTCCCCGAGGCGTTCCATGGAAAGGGTCTTCCCTATCACCACATCCGTCACGAATTTCACTCCCATACGCCGCAAGGCCTCAATCTCAACGTCGACCACGCGGTTGGGCAGACGGAATTCGGGTATGCCGTATTTCAGCACGCCGCCGATCTCGTGGAGAGCCTCGAACACCGTCACGTCGTAGCCGCGCGAAGCCATGTCGCCGGCAAACGAAAGGCCGGCCGGGCCGCTTCCGGCCACAGCAATCCTGCATTTGAAGTCTTTCGGGCCCGGAACGGGAGCATCGGCTACTTTCTCAGACTGCGAATCGGCAGCGAAGCGCTCGAGATAGCCTATCGCAACCGGAGGTTTCTTCATGCGGTTGTAGATGCACTTGCTCTCACACTGCTTCTCCTGCGGACAAACGCGGCCACACACGGCAGGAAGAGCCGAAGTGAGCCGGAGCACATGCGCGGCCTCGGGGAGGTCGCCGCGCTGTATATTCTTTATAAATCCCGGGATATCTATGGCCACCGGGCATCCGGTGACGCACTGGGGGTCGGGACAGTCGAGACAGCGGGTGGATTCCGTGAGAGCCTGCTCAGGTGTCAGGCCACGGTTCACCTCCTCGAAATTCGTCACCCTCACTTCCGGAGGAAGTTCGGGCATTTTCACGCGCGGAATAGCCGTGCGTTCTTTTGCGGGCATGGCATCGCGCAGAGCCACGCGCCAGGCGGCATCGCGTCCGTCCGCAACCGGATTATTGCTTTTCATGATTGTCGTCCTCCATTATTGATTTATCGTATGAGCGCAAGCGCATGAGCATCTCGTCGAAATCCACCTTGTGGGCATCGAACTCGGGGCCGTCGATGCACACGAAACGGGTGCGCCCGTCGACCGTCACGCGGCATGCGCCGCACATTCCCGTGCCGTCAACCATTATGGTGTTGAGCGAGCACATGGTGGGAATACCGTAACCGGCGGTAAGCTTCGACACGAACTTCATCATCACGGCGGGACCGATGGTAACCACCAGATCGACCTTCTCGCGGTTGATGACCTCTTCCACACCGGCTGTTACCAGACCTTTGCGGCCGTAGCTACCGTCGTCAGTCATTATGATTACCTCGTCGCTCCATGGAGCAACCTGCTCCTGAAGTATTATCAGCTCCCGTGTACGGGCCGCGAGCACCGTGACCACGCGGTTTCCGGCCTGCTTCATGGCCTTGACTATGGGCAGAAGCGGAGCCACGCCCACGCCGCCGCCACAGCACACCACCGTGCCTACTTTCTCTATATGAGTGGCCTGTCCCAGGGGGCCCACTACGTCTATCAACGAATCGCCGGGCTCGAGAGCACAGATTTTAGCGGTGGAAACACCCACTTCCTGAACAACGAGAGTGATGGTGCCCCGCTCCACGTCGGCGTCGGCTATGGTGAGAGGAATGCGCTCGCCCCCCTCGCATGCCCGCACTATCACAAAATGACCCGGACGCCGCGAAAAGGCTATCATCGGAGCCTCGACCACGAATTTCACCACGTGTTCCGAGAACCTCTCTTTCTCTAATATCTTAAACATGTTTTCTATGGTTTTCGGTAAGAGCAACTGCTTGCATCCACAAATTTACAAAAAAACGCTTCCATTGCATATTTATTTGGTCAATTCAAATAAAAATTTTGTAACTTTGATAAAATTTTATTCATAGTACGCCGTTTCGAATTACCAATCATATTATTACATAAAAGAAAATGAAAAAACTAATCTGCATTGCCTTCGCTCTCGCAGTGGGCGCTACCCTTTCGGCCGCCCCCAAGAAGAAAGCGCCCAAGGACTCCGTAGGCTTCACGTTTACAGATGTCAACGTAGTGAAAACCACTCCGGTCAAGGACCAGAACAAGTCGGGAACATGCTGGTGCTTCTCGTCCAACTCTTTCTACGAGGATGAAATCCTGCGCAAGACCGGCAAGGTTGTGGACCTTTCAGAAATGTTCCCCGTGCGTCTTTGCTACGATGAGAAAGCCGACCGTTTCGTTCGCCGCTACGGCGTGGCTCAGTTCAGCCAGGGTGGCTCGGGTCTCGACGTTCCCTATATCTGGGCCAAATACGGAGCAATGCCCGAAGAGGCATACAAAGGCCTTAACTACGGCGAGGACAAGCACGTGCACGGCGAAGTGGAAAGCCTTCTGTCGGGCTATGTGAAAACCATAGTGCGCAAACCCAACCGCCGCGTATCCACCGCATGGCGCAAAGGCTTCAACGGCATTCTCGACGCTTATTTCGGCGAAATCCCCGATTCTTTCGTGTATGAAGGCAAGACCTATACTCCCAAGACATTCGCCGCTTCACTCCCCATCAACGTGAACGACTACATTGCCCTCACCTCATTCACACACCATCCTTTCTACCAGCCCTTTGAGCTTGAGGTTTCCGATAACTGGCTCAACGGACAGTTCTACAACCTCCCTCTGGAGGAGCTCAAGGCCGTGGTTGACAACGCTCTTGAAAACGGTTACTCGGTAGACTGGGCAGCCGACGTGAGCGAAGGCGGCTTCAAGTGGAACAAAGGCGTGGCCCTGATGCCCAAAGGCAAGAGCGAATCGGACATGAACGACACCGAGCTCTCGCGCTGGGTGAAACTTTCCGACAGCGAACGCAACAACTCCAAATACAACTTCGAAGGCCCGGTTGAAGAAATCAACGTTACCCAAGAGATGCGCCAGGAGATGTTTGACCGTCAGGAAACCACCGACGACCACGGCATGGTTATCGTAGGCAAAGCCGTTGACCAGAAAGGCAACCGCTACTACAAGGTGAAGAACTCCTGGGATACCAACAACATCTACGACGGATTCTTCTACGTTTCAGAGCCCTTCTTCCTTGCCAAGACCATCGATATCTACCTGAACAAGGAAGCAGTGCCCCAGGCCATCCTCAACAAACTCAACGTCAAGAAATAACAGACGCAACAGCGCCAGCTAAAAAGGTGCAGGCAACGGTCGCCGAACAAATTTTTGACCGTTTGCTTGCACCTTTCAAATAAAACCCCTACATTTGTACCCGCAATCAGGCAAGCCCTGCCAAGGAGAGGTGGGTGAGTGGCTGAAACCACCGGTTTGCTAAACCGACGTAGGGAGCAATCTCTACCACGAGTTCGAATCTCGTCCTCTCCGCCAGGAAGCCCGCTGAAATTCAGCGGGCTTCTTTGTTTTTTGTGAGTACCGAGGCCGGAGGTCCGGGGTCAATGTAAATTTTCCCCCGCAGCTTATGAAGGTGTTGCAAAAATCAAATTACCGTCTATTACTGTCCGCTAAACTTTAGAGGGCAATTGAAAAAATAGGACCGATTCCATT
>CAUBWJ010000024.1 GCA_958439725.1 uncultured Muribaculaceae bacterium | reverse complement strand
GCCTTGTTTTATTCTGCCGGTGTAGAATTCTCGCTGTTTTTATGTAAATTTGCAAGGATGATTCCACACCCTTCCGCACTATAAGAAAGATTATGAAAAAGCCCGCAGGTTTTCGTTCAGTGCTCTGTTGCGTTGCGGTTCTGGCCGCAGCCCTGACGTCGTCATGCGAAGGCCCGCGCTCCGCCATAGCCGACCGATATATGGCCCGCGGCGAATACTACGAGGCAGCCAAAGCCTATCGTCAGGTCTACAACAAACTCGACAGCAAAAAACAGCGGCGGGAGAAAGGCGAGACGGCACTGAAACTTGCCGAGGCCTACCGGAATCTCAACCGGCATGAACATGCCGCCACAGCTTACAGAAATGCCATCCGCTACGGGGCCCAGGATACCACTGCCCTCCTCAATCTTGCGCGGGAACTCCAGGCCTCGGGAAAATACAAGGATGCTGTGGAAAATTATAAGGCATTCCTTGCCATCAGACCGGATAATCCGGAGGCGCTTTCGGGATTGAAAGGAGCTATGGAAGCCAGAGCTGTAAGGGACAGCGCCACCCGATATGTGGTGAAGAATTTCAGGCTGCTGAACTCGCGCCGGTCGGATTTCGCCCCGCAGTTCAGAAATGCCGACGAACTGTACTATACCACAACCAATGAAAAAGTGACCGGTAAAGACCGAAGCCCGATCACCGGCATGAAAAAATCGGACATCTGGCTTACGAGAAAGGACGAGCACGGACGCTGGTCACGCCCCGAACCGGCACCAGGCGAGCTGAACTCTTCCAGTGACGAAGGCATCATCAGCTTCTCGCCCGACGGCAACACCATGTATCTTACCGGGGCACGACAATCAGACCGTTCCGACACGGGCGTGGAACTTCTTATATCAGAACGCGAGGAAGCGCGGTGGAATAAACCTGTACGGCTCCACGTGTTTCAGGACTCCACTATAAGCTGCGGGCATCCGGCGGTGAGCCCCGGGGGAGAGTACCTTTACTTCACTTCCGATTATTCCGGAGGATACGGGGGCAAAGACCTGTGGCGCGCCGCCATCACCGCGGAAGGAATCTCGGCGCCTGAAAATCTCGGGGCAGATATCAACACCTCCGGCAACGAGGAATTCCCATATATACTCACCGACAGCATAATGTTTTTCTCCTCCGACGGCCATCCCGGCCTCGGCGGCCTCGACATTTTCATGGCCGAGCTTACACCTTCGGGCAAATGGGAGGTGACCAACATGGGTTATCCCATCAACTCCAATGCCGATGATTTCGGCATCACATTCGACCCCTCACGTGACAATGCGGGATATTTCAGCTCCGGGCGCGACGATGCGAGAGGTTATGACCACATCTATTCTTTCGAGCTTCCGGAAATCATAATACGGCTCAACGGAACTGTAACCGATCTTGAAGAGGAGCCGATAGGAGGGGCGATAGTGAGAATTGTAGGAAACAACGGCACAAACGACAAGACGGCCACCCTACCCGACGGAAGCTTCAGTTTCAGACTCGCACCCGTTACGGGCTACACCATGCTTGCAGGCGCAAAAGGGTATCTGAACGCCCGGCAGGATTTCTATACCGGCGATACGGGCGACACCTATGAGCTAACCTTCCGTCTGGCATCGGCCACGCGCCCTAACGCCGTGGACAATATACTTTACGATTACGACAGCGCCGCCCTGCGACCTGAATCAATGAGCGCTCTCGATTCACTCGCCACACTTCTCAAAGACAATCCGGGCGTGACCATAGAACTTGGAGCGCACACCGACCGCCACGGTTCCGAACAATACAATCTCGATCTCTCCGACCGCCGGGCACAAAGCGTCATCTCTTATCTCAAAGAAAAAGGGATAGACAGCTCTCGTCTGCACCACAAGGGTTACGGAAAGTCTATGCCGCGCACCGTCACCCCACGCCTGGCACGACTCTATCCGCAGTTCAAGGAGGGAGATATCCTCACCCCTGAATATATAGAGAAGCTTACTGATGAAACTTGCCGAGAGGCGGCCGACCAGATCAACCGCAGAACCGAATTCAAAGTAATCACCGAAAGAGAATAAGGCTATGGAGTTCCGCACCACATTCGACATACCAGCTGAAAAAGGGCTCGTTAATTACACGGACGGCCCTGTCATACTGCTCGGTTCATGCTTTGCCGACGGTGTGGGACAGCGGCTTATGGAGCGTATGTTCCCGGTAACGGTCAATCCGTTCGGCCCCCTTTATAATCCCGCCAGCATAGCCATGATAATAGAAACGGCGCTATCCGGCAAGACAATAACGGAGGACGACCTGTTTCACCACGAGGGTCTTTACCGCTCGTTCCTGTGCCACACACTCCTTTGCTCAACCTCGGCCCAGGAGACGTGCCGCAGGCTCAACGCGGCGCTCCTGCGCCTCAGAAACGACCTGGCCAAAGCCCGGCTGCTTATAATCACTCTCGGCACCTCGAAGATATACCGCCGGCAAGCCGACGGAATGGTTGTGGCGAACTGCCACAAACTTCCAGCCTCGCAATTCACCTCTTCCATGCTTTCGGAAGCCGAAATCACCGATTGCCTTGAAAACATCATAGACATGGTGAGCGGTCAGAACCCCGGAATACGGATAATGTTTACAGTAAGTCCTGTGCGCCATAAAGCCGACGGGATTCATGTCAACAATCTGAGCAAAGCCAGACTTCTGCTGGCGGTCGACAGGGTTATAGAGCTCCACGGCAACCGTGCGCTCTACTTTCCGGCCTACGAGCTGGTGATGGACGATCTGCGCGACTACCGGTTCTATGCCGCCGACATGTGTCATCCCTCGGAAACGGCCGTAGACTATGTGTTCAGCCGGTTTGCCCAGGCGTATATAACCGACGCCGCAATGGCCACAGCCGCAAAATGTCTGAAAATAAGGCGGCGTCTCTCCCACCGGCAGATGACCGCCGACCAAGAGGCATTCGCCAGATTCCGGGAAGCCACGCAGCGGGAACTTGTCTCGCTCCAGAATGAGCATCCCGAACTGACGGATACAATACAAAGGATAATCACTAACATGCACTGAAAAATATAATTCAAAAATGTCATACACCCTTTCTGAAATATCATCCTTCTTAGGCCTCGAAGCTCCTGAAAAGGATTTTGAAATAGACGTGCTTCTGACCGACAGCCGCTCGCTGTCGGCACCGGCCGGCTCGCTTTTCTTTGCCATCTCCACCCCCAACAACGACGGCCACCGCTATATCCGGCAGCTTTATGAGGCCGGAGTAAAGGCTTTCTGCGTTTCCTATATCCCGGAAAATATGCTTGGAGTAAACGATGTGTGCTTCCTGAGGGTTGAGGACGTGACCAAAGCGCTCCAGACCATAGCCCGCGCGCACCGCGAATCCGGCAAGGCAAAGGTGATAGGCATCACCGGATCGCGCGGAAAAACCACGGTAAAGGAATGGCTCTATCAGCTTCTTGAGCCGGATTGCAATGTGGTGAGGAGCCCGCGAAGTTTCAACTCACGCATCGGTGTGCCTCTTTCACTCTGGGAAATCACCCCCGACACTGAAACAGCCATAATTGAAGCGGGCGTATCGCGGAGCGGCGAGATGAACACTCTCCAGAACATGATAAAGCCCTCCATAGGCATTATAACCAACATATCGTCGGAACACGACGAAGGTTTCAGCTCCCGCGAGGCTAAAGTCAACGAGAAGATAAAACTGTTTCGCGATGCCGACTGCGTGATTTACTGTGCCGATGACTCTCTTATCGCATCGGCGGTGGAGAATGGCTGCAACAGATCAAGTCTGCTTGGATGGAGCAAAATAAATGCCGGAGCACCGCTCTACATCATCCGGACTGAAACCGGCGAGAAGGAAACTGAAATCGAATATTCATATTTAGGCGCAAAAGGCAAACTCACTATTTCTCTCACATCGGAGTCAGAAATAGAGAACGCCCTGCACTGTCTGGCCGCTCTACTGCTTCTCGGCATGGATTCCGATACCATTGCCGAAAGAATGGCTAAGCTTAAACCGGTCACAACGCGTCTGGAAGTAATTGAGGGCGTAAACAACTGTCTGGTGATTTACGATAACTATACCTCCGACCTCCACTCTCTGGCACCCGCACTCGATTTCATGAACCGCCGCCCCAGAGGGAACCGCACAACCACCCTTATTCTTTCGGACGTGATGCACGAAGCTCTTCCGCCGTCGAAGCGCTACAAGGCCGTGGCCGACCTTGCGCGCCGCCGCGGAATAGACCGCGTGATAGGCATAGGAGAGGAGATAAGCGCCAACAGCCGCTATTTCAATTCCCAGGCCATATTCTTCCCCGATACCGCCGCCATGCTCGACGCGATGGGGCCGGATGATTTCCACGATGAAATGATTCTGATAAAGGGTGCGCCTGGATTTTCGTTCGAGCGTGTATCGGATATGCTTGAGGCGCGGCAACACGAGACTGTGATGGAGGTGAATCTCGACGCGATGGTGCATAACTTCAACCTGTTCCGCGCCATGCTCAAACCCACCACCGGAATAGTCTGCATGGTGAAGGCATCCGGCTACGGTGCGGGGTCCTACGAGCTTGCACGCTCGCTGCAGTCGCAGGGAGCGGCCTATCTTGCAGTGGCGGTGCTCGACGAAGGTGTGGAACTGCGGCGCGCGGGAATCACCATGCCGATAATGGTGCTCAATCCGCGGGTGGTAAACTACCGTACACTCTTCGCCTACAACCTCGAACCGGAAATTTACTCTTTCGACATTCTCCATGAGATAATAAGCGCAGCCGAAAATTGCGGACTGACAGATTATCCCGTGCATATAAAGCTCGACACCGGGATGCACCGTCTCGGGTTCCTGGAAAAAGACATTCCCGAAATCACGGACATCCTGCGGCGCCAGAAAGCCGTCAGACCAATCTCTGTATTCAGTCACCTTGCGGCAGCTGACGATCCGATGATGGACGACTATACCATGAGTCAGTTCGAGTACTTCGACCGCTGCGCCGACCTGCTGCAGCGCGGATTCAACCACCATATAATGCGTCATATACTCAATTCCACCGGCATAAGCCGTTTTCCGGAACATCAGTATGATATGGTGCGCCTCGGAATCTGTCTGTACGGCATAGCCACAATGCACGACGGATCCCAGGACGAACTCCGGCCCGTTTCATCTCTCTATACAACTGTAATTTCCATAAAAGAATGGCCCGCAGGCACCACCATAGGCTATAACCGCCGCGGCGTGCTGCACCGCGATTCCATTGTGGCCACAATTCCCGTGGGGTATGCCGACGGCTTAAACCGACATCTGGGCAACGGGCACCACAGCGTGATGATAAACGGCACACGTTGTCCTATCGTGGGTAACATCTGCATGGACGCCTGCATGGTCGACGTGACGGATTGCGGCGAATGCCATGTAGGAGACCGTGTGGAGATTTTCGGCCCCGAAATTCCGGTGGACACAATAGCAGAAACTCTCGACACCATACCGTATGAGATTCTCACATCGGTATCGTCGAGAGTCAAAAGAGTCTATTATCGCGAATAATTCCGGCCAGGAGGTCAACGCAGACGGTCGGCACTGCTCAGAAGCTTCTGGTCGTGGCTCATGGCACGGTAAGCGGCAATCACGGCTGCCAGTACGGCAAGAAGTATGATGCCTCCGCCACCCCATGTGGTATGAACAGTGACTCCGGGAGTTGTGTCGATTGCGCCGGAAACAAGAATGTAGATGACAGCGATGATGCACACCCCTACCGAAATGCCTCCGAGCAAAGTGATAAGTTTCTGGAGCGGAAGTTTTTTGAAAAGAAACACAGCCACCAGAAGCAGCACTACAGCCACTGCCGAGGGCACCAGCAGACCCACTACATCGATGGCGCTGACAGGCTCATAATCCACCATTTCTCCAAAGGTAGGATCGGTAATCACATCGTAGCCAAAAGGTACAAAAAGGAAAATAACCATCATCACTACGGCTGCGAGAAGAAATAAAGTCTGAATGCGATTGATAACCATAATACTTGAATTTATATTTACTTCTGCAAATATAACAATTAATCACTGAAAAGAGACCGATATGAACAAACGTCCCCTTATACTCATAACAAACGATGACGGAATTACAGCACGCGGAATCCACTGTCTCGCTGAGGCGGTGAAAGATCTCGGCGACATAATAGTGGTGGCACCGGACGGCCCGCGTTCCGGTCAGTCATCCGCTATAACCGTAGATTCACTGCTCCGACTCACACCGAGGGAATTCGGTGAAGGAATCGAGGCATATTCGGTGAACGGCACCCCTGCCGACTGCGTTAAACTCGCCATGCATGCATTGATGAAGGAGCGGCGTCCCGACATCATACTTGCCGGCATAAACCACGGCTCGAATTCAGGTAATTCAGTGAATTACTCAGGCACAATGGGCGCGGTGATAGAAGGTTGCTTTGCAGGAGTTCCATCGGTAGGATATTCGCTTCTCGACCATAGCCACAACGCCGATTTTTCTTTCATACTTCCCATGGTGACTGAGATAACACGAAAAGTTCTCTCCACCGGATTGCCAAAAGATATTTGTCTCAATATCAACTTCCCCAAAGAAATCGTTCCGAAAGGATTGAAAATGGCGGCCGGAGCGCGCGGGCGCTGGACCGAGGAATACGAGGGATATGTCTCGCCCCACGGCAAACCGTTCTACCTCCTGACCGGCAAATATATCGAAGAAAATCCCGACGATGATACCACCGACAACTACTGGCTTTCGAGAGGCTGGGCCACAATAGTGCCTGTGCGTCCCGACCAGACGGCCTTCGACCAGATCAAGCCGCTGGAGTATCTTACATTATAATCCGGTAATCCGGCTTTGATCAAGCGCGGCGTCATTGAACCGGCTCCGCTCAACGTCGCGAAACCATCCCCACTTGTTAAAGTAACGCACCGCGCTCACGCAATGCACCGCGAGCATGCGGAGCGAGCGATAGCTTTCGGCCCGGTGTTCATGTCTTACCGTCATGAACGGCACACTTACGGTGCGCCAGTGGCGATGAAGGCGGCGCGTGAGATCCACATCCTCCATATACAGGAAAAAACGCTCGTCAAAAATCCCATGGCGTCGCAATGCCTCCGCACGCAGGAGCATGAAGCTCCCGAACAGGAACGGAGCAGAATATACCCCGCCGCCATCAAGCATGCGCAGTTCATACCTGCGACGGCGCCCCTTCATAATTCCACCCGGGAAAAAACGCCGGATAATGAGGTCAACAGGCGTCGGGAGCAGCCGCGCCGCATATTGCGGAGCGCCGTCGGCACACACAAGACGCGGCGCCACGCATCCCGCCTCAGGATTCCGGTCAAGATAATCCGTGAGGAGCCGCAGATCAGTTGGGTTGAAATCCACATCAGTGTTGACCACAAGATGGTATCTTGCGTCCGAAGAAAGAGAGCGCTGGAGCGCTATATTATGCCCGGCTCCGTAACCCACGTTGCGCGACGGCAAATATTCCGCTTCCGGAAACTCGCCGCACACGCTCCGAATCTCAGGCAATGAAGCGTTGTCGACCACATAAACATGGTTCACTCCGGCACGCGACAAAAGGCCGAGCACATGACGCAACTCGGCCGGTGAAGTACGGTAGGTAACTATTGACGCGGCTTCGGGAGCCATTATTGAGCCGACTTCCTTAGTTCGAATCCGGCACACATGCCGTCATAACTTTCAAGAAGCTTGCTCAAGGTTTTCAGCGATGAATTGCCGGATATGGAGCCGGCCTTGGAAATCAGATTCATGAGCTTCGTGACGTCGAAGGTGAGGCTGAGGTTATTCCCGCTTTTGGAAACATAAGCCTCCATCTTGCCGATGCTCATTTTCCCGGCAATCTTGAAGTCAAACATGAAATTGGCCGTGGAGCCTTTGGGAACGTCGGTGGTAATCTTGCCCTTAAGCGTTACCATTTTTACCTTCATGGTAAAAGATGAATCGGCGGCCACGGTGAAAACCATGCGGTCGAATCCGGTGGTGCGGTAAACGGGCGCAAGTTTGTTTTCAACCACAGCGGAGGCTGCTGCGCCACCTGCTTTCTTCAGGAGATTATCGGATTTGAACGAGACCGCGGGTGATTTGTATTGCCACGTTCCTACCATGTCGGCAATCTTCGTCTTGCCGCCAAACAATCCGCCTATCGCATCCAACAGCCCTCCGCTTTTGCTCTGGGTGGTGTCTGATTTACCACCGGCCAGACGGCTAAGGGCATCCTTGATATTCTGAGGTTCAGCATGTGCAACGGTCACACCGGCCGATAAGAACAATAATATTGAAACAAAAAATCTGAACATAACAGTCAAAAACAGTGATGGCGCCAAAGCTTGGCTAAGCAATGGGCGCCATCGGTGTATTAATTCTAATTTAGGAGGTTCAAGCAGGAAAAACGTTATTCTTTTCCGGTCTCAACTCCTGCAAGCTCGGGATCAATCATGATGCGGCCGCAGTATTCGCAGACGATAATCTTCTTGTGCATCTTGATTTCCATCTGTTTCTGCGGGGGGATACGGTTGAAGCAACCGCCGCAGGCATCACGCTGGATATAAACGATTCCAAGGCCGTTGCGTGCGTTCTTGCGGATTCTCTTGAAGGCTGCGAGGGTGCGGGCATCCACTTTGGGTTCCAGAGCCTTGGCCTGTTCGCGCAGACGCTCCTCGTCCTGCTTGGTCTCGCTTACAATCTCCTCGAGTTCCTGACGCTTCTCGGTAAGGATATGCTCCTGGTCCTTGAGGTTCTCCTCTGTAGCGGCAATCTCGGCCTCCTTCGAGTCAATCTGACGGGCAAACTCGTTGATGTGCTTTTCGGCAAGCTGAATCTCGAGAGTCTGGAATTCGATTTCCTTGGTGAGGAGGTCGAACTCGCGGTTGTTGCGCACATTGTCGAGCTGAACCTTGTAAGTATCTATCTTGGCCTGCGACTCATGAATCTTGACCTGAGCGGCGGCACTCTTCTTTCTGATTTCCTCAATATCGGCATGATAATTGGATATACGGGTATGAAGGCCCTCAATCATATCCTCGAGGTCGCGCACCTCAAGGGGAAGCTCTCCGCGAACCGTCTTGATACGGTCAATCTGCGAGAGGATAGTCTGGAGTTCGTAGAGCGATTTCAAACGCGACTCAACCGAAAGCGACTGCTCGGCTTTGGACTTATTTTCTGTTGTAGCCATATTCTATGCTTACAAATAATTAATCGGATTAGTATCTTTTAGGGAATACCGGACTGCAAAGTTAGGAAATTTTTCCGTAATTATGTGATGAAAAATATCTTTCGTGCAGTTTTCACTTTCGTGGTGGCCTATATCCACCAGGAAAATGCGGCCTCCCCAATCGGTGAAATCGTGATATTTCATGTCGGAGGTAAGGAAGACATCGGCTCCTGCCCCGAAAGCCTTGGGGATGAGGAACGCACCCGAACCCCCGCAAAGTGCCACACGGCTGATGGTGCCGTGAGCCACAGGGTCGCTGCATCGGGCCACAGGAGAACCGAAAGTTTCCTTGACAAGAGCCACGAACTCGCGGGGAGAGAGCGGTGCCTCAAGCATGCCTATGGCACCGCTGCCGGTATCTGGGCCGACCTCATCCAGCGTCCGCACGTCTTTCAGCCCGAGCATGGAAGCCATCCTTGCCGAAACGCCTGCGGGAGCATTGTCGAGCGACGTGTGGCAACAATAAATGGTGAGGTCGCCTTTCACGGCCTTGATCAGCGCCGCTTCCACCGGAGTGGCGCCGGTAAGGCTTTTCACACCACGGAACAGCAGCGGATGATGGGCCAGAAGAAGATTGCAGCCCGAGGCCAGCGCCTCGTCAACCACCTCTGGAGTGACATCAACCGAGAGCATCACTCCGGTGCACGCACGGTCCACGTCGGGAGCCGTCTGGATACCAGAGTTGTCATACTCCTCCTGGAGGCTCCGCGGGGCAAACTCCTCCACCGCACTGATTATATCACGAATCGAAGGCATCAGAGCTTATTCTTCGGGTATATCCACCTTGATACAGAGTTCGTCGAGCTGGGAATCGTCAATACGCGAGGGAGCGTCAATCATCATGTCGCGGCCGGAATTGTTCTTGGGGAATGCAATCACGTCGCGGATGGAATCGAGTCCGGCGAGAATGGAAACGAAGCGGTCGAAACCGAATGCCAGACCTCCGTGAGGCGGCGCTCCGTACTTGAAGGCGTTCATCAGGAAGCCGAACTTATAGCGTGCGTCTTCCTCGCTCAGGCCGAGCAGACGGAACATCTGGTCCTGAAGAGCGGCGTCGTGGATACGGATTGAACCGCCTCCAAGCTCGTTGCCGTTCACGACCATATCGTAGGCCGTGGCGCGTACATTGCCTGTATCGGTCTCGAGCTTGTCGATATCGTCGGGGTTCGGCGAGGTGAAGGGATGGTGCATGGCGTAGTAACGCTGTGTCTCCTCGTCCCACTCGAAGAGGGGGAAGTCAATCACCCACAGGCATGAGAACTTCTGCGGGTCGCGGAGACCGAGACGCGAGCCCATTTCGAGGCGAAGCTCGTTGAGCTGCTTGCGGGTCTTCATCGTGTCGCCGGCAAGTATGAGCATGAGGTCGCCGGGCTTGGCGCCGCCGCGCTCCAGCCATGTGCGGATCACGTCGTCGGAGAAGAACTTGCCTACAGAGCTCTTTATCGAACCGTCGGCCTCATACTTCACCCACATCATGCCCTTGGCGCCTACCTGCGGACGCTTCACGAAATCAGTGAGCTGGTCGAGCTGCTTGCGGGTATAATCAGCGCAGCCTTCGGCCACAATCGCACCCACGTAAGGAGCATCGTCCATTACGGCGAATCCGCAGCCCTCGGTAAGATCCTTGAGCTCGACGAATGTCATGCCGAAGCGGGTATCGGGTTTGTCGGAACCGTAAAGACGCATGGCATCGGCCCACGTCATGCGGGGAAAAGGCTCTGTGAAATCGATATCCTTCACATATTTGAAAATATGCTTTACGAGGCCTTCGAACATCTGAAGCACGTCTTCCTGGGTTACGAAGCTCATCTCGCAGTCAATCTGAGTGAACTCAGGCTGACGGTCGGCGCGGAGGTCTTCGTCGCGGAAACATTTCACTATCTGGAAATAACGGTCGAAACCGCTCACCATAAGAAGCTGTTTGAACGTCTGGGGCGACTGGGGCAGAGCATAGAACTCACCGGGGTTCATGCGCGAAGGCACCACAAAGTCGCGGGCACCCTCGGGAGTGGACTTGATGAGAACCGGAGTCTCCACCTCGAGGAAACCCTTTGAATCGAGATAGCGGCGAATCTCGAATGCCATGCGGTGGCGGAGCTCAAGATTGCGGCGCACGCATCCGCGACGAAGGTCGAGATAACGGTATTTCATGCGGAGGTCATCGCCGCCGTCGGTGTCGTCCTCGATGGTGAAGGGAGGCACATCCGATTTGTTAAGCACATTAAGCCCGGTGGCTATGATCTCGATATCGCCCGTGGGAAGATTGGGGTTCTTGCTCTGGCGCTCGGCCACTTTGCCGGTGATCTGCACCACATATTCACGGCCGAGATGATTTGCCGCTTCGTGAAGAGCGGCGTTGTCCGTATCAAAAACTATCTGGGTTATTCCATAGCGGTCGCGGAGGTCAAGAAATGTCATTCCTCCCATCTTGCGCACGCGTTGCACCCATCCGGCGAGAGTAACCTCCCGGCCGGCATCGGCCAGGCGAAGTTCGCCACAAGTATTGGTTCTGTACATTATATACTAAATTTATATTTTAATGATACAAAAATACTAAAAAATCATGTTCAAAGCATTATCTCCAATGGTGATTTATCGCTCATCGGTTAATTTTACAGTCCGGATGCCAGCAAATCGGTAAGAACCGTTATGAGTTCGGCTTCATCCGCCACCACATAGTCAGCTATGCCACAGATACTTTGCGCCGGAGTGTGGGTAAGGCCCGAAGCAATGGAGACATCGCTTCGCGACATTGCCTGATAATCATTGTCGCCGTCACCTATAAATACCGTCTTTTCACCCGCCGCGCGGAACCCATCGACGATTTCTGCCTTGTCGAGAAGCCGGCCGATGCCTTTAAGCCTGTCGTCCTCCACTATCGCCTGTGAAAAATACCCCCTGCAGCCTATCCTCTCCACAAGAGGAGCGCACCAGCAGTCGAGATTACCCGTCACGACTCTGCATGCGGCAGCATTTCCGGCGATAAACTGCCGGACAGCTTCATGCAACCCGATGCCACGAAGCATTTCAGCGACCTGCGACACCGGGATATCCTTAAGAATGTCAACGCGCTGCGGGAAACTGCGTTCAAAGGGAATCTCTCCGGTAATTGTACGGTTTGTCACAGACTCTATCTCCATTCCCTTCGAGAAATGCTCCGCTATCATCGGAAGAGTCTCGCGCGTGGTGATAGTACCGTCCAGATCAAACAGAAACAACATAGATTATCATTCATATTCCGCGCAAAAATAGCTAAAAAATACGAATCGCCGGAAGAGGGAGTAAAGTAAAATGAACCCGAAGCATAACGGTAAAAGCATCCAGCCGAAAAAATCATATCAGAGAGAGAAACGGATTAATGAGGCATATTTAAGGTGAGAGTTTGTGATTTTTTGATTAAATTTGTGAAACATATACTTATTCATCATCAAAAGCATCAGCTGTAGAAAATGAATCTCGACGACGAAATACGCGATGGATTCCATGTTACCCCGCAAAGGAAAAAACTCTGGAAATGCCAGCTCGATATTCTCAAAGAAGTGCTTGATATCTGTAGACGTAACAATATCAAGGTATTTGCCGACGGCGGCACACTTCTTGGCGCCATACGTCACAAAGGCATAATTCCATGGGATGACGACATTGATGTGGCGATGCTCCGCGATGATTACGACCGCTTCTGCGCTATAGCCGCCAAAGAACTTAAAGAACCTTATTTCCTTCAGAACATATATACGGATAAATTATATGACCACCGTCACAGTCAGGTAAGAGACAGCCGGACCACATGCATCGATTCCGACGGACGGTATCCCACATACAATGCGGGCATATTCGTAGATATTTTCGTATATGACTCGGCTCCAAACACTTTCCGTCTTATTAGCAGGATGGTCAGAAAGGTAAGAGCCCGACAGCTGAAGATAAAGATCATAAGAAAAATAGGGCTTTATACTCCCGGATGGCTTTTCCCCACCCAGAAACTTCTGTCGAAAGCGTTCAGGCAATACGAGAAGACAGTCGTGTCGTTTGCCTCACCCAAAAACAACTATGCAGGAAAGATAGCCCTCCATCTGCGCGAACATATTTTTGACAAAGCCGATTTCGATTCCGTCATAAATATGCCGTTCGAGGATATGGAGATACCGGTGCCGGTGGGATACGACGAGATACTGCGGCTGAACTACGGCGACTATATGACGCCGGTGAAAGCGCCCTCGGGTCACGGGAATCTTCTCTTCGATACCGAGCGGAGCTACCGCGACCGTCCCGACCCTGCTACTCTCAACCGATTATAACAAACCAATCATAAATTTTCAAGATGAACACCAGACTTTCAGTTCTTGCCCTTCTGGCAATGTCGGCTACCGGATTAGGAGCCGTCACCCCGCTCTGGATGCGCGACGTAAAAATCTCGCCCGACGGAAGCCAGATAGCCTTTACCTATAAAGGCGACATCTACAAAGTGGCCGCTACGGGCGGCACAGCCGTCAGGCTCACCTCGCTTCCGTCATACGAGTCGGCACCGGTATGGTCGCCCGACGGAAAAGAGATAGCGTTTGCGAGCGACCGCAACGGAGGCAGTGACGTTTTCGTGATGGACGCCAATGGCGGCACCGCACGTCAGCTCACATTCAATTCCGCGGCCGAAACTCCGCAGGCGTTTACCCCCGACGGCAAAAACGTGCTGTTCTCCGCATCGATTCAGGATCCGGCTACGAGCGCCCTCTTCCCCACCCTGCGCATGCCCGAGCTTTACAGCGTGCCGACGGCGGGAGGACGCACAAGCCAGGTATTGGGCACTCCCGCATTCAGCCTCGCATTCCTTCCCGACGGCAAGTCATTCCTTTATGAGGACAACAAGGGCCTGGAGGATGTGTTCCGCAAGCACCACACCTCGTCCGTGACCCGCGATATATGGCGTTACGACGCGTCCACAGGCAAGCACACCAATCTTACCGAACGCGGCGGCGAGGACCGCAACCCCGTGCTTGGCACCGACGGCAAGACCGTCTACTTCCTGAGCGAGCGCAACGGAGGCACATTCAATGTCTATTCGATGGACATCAATTCTCCCAAGACCGTAAAGAAACTCACTGACTTCACCACCCATCCCGTACGCTTCCTCTCACAAGGCGCCAACGGTCTGACCGCTTTCACCTACGACGGCGAAATCTACACAATGGCCCCCGGCGCCAAGCCCAAGAAGGTGAACATCAACGTAACCGTTGACGACGCTCAGCCCGTGAACGACATCCGCGTGACAAGCGCCGACGAAGCCGCTGTATCGCCCGACGGAAAGCAGGTGGCATTCATGCGCCGCGGAGAACTGTTCGTGACCTCGACAGAGCACAATTCCACCAAACAGGTAACCAACACTCCTGAAAACGAAAGCGATGTGGCTTGGGCGCCCGACGGACGCACCGTCTACTACACTTCGGAGCGCGACGGCAACTATAATATCTACAAGGCCACGATAGCCCGTGAAGAGGACCCCAACTTCTCAAACGCCACAGTGGTGAAAGAAGAACCGGTGTTCCCCAAAGGCAAACTTGACCGCACCTGCCCCATGGTATCGCCCGACGGCAAGAAGCTCGCTTATATTCTTGACCGCAACAAACTGATGGTCCGCGACCTCAAGACAGGCTCGGAGAAGCAGCTCACCGACGGTTCCACCAATCCCACCCGCACCAAAGGTTATGCCGCACGATGGTCGCCCGACAGCCGCTGGCTCGCCATCGACTTCAACGATCCCCGTCATATCCCCTACACCGACATCGCCATCATCAATGCCGAAACCGGTAAACTCACCCGCATCACCGACAGCGGCTACTTCGACGAGGGTCCCCACTGGGTACTCGACGGCAACGCAATCATATTCCTGACCGAACGCTACGGCATGCGCGCGCACGCATCGTGGGGCTCGCAGTACGATGTGATGATGACGTTCCTCAACAAAGACGCTTACGACAAGTTCATGCTTTCCGAAGAAGATTACGCTCTTCAGAAAGAGCTGGAGAAAGCCAACAAGAAAAAAGACAAGTCGGCCAAGCCCGCTACTAAGAAAGACGGCAAGAAAGATGCCGACAAATCAAAAGCAGAGGATGAGGACAAAGACGCCGTGAAACCCATCAAGATTGATTTTGACGGAATAGAAGACCGCACCGTGCGCCTCACGCCTGCCTCAACTTCCATTGCCGACGCCATTCTCAGCAAAGACGGCGAAACACTTTATTTCATTGCCGCTTTTGAAAACGACTATGACCTCTGGAAACGCAAACTCCGCAAATCCGACGACCTGAAGCGCGCAGCCTCCCTGGGAGCGCCCGGAAGCTTCGAGATGGACAAGGACGGCAATCTTTACGTGGTTGGACGTCAGGTGAAGAAAATCGACGGCAAGACCGAGAAGGTCACTCCGGTGAAATTCGCCGCCTCCATGAAGATGGATCCGGCCAAAGAACGCGAATACATGCTACGCCACGTCTACAACGAGGAACGCGAGCGTTTCTACAACCCCAACCTTCACGGAGTGAACTGGGACAAGATGTATGCCGACTACGCCAAATTCCTCCCCCATATCAACAATAACTACGACTTCGCCAACCTCCTGAGCGAGCTGTTGGGTGAGCTGAACGTTTCACATACCGGCGGACGCTACGGAGGCTCTCCCGCCAAGACCGCCACATCGTCGCTCGGTCTGCTTTACGACCTCAATTATAAGGGCGACGGCCTCAAGGTGGCCGAGGTGTTAGAAAAAGGCCCGTTTGACAACGCATGGTCAACCATGAAACCCGGAGCCGTAATCACAGCCATAAACGGTGTGAAACTCACCGCCAAGGAAGACCCCTCGAAGATTCTCAACGAAATAGGCCGCGGCAAGACCCTCGTGACCTTCACCGCTCCCGGCTCCAATGCCTCGACCGAAGAAGTGATTCTCCCCATATCCTCCGGCGCGCAGAACAATCTTCTCTACGACCGCTGGGTAAAACAGCGCGAGCACCTTGTTGATTCACTTTCGGGTGGCCGTCTGGGCTACGTTCACATCAAGGGAATGAACGACGCTTCTTTCCGCCCCATCTACTCGAAGATAATGGGTAAATACAGCGACCGCGACGGTATTGTGATAGACACCCGCTGGAACGGCGGCGGCCGTATGCACGAGGATATCGAGGTGTTCTTCTCCGGCAAGAAATATCTGACACAGGATGTACACGGCGTACCCACCTCATCCATGCCCTCGCGCCGCTGGACCAAGCCCAGCATCATGGTGATCTGCGAGGCCAACTACAGCAACGCCCACGGCACACCCTGGGTCTACAAACACCAGAACATCGGCAAACTCGTGGGAATGCCCGTGCCGGGAACCATGACAAGCGTAAACTGGGTAACACTTCAGGATCCATCGCTGGTGTTCGGAATTCCCGTGATCGGTTTCCGAACCGCCGAAGGCAACTATCTGGAGAATACCCAGCTTGAGCCCGACGTAAAAGTGGCACTCGATCCCGCCACCGTGGTCAAAGGCCAGGACGCTCAGATAGAAGCGGCAGTAAAGACCCTTCTTAACGACATAAACAGCAAGAAATAATGGCAGAAGTAGGCGATACCGTCCGCTACCTCAATGCAGTGGGCGGAGGACGCATAGCAAAAATCGAAGGCAAGATCGCCTACGTTGACGAACCCGACGGCTTCACCACCCCCGTGCTCCTGAAGGAGTGCGTGGTGGTGGCCACCAGGGCCGTCACCGAAAAGGCACTTGCAAAAGAAACTCCGGCAAGCTCCGACACCGGAAAAAGCGCTGCGCCCAAACCGGGCCCTGACGCGGCAAACCAGGCTTACGACGAGCCTGAAATTGCCGTAGAGGAGGTTCCCGGAGGCGATTCCATCAATCTGCAGCTCGCATTCGAGCCGACAGATATCAAAAAGCTTTCCACCGCGGGATTCGAGACCTTTCTGGTCAACGATTCCAATTACTACATCTATTTCTCCTACTCATGGAAAGCCGGTGAAAAAGATGAGTGGCAGCTTCGCTACAGCGGAATTGTGGAGCCCAACATACAGTTCCTTATCGAGGAGATTCCGGTAGAAGCTCTTGCGGAAATGGACCACATCTCACTGCAGGCGGTGGCCTTCAAGCGCGACCGCGAGTTCGCACTGAAGCCAATGATCGACTTCCGGAAAAAGATTGACACCACCAAGTTCGCAAAGCTCCACTGTTTCGCCCCCACGGATTACTTTGAGAGCCAGGTAATGGCATTCGATATAGTCAAGGACGACAAACCCGTGACCGAAAAGAAGCCGAATGTCAAAGAACTTGAAAAAGCCCTGAAGACAAAGAAAGCGGCCGATATGCGCCGGCGTCCCGTGGTGAAGAAAAAGGCACGTCAGCGTCAGGACGGCGACAAGCTGGTGGTAGATCTCCATATCCACGAACTGGTGGACAACACCCGCGGAATGTCGAACGCCGACATGCTCAATCTGCAGATTGACGAGTTTTCCAGAGTGATGGACGAGAATCTCCGCAACAAAGGACGGAAGATAATCTTCATCCACGGAAAAGGCGAAGGAGTGCTCCGCAACGCCATCATGAAGGAACTCAACCACCGTTACAAGGGTCATGACGTGCAGGACGCCTCGTTCCGTGAATACGGATTCGGCGCCACACAGGTGACAATTTAGAGCTTGTTTAATATTGAAATGATATTCTGTTTTTCCGGCAACGGCAACAGTCTTTGTGTGGCAAGAAGCCTCGGCAGAAAGCTCGACGAAGACATCACTCAAATCACCGCCTCCACTCCCGGTGCGCTCGACGCGCGGGAATGGAGGCGCGTGGTATGGGTGTTTCCCGTCTACAGCTGGGGAATGCCGGCCCCGGTAAAGAGATTTATCCGCACCGTAAGTCTCGACGGACTTCCCTCTCCGGCCACGCATCATCTGGTACTGACCTGCGGCGACGACACAGGTCTCGCCCACCACACATGGCGCAACGCCGTGAGAAAACGCGGGTGGACGCCGAAAGGAAGCTATTCGGTGATTATGCCAAACACATACGTTACTTTACCCGGTTTTGACACCGACAGCCCGGATCTTACCGTGAGGAAACTCGACATGATGAAGGAGCGCGTTGAGCATATAGCGCGGTGCATCCGGCATGAAGCCCGGGTGGACGATGTGATTCAAGGCAAATTCGCATGGCTTAAGACCCGCGTGCTCTATCCGCTGTTCATGGGGCTGCTCACCTCGTCGAAGCCATTCAGGGTTTCCGACAAATGTGTGAAATGCGGACTGTGTGCCAAAGAGTGCCCGATGGGAAACATCATCATGGACGCAGACGGTCATCCACGTTGGGGGCAGAACTGCGCCATGTGTCTGCGGTGCCTGCACCGCTGCCCGACGAAAGCAATTGATTACGGGCCCTTCACCCGAGGCAAAGGCCGCTACCCGGGCCCCGACAAAGCGCTCAGGGATTACGATCCGGGCAGATAAATCCCCTCAATATAAAAAAAATAGCAGGCGGCGTGTCAAAATCAATTGATACGCCGCCTGCTGTTCTTTCTATTATCGGGGTTATGCCGGAACCATGCTACCGAATTTACCTTCGAAATTATCGAGGATTTTAATAAGCTCCGGTGTGAGATAGGTCTTCGCCTTACGGTAAATATCCAGAGGAACGCCGAAAAGCGGTTCGGCTATGCTGCCGGCTATACATCCTATGGTATCACTGTCGCCGCCAATGGATATGGCGTTGCGCACGGCGTCCTCGAAATCCTCGGCCTGCAAAGCGCAGGAGATTGCCTGAGGCACGCTGTCCCGACATGTGCCGCCGTTGCCACTGCCGTCCATACCGTTCCATGAATAACGACGCTGCAGGTCGCACACCGGCACGGAGAGATCATAACCATATTCCCGGCTTATCACCCTCTCTATTTCCCGGGCCTCGGCTCCATGACGGGCAAGGAAAACAGAATGAGCCACCGCTTTAGCCCCCTTTATTCCTTCGGGATGATTGTGAGTGCAGCAGGCCGACTCTTCAGCCAGCTCAAGCGTGCGTTCAAGGCTGTCGGAAGCCCATCCTACCGGCCCCACACGCATTGCCGCGCCGTTGCCGCAACTGTTGTAAGGCGCCGGAATTTCTCCTTTGGCAGCCTCCGAGGCCCATTCCTCGAACATCGGGCCATAATTCCCCACGGGCGCAGGATACTCGGCCACATAACGGGCATACAGACGCGCCACCGAACCTCCCCGCAGAAGCCATTCGGCCGTGGCAAAGGTGAGAATACTGTCGTCGGTATAGCTCATCGCGGGGGTGAACAACTCGAAATCCTTCGTGTGGATATTGTCGAACTCATAAATACTGCCCACAATATCGCCAATTATGCTTCCTATCATTTCAGAATGAATGCTTTAATCCGTTTTTATACGGAGACAGTAAGGCCGGAGAAAAAGCGGCCGCAAGGCTGGCACAGGTACAGACATAAAGCGGCCGTTTCAGAGGCATAACCGTCACCGGCATCAGGCACAAGGAGGGCATAGGAGCAACCGGGCGCTCCGTTCAAGGAGATGCCGGGAGCATCACAGCCCTCTCCCGCCATGATATTTATAATACGCAATGTACCCGGGGTTTGTTCAAAACCTCTGTAATCCATAGTCAGGAACACATTATTCGCCTCGGCGTCCTTGCCGTCAGAGACAGATATAAATGTATCGGGAATATTCCAGTGGGAAGTCACATCCTCCACAACGGAATCAAGAACGGAATCAAGCGAAGCCGGAGAGAAACCGGCAACAGGATAAAATCTCGCGCCGAACGAGCGCGCGAGTTCCGTAGCCTCCTTATGTCTGGCACTTACGAGAGCCACACGGCATCCGGCATCGATGAAAGATTTGACAACGGCACGACACACCGGCCCAATAGCAGCGGCTGCCAATATTATAGTGCGTGGCGGAAAATCAACGGCAATCTTTCCCTTGGGAAGCGAACGGGAAACGCCGGATTTCACGCGCGCCGACAGCTTGCCGGAGCGGTATTCCTCCATTTTGCGCTCAAGATAATTGTCGGCCATAAGTGTATGCCTCCGCTTATGCCTTCACATCAGCATCGTCGTTCGCGCGCTGTTCGGGAGTAGAATGGTCGTGAGCCTTCTTTGGCGGCACACGGAGCTTCAGGGCATCGAACCCCTCGCCATACACACCGTTGACGTTAGCTTGGGTGATAAAGGCATTCTCGTCGATATTCTTTATGATACGGAATATGGTAACGGACTCGATCTTGCGGCACATCACCAGAAGTATCTTCACGTCGCGGCGGGTATACCATCCCATTCCGTCGATTACGGTGCAGCCGCGGTTGGCCTTGTTGTTGATTTCGGTGGCAATCTTCTCCCAATGAGGAGAGAAGATGGTGAACTGCACGGCCTGGCGGCTGGTGTCGATAATAAGGTCGGCCATATACGAAACGATCACAAGAATAACGAAACCATAAACCACCTTGTCAATCTGATGAAAAAGGATGAACGAAGATGAGATGATACACATATCGACATACAGCATCATTCGGCCTATCGTCACATTGGAATGCTTGGACACCATAGCGGCAATGATGTCGGTTCCGCCCGTGCTGCCGTTGTGGGTGAAAGCCACTCCTATGCCTATACCACACAGGATGGCTCCTATTATAATGTTCATGAACGTCTGCTGCTGGACCATCGGCTCAGGGAAGAATGGCTGAAGCAAACCTATGAACAGCGAGATGCATGTGGCTCCGAAAATGGTACGGATTACAAACTGTTTTCCTACGGACCGGAAGGCCAGAGCGAGCAGGAAGAGGTTCATGGCGTAGGATGTGACTGCAACAGGGATGCCATAGCCGAACAACCGCTCGGTAATGAAATAGACCAGAGTGCCGAAACCGGCCAGACCGCCCATCACCACTTTTTCGGGAAAAATAAACGCCGAAAAGCCGAAGGCATAAAGAAAAATGCCGAACGCGATAAACATGTAATCGCGCGATGACATCCAGAGATTTCTGGGAGAGTATTTCATAAGCAAGAATGTGCTACGGCATCTGCCGGTTTAAGGTTAACTTTATTCCGACACTCCCGCAAGGTTTTTCTATCCGCCTGAACCAATGCGTCATATCTCGAGGCATGACAAATCAGCCAAAGACTGAGGGCCCGGGAGAAGAAACATCCTGCTGTGTCTTTTACATCGCAAAGTTACGCGATAGGCATATTTCCTCAAAACATTTTCAAATAATTTTGATTAACTTTGAGCGTGATTTCGCTACCAATCCATCAATGCGATTATGAAACTGAACATTATAACAAAAGCACTCGCCGTATGCGCCTTTCTATGGGGCGCAGCCCCTGCTGCGACATCCCATAACTTTGTGGATTTTGGCCCTGCCGAAAAATTTATAGAGCCTGAAATCCACCTGCTGGCCGGCTCTTCGTCGGTCACCCAGAATTACCGCTCGTGCTTTCCCGAAATAAAAGACCTCAACATAAACATGGGATTCTCGGGCGGTATAGGAGGAAGCGCTGTTTTCGGCCTGTCGAACTTCCTCGGCCTCGGCACTTCACTTGACGTGATGGTCAACAACTACAATGTAGACATGGCAGTGGTGGGCCCGAACAACCTGAGTGTAAGCTCCCTGTTCATCAACAACCGCGCCTACTACCTGAATGTGCCTGTGTTCGTGAGCTTCCGCTTCAATCCAATGCGCAGCATGCGGTGGATTCTGAATGCCGGTTTCTACTACGGATTCGGATTTGCCGGTTATCAGCACCGTCACACTTACCGCGCCGAACTCAACGACCTGAACCAGCTCGTGCCCCAAAGCGAAAAAGTCGAGACAGACTATTTTCACTCTCCGTCAACGTTCCTGAGCCGCTTCCATCGCGGCGATATCGGACTGCATCTTGCAACCGACCTGCACTTCGGGCCCCATCTCACCGTGGGCGCACGGTTCCAGATCGGCATGAAGAACACCGCCGAACAGATAGGAGTGAGAAATCCCAATATCCATAATTATTCAGTACATGCAATGCTGGGCTACCGTTTCTGAGAAGCCCGGCTATAACAACCATAACAACAATCAGAAATCAGATGAAAGAAATAGTATTGAGTGGAATACGTCCCACCGGCAATCTCCATTTAGGCAATTATTACGGCGCCCTGCGCAACTTCGTGAGGATGCAGGACGATCCCTCTTACGACAATATGTTTTTCGTGGCCGACCTTCACGCCCTGACCACAAATCCTGATCCGGCACAACTCCACACCAACGTAAAGAACATTCTCTCCGAATACCTTGCCGCAGGACTGGACCCCGAGAAATCCACCATTTTCATCCAGAGCGACGTGCCTGAGGTTTCGGAACTGTATCTGCTGCTGAACATGCACGTGGGCATCGGCGAACTGATGCGCACAGCCGCGTTCAAGGACAAGGCGCGCAAGGCCCTTGGCATAAAGAGCGACAGTGACGACATTGAGAAAGAGATAATAGGCACCGATTCCAACAAGCGCGTGAACGCAGGCCTACTCACCTATCCTACCCTGATGGCCGTTGATATCCTCATACAGAAAGCCCACAAGGTTCCCGTGGGGAAAGACCAGGAACAGCATCTGGAGCTTACCCGACGCTTCGCACGCCGATTCAATTCTTTCTACGGCGTAGAGCTTTTCCCCGAACCGCAGAACTTCAACTTCGGCGCGAACGCCGTGAAAGTTCCCGGTCTGGACGGTTCGGGCAAGATGGGCAAGAGCGAAGGCAACTGCATCTATCTCATAGACGACGAGAAGACTCTGCGTAAAAAGGTGATGCGCGCCGTAACCGACGAAGGTCCCAAGACTCCCAACCAGCCCGTGAGCCAGCCGGTGGAAAACATTTTCACACTGATGGACCTTGCCTGCGCTCCCGATGTAGTGAAACATTACCGCGACGCGTACGCCGACTGCTCCATCCGCTATGGCGACATGAAGAAGCAGCTCGCCGAGGACCTGCTGAAAATCACGCTCCCCATCCGTGAGCGCATCCTCGATATCCAGAACGACGACGCCTATCTGGCGCGCGCCGTGAAAATAGGCGCCGAGCGCGCACGCGAACGCGCGGCCGCAACCCTTGCCGAAGCCCGCGAAATCATGGGCATACGCAAATTCTATTGATTTTCCCCGACAACGCAAAGTAAAGAGGCGGTGTGTAAGGTATCTGAAAACTTACACACCGCCTTTTATCGTGACTGCAGTCGGCTTCTGGCGCTCAGTTCTCCACAAGCATCCGGTAGGCTTCAGGAGTAAGGTAGTCCCTGACCTGATAAGGAGCCACGTCCACGTCGATAGTGCCGTAGTTGTAAGGCAGGATGTCATAGGGATTGTAATGGAACACAAGCATTCCGTTGAGCACATACACATCCTTAGACACCGGCAGGGGCTTTACCAGAAGCTCCGAGTCAAGCTCCTTGACGGAGACAGCCATATTGGCCGCAAGCGATTCAAGAATAAGCCCCTGGAGCTTCGAGTCGGCTCCCTCCTTGAACAGATAGGCATAATCGATGCACTTGCCACGGGTAAAATCGTAGCTCATCACCACCGATGCATGGTTGGGATGCGCTCCGCCCATATATTCGGAGAAAGAAATCAGATAAGTGCATGATTGCTCGTTGACCTCAATCAGCCGTCCGCTTACCTCGGAATAATAGCTTCTTACCGATTCCCCCACCTTCTTTACTTTATCGACCGGTTTCATTTTACCAAGCTGGTAAGCGCTCACATCCGTAACGAATTCCCTGATGGCATGGCGGGGATTATTGTCGGAACTTGCCGGAAAAGCCACATGCATTATTGTGTCCTGAAGCGGGCGGATATCGCGGTCAGACACCTTTTCGGGCCAGAGAATCGAGGCAGTGAGCGTGAGATAGGTGTCGCCGAGAACGGAGTCGGGCACACCGAAATAGGTTTCCGACGATGTGAGAAGAGTGGTGTTGATGGGGAATTCCTCAATTTCCGCCCCTCCGGGTGATGGATTCGAGGAATCGGCAGGATGAGAGGGACCGCAGGCTGCGACAAGCATAAGCAGCGGGGCAGCAAGGAAAAGATTACGGAATGTCATATTACAGTGTATGGATAAAAGTATATTTCAAAAACGCCACCGCTACGGGGAATGTTTCCCGGAAAAGCGGCAATAACAATGTGTTTCGGGCTTCAGGCGCCGATTTAACCAATGCAAAGTTAAAATTAAATCTTCATTTATACACAAAAGGTCATTGAGTAAACAAAATGTTTTTTCAAAACCGATTTGCAAGGACAATTACAACTTTATTTCCTTAATGCTTGGTGGTTTGGCAATAATTTGCTTACTTTGCACCGCAAAATAATTATTTTCTAATCAAAAATCAGAAACTATGTCAGAAATTGCATCTCGCGTTAAAGCTATTATCGTAGACAAACTTGGTGTTGACGAAAACGAAGTTACCGAAACCGCAGAATTCACCAAAGACCTCGGCGCTGACAGCCTTGACACCGTAGAGCTTATCATGGAGTTTGAAAAAGAATTCGGCATCACCATTCCCGACGACCAGGCAGAAACCATCAAGACCGTCGGCGACGCCATCAACTACATCGAAGCTAACCAGAAAGCCTAAGCCACACCGGCTCAGGACTTCCTGTCTTTCTTCCATCAACTCCTTTCTCCTCACTTTTCTCCCTAACCATCTTTATTACACAGAATGGAATTAAAAAGAGTAGTAGTGACCGGCCTCGGTGCCATTACTCCGCTCGGCAATGACGTGGCCACCACCTGGGAAGCAGCCAAAGCCGGAAAGAGCGGTGCCGGACCTATCACCCACTTCGACGCCTCTCTGTTCAAGACCCAGTTTGCATGCGAGGTAAAGGGTTTCAACGCCGCCGAACATATCGACCGCAAGAAACTCCGCACCCTCGACCTCTATTCGCAGTATGCCCTTGTGGCAGCCCGTCAGGCTGTAGAGGACAGCGGGCTTGAGAACACCGAAGGAATAGACCGCGACCGTATCGGCGTGATTGTAGCAGCCGGTATCGGCGGTCTTCACACTTTCGAGGAAGAAGCCGGATATTACGCCCTCAACAAAGACAACGGCCCGAAATACAATCCGTTCTTTATTCCTAAGATGATTGCCGACATCGCTTCGGGTCACATCTCGATGGAATACGGATATCACGGCCCCAACTACGGTGTGGTATCGGCATGCGCCTCATCCAACAACGCAATCATCGACGCCTTCAACTATATCCGTCTTGGCAAAGCCGACGCGTTCATAACCGGCGGAGCCGAAGCAGCCATCTACCCTGCCGGTGTAGGCGGCTTCAACTCAATGCACGCACTCTCGACGCGTAACGACAGCCCCGAGACCGCCTCGCGCCCCTTCAGCAAGTCGCGCGACGGATTCGTGATGGGTGAAGGTTCCGCCATACTCATTCTTGAGGAACTCGAGCACGCCAAAGCCCGCGGAGCCAAAATCTACGCAGAAGTAGTTGGCGGCGGTATGTCGGCCGATGCCTATCACCTCACCGCCACTCATCCCGACGGACTCGGCGCCAAGCTTGCTATGAAAGCCGCCCTCGACGATGCCGGAATGAAACCCGAGGATATCGACTATATCAATGTGCACGGTACCTCAACTCCGGTGGGCGACGTTTCAGAGATCAAGGCCATAACCGAACTGTTCGGCGATGCAGCCTACAAACTCAACATCAGCTCCACCAAGTCGATGACCGGACACCTTCTGGGCGCTACCGGCGCTCTTGAGGCAATGTTCAGCATCAAGGCAGTGGAAGAGGACATCGTACCTCCTACCATCAACCACGCGGAGGACGACTGCGACGAGAACATAGACTATTCGCTCAACTTCACCTTCAACAAGGCCCAGAAACGCACCGTGCGTGCCGCCCTGAGCAACGCCTTCGGATTCGGCGGCCACAACGCCACCGTGATCGTGAAGAAGTATGAGGGCAAATAATCCGCGGTCACTTAACTGACCCAAGCGATAATCTTATCACAAATGCGGGGTGTCAAAACTCAAGTCTTGACACCCCGCATTACCTTTTCGCTCCCGGAAACCGGGAATTTATCTTTATGGGGGACTGAAGGCGCTGTCACACCTTCACCAAGTATTACCCCACTCTATTTCATGTGGAACGGAAGAGCATGGTTTGTCGACGGCTCGACACCTTCAGTGGGAATATCCTCGGCAGAGGGCACTACCACCACATCTATCTGAGCCACGGCGGTGGATATAGGACAATCAGTCTCAACAACCGTCATATCCATGGTTACCGTATTGACACCTTCGGAAAGATTCTCGGCAGCTACACTCATTCCGAAAGGAGCCACGTTGGTGATAGGATATACAGGAAGGCCGTTTATCCAGTAGGCCACCTGAGTAATGGCGGCAGCATGCTTTGTGTTGACCGCACGCACGGAAAGACCTTTGATTTCGAATGTACCGGTGGAAACAACGTAGGCTTTTCCGTTGACAATAGTCACATCGGGACCGAAGTCCATATTGAAAGTCACATTGACATCGTCAGTGTGGTCGCACGATGCCATAAGGGCCAGCATAGGAAGTGCGAGAAGAATAAAAAGAATCCGTTTCATGTTTAGAAAGACATTTAAGAATTTGTAAAATCATAAGATGTTCCATGTGGGAACCATCCCTTTAAGAAAATTATATAGCGTGATAAAGGACGGGAAGTAAAAAAGCTGCCGGCGCCGGAGAATTTTTACCGGGTGCGCCGGCAGCTCTGTTATGATGAGGAGGCCATTTTGTCAGTCCTCCATAGATGGACGTATATCGGGAATCAGTTGCTGAATACAAGCTGGTCGTCCTTGACGTCGATTATTATCGGGTGTTCGCGGTCGACCTTCTGGGCCAGGATATCCTTGGAAAGACGGTTGAGAACGAGGCGGTGGATAACCCTCTTGACGGGACGCGCTCCGAACTCGGGATCATATCCTTCTTCGGCAAGGAATTTCATTGCGGCAGGCGTTACCTCGAGTGTCACACCGTTGACGGCAAGCATCTTCTGCACGCCCTTGATCTGCAATCCAACGATTTCCTCTATTTCGGCCTCGTTGAGCGGGGTAAACATGATTATCTCGTCGATACGGTTGAGGAACTCGGGACGGATGGTCTGCTTGAGCATCTCGATAACCTGACCTTTCGTAGTCTCGATGGTTTCCTCGCGGTTCTCGGGAGTCATCTTCGAGAAGTTGTCGCGGATCACGGATGAACCCATGTTGGAGGTCATGATTATGATGGTGTTCTTGAAGTTGACCAGACGGCCCTTGTTGTCGGTAAGACGTCCGTCGTCAAGCACCTGCAGAAGGATGTTGAACACGTCGGGATGCGCTTTCTCTATCTCGTCGAAGAGTACAACCGAATAGGGCTTGCGGCGCACGGCCTCCGTAAGCTGGCCGCCTTCGTCGTAACCCACGTATCCGGGAGGCGCTCCGACGAGTCGGCTCACGGTGTGCTTCTCCTGATACTCGCTCATGTCTATACGGGTCATCATGTTCTCATCGTCAAACAGATACTCGGCAAGAGCCTTTGCAAGCTCCGTCTTGCCCACGCCCGTGGTGCCGAGGAATATGAACGAACCGATAGGACGGCGCGGGTCGTTGAGGCCCGCACGTGAGCGGCGCACGGCGTCGGCGATAGCGCGGATTGCGTCTTCCTGACCCACCACGCGCTGATGAAGCTCGGCCTCGAGATGGAGAAGTTTCTCCTTCTCGCTCTGCACCATCTTGTTGACGGGAATGCCGGTCCAGCGCGATACCACATCTGCGATATCCTCGGAGTCAACTTCCTCTTTGATCAGGGCTTTCTCGCCCTGCATCATCTTGAGCTGTTCCTGAATCTCGGCATTTTCTTTCTCCTTGGCCTGCACTTTGGAATAGCGGATTTCTGCCACTTTGGCATAGTCGCCTTCACGCTCGGCACGGTCGGCCTCGAAATTGAGCTGCTCGATGTCGATCTTGTTCTGCTGAATGCGGTCTATAAGGTCTTTCTCTGCCTTCCATTTGGCGGTATATTCTTTCTCTTCCTCGCGCATGGCGGCAAGGTCGCGCTCTATTTCCTTCACCTTCTCGGTGTCGCCCTCACGCTTTATGGCCTCGCGCTCTATCTCCTTCTGGGCTATGCGGCGGATGATTTCATCAAGAGCCTGCGGCAGAGAGTCAATCTCGAGGCGCAGTTTGGACGCAGCCTCATCCACAAGGTCAATGGCCTTGTCGGGAAGAAAACGGTCGGTGATATAACGCTCTGAGAGCTGAACGGCGGCGATAATAGCCTCGTCGCGGATACGCACCTGGTGGTGGTTCTCGTAGCGCTCCTTGAGGCCGCGCAGAATGGCTATGGCGCTCATCTCGTCGGGCTCGTTGACCATCACCTTCTGGAAGCGGCGTTCGAGCGCCTTGTCCTTCTCAAAGTATTTCTGATACTCGTCGAGCGTGGTGGCGCCAATGCTGCGGAGCTCGCCGCGCGCCAGGGCCGGCTTGAGGATATTGGCGGCATCCATAGCGCCCTCGCCTTTGCCCGCGCCCACAAGGGTGTGGATTTCGTCGATAAACAGGATTATCTCGCCGTCGCTCTGGGTAACCTCGTTGACAATGGCTTTGAGGCGCTCCTCGAACTCACCTTTGTATTTGGCGCCCGCAACCAGCGCTCCCATATCGAGAGAGAAAATCTGCTTGGTGCGCAGGTTTTCAGGAACATCGCCACGCACAATACGCTGGGCCAGGCCCTCGGCTATGGCAGTCTTGCCGGTACCGGGCTCACCCACGAGCATGGGATTGTTTTTGGTGCGTCGGCTCAGAATCTGGAGCACACGGCGAATCTCCTCGTCGCGGCCTATCACGGGGTCGAGCTTGCCCGAGCGGGCGCGCTCATTGAGATTTATGGCATATTTGCTGAGAGCGTTATACTGCTCCTCGGCTCCCTGGTCGGTGGCTTTCTTGCCCTTGCGCAGCTCGGCTATGGCGCTCTGCAGCTCAGAAGCCCCCAGACCGGCATCTTTCATGATGGTGGAAGCGGGAGAATTGATTTCGAAGAGAGCCACAAGCATGGCCTCGAGAGTGACGTATTCGTCGCCCTGCTTCTTGGCGACATCAAGCGCTTTCTGAAGCACATCGTTGCTATAGCGGCTCAGATAAGGCTCGCTGCCACCGCTCACCTTCGGCAAAGAAGCTATCTCACGCTCCAGCTGCTGATTGAGCACGGGAAGATTGGCGCCCACCTTCGCAAAGATAAACTTCACGAGCGACTCGCCTTCCTCTATCACGCCTTTCAGCAGATGAACCGGCTCAATGGCCTGGTTGCCGTTGCCTTTGGTAAGCTCGAAAGCTTTCTGAATGGCTTCCTGCGATTTGATTGTGAAATTATTAAAGTTCATAAACGTCAAATAAATAGTGTTTCGAGTTTATTACTTTAACAAAGTTTGTGCCACAATAGTTGCGCCCGACTTCCCTCCACCGGCATTTTAACAGACTTCGGCATTGGTTAAAGAAAATTTGCGCTGCGGATTATGAAAAGGATGCCTGTGGAGTGATGGAGCACGTAGAACAGGGAAATGGCGATGCCACAAAAACGCGACAAAATAGGCGGTCTGCGTCTTCAACCTCATCTATAAGTGAAAGAATCCAGCCCCCTGGAACGGCGCAATGTCCGCAAAATAACAAGTTATCATAATAGAATTATTCTATTTACTTCTACCTTCATTTGGCGTGGGGAAATATCCTATATTAAGAAGAGTTAAATATTAACAATTCCGTGCTTTTCATAAATTATTTACATATATTTACAAATAAAGTATTACGAAAACCTTAAAACATACAATCATGAAAACGCCCTTTGCCTTATTCCTATCTCTGTCTGCGCTGTTGAGCGCATCGGCCCAGGAGCCGACTGATTTCCGTACAGAACAGGTGTTTCTGGCGCCGCGCTCGCTGTCGTGCGCTCCGGGCGATTCCCTGTTTGTGGACGGCATGGTGACATGCATGGCCTCTGACCGCCTTGAACCTTACAGCCGCTACCTTTATCTGGAACTTATAGGCGATAATGACTCGGTCTATGTGCGCCAGAAACTATCGTGCGCCGACGGCGGACGTTTCCGCCTGGCCGTGGACGATTTCGCCGAAGGCGACACATTCTTCCTGCAAGCCCTCCAGGGCAAAAAGAACGAGCCTGTGTCGAACGGCATAGCGCTCGACAACGAGTCGTTCCCGGCCGCAGTCATTGACCGCGGGCGTCTGATAACCAGCGGACGGTATGCCGGTGATGTCACGACATCCATCGGCCAAAGCTCCGGAACAGTCCACGACCTGCCTGATGTAACAGTCAAGGCCCGCGTGATCCAGAAATCAGAAGTTCCCTCAAAATCACACTATGAGGTGAAGATGAAGACACGGGAGGCAATCGAGAGAAGAGGCTATCTTACACTCCGCGATATTCTAAACGATATGCCCATGTTGACTCTTACTTCCGAAAGTTTCGATAATGGAACAGACAATGGGCTACAACTTCCCGTTATCTACAGTAAAAGAGGGATATCTTTATTAGGAAGACGTAAAATTGGAGAAAACGTCGGCATGGCTCTCGTTATTGATGGATCAAAAATAGATAATGATAATTTCGATCTCTATCTTGAGATGTCAGCGACAGAAATTGAGTCTGTAGAACAGGTTTCCATCGGCGAAGCACTCATATATGCCAAGACCCTTGACGGTGCCGTGATAGTCAAGACTCGCAAATGGACTCCAGACAAGAGTGTAAAAAGCAAAGGCACCATCGTCCGCCCGATGGGACTCTCTAACATTCCTTTGGCTTCGAACGAAAAGCCTGTTGTACCCTCTAAAGATGGTGACTATCGCCTGTTGGTCGACATAGTCGGCCCCGATGGCGTGACCTCACTCAGTCGGCCATTTACCCTCTCTACGGCAAAATAAGCGTCTTCTATCTGGGAGGGTCGGCGTCCCGCCGTCCTCCCAAACGCCATCAACCTCTCTCAACTGAGCGACGGCCGGAGGCCGACGATCCCAGTTCCATGCCACGTGAAAATTTTCCGTGAAATTGGAGGGCGGGGATTTGGTGGGGTGGAAAAAAATCGGTAACTTTGCGGCCGATTCACGCAATCTCTGTCGAGGACATGCAGCCCGTTATATTGCGTGGTAGTGTTAACATTTTTAATATCAAAAGAAAATGGATTTAATCAAAGTTGTCGAGGAAGCTTACGCTACCGGCAAGACACATCCCGAATTCGCTCCGGGCGACACCGTAACCGTTGCTTACCGCATCAAAGAAGGTAACAAGGAACGTATCCAGCAGTATCGCGGCGTAGTAATCCGCATCTCCGGCGACGGTGAAAAGAAGCGCTTCACAGTGCGCAAGATGAGCGACAATATTGGCGTTGAGCGTATATTCCCTCTGGAATCTCCGTTTATCGACTCTATCACCGTCAACAAGTACGGTAAAGTTCGTCGCGCCAAGCTTTACTACCTGCGTAATCTCACCGGTAAGAAAGCACGTATCAAGGAACGTCGCGTGGTTAAGAAATAAGAGCCACTTCTTACCGACGACCCGAAACAAAGAGGCTGTGTCAAAATAGGCGCAGCCTCTTTTTTATAACCTGTTGAAAAACA
>CAUBWJ010000023.1 GCA_958439725.1 uncultured Muribaculaceae bacterium | reverse complement strand
GCATAAACTACTGCAGGAGAAGCAGAAAAAGTAATGGCAACGTCCTGTAAAGAACCGTCCGTAGTCTTAGTTAAAATGAAAATAATCAGTAGAGAAAGAGCATGGCTTATAAAAGAAAGAAAATCATTTGCAGCCGGTAATTGATATGCCATATAGACATTACCGATAATACGGAAAATAAAACTCAGACAGAAGAAGGCAAATACGATGGTCACCAGTGTATTAAGGTGACTTACCTGCTCCGGATTTACATTAAGGATATCGTACCAGTTGAGAAAAATCTGAGCAACAAGGAATAGCAAATAAAAAGTCACGACAATTATTGTCATGAAAAAGAAAGTTGTACTCACATATATTTTACCCAATTCGTAGTTCTTAACCGCAAGTGCTTCAGTCAATCGATTTCTGAGACCGTTTCCTATACCTATGTCAAAAAGATAAATCCAAGAAAGTACAGAGTTAAGAGTTAACCAAATACCGTACTCATATGGATTTAAATATCCCAGCGTCAGCGGAACAAGAATAAAGGATATGAGTATCGAAGCACCCTTTATCAAAAAGGAAAATCCGATATTTTTTACAGCTCGTTTAGTCCTTTTATTATTTAGCTCTGGAACGCGCATTATCCGAATATACAAACAATTAAATGATTATTTAATTTTCTTGAAATGCATTCAAATAAAATCTTAAGTATGCCCGCTGACTTTCGCAGTATTTTCTTCCTAATGAGTATAGAGTGGTCGATTGTTTTTCATAGCCCAGAGCCTCGAGCATTTGGTTTACCTTCCCCTGATTTTTAACACCGAGGACGAAGACTTGGAAAACTGGTCTGCCGTCCCTTGTTTCTGATTTTACGACAATCTTTTCGCCATTGCCGTCTCGCTCGAATACAAGGAGATTATCCGAAGGAATGCCTTTCAATGTAATTTTCTGATCCGATGGGCGGAGGTTATAGTAGTCGCAGGTTTCGCGAAGGCTTTGCTCATTGGGTTCCTGCAGGAGGATGTTGGCGATGCTTATAATGGAAACTTTATCCACGTAAGAATTGGACGCGTTGGAGATGATAGAGAATAAGATGGGTGATATTAATGTAATGAATCGCATATTTCTTTTAACATTTATCCACCAGCAGTATAGAGATACGAATGGCCGTACGAGGGTCTGACTGGTTAGCTTCGAAAATAATAGAGGAAATAATGTGGGTAGTTGATATGATATGGGGCCTCAGGGGATGGGGCGGGGTTTGGGGCGGGTTTGGGAGGGGTCGAGGGTGATGGACCAGCGGATGGCGTTGGAGCCGGAGTAGAGGAGGTGGAGGATGTTGCGGCCTTCGGCGGAGTCGATTTTGGAGATGGAGGCCTCTATGCCTTCGAATATGCCGGAGATTACCTGCATTTCGGTGCCTACGGTGAGGGCTTCGGCGCTGAATGTGGAGGCGTCGAAGTTGCCCACGGCTATGCGGAACTGGTGAAAGTGGGCATCGGGGATGACGGCGAAGCGGTCGCCGGTGCGGCCGGACGAGGTATAGATCCACGCAATGTCGGCTATGCGTGCGGCGAGCGCGAACACATCCGCCTCACCACAACGGAAGAAGACCACGTTTTTTATCACCGGGGTCTGGCGGAAGACGATGCGCTTGTGGAGCTTGCGTGCGATTTCGCTGAAGGGATAGAAGAGTTCGGGGCGTTCGGAAGCCGGTAAGGTGTCGAGGCGCGAACGGAGCTCGTCAAACGTGCGCCCCGGGCGGATACGCATGGCGTACCAGCGCGCAGGATTGCTGATGAAGGTCTGCCCTACCGCATCGGCAAGCCAGGTGCGGCGTTCGGCCGACATCGTTGCGGGCTCGGCAACAGCGAGAAGGGGCATTGCCGGAGGAGTAGACGCAAGAAACGCCGAGACTTCAGAGGCGGGGATGCCGCGACGAAGAGCCGCCAACGCCCATAGCGAGGCTACAGCAGCGGTGACGTCAGGCGCCTGGGGCAGCGTGCCGTCGAGACGCAAGGGCGCGAAAAGGTGCGCCACGGCCTTGCGCAACTGCACCGGGGTGAGCATGGACTGTCCGAGGTCGAAGATGTATTTGCGGCGCGGCGATACGTTGCGCATGGCGATGCCTTTCAGCTCGGGAGACAGCTCCGCGAGGCAATCCTTTGTGAGGAGAGCAATTTCATAAGGGGGCATGCAGCCATTCAGGAGCGAGAAAAGCAATATGTCGCGTGCCAGAGCGTCCTCCCCGCCGCGAGGAGCGACCGCGCGGAAAAGGCGGTGGGCGCGATTGAGCGGCGTGAAGTCTATCGAATCTGGATTTCCGGAAACGGAGAGTGCCTTAAGGCGCTCCTTTACGTCGCGGAAAGCTCCGGTTGGTTCGGCGAACCCTGCGGCAACTGCCTTACGATACACACCGGAGACGCTATTGAGATAAAGCGTGGCAGTTTTAAATGTGAGGCCGCGGGAAATCATGGAAATAAACCAATCGGCCATCAGACCGGAAGTGATTTCGCAAGATTCTTCGCCGCGCGCAGCAAGAAATGCTTCGAAACCGGCAACGGCCCGGCCATAATAGGAAGCCGCCGCACCGGACTTGCCGGAAGCCTCAGACCGGAAAAATTCAAAGAGAGACGCGAGGTCAACAGTCTTATCTACAGCAACTTCGTCCACTACAGATTTTAAACTTCCATGAAATGGCCTATAAATAGATATTTCCCGCCACATACGCCGATGTGACAGGATAAGGCCATGGTATGTTGGGTTTTACACAGCATGATAAGGCTGAGGTAAACCTCCGGGAATACTCATAAGCGTGCCAAAACGGCAACGCTTATCTGCACAAAGATAAGGAATATTTCTGATAATCCGAGCAAATGGCCGCGTAAAATAGAGCGGACACCGAAATACGGGTTCTCGCAGACATAGAAATGCGGAGCACAGACAGAGAAATGACATCATCCCACTCCCCTTCAGTTATTCCTATTATAACATAATGTCCTAACTAAAAAGTCATTTGAATTTCTTTAGGAGCTGGGCGACAATCGGTGCCATGTCATAATATTTGTATTCGGCGAGGCGGCCGCCGAAGATCACGCGGGGGGTGCCGTCGGGATTGGCGGGGATGGCTTCGCGAAGGTCGCGGTACTGTGTGTAGCGCGTGGTGTTTCGGGAATCGGTCACAGGGTAGAATGGCTCCATGCCGGGCTTCCACTCGGTGGAGTATTCGCGCGATATGACCGTCTGGGGATTAGCGTAGACATCCGGCTGAAGCAATGCCTCGAAGTGCTTATGCTCGATTATACGGGTATAGGGCACGTCGGCAGAGGTGTAGTTGACTACGGCGTTGCCCTGATAGTTGGCCGTGGAAAGTATCTCGGTCTTGAAGCGGACCGTACGGTATTCCAGCGGACCGAATTTATAGTCGAAATAGCGGTCGATGGGACCGGTGTAGACAACCGTCCGGGCTATCATGTCGAGCTCGGCGCGATGGTCGAAGTAGTCGCAATTCAAGCGCACCTCTATACCCTCAAGCAGGCCGTCGATCAGACGGTTGTAGCCTCCGATGGGTATGCCCTGATAGGCGTCGTTAAAATAGTTGTTGTCGAAGGTCAGGCGAACCGGCAGACGACGGATTATGTCGGGCGGAAGTTCGGTGCATTTCCTCCCCCACTGCTTTTCGGTGTAGCCTTTGATGAGCTGTTCGTAAATATCGGTACCGATAAGCATTAGGGCTTGTTCCTCGAGGTTACGGGGATGATAGTTGACGAGTTTCATCAGCGGGTCGTCAAGTATACGTCGCTGTATCTCCTCCCGCTGCTCGTCAAGCTTCGCCTGGGCCTCGGCAGGTGTCTTCACGCCCCACATCTGATAGAATGTGTTCATGTTGAACGGCAGATTGTACAGCTTGCCGTCAGGAGCCACGGCAACCGGTGAGTTAGTGTAGCGGTTGAACGGCACGATGGAGTTGACGAAGTCCCATACCTCTTTGTCGGAGGTGTGGAATATATGGGCGCCGTATTTGTGTACGTTTATTCCCGCGATTTCCTCGCAGTAGATGTTGCCGCCGGTATGGGGACGCTTGTCAATGACGAGGCAACGTTTGCCACGGCGGTTGGCCAGATGGGCGAATGTGGCTCCGTAAAGGCCGGCGCCCACTATCAGATAATCATATTTATCTGCCATTTGATATGGTGGTTTTAAGTGAGGTGATGGTTTCGAACAAAAGAGGGTCCTTCATCACAAGAAGCGATGTGAAGTAGACAAGGATTCCCACAGGCAGCCCTATGAGCAACTGCAGCGCCATGCCTTCGGCGAATGATGTGAGAACGAGAAGCGCCACCGACATTATCGCAGTGGCCCCGATATAACGGGTATTCCACAGAGCGGAGAGCGCGAAAGGATAGTATTTCCTGCCGTACATGAGCTGGAAGGCAGTCACCGAGAGTTCCGCGAATAAGGTTGAGACGGCTGCTCCAACCGCCCCATGCCCCGGAATAAGCAGAATGTTGAGGATGACATTGACCAGCGCTCCCACACTCACGCTCCATATCACCAGTCCGATCTTATCCTTGGGGTAAAGTATCTGTATGCCCAGCAGATTCGAAATGCCTATGAAGATGATCACGGGAGCGTTCAGTACCAGCACGGGTATGGCATCCGCATATTCCGGCCCGCAGAATATCATGGTCACCGGCGCCGCAAGCAGTATCAGGCCGAAGGTCATGGGGAGCGACAGGCACAGTATCAGGTCGAGCGATTTCCCTATCACTTTGTTGAATTCCGCGTTTTCGCCATTAGCCAGAAGATTGGAGCAGCGCGGAAGCAGCACTGTGCCTATGGAGGAGAGCACCGTGAGCCCGATATGAGAAATCTTCGTGCCGGCAGTGAAGAAGCCAACCTGCTCGTCACCCGACATAAATCCCAGCATCACGGAATTGAGATGGAGATATAGGCTCACTATCATATTGAAGATAAACAGCTGCAGGACCGGACGGACATGACGCGTCATGTTGAGACTCTTAAACTGCAGAGACTTCCAGTCTATAATTTCCCGGAGATGGATAAGATTGATTATGTTGTTGCCTACGGTAGAGCCGACGATTATCAGACCGTAGATAAGCAGGTCACACGGTGTCTTGACGAAAATGAAAAGGGCCGCGGCCGAAAGTGTGCGGATTATCAGCGCGCGGATGGTGATGAACCTGAAGTCCTCTATTGCCTGATAGAACCAGTTGACTCCAACGGTGTTGAAGACTATCGAAAGGCTCAGCACATAGAAAAGCGCCGATTGAGAGTGAATCTGCGGCACAAACTGGGCCAGGAGCAATACAGCCACATATCCTCCGATACATAGCACAAGGCTCAAAAGCAGAATCTCGATAGTGATACGGTCGCGTTGCAGTTTGTCGTCCCGGTATTTGGCAACTTCCTTTACGGCATACATCGGTATGCCCAGACTTGTCAGCAACACTATATAGCTTATCACGGAGTTGAGGAAGTTAACCGCGCCGATTCCTTCCGGCATCAGCACGCGCGCAGCGTATGGGAACGTGATGATGGGAAACAACAGGCTCGTGGCCGTGTTGACTCCGTTGAGAATAATATTTCCCTTCAGTGATGCCAAAACTCTGTAATGTTAAATGCTCTCCTAATGGGTTAAAGGTAGTCATTATGCCGGGAAAAATCCGACCTCAGACCGTCAAAAAATGCCCTGTTAAACAGCCGGAGGTTCTCAATATCGAATTTTCGCTTGAACAAAAAGTAGGTATTGTACTTAATGAATATCTTATATAAACGTTTTTTAGGGCCATAGACCTTTAGATTATATGTTTTGTTACGATAGGTACAATAATCTCTTAATTTCGACCGATTGAAAATAACCGATTTTCTTCCGAGAATATCTTTCTCCATAATCTGTTTGCTCTCCGGATGGAAATGAAAGGCATTTATCACCGTAACAGGGATAAAACCATTTTTCTTCAATCTTAAATTATACTCGAATTCATCTCCCCATATAAACATATCTTTCTTGGGAAATCCCGCCATTCCGACTGCCTTTGAACTTATCAAAATACCATTGAAGGGACATGAATAATCCTGTATCAGTCCCGTAGCGCCAAACACTCTGTGGAAATCTGACACAAGTTTCATATCTTTCAGACATGGAAAAGCCAGTTGCTCCTGATTATCTTCGTCCAATACAAGAGGAGCTACATAGTCATATCTCTCCAGAAATCCGCAAAGCCTCTTAAGGCAATCAGGCGCCGGATAGCCGTCATCATCCATCACCCAGAATCCATCAAACCGTCCGGAATCAAACGCAGCCTTCATTCCGGCATAGAAGCCGCCGGAGCCTCCCTGATTTGTCGGAAGATCAATTATCTCCAGAGGTATTCCGGAGCGATAACGTCTGAGGCATTCCATGGTATTGTCTGTCGACGCATTGTTGGCCACATAAATCATCTGCGGACAAACCGTCTGCCTGTTAATAGCATCCAGGCATCTCAACAAGAGATTCGCCCGGTTGTAAGTAGCGATAACAGCAGCAATTTTAGCCATGAGCATCGACTTTGTCACTTCGAATCCGAGTCCTCTCCGTCGAGAAAGCCCAGCAAGATGGCTTCCGTAGGCATTCCTTTGTCGGAAAAAGCATCCATTATAGTCAGATTCTCATCCACCACATATATACGGGGAATGATGCTTGAGGCAAACAGGCTGTAAACCTTTCGGTCAGGCTGCGCGGAATACGGCATAGTCAGCCCCGCCGATTTCCAGAATGCGGCAATCGGTGCTTCGTTTTCCTCCCGTGCTATGCACACTATCCGTGCGTCGGCCGGAGCTTTCTCATAAACCTTCTGAATCACCGGAAGTTCCCGACGGCAATCGGCGCATCCAGTGTTGAAAAAAACAATCAGCGACCGATGTCCCCGGAGAGACTCCGTGGTGACCACCGACCCGTCATTCATGGTTACGGAAAATACGGGAACTGCATCTCCCGCCTCAAGGGAGGTCGCCTTATCATCATCGGTCACACAGGATACAGCCGCTAACATACAGATGGAAAAAACGACGGCTGACAGCAGAGTCTTTATTCGATTTCGCATTCAGGTCATATTTATCTTCTGCAAATATAATCCTATTTTGCCAAAATCTAAAGGACGCCCTCCCCTATCTGCATCCGCTACGCGCCGGCTACGTCATGCGGAGCGTCGGGAGATGCGGTGATTTTCGGCGCACGTTTCTGTCCCACCCTCGTTGATGCCGGAGAATCGGGCGCATCCGGAGCCTGGAAGAACGGATACGGCACTCCGAACACATTATCTATGTCGCCGCCGGGGCTTAGGTAACCGTCCACAATCGTGTCGCGGCCCGAAGGATTCTCAAACGTATAGAGCTGGAAGAAACGGAGCATTGAAGCCAGATGCTCAAACACGCCGTCCTGTATGGCCTCGTAGGGAAACCATTTGGAAGTGCTGGTAAAGCAATATACCTGGAACGGAATGCCCACTGATGTCTGCGGAAGGGTCGAGACGAAACAGTCGCTGTCGTGCGACACATGTGGATTGGCATCAAGCCACATCTTCATATAGGCTCTGAACAGTCCCAGATTGGTATCGATAGTACCATCCACAAGTCCTTCGGGATTGTCCACATCGGCAACTTTGCCTTCAGCTTTCTGCTTCAGCTTCGCCGCAATATAATCAGCCATATACGGCACAGTTTTAGAAATATTGTCAAGCATGGCAGGAGTGCACGGCAGCACACTGTCGGCATCAATCATATACGAGCGGCAGATGCGGCGCGTATTGCTTTCCTGCATTGACCGGTAGTTGGTGAAACTGCCGGAAATCAGGCTATATGGCGGAAGCGTGGTGGTGGTTTTGTCCCAGTTGAGCACTTTCACAAAAGTCAGGTTCACCTCCTCGACTGTTCCGTTGGCATCGGTGCCTTTCACAGCAATCCAGTCACCTACATGCAGACTGTCGTTCTCGGCAAGCTGAACCCCTGCAACAAGTCCCAGAATCGTATCCTTGAAAACCAGCATGAGCACCGATGCGAATACACCAAGTCCTGCCAGGAGAGCGGCGGGCGACTTATCCACCAGAATAGCGATTATGACAATAATAGCCACTATCCATATTATCCCTTTGGCAAGCTGCGCGAGACCTTTCAGAGGAAGACGCCGTTTATTCTCGATACGGTCCACATGTTTCCAGGTGGCCATAATCAACGCCGAAAACGCCACCCCGGATACACATACTATATAAATAAGTGTGATTTTAGTAAGGATGCCTGCAAGCGAATTATGATTTGAAAGAGTAAACTGAATAAAAATGAGAAATACTATAGGGGGAACGAGCCGGCACAGTTTGTGGAAGAAACGTTCCTGGGTAAGATCCACATAAGTGGCCCCGCTCCAGCGCCTTGTTATCAGCCGAAGCAGGGAGAAAAGAAGCCACTGCACCACATAACCCACCACCAGGGAGATTCCGAAGACCACAACGGCATAAAAGAATGTGACTACAGTGCTGTTATGCTCCAAGCCGAAAACACTCAGAATCCAATCCACTACCTTCATTATAAAGGTGGCAAGATCGTAGGAGAAACCAGATTTCTCTCCCACAAAATTCGTCACATCAATAGGCTTTGTAAGAGATATCGGAGCTACCTGTCCCAAAACGGGCATTATGGTTGATAATATCATTGAAACGGTTTTTAATATTTGCTTTCTTTTGTTACAATCTCGATGCCCTTATGGTTCGATACCTACAGGAATTGATTGTCAGGGAAAATTTGTAAATTTGCAGTCCGGAAACTGCCCGAGCTTTAAATGGCGGGGATATTTCATGTATCCTCAGCGTTATCTATCCCGAGGAAGGCTTCCGACTGTTTTATGGAATTAAAACCTAACTGTAAGGAATGAAAATATTAGTCACCGGTTGCAACGGTCAGCTTGGCCGCGACTTGCACAACGTGCTTGAGGAAGAGATGCCCGGATGCACTGTCTACACCGATATAGACACCCTCGATCTTTCAGACGCGAAAGCGGTTGCATCCTTCATGGAACGTGGCGAGTTCAGCCACGTGGTGAACTGCGCTGCATTCACAGATGTGGAGCGCGCCGAAACCGACCAGAACGAATGTTACCGTGCCAATGTAGATGCGGTACACAATCTGGCATCGGCAGCCACTGAATTCAACGTGAAGGTTCTGCACGTTTCGACCGACTACGTTTTCGACGGCAAAACATGCAGGCCATACCGTGAAGCCGACAGGGTAAATCCGATGTCGGTCTACGGCACCACCAAACGCAAAGGAGAAATGGTACTTCTTTCGCTATGCCCCGACTCCATAGTTATCCGCACAGGGTGGCTTTATTCTCCCTACGGACGCAACTTCGTAAAGACCATGCTCGACCTCGGCAGAAGCCGGAAAGAAATCCGTGTAGTCTCGGATCAGATCGGTACTCCCACCTATTCCCGGGATCTCGCGTCGGCTATAAAAACCGTCATCACATCCAATCAATGGGTTCCCGGTATCTACCATTACTCCGATGAGGGAGTGTGCTCATGGTACGACTTCACAAAAACAATTTTCCACGAAGCAGGTATTGAAAACTGTAAGGTGATTCCGGTAACAACGGAAGATTATCCCACCGCGGCCACCCGGCCCCCATATTCCGTGCTCGATAAAAACCTCATCAAGCGCACCTACGGAATCACAATCCCCCACTGGGCCGAGAGTCTGAGATTATGCCTCGAGCGCATGCCTCTGGACAAATAAACCGCAGCTGTTTGCAACTATTCTAACTTTTCCAATCTCTCAAGCAACATTCGCTCCATCCCGATATGTCACAACTCACCGAAGAAATACAACGCCGGCGCACTTTTGCCATTATCTCACATCCTGATGCCGGCAAAACCACCCTTACCGAAAAGCTCCTGCTGTTCGGAGGCGCCATACACATTGCAGGTGCCGTAAAATCCAACAAAATCAAGAAAACCGCCACCAGCGACTGGATGGAAATCGAGAAACAGAGAGGTATTTCCGTGGCTACTTCCGTTATGGGTTTCAACTATGGCGATTACAAAATCAATATTCTCGACACTCCCGGTCACCAGGATTTCGCTGAAGACACTTACCGAACGCTGACGGCTGTAGACAGCGTGATAATAGTGGTGGATGTGGCTAAAGGTGTGGAACAGCAGACGAGAAAACTCATGGAGGTGTGCCGGATGCGCAACACTCCTGTGATTATCTTTGTAAACAAACTCGACCGCGAGGGACGTGATCCGTTCGAAATTCTCGACGAGCTGGAGAGCGAGCTGAAAATTGCTGTGCGCCCCTTGAGCTGGCCCATAAACATCGGAGCGAAATTCAAGGGCGTCTATAACATCTATGAGAAATCGCTCGACCTTTTCACTCCCGACAAGCAGAAAGTTTCCGAGCGAGTTGAAATAGATGATGTTGATGACCCGCAAATCGACGAAGCCGTAGGCGAGGCTGATGCCACGAAACTGCGGGAGGATCTGGAACTGATAGAGGGCGTGTATCCCGAATTCAACGAAAAAGACTATCTCGCCGGAAAAGTAGCTCCGGTTTTCTTCGGTTCGGCATTAAACACATTCGGCGTGAAAGAGCTTCTTGACTGCTTCGTGAAAATAGCTCCTACGCCGCGCCCCGTCGAAGCCGCAGAACGTAAGGTTGAACCCTCGGAAGAAGGGTTCTCAGGATTCGTGTTTAAGATTCATGCCAACATGGACCCCAACCACCGTTCCTGCATTGCTTTCGTGAAGGTCTGTTCAGGCAAATTCGAGCGCAACGCTCCCTACAAACACATGCGCAGCGGAAAGGTGATGAAATTCGCCGCTCCCACCGCCTTCATGGCCCAGAAAAAAAGTATAGTCGACGAAGCATACCCCGGCGACATCGTGGGTATTCCGGACACAGGCAACTTCAAGATCGGTGATACACTTACGTCCGGCGAATCACTGCACTTCAAAGGTCTGCCAAGCTTCTCTCCGGAGATGTTCAAGTACATCGAGAACACCGACCCCATGAAATCCAAGCAGCTCGAGAAAGGCATACAGCAACTGATGGACGAAGGTGTGGCTCAGCTTTTCACCAACCAGTTCAACGGACGTAAAATCATAGGCACGGTGGGGCAGCTCCAGTTCGAGGTGATACAGTACCGACTTCTCCACGAATATGGCGCACAATGCCGCTGGGAGCCTCTTTCGCTATACAAGGCATGCTGGATTGAAAGCGACGATGCCGAGGCACTTGCGGCCTTCAAGAAACGCAAACATCAGTTCATGGCCCTTGACCGCGAGGGTCGCGACGTTTTTCTCGCCGACTCCAACTATGTGCTGCAGATGGCCCAGAACGATTTCCCCTCAATAAAGTTCCATTTCTCAAGCGAATTCTGATAAAAGATTCTAAAAATGAAAGTACTTAAATTCGGAGGGACATCCGTAGGAACTCCCGAAAGCCTCCGTAGCGTCAAAAATATTGTTGAAAGCTGCGATGAACGCGTGATTGTGGTGGTATCGGCTTTGGGAGGAATAACCGACCGTCTCATTGCAACCGCCCGTGAGGCGGAAAAAGGGTCGCCGGTGTATCAGGATATGTTCCGGGAAATAATTGACCGGCACCACGCCATGACGGAGGAAATGGTTCACGCCGACGAGCGCCCGCAGGTTATTCTTGCCATAGATGCCCTTTTCAAGGAGCTTTCGGATATATATCTTGGCGTCAGCCTTCTTCGGGAGCTGTCAGAACGTTCGCTAGACCGCGTGGTAAGCTACGGAGAGCGCCTTTCAAGCACTATAATAGAACATGTGATTAACGGCGCAGTTCTCCGGTTCTCGCCGTCGTTCATCCGCACCACACGTCAGTTCGGGCGCCATGTACTTGACAACGACCTGACACACCGCTGCATAACTTCGGAATTCGCCGAGGCACCCGAACGCATCACACTCGTAGGAGGATTCATTTCTTCTGATGAACATGGACACATCACCAATCTGGGGCGCGGCGGAAGCGACTATACCGCCGCCATACTTGCGGCGGAACTCAGGGCTGAGACCCTGGAAATCTGGACAGACGTCGACGGGTTCATGACTGCCGACCCAAGAATAATCCCTTCGGCCAAGGTCATAGACGAACTGTCATTTGTAGAGGCGATGGAACTTTGTAATTTCGGGGCAAAGGTTATATATCCGCCCACGATATATCCCGTATTCCATCGCAATATTCCTATTTACATCAAGAACACCTTCAATCCGTCTTACCCCGGAACACGCATAGCCGATATAGAGAATCTTTCCAAGGAGCCTTCCGCAGGAGGCGTTTCCTCGATATCCGACACCTGTCTGCTCAGGGTGAAAATATCAGACAGCGCCGTTCAGGAAGCGACTGAGAGCCGCATGATAAATGCGCTCAGCCGTAACGGAATCAACGTTTTCCTCACTTCACGTCCTGCGGGATGCTTTGAAATATGCTGCGCCATTTCCGCTTCATCGCTCCCGACTGCACGGTCGGCCCTGCTCGCAGAGTTTTCTTCCGAACTTGAAACCGGGGAGATGCCGCCACTGTCAGTGTCAGATAACCTCGCCACTATAGCCCTGGTTGGCGAAAATATCAATCCCGACGAAACAGTGCGTAGGAAAATATGCTCTGCCCTTCACGAGGCCAAGATATCTCCGGTCACGCTTCCTGCCGGGTCAACGGATTCCACCGTCTCGTTCATGGTCGAGATGGATAACCGAGTAAAGGCCCTCCGGGCAATACACCGGGCTTTCTTCGAGTGCGGGAACTGAGTCGGGCTCCGGATTTTGACCTTTTTTCACGAGACTGCACGGGGACCGAAATTGCACAATATGCAATCTTTTGTCCCTAAGATTTGCTGCATATCCGAAAAATTATAACTTTGCCAATAATGCGGCAAAGGACAGCCGATAACTTTTCACCGCATCACACGTTTTATTGCACACAATGGAATATTACAGCACTGACGGACATGATTCTAAAGTGAGCCTGCGCGAAGCGGTAATGCGCAGTCTCGCCCCCGACGGAGGTGTCTACATGCCATGCAGCATCCCCCTGATTCCTTCGGCTCTTTTCAAAAACATGGACGAGATGAGTGCCTGCGACATCGCCTATGTGATGTGCACTCAGCTGTTCGGCACGGATATCGAGCCATCGCTTATCAATTCTATAGTTCGTTCCACACTCAATTTCCCTATACCACTGGTAGATATGGGGGATAATCGATATGCTCTCGAACTCTACCACGGCCCAACAGAGTCGTTCAAGGATGTGAGCGCACGATTCCTGGCCCAGCTCTGCAAATATTTCACGGCCCAGAATTCCAAAGACAGGAAACTCAACGTGCTCCTGGCTTCGACAGGCGACACGGGAAACGCCGTGACCGATGCCTTCAAAGGCATAGACACCGTGAATGTCTTCGTTCTGTATCCCCACAAAGGAGTGCTTAAAGAACGTCTGGGAAATCCCACAAAAAAATCCGGGAATATTATCCCCATAATAGTGAACTCGGATTTCGACCATTGTCGTGAACTCATCCGGCAGGCTTTTACCAACACAACCCTCAACCGCCGCTTCGCTCTTACCTCCGCCAATTCGGTTAACATAGGACGTCTTCTTCCGCAGACATTCTATTATTTCTATGCCTACGGACAGCTCACAGTCAAACTCGGCCACCGGATTTCAGGGTTTACCGTTTCCACTCCCTGCGGAAACCTCGGGAATCTCACGGCTGCTATTTTTGCCCGCGCAATGGGACTGCCAATCAACAGGTTCATTGCCACGGGAACGTCAGACAACGGCCTGTGGGGCGAGATTACGGGAAATACTCTCCAGCTAAGCGATTATCACGCGAAGGCTCTCACTTCAAATATCGGCCGAATCAACCGTCTCATGGAACTTGACCCTTCTCTTCCGGGGATAATAGAATGCCACACCTATGGAAGCGACGAGATCGCCGAAACCATACGAAAACGGTTCAAATCCGACAGTTATCTCATGGACCGCAACACAGCTATGGCCTGCCGCGCACTGGATTCCGTCTCTACTTCGTCCGACTACCCGGGACTGTTCCTTGCCACAGCCTCTCCGCGCAAATATTATTCAAAACTCTCCCGCATACTGGGCTACGAAACGGAAGAACCGGAGCACGTTCACGAAACCGCCCCACACCATCTTCCGCATCTGACAACGATTCCCCCTACACTGGCAGCTCTCACAAAACTCATAGAAAAGTATAATTAACATCATAAATCCCACAATTATGGCAAACAAACGTTCACTCAAGAAGGAAATCCGCTATATATGCGGTGATATCGCAGTAGAAAGCATGCTGGCTTCCGATATGGTCAAAGATATTGATCCCCGCAAACTGGGAGAAATAATTGAACATGTGGCCAATCTCCAGATCAATGCCCTGAAAAACGCATCGTTTGCTTTTGACAAGACCCCTTCCGACTTCGAAAACCGCAAAGCTTACAACGCTGCCCGTCACGCCTACTTCAAAAAGGCATACGCAAGTTTCCACACCGATTTCAACAAGGAACTCCAGTCGATTGTTGAATCAATGAATGCCCTCTTCCCCCACGCCAAACCCGAGGCGGCAAAGTGATTGATTGGCAGTAATGAACTTAAGCAAACTCATACTCAGGATGGCCGGATGGACCGTGAACATCACGGTCCCCGACTATCCAAAATGCATTATCTGCGTTGCCCCACACACAAGCAACTGGGACTTCGTGATAGGCAAACTCGCTTATTCATCAATAGGCAGAAAGGCCGGCTTTCTAATGAAAGAATCCTGGTTCTTTTTCCCGATGGGCCTTGTTTTCCGCGCGCTCGGGGGCATACCCGTACCGCGACGACGCCGTACCGGTAAAAGCCTGGTTGAGGCGGTGATTGAAAAATTCAACTCCACCGACCGGATGGCAATCGCTATCACCCCCGAAGGCACAAGGAAGCGTACATCCGACTGGCATACCGGCTTCCTGAGGATAGCTTACGGAGCGCATGTTCCCGTTCTTATAGGCATCCTTGATTTTTCACGCAAACACGTGGAGATGTCGCAGGTTTTCGAACCGACAGGCGACATGGACGCAGATATGCGTGCAGTAAAGAATTTCTATAAAGGTGCCAAGGGAAAAAAAACTGACCAATTCACAGCAGACTGATATCCATGCCTTCAGAAAACCTCAAGACAGCTTTATTGCCCCATGATATCTTAGAAGGGGATGTACAGGCCAATCTCGCAGCCGTTGCGAAGAGGCTTGAGAATCTTGATAAGGATGTAGACCTCGTGGTACTTCCGGAAATGTTCAATTCGGGATTCACAGCCGATCCGGCGGTACTGGCGCGCACGGCCGAGACCAACACCGGGACAACCATCACCACCGTCCAGGAATGGGCCTCGAAATTCGGAATGCATATCTGGGGTGGGTTCACAGCTGTGGATAACGGCCGGTACTATAACCGTGGATTCATGGTGTCGCCCGACGGGGAGCGGGTGTTCTACGACAAACGTCATCTTTTCCGTTACGGTGGCGAAAGCGAGCTGTTCACGCGGGGCGATTCCCTCTCCCCGATAATCAGCATCAAGACCTGGAATGTCAAAATGAGCATCTGCTACGACCTGAGATTCCCGGCATGGAACCGCGCATTCAACAACGATTACGACATACTGGTGGTTCCCGCCAACTGGGCCCACGCACGGTTCTTTGCATGGAAGCATCTCCTGATTGCCCGTGCCATTGAAAACCAGGCATACGTTCTGGGGTGCAACCGTGAAGGACATGACTTATACGGCGTATATAACCGTGGCGACTCCCAGATTTTCAATAACTGGGGAGATGACGTAGCCGACCGCCGCGACGACGGCACGGTTTATTCCACTCTCATAGCCGAGACCTTCAACCGCGACCGCAAGCGGTTCGAACCCTGGCGCGATGCCGACGATTTCGAGATAAATCTCTGAATCGTTATTTTCGCGCCCGGAACAGTGCAAACAAGCGCGAATCATCGCATGCGTTAATATTTTACGCATATAATATGACGTTTCGGCTTTAAATACTAAATTTGTAACGTGGTTTCAATACCATCCATTACAAACAGATAATCATTACACAAATGAAAAATTTCTGGACAGGTTTCCTCGGCGCACTTACCGGCGCCTGGCTTGCCATTGTGCTATCCTTTTTTACATTTCTGATTTTCATAGCAGTGATAGTCGCATCCGGCAGCAGTGATTCTCCCTCGAAAAAAATCAAGAAGGATACGTTCCTTCACCTTGATATGTCTGGTGCGGTTGTAGACCGCGACCAGCCAGCATCGCTCCTTGAAGGATTATACGGACAGGCCGAGAACACCATCGCTCTCGAAGATCTGCGCCTTGCGATTGAAACCGCGAAGTCCGACGACAAAATACGGGGCATATTCCTGGAATGCAACGGCATCTCGGCCGGCCTCGCCCAGACCCAGGCTATTCTTGACGCTCTTGCTTCATTCCGCGAGTCGGGAAAACCGGTCTATGCCTACTCCGACAACTATTCCCAGGGTGACTATCTCCTGGCATGCGGCGCCGACAGCATTTTCCTAAACCCCATAGGAATGGTCGACATCCACGGTCTTTCCTCGACCATTCTCTATTTCAAAGACCTTCTGGACAAACTCGGAGTAGAGGTGCAGGTGGTGAAAGTGGGCACATATAAAAGTGCTGTTGAGCCGTTCATTCTCAATGATATTTCCGAGGCCAACCGCGAACAGACTCTTCACTTTCTCTCCCGCATCTGGGGCACGCTCAAATCGAGAATTGCCGATTCCCGCGGCGTTCCTGCCGATTCAGTCAACGCCTGGGCCGACTCCTTTACTTTCGCCAAGGCTGCCGATACCTACGTGAACAGCAAAATAGTGGACCGTCTGGTCTACCGTCATGAAATGGACTCCGTGCTTCTTGAAGGCACCGACATGGAAAAGCCCAGACTTATAAGCCTCAACGAATACTGTGCCACGTCAGCCGTTAAAAACGCTATGAGCCCCAAAGGAAGCAAGAAGATTGCCGTTCTTTATGCCCTTGGCGACATTACCGAGGACGGTGAAGACGGCATTGCCTCATCGCGTCTCGTGCCTCAGATTCTTGACCTCGCGAAGGATGACGACGTTGACGGTCTGGTTCTGCGCGTGAACTCCGGAGGAGGAAGCGCGTTTGCTTCCGAACAGATCTGGGAGGCCCTGCAGCAGTTCAAGAAACTAACCGGCAAACCGTTCTATGTATCCATGGGCGATGTAGCTGCTTCGGGAGGCTATTATATCTCATGCGGTGCCGACCGTATTTACGCCGAACCCCTCACCCTCACCGGCTCCATCGGTATCTTCGGACTCATCCCCAACGCCCAGAAGTTGCTCAACGATAAGCTCGGAGTGCATACAGCAACTGTGGCCACCAACACCGGCTCATTCCCTGAACTGTTCAAACCGATGCCTGCCCCGCAGCGCGAAGCCATGCAGGGTTACGTGAACCGTGGCTACAAGCTCTTTGCCGAACGCTGTGCCGCCGGACGCCATCTTCCCGTCGATTCTATCTATGCCATTGCACAGGGCCGTGTATGGGATGGCGCAAGCGCTCACGAAATAGGCCTTGTTGACAAAATGGGAGGACTGCAGCTCGCCATCAGCGATATGGCTGCCGAACTTGATGCCGCCGACGATTACCGGGTTGTAGCTTATCCTGACAACTCTGACAACATCTGGGCTCAGGTGCGCTCCCTCCGTAAAAATATCGAAACAAGAATTGTGGGCAAACAGCTCGGCGCGGCTGCCGACTACTATTTCAAGCTCCGTGCCGTAGCGGAAATGAGCCCGCTTCAGTGCCGGATGGAAATTATGATGATGGAATAAATCACATCCCCGGTTCAAGGACTCTTCCGAATGCGAAGTTATACTTAATCGGGGGCTGATGCCGATATATACGCGCCATGGCTAAGAGAAATCTGCTATCGTTCCTTATTCTTTACCCGGTCAGCAAAATTTACGGCTGGGTAATGTCGGTGCGTAATGCGATGTTCAACCATGGCATATTCCTTAAACAGAAAGAATTCAACATTCCTATAATCGTGGTCGGCAACCTCTCCATGGGAGGTTCGGGTAAAACGCCGCATACCGAATACATAGTGGAGTCATTATGCTCCAAATACAACATCGGCGTCCTTAGCCGGGGCTATAAACGCAAGACCAAAGGTTTTGTCCTTGCTACGGAGCACAGCACCCCCGACACCATCGGCGACGAACCGTATCAGATTTACCGGAAATTCCGTGAGCGCGGTGTTACGGTAGCCGTATGCGAAAACCGTGTGAAAGGTATCGAGGCCATGCGCGAGGCCAATCCCTCGCTTAATCTGCTGGTGCTTGATGACGCCTTCCAGCACCGTTACGTGAAGCCCACCATTTCTGTTGTGCTCATGGAACGCAACCGTCCGGCTTTCCTTGACCACCTTCTGCCCTTCGGACGCCTCCGCGAGCCTATGTCGGCTCTGAACCGCGCGGATATAGTGGTGGTGACGAAATGCCCCAAGGAAATGAAGCCTATGGACTGCCGCATATTCAAAGAGCGTCTCGAACTCTTCAAATACCAGCAGCTCTACTTCACCGGCTACAATTACGAGAAGCCTGTACCGCTCTTCGAGTCAGCGCCCTCCGATCCGGGGCTTGAGACTCTGGGACCGGAGGACACCATTCTGGCTGTAACCGGCGTGGCCAATCCGAAGCCGTTTGCCAGATATGTAAGAAGCTTCGGCGCCAAATTCAAAATCAAGCGTTTCTCCGACCACCATCATTTCACACATTCCGACATGGACAGCATCCTTGAGAAGTTCAACTCCATGCCCGGACGGCGAAAGCTCCTCCTCACCACTGAAAAAGACGCCGTAAGGCTCATGAACAACCCATATTTTCCTCACCAGCTCAGGAAATACGCATATTATATCCCCATAAAAGTGGACCTTATGCATTCCGAGGGGCCCGACCTGAAGGATACCATCGAAAGAATGATCCGCACAAGCCGCGCTCTTTCTTAATTCCGGTAATTCAACATTAGCCGGGCCCTGCTTGTTAAATCTAAAGTAAAATCAAAACCTCATAACCGAAATGATTGAAAAAATCCAACAGACAGCTGACTATATCAAAAACAAAATAGGTCCGATGCCCCGCACGGCCATTATCCTCGGAACCGGCCTTGGCGCACTCGTGGATCATATCACCGACCAGGTGAAAATCCCCTACACCGAGATTCCGAACTTCCCCGTATCCACCGTTGAGGGCCATTCGGGCAACCTGATATTCGGCAAACTTGGCAGCAAGCCGGTCATGGCCATGCAGGGACGTTTCCACTACTATGAAGGCTATGATATGAAGGAGGTGACCTTCCCGGTGCGCGTGATGAAGGCTCTCGGCATCGACACCCTTTTCGTAAGCAATGCCGCCGGCGGAATGAACAAGGAATTCCGTGTGGGCGACATCATGATAATCACCGACCACATAAACCTCTTCCCCGAGAATCCCCTCCGCGGCAAGAACGACGACCGTCTGGGCCCGCGCTTCCCGGCCATGACCAAAGCCTACGATCACGATCTTGTGGCCCTCGCCGACAAAATCGCGGCCGAGAAAGGCATACGCGTGATGCACGGTGTATATGTAGGCACCCAGGGGCCGACTTTCGAGACTCCCGCGGAATATGAGTATTTCAGAATTATCGGAGGTGATGCCGTTGGAATGTCGACCGTTCCCGAAGTGATTGTGGCCAACCATGCCGGAATAAAGGTGTTCGGCGTATCCGTAATCACCGACCTCGGCGGAAAAGAAGTGATGGATGTTCCCACCCATGAGGAGGTACAGAAAGCCGCCATGGAGGCCCAGCCGAGAATGATGGAAATAATGCGTGAGCTCGTGGAGCGCGCAGAGTGAAAACCTTCGTCTGTAACAACAATGAGCCAGGAAACAGAAATTTCGTCAATCGGCGAGTTCGGCCTTATCGACCGTCTGACGGCAGGAATAGAACCTGTAAATAAATCCACCATAACGGGTGTGGGCGACGACTGCGCTGTGGCGAGTTATCCCCAGACCGATGTTCTGGTCACCACCGATATGCTCCTTGAAGGTGTGCATTTCGACCTCACCTACGTTCCTCTCAAGCATCTTGGCTACAAAGCCGCTGTGGTCAACTTCTCGGATATCTACGCCATGAACGGCACCCCGAGGCAGATTACCGTGGGGCTTGCCGTTTCCTCGCGTTTCACCGTCGAACACATGGAGCAGCTTTACGCCGGCATCAGGCTTGCATGCAATGTATATGGCGTGGATCTGGTGGGAGGCGACACCACGGCATCGCGTTCGGGCCTCGTGATAAGCATCACCTGTATAGGCGATGTGGAGCCAGACAAAGCCGTGAAACGCTCCGGAGCCAAAGACACCGACCTGATTTGCGTAAGCGGTGACCTCGGCGCAGCCTATATGGGTCTGCAGCTGCTTGAAAGGGAGAAAACGGCATCGGCCGGAAACAAGGATTTCGTGCCTGAATTCGGTGGAAAAGAGTATCTGATCGAGCGGCAGCTCAAGCCCGAAGCACGGCGCGATATCGTAGAGGCTCTGGCCAAAGCCGGTATCACCCCCACATCGATGATCGACATCAGCGACGGCCTTTCCTCCGAACTCATCCATATATGCAAGGAAAGCAACACAGGATGCCGCATTTACGAAGACCGCATACCCATCGACTATCAGACTGCTGTAATGGCCGAGGAACTGGGAATGAATCTGGTGACGGCCGCTCTCAACGGAGGCGAGGATTACGAACTGCTTTTCACCGTTCCGCTACACCAGCATGACGCCGTCAGCAAAATCGAAGGCGTGAAAGTCATCGGCCATATAACCAAACCCGAGCTTGGCACGGCAATGATCACCCGCGACGGCGCCGAGATGCCCCTCCGCGCCCAGGGCTTCAACCACATGGCCGCCGACAACGCCGAACAGCCCACCGCCTGAAATCCCCTCTCTCCCCTGATAAATCCCCAACCGACAAAACTATGCATCCTCCCCATGACGCATAGTTTTGTCGGTTAAAAGCTTCCGAACCATAATTCTGTATCTTTGCCGATGCCCGGAAACTGAAGATTTTGCGGGAAATGGCGCGGGGAGACGTTTTTTTATGTAAATTTGCAGCGTAAAACCACAAATAGAACATTAGAGTCATGATAAATCGAGTTTTGATAAGAATCAAGGTCATACAGATTCTTTACAGCTATCTTCTGACGCAGAGCGATTTTCATATCGAATCTGCTCCCGAATCGGAGTCGCGCGACAAACGTTATGCATATTCGCTTTATCTTGACTTGCTTTTGCTCATCCTCCGCATTTCAGGCTTCCGTCTTGCCGGATCAGAAAAACTGGTAGGAGCAATTTCCGACAACAAATATCTTTCGGCAGGCAAAATGGTGCGTTCATTGTTCAGCGATGTCAACGTAAGATCCGTCATTTTCCGCCGTGCCGCCAATTCCGAGGCATTCAACGACGCGGCCCTTGCAATCTACAGCAAGATAACACAGAGCGGAGCCTACCGCAGCTATATCCGCACCAAAGATCTTTCAATGAAGGACGATGTGGCTTTCTGGGTTGTGATTATCCGCACCATTATGGAGAAAAGCCCCGAACTCACCGAGGCTGCCAGAAAGAACCCCGACTATACCATCGCCGGCTATGAGCACGCATTCAAAATGCTTGTCTCGACCCTCGAGGGCTTCTCCGACACCCGCACAATGTTTATCGAGGCACGCAATTCGCTCGAACGCTCCCTCGACAAGGCACGCGAGCTTTATTTCGCTCTGCTTCTGCTCCCGATCGAACTGACGCGTCTGCAGGCTCGCCGCCTCGACAACGCACGCCATAAATATCTACCGAGCCCCGAGGACCTTAACCCGGACACCCGTTTTATCGACAATACTTTTGTGGCAAACCTCGAGGAAAGCCCTGAAATGAAAGAATATCTGAAGAGCAATCCTATTTCATGGGACAACGGGTCAGAAACGCTCAAACTGCTTCTCGACAAAGTGCTGCAGAGCGATATCTATGCCGACTATATGGCGGCTCCGGGGGTAAGCTATGCGGACGACTGCGAGTTCTGGCGATCAATAATCAAGAACGTAATCCTGCCTTCGGATATCCTTGCCGAGGCAATAGAATCGGAGTCAGTCTACTGGAACGATGACCTGGACATAATTGGCACCTTCGTAATCAAGACCATAAAGCGGGCATCAGCCGACCCCGCTTCCCCAATCACACTACTACCGAAATTCAAGGATGATGAAGACGCCCGCTTCGGTGGCGAGCTCTTTGTGGACACCGTAGAGAACTATGGCACCTACCGCAGCTACATCGACAAGTTTATCAACGAGAAGCAGTGGGATCCCGAGCGTCTGGCCTTCATGGACGTGATAATAATGTGCACCGCCATCTCGGAACTTCTCAACTTCCCTTCCATCCCGGTGCCCGTGACAATGAACGAATATATCGAGATTGCCAACTGCTACAGCACCTCGAAAAGCGGACAATTCATCAACGGAATACTCTTCTCTGTGATAAACTATCTGAAAAAGGAAGGAAAACTGCTTAAAAATTGAATTAATAACACTATATTTGCTGAACAAACAGTAATATAAACCCAATATCGACATGTACTCAATGATTCTTCTTCAGGCCGGCGACAATGCCGGACTCATGAACATTCTGATGATTGTAGCCATCATCGTAATATTCTATTTCTTTATGATTCGCCCCCAGCAGAAGAAGCAGAAAGAAATAAAGAAATTCCGTGAAGGCCTCACCGTTGGCTCAAACGTGGTCACCGCCGGAGGCATCTATGGCAAGATACGCAAAGTTCGCGATACCACATTCGACCTTGAGATAGCACGCGACACCGTAATCACAATCGACAAAGGCTCGGTTTATCCTTCGGCCATCGAAGCCCAGCAGGACGCCGACGCTGAGAAGAAAGCAAACAACTGATTTCTCTTAACCCTATCATTTCAAGCCCGGACGGCAGGAAAGCCTTTCGGGCTTGAACTCTTAGAGCTTGTTTAATAAATAGCCATGAGCCTTCCAAATTCACTCAAGAAGTTTCTGCTGGAATGCCGTCTTGCACTTCGCTCAGCCAAAGGACGCAACGTAGTGCTGTATCTGATGTGTGTGTGCGTGGCATTCCTGTTCTGGATCTTCCTTTCGCTCGACAACGAAGTGCAGCGCGATTATGAAATTCCGGTGGAAATTGACAATGTTCCGGATTCGGTGGTGATAATCGGAAGCGTGCCACGCACCATCAACGCCATGGTGCAGGCCAAAGGCTCACAGCTAATCAGATTCTGGGGAGGAAGAACTCCGGTGCTGAAACTGAAATTCAACGATTACGCTACCCCCGACAGGACCTTCGAGATGTCGAAAATGAAAATCGACAGTCGTCTCAGAGAGTATTTCGGGCAGGCGGCACAGATAATCAGCGTAAGACCCGATTCTATCTACGCCCCCTTCACCACCGCCCCGGGAAAGGTGCTTCCGCTTAAAATCAATCTCGAAGTAAAGGCATCGCTCCAGAGTATTATTTCCGGAGAAATCATCTCTGATTTCGACTCGGTGAAAGTATACTCCGACAGCGAAATTCCCTCAGGACTCCATCAGATAGAGACGGAGCTCGGATCAGCTTCCGAACTGAAAGATACTACGATATTCGACCTCAAAATCAAGCAACTTCCGGGAATGAGAATCATCCCGGAAAGAGTCAAGGTAACGGTGCCGGTAGAACCACTGATATCGAAACGCCGCATGGTGCCGATAGAAGTAACCAACCTCCCTGAAGGCAGCCAGCTCGTCACATTCCCATCGAGTGTGGAAGTGAGCTATCTCGTGCCTATGAGCGCTTTCAACGACGATTATCCTCTTAAGGTCACAATCGACGCTTCCAAAATAGACCTCAGCAAACCCAAGACAAAGGTCTTGCCGTCGCTCACTCCCGATCACTACCATAACGTAACTTTCCACCCCGACAGTGTGGAATACATCTTCCAGACATCGAAATGAACAGAATAATAGCCATTACCGGAGGTATAGGCTCCGGTAAAAGCGTAGTGGCACGCGTGCTCGGATGCATGGGCTATGAAATCTACGACTGTGATTCTCAGGCCCGACAGATTATGGAGGAAAGCGAGGATATAAAACTCGCCATCAGTACCGAAGTGTGCCGTGAGGCCGTCACCGCCTCCGGCATCGACCGCAGGATTCTGGCTCAAAAAGTTTTTTCGGACACGCAGGCTCTCGAAGCACTCAATAGAATTGTACACCGCCATGTACGCGACCATTTCAGAGAGTGGAGCTCGAGCCGAAAGATATGTTTTGTGGAGACTGCCATTCTGCATTCATCAGGCATGGATGCTCTGGTTGACGAAATATGGGAAGTTACGGCGCCGAAAGAAATCCGCATCGACCGCGTAATCGCCAGAAACAATCTGAGCATACCGGAAATAGAAAAAAGGATGGAAGCCCAGAAAGCCGAAGAAGAAGCTATTCCGGCATTGAAGAAACGCGTCATAAACAACGACGGCGCCCAGGCCGTCCTTCCCCAGATAGAAGCTTTGCTCGATTTGCCTGACTGTCGGAAATAAATGAAGTCAAAACAACAGTTTCAATAGCTCCTTCGGATTATCTTTGAGGAAGAAGTGCGGTCGAATTTCGGCTCACATATTATCTCTTTGGGGCATATCACTCCCAGTTGCTCCTTAAGCTGCGCAAGACTTACGGGCGACGTCTCCCCCTCGACAATCAGAACCGCTTCCCTGCCCCAGCGCTCGCTTTCGCGCGAACTGATATAAAACGGAACATCGCCCATTAATGGCGCTATTCTCGCCTCAATTGCCTCGGGAATGATTTTTATGCCACCGGAGTTGATCACGTTGTCGTAACGCCCAAGCCACCGGAAAGCCCATGCTCCGTCAAGCTCCGCAAGGTCATTGGTCACCACCCTCTTAAAAGAGAACTGCGGTGCATCTATGGCAAGACATCCCCTCTCATCCAGAGAAAAACTGATTCCGGGAAGTGCCCTGAAAAACTCGCTTCCGAGTTTTCGCAGGGCCACATGACTGCAGGTCTCGGTCATGCCGTATGTGGCGTATGTCGGCAGCCCTATCTTCAGGAGTTTTCTTTCTGTCGGAGCCGAGAGCGGAGCACCGCCAATAATCAGATTGTCAATTTTCCGCCAGCCCTTTCCGTTCAGAAGTCCCGGAATCTGCGAGGGAACTACAGCAGAGAGCGTAATATCACGCCCGACATAGTCAGCCAGAGGTGATGACGATGGCTTCTCGGCCAAAAGTGCACAATCGGCCTCGGAAGCCCTTACAATCATCATCTTTCCTGCGATATAAGATGGCGAAAGAGGCAGATGGAGCAAAGACCCGGAGTCAATCCCGAAGAAACGGTTTGTGGCACGGGCTGAAGTAGCCATGTCATTTTTGCTCAGCCTTATCTCTTTCGGCGTGCCGGTTGATCCCGAAGTATGGGCCACGACAAAATCTTTTCCGCCATCGTTCCATTCGGCTGCAAACGCCGAACACTCCTCACTATATCCTGTCAGTTCCATTCAAGCGTATCAAGCATGGTTAAATCCCATTTCCGGAAAGGATCAGAAAGGAGCACATCGCGTTCCTGTCTCAGGGGCGAAGGGATATTGTTGTGATACAACGCACCGGTTCCCAGGCCCTGGGGCATTACGGGATTCTTCTGCGACACCCATTGGGCTATGGCATTGAGTCCGATGTTCGATTCAAGAGCCGAGGTAGCCCACCATCCTATATTCCGCAGCCGCGCAAGCTCTATCCATTCATCGGCGCCTGAGAATCCGCCGCACAAAGCCGGCTTCAGAATCACATACTGCGGAACAATAGCGTCAAGTATCCTTTCCTTTTCGTCTTTATCCGTGATTCCTATAAGCTCCTCGTCAAGAGCCACGGGTATGGGAGATTGCCGACAGATATACGCTATTTCTTTCCATTGACGTTGCTTGACGGGCTGCTCTATGGAATGGATATCGAAACGTGCCAGAGCCTCCAGCCGCTCCATTGCGTTGGAGGGTGTGAACGCCCCGTTGGCGTCCAGGCGTATCTCAAGCGATTTGCTGTCAAAACCCTCACGGATACCACGCAGCAACTCAAGTTCACGGTCGAAATCAATTCCACCGATTTTCAGCTTGACGCATCTGAATCCGGCTTCCAGTTTCTCACGGATGCGCGCGTGCATCTCGTCGCGCGTACCCATCCATACAAGCCCGTTTATCACTGTCTCGCTTTTACCGTCGGCCCATGCGCCGGGAGACGGCTTCATGACGCCGCCGGAGCGCAAATCGGCCACAGCTGTCTCCAGTCCGAATTTTATCGAGGAGAATGCCTCGGGAACCGACTCAGGAAAACGCTCGATATCACGGCATGCGGCCGTCAGCACCGCTTCATAATCCGGCACATCGTCGGCGCTAAGCCCCCGGAAGAGCGCACACTCACCCAGCCCCTTCGCCTCAGGACACGAAGTATCGTACACGCGCACAAAATAAGTGGATTTCCGTTTCATCCTCTCCCGGGAGGTAACGGCCGTGAAACGGAAATCGAGATTATATGGCGCCCATTCTGCTCTAAGCATCTTAGCCCGGGAATTTAGGGAACTTGCCAAAATCAGGCTCGCGCTTTTCAAGGAAAGCATTCTTGCCTTCCTGAGCCTCCTCCATCAGATAATAAAGCAAGGTCACATCTCCGGCAAATTCCATCATGCCTCGCTGCCCGTCGAGTTCGGCGTTCAGAGCGCGCTTGATCATACGCACAGCCATCGGACTGCGCTTGAGAATGGTGCGGCACCAGTCAACCGTTTCGGCCTCGAGTTGCTCGGGAGCCACAACCTTGTTGACCATACCCATGGCCTCGGCCTCACGGGCCGTATACTGGCGGCAAAGGAACCAGATTTCACGGGCTTTTTTCTGCCCCACGCACCGCGCGAGATACGTCGAGCCGAAGCCGGCATCAAAACTTCCCACTTTCGGGCCGGTCTGGCCGAAACGGGCGTTTTCCGATGCGATGGTAAGGTCGCAGACAACCGTAAGCACACAGCCGCCACCGATAGCATAGCCGTTGACCATGGCAATCACAGGCTTGGGAATGGAACGTATGGCTTTATGAAGGTCAAGAACGTTGAGACGGGGCACACCGTTCTCGTCAATATAACCACCCACACCTTTCACCTTCTGGTCGCCTCCGGAGCAGAACGCCTTGTCACCGGCACCGGTGAGAACCACCACGCCTATATCGTTCGCCTCACGGCAATAGGCCATGGCATCGAGCATCTCGCGGTTGGTCTGCGGACGGAACGCGTTGTAGACCTGCGGACGGTTTATAGTAATCTTTGCTATACCTTCAAACTGCTGGAACAGAATATCTTCATACTCCTTGATGGTTTTCCATTCTATCTTTTCCATAATAATGTATGTGTATTGTTTGTCAATTTTTGCTCATAAAATCAAAGAAGCCCTGGTAAACTTCCGCGGAAATCTGCGGCGAAGTGTTTACGGCAAGTATTGCCGGGCCACTGTGGGCCGCGAACCCACGCCAGGCCTCCCGCAGCTCCCTTTCTTCAGAAGCCTCATAAATGCCCATGCCGTATGCCTGGGCAAGCGATTGCAGCGGAAGCTCAGGCATCGAGGCAAGATAAGGCTCGCATACGGTCAGCTCACGTGTAGCCCTGATGGTCCTGAAAATATTGCCTCCGGAATTGCACAGCACCACTATCTTAAGCCGTTCTGCCTCACGCGCCAGAGCCAGACCTCCGAGATCGTAGGCGGCGCTCATGTCGCCCGTGATAAGCAGCGTTGTGTCATTGTAGGCCATCGCCGCACCCACGGCAGTGGATGTGCACCCGTCAATTCCGCTCACGCCGCGGTTACAGTCAACCCTGTGGTAGCGCCCAACGGAAAGCAACTCGAAATATCTCACAGCCGTTCCGTTTGACAGCTGTATGTTCCACCGCGCCGGTATCTGCGAGGCTATGAATCCCATGACCTTGAAATCGCTCCAGGGCGCACGCGACGCATACCCCTGGATGAGGCTGCGCGCTCTTTCGTATGCAACATTCCATTTTCTGAAATGGTCACTGCCGACGGAACTCTCCGGCATCTGCTTTGCAATCTTGGCAAGAACCATGGCCGGATCCGCCTCGATACGGAGGGAGAGAGCCTTATAGCAGTCTGTAACCGCCCGCGTGTAACCAAGATTCCAGTGTCGGGCAGGAGAATATTGCCGGAGATATTTTTTAAGACCGGCCGAAATCGGAGCGCCCCCTATTGTTATCAGAAGCTCGGGGGCCATATCGCGTTTCTTCTCCTCGTCCATGGAGCCTATCACGGCTTCGGGAGCGAACACCGCATCGCGCACAGACACGTTTGACACTCTTTCCGAAAGCACCGCGATATTGTCCAATTTTGACAATGAAGTTAATGCCTGCATAAGCCCGCTGTCGGGAGCGGCACACGTGCAAAGAATCATCACCTTTGAAGTGGAGGATATGGTTTCGGCCAATCGGGCGGCATCATTGTAGGTGATATCCCTTCGCGAAGGAAGCATCTCGATGATTCTCGCCTCACCGGAGTCGGATTCCATGCACTCGGAGGCACAGTCGGGCAGATGTATATTCACATGCACCGGCCCTCTTACCTCGTCGAGAGCCGTAAGCATGGCGTCGTTCAGCAGCCGCTCGGCCTCCCACAAGGAGTTCTCACCGGCACCACGACCAATATCGTAAGTGCTCTTGACAACGTTGGCCAACGCGCCCGGCTGCCGCAGGGTCTGTGAGTCGTTCTGGTCTATCCACTCTGCCGGACGGTCAGCAGAAACGCATATCAGAGGTATGTTTCTGTAATAAGCCTCGGCGAGAGCCGGCGCGTAGTTCAGCAGTGCGGTCCCTGACGTGCACACAACTGCCACGGGGCGATTCGTGATGGACGCAATGCCCAGTCCGATGAACCCGGCCGACCTTTCATCCACCACCCTCGTAATCCGGAAATGTGACGACGCACTCATGGCCTCTATTATAGACGCATTGCGTGAACCGGGCGACACAATCACATCTCGGACACCATGAGCCGCAAGAATATCGGCTGTCGCACTCTGGATTGAAGAACAAGACTTGTACATAATCAAAGGATTGTAATTGCAAATTTAGCAAGAAAAATTCCATATCCGCAACGCACCGTCAAAATAACAATTTTAAGAATCTTTCCCAATAGTTCAGACACAAAAGTTTTCCAAAATATTTTACATTTCATTATAAATAAGATGATTAATTTTTCAATAGACCTTAAAAGTTTTCCAAAACAAAACTTTTACAATATTTTCTTGTAATAATATTTGGATGATTTAAAGTAATTTTCCACCTTTGCATGGACTTTAAATCTCCCTCGTCGCCAACAGGCATATTAATCCAGAATTTATAATAAAATCCACCATACACAATGATACAGACTGTCATCAAACGCGACGGACGCGTGGTAGGCTATAATGAAGAAAAAATAAAAGCCGCCATCCGAAAAGCCATGCTTCAGACCGAGTGTGGCGAAGACGAAGCCCTGATTCAAAAAATAGCCGACCGCATAGGTGTCACCGGCGACGAACGCATGACAGTTGAAGAGATTCAGGACCGCGTTGAAGTGGAGCTCATGAACTCCCCCCGCAAGGAAGTGGCGAAACGCTATATAGCCTATCGCGACCAGCGAAGCATCGCTCGCCGCGCCAAGACCCGCGACATGTTCCTGGAAATCATAGAGGCCAAAAGCAACGACATCACGCGCGAGAACGCCAACATGAACACCGATTCCCCTGCGGGAATGATGATGAAATTCGCCAGCGAGACCACCAAGCCCTTTGTTGACGACTATCTTCTTTCGCAGGAAGCCCGCGATGCCGTGCGCTCCGGCTACCTCCATATCCACGACAAAGATTACTATCCCACCAAGAGCCTCACCTGCGTGCAGCACCCCATGGACCGCATTCTTTCCAAGGGATTCTCGGCCGGACACGGCGAATCACGCCCCGCAAAAAGAATCGAGACCGCAAGCATAATCTGCTGCATCTCGCTTGAAACAGCCCAGAACGAAATGCACGGCGGTCAGGCCATCCCTGCATTTGACTTCTATCTGGCTCCTTTCGTGCGCTCATCGTTCATCGAGGAAATCAAACAGCTCGAAGAACTCTCGGGCCGCGATCTTTCACGCTTCTACGATATCAAGCTCGATGATTATCTGAAAAAGCCTCTCGATGGAATGGAAGGGGACGAAAGACTGCTTCAGCACGCCATGAACAAAACCGTTGACCGCGTTCACCAGGCAATGGAGGCATTTATCCATAATATGAACACCATTCATTCGCGTGGCGGCAATCAGGTTGTGTTCAGCTCCATCAACTACGGTACCGACACATCGGCCGAGGGTCGCTGCGTGATCCGCGAGCTCCTCAACTCCACTTACGAGGGCGTGGGCAACGGCGCAACCGCCATTTTCCCGATTCAGATATGGAAAAAGAAACGCGGAGTGAGCTATCTGCCCGAAGACCGCAACTACGACCTCTACAAACTGGCCTGCAAAGTCACTGCACGCCGTTTCTTCCCTAACTTCGTGAATCTCGACGCCACATTCAACCACCACGAGAAATGGACCCCCGACGACCCCGAGCGTTACAAATATGAAGTAGCCACGATGGGCTGCCGCACCCGCGTGTTTGAGAACCGCTACGGTGAAAAGACCTCCATAGGACGAGGCAATCTGAGTTTCTCCACAATCAACATCGTGCGTCTGGCCATAGAATGCATGATGGTGAAAGACAAGCAGGAACGCATCGACAAATTCTTCTCTAAGCTCGACAAGGTGCTCGACATCACCGCCCGTCAGCTTTGCGACCGCTACAACTTCCAGAAGACGGCCCTTGCCAAGCAGTTCCCGCTGCTCATGTCGAAACTGTGGAACGGAAGCGAAAAACTCTCCGGCACCGAGACCATAGAGAGCGTAATCAACCAGGGCACGCTGGGCATAGGATTCATCGGTCTTGCCGAATGTCTTGTGGCCCTTGTGGGAAAACATCATGGTGAAAGCGAGGAAGCGCAGAAACTCGGTCTGAAAATCGTTTCTCACATGCGAAGCCGCGTCAACGAATTCAACGAAAAATACGAACACAACTTCTCTATTCTCGCCACGCCCGCCGAAGGCCTCTCCGGTAAATTCACCATACGCGACCGCAAAAGCTTCGGCGTGCTCCCCGGAATCACCGACAAGATTTATTACACCAATTCGAACCACGTTCCGGTTTATTATCACTGCTCGCCCGAGCACAAAGCCCGCATAGAGGCTCCCTACCACGCGCTCACAGGGGGAGGCCATATATTCTACGTGGAGATTGACGGCGACGCCACACACAACCCCAAAGCCGTGGCCGACATTGTAGACCTCATGGACAAATACAACATCGGCTATTGCTCCGTGAACCATAACCGCAACCGCTGCATGGACTGCGGCTACGAGGACGCCACCGAAGGTCTTGAGAAATGCCCCAAATGCGGAGGCACACATATCGACAAGCTGCAGCGCATCACCGGCTACCTCGTAGGCACAACCGACCGATGGAACAATGCCAAACTTGCCGAGCTCAACGACCGCGTGGTCCACAAATAACTTCCGGCCGATGGAGCAGACGCTGAACGTACTGGACATCATAGACGGAACCTCGGTCGACGGACCGGGGCTCCGTACTTCCATATATTTCGCAGGATGCGACCACCATTGCCCGGGGTGCCACAACCCCGAATCATGGAACCCGAACGGAGGCACACCTACCACCGTGGCACAGCTACTTCAGCATATCGCCGAAAACAACATGCCGGTGACATTGTCGGGAGGCGACCCGCTCCAGCAGGACTCTCAGGCTCTTCTTTCCCTCTTAAAAGGTGTCAAAGCCCTCGGTCTTGATCTGTGGTGCTACACGGGATATACATACGAGCAGCTTCTTGCCGACCCACAGCGGCTCCCGCTGCTTGACTACATTGATGTGATTGTCGACGGGCCGTTCATGCTCCCCCTTCGCGACACATCGCTGATTTTCAAGGGATCGTCCAACCAAAGGCTCATAGATGTGAGAAAAACCGGCCACGGAAAGATTTCTCTTTGGGAATCAGATTTCTAAACCATCAGGGCTTCCCGGCCGTTTATACTTTAAAACCATTGTTACAATGTATATCGCATCCCAGAAACGAAAGGAAAATATAGCCGAATATCTGCTGTATATGTGGCAGATCGAGGACATAATACGGGCAAATTCCCTTGATCTCGACAAGATACGGGCCAATGTGATTGACCGGTATCAGGGTCTGACCGACGCCCAGAAAGAGGAGATGGCCCAGTGGTACGAATCGCTCATCGACATGATGCGGCGCGAAGGTGTGGAAAAGAAAGGGCATCTCCAGCTGAACAAAAACGTGATAATACAGCTTGCCGACCTCCACCGCGCTTTGCTCGCCGACCCGCGCTTTGCCGACTACACCGCCGAATTCTACCGTACTCTCCCCTACATCGTGGAACTGCGAGCCAAGGCCGGGGAGGATAAGACCGGAGAGATAGAAACGTGTTTCAATGCTCTCTATGGAATGTTGATGCTGCGTCTCTCCGGAAAAGAGATTACCCCTGAGACGGCTAAAGCAATCTCCCAGATTTCAAAATTTATCGGCCTTCTGGCCCATGACTTCAAACTTGACGAAAACGACAATCTTTTCAAACATGAAAACTGAAAATCCCAGCCAGGGCTATCCCGTGAAACAGTTCCACCAGCCCGTGAAACGTTATTGCCAGACGCTTGACCTGAAAGAAAACCCTGAACTCATAGCAGAATACCGCCGACGCCACAGCGAAGGACACGCCTGGCCAGAAATCATCCGGGGCATCCGTGAGGTAGGCATCCTTGAAATGGAGCTTTATATCCTCGGTTCGAGGCTTTTCATGATAGTGGAGACACCTCTGGATTTTGACTGGGACTCCGCAATGCAACGGCTCAACACCCTTCCCCGTCAGGCCGAATGGGAGGAATATATGGGCTCTTTTCAGAAAGTAATGCCCGGACTTACGTCATCCGAGAAATGGCGCCTGATGGAGCGAATGTTCTATCTCTACGAATAACCGTGCGGCGGCGAATCAGAAACGCGCTCCGACCGTAAACGAGGTTGAGAAAAGGGAATTGAAAAAGGTATAATCACCTCCGAAATAGACATGGGCTTTCACGTTGGCGTTGACCGACGCGAACAAAGCCCTGTGATTATAAACCGCTGCGAAGCTGAAATTACCGTTAAGAGCAAACATGCTTTTGCTCCCTACGTTTGACTGCGAATAGGCATGGCGATATCCCACCGCCGGAACACCCATCACGTTGATAAGCCATCTGCGGGGCTTTAGAACGAAATTATACGCATAGCCTCCGTAAGCCACATAATCGCAGTATTTGAACGTATATTTTGTCTGCTTTCCCGGAAGATATGATTTCATTTCATCCGGGAGGCTTTCGAAATCCATTTCTATGTCCTGATAGTTGAAGCCTGCTCCGGCCACCCACGTTCCGGCGCTCTTAAGCTGATATTTCGAGAAGCAATAAGCCGCCGCATGGGAATAACGGTAATTATTGAAGAAATAAAGTACGAACTATATTAAAAACCAAATAAAATGAGGCAAAAATTACATCCACCT
>CAUBWJ010000022.1 GCA_958439725.1 uncultured Muribaculaceae bacterium | reverse complement strand
CAATTTAGAAATGCCCTCTCCTTTAGCAGAGGCATTTTTGATGGGGATTCTTAACAGTTGTTATGAAACACCCTCTTAAGGAATTTTACTGTTCAAAGCACTATTGAAAACCAAGCTTTTACGATAGTGAAAAAGCCGTTTATTAGGCTTAAGTAAACAGCATTGGGATGCACGCTTGTGCATCCACTGAGAACCAACGCATTGAATTCGGCTGCTCCATGGAGTAGCCGTACTTTTCGCAGTTTTGAAACAAGGTAGAGACAGAAAGGCCCTTCGGACCGGGAGGGGTCGGAAGGGCCTGGGATATGGAGGGGGGGGAATTAGGATTCGAAGGGATCAGAGGGTGACGGGGGTGATGCGGAGGCGGTAGTTCTGGGGGGTGTCGGGGACGCGGAATTTGTGGAGGGTGTCTACGTCCTGACCGCAGGAGGCGTTGCCTACGCCACGCGTCACGGCATCAAGATGGAGGGTGTTGAAGGGGCGCGGGGTGAGCTCCCACTGATGGGAGGCGTTCATGAGGTCGGCATCGGTGAACGGCAGGATGCTGAAGCTTACCTTGCCACGTGTCTCAATGCGCACTCCGCGGCCATCGGCTCCGGTGAGCACGAGATCGCGCAGGCCTTCGCGGCCGCCGGTACTCTGAGGCTTGACGTAGCCCACCGTCATGGAGTCGACCACGGTGGCATAACGGCCTATCATGGCGCCGTCCTTACGGTCATTGTAATTCTCCATAGGGCCGTAGGCGTAATATCCTACGCGGTTCAGGGCGGGATTTATCCCTGCCGAGAGTCCGGCACGGCGCAGGTCGGCCGAATGGGGCACGAATGTGGCGGAAAGGTCGACGGTGCCGTCGGGATAGATGGTGTAGACAAGGTCGGTGCCGCACTTCGAACCGTCGTTGATGGCGCTAACAACCACATTCTTGCCTTCGCGATGCCAGAGGAGTTGCGATTTGGCGGGATCGGTGCCGGGAATGGTGTCGGTGTAACGGTCGTTTTCAATCCAGCGATGATTGTCGTAGGTGAGTCCGCGGCCGTCGGCAATCACGTCCACACCATCGAGGGTGAGAGCGGTGAGAGTGGCGGTGGAGCGTTCGAAGACGGCCTTCACGCGGGCGTTGGCCACGGTGAGCGCTGCAGGGGTCTCGGTCACCTCGAGTTTCGGGCCGGAGGCTTTCACCTTGGCCATAGCGTCACGGGGAATCAGGACGAACTGCCACTGGGCCACATCGTGACCGGCGGGGGCATAGGAGGTGGCGCTGTTTTCTTTCACGCGAAGGCTCAGGATGACTTCCTTGCCCTTGACGTCGCGCGCTTTGGGATTGACAGCCACAGGAAGGTCGAACGTGACGCTCCGGCCCGGCTGCGTGGCGGGAAGCTGGCGGGTGTATGTCTCAGCCTTCACACCATCCACGGTCACCTCTACCTCGAGGCTAAGACCGGCGAGAGTGCGGAAGGTATATTCGTTGGTGAGGGTGACGCGGGCGCTCAGAGGCTTGTCGGTCATACCGTCAAACCGGAATTTAACGTTCTGGTAAGCGCCCTTCACTTCCTTGAGCTTGGGGCTTTCGTCGCGGGTGGCTGGTATCACGCCGTTGGAGCAGAAATTGCCCTGATGGGGACCGGGATAGTCATAGCCGGTGTGGAGGCGGTAGACACCGCGTTTCATCTCCTGCGGATCGTAGATGGCCTGGTCGATCCAGTCCCAGATACAGCCGCCTATGGTGGAATCGGAATTGTCCATAGCCTCCACATATTCACCGAGATTGCCCACGGCGTTGCCCATGGCGTGGGCATACTCGCAGAGAATCATCGGCTTGTCGAGACCGCTGGTGTTCTCCTCCATCCATTTCATGCCGGGATACATCTTGGAGTAGAAATCGGAGAAGCGGCTACCGCCGTAAGGCTTGTCGGAGCGGGTTCCCTCATAGTGTATGGGGCGCGAGTCGAGGCGGCGTGCCTCGGCGTAGCATGCGGCGAAATTCTCGCCGTTGCCGGCCTCATTGCCGAGGCTCCATATAATCACGGAAGGATTGTTGCGGTCGCGGGTCACCAGACGCGTTATGCGGTCGACGAAGGCGGGAATCCACTCGGGCATGTCGGAAATCGACTGGTTGGCGTGGTCCTCCAGGTCGGCCTCGTCAATCACATAGATGCCGTAATAGTCCGTCATGGCCATCATGCGGGCGTTGTTGGGATAATGGCTCGTGCGGAGCGTATTGATATTGTTCTGCTTCATGAGGGTGACGTCGCGGAGCATGGATTCGGTATCGACGGCGCGGCCCAGACGGGGATGGGTGTCGTGACGGTTCACGCCCTTGAGATTTATGCGCTTGCCGTTGACATAGAGCAGCGAGCCGTCAATCCGGACGTCGCGGAAACCGTGTTTGGTGGAGAAAGCCATCTCGTCGTTGCCCTTGGCGTCGCGCTGCACCACCTCCACGGTGTAGAGCGCGGGACTTTCGGCATTCCATGTCTGGACATTGTCCACGGCGAAATTGACGGTGGCGGTAGTGGTGCCGGGGGCGGCGTCGAGCTGCACCGGAAGCGAGCGCGAGGCGATTGTCTGGCCCTGCGGGTCGACCAGTCTCACCTCCAGCGCGAGGTCGCGGCGCAGTCCGTCGCGATTGTCGAGATCGAGCTCCACCTTCATGTCGGCATGGCGCATGTCGGGCGACAGACGGGATGTGATGCGGTGGTCGCGCACGGCCACCTCAGGCACATTGTAGAGATAAGTATCGCGGAATATGCCGCTCATTCTGAACATGTCCTGGCACTCGAGATAAGAGCCGTCGCTCCAGCGGAACACCTGCACGGCGATATCGTTGGTGCCGGGATGAAGGTATTTCGTCACATCAAACTCGGCCACATTGTTGGAGCCTTGGGTGTAGCCCACGTAATTGCCGTTGACCCACACAAAGGCTGCCGAATAGATACCGCCGAAATGCAGGAAGGTGCGGCGGCCGTCCCAGTCAGCGGGCACATCGAACTTGCGGGCGTAGGAACCAACGGGATTTATACCGTAGTTCTTGCCGCCGTCGTTGAATCCCGGACGGGCGTTGATGAAGGGAGGAGTATTGGAGTGGGGATATTCCACATTGCAGTAAATTGGCTTGTCGTAACCGAGCATTTCCCAGTTGGAGGGAACGGGGATGGTGTCCCACGAGCTAAAATCGTAGCCCGGCTTGAAGAAATCGAGAGGACGTTTCGACGGCTCGTCGACGAAATTGAAACGCCAGGTGCCGTTGAGGCTCAGGAACCGGTCGTTGACGGGAACGGTCCAGGGAGTGTCGTAATAGGCACGGTCGGCGTGCATGGCCGCATCGGAGCCGTAGGGCATGATGGTGGCAATGCCGGGTTCCTTGTTCTCCTGGAAGATGGCTTCGTTTTCCCAATAGTTGTTGCGGCGCTCGGCATCGGCCATGTCGGTCACTGAGCGCTGTCCGGCCACAACGAAATTCCATCGGGTGGCGCGGCCAACGGGCACAAGAGTCATGGACGGAGCCTCGACGGCCACATCGGGACGGTTGGCGCTTATGATTTTCACACCGTCGAGACGCCAGAACTGGGCTTCGTCGGAGCCGTTGTTCACACCGGTGACCACATCATTGCCGGCGTTGCGCAGAGCCTCGCGGCCGTCGGGGGAGAGAAGGCGGTAACTGCCCGAAAGGCTTTCAATGCACCACATCTGGGCGGTATCGGCCTCGTTGACAGGCCGCAGGGCCACACGGTTGTCATTGATACGGGTAAGGGCCGCAGGGTTTTCGCGGGTTACCACACGGTAATACTTGTCGCGTTCGAACGGCGCTTTCGGAGCCGCCGACGCCTGAATACCTGTCAGCAATGCAAGAGCCATTGCCGCCGCGGCATAAAACTTAGGGAAAATCATGGTTTATTATCGTTTTTTTGGGATTTGCGGTATTTAGATTTCGTTTAAGAGCTTGCTTCCTAATAGAAATTGAGACAAGCTTTTGAGGATTTTCATCAAAGATAGCTAAAAATCCAATAAAACAACCACAAAAGGAGGCAATGCACAGTTAAATCAAGGCAAAAAGTATTATCTTTGCATAAATACCAATCATTGACAATACCATATCACTTATGAAACTGAAAGCAACAATACTGTCACTTGCCCTGATATCGGGCGCCTCGGCCGCTCTGGCCTGCTCCGACCTCATAGCCGGCCGGAAAGCCACCACTGACGGCTCAGTGTTCGCAACGTATGCCGCCGACAGCCACACGCTCTACGGCGAGCTCTACCACCGCGCCGCCGCCGACCACGCACCCGGCTCGATGCGCAAGGTAACCGAATGGGACACCGGCAAATATATGGGCGAGATACCCGAGATAGCTCACACCTACGCCCGCATGGGCAATATGAACGAGCACGGACTCGTGATAACCGAAAGCACCTGGGGCGGCCGCCCGGAGCTGAACGGCACCGGCCTTATTGACTACGGCTCGCTGATATTCCTGGGCCTGGAACGCGCCAAGACCGCCCGCGAGGCCCTCAAGGTGATGACCGACCTGGTGGATAAATACGGATACGCCTCATCGGGGGAAAGCTTCACCATAGCCGACGCCGACGAGGTGTGGATAATGGAACTCATAGGCAAAGGAAAAACCGACAAGGGAGCCGTGTGGGTAGCGCGCCGCGTGCCCGACGACTGCATCTCGGGCCACGCCAACCACGCCCGCATCCACACCTTCCCGCTGGCCGACAAGAGCGGAAACACCATCTATTCGAAGGATGTGATAGACTTTGCACGCTCGCAGGGTTACTTCAACGGCAAAGACAAGGATTTCAGCTTCTCCAAGGCATACGCACCCGCCGACATGGGCGCGCTCCGCGGCTGCGACGGCCGCGTGTGGGCGTTCTACAACAAGTATGCCGACGGCATGGACCGCTACCTTCCCTGGATTCTGGAAGGCAAAGGCGAACCGCTGCCGCTGTGGGTGAAACCCAACCGCAAGCTCGCCGTGCGCGACATGAAGGACATGATGCGCGACCATTTCGAGGATACTCCCCTGGACATGACCAAGGACGTGGGCGCAGGCTCATACAAGGTGCCCTACCGCTGGCGTCCCCTCACCTACAAGGTTGACGGCACCGAATATACCCACGAGCGCGCCATAGCCACCCAGCAGACCGGATTCTCGCTCGTGGCCCAGCTCCGCAAGGATGCTCCCGAGGCCATGAAAGGTGTGCTCTGGTTCGGCGTTGACGACGCCAACACAAGCGTCTACATCCCCATCTACAACAGTCTCACCACCGTTCCCCACGAATTTGCCGAGGGCAACGGCGACCTGCTGACGTTCAGCTGGGAATCGGCCTTCTGGGTCACCAACTTCGTGGCAAACCAGGCCTATCACCGCTATAGCCAGATGATACCCGACATACGCCGCGTGCAGACCGCACTCGAGGACTCGCTGGAAAACCAGGTAAACAGCTACTACACCACCCTGGCATCGGTGCCCCACGCAGAAGCAGCCGCCACGCTCAATAGCCACAGCTGCTCCGCAACCACTGATTATGTGAAAATATACCGCTCACTCGGCGAGTTCCTGCTGGTGAAGTATCTCGACGGAAACGTGAAGAAGATGACGCCTGACGGCAAATTCGCCCGCACCGCCGACGGCATGCCCGTGTCGCCCGACTTCCCCGGATATGACGAGAACTACTACCGCTCGATAGTCAACGATCCTGCCGGTGGCGAACGCCTGAAAGTAATAGAGATAAGCAACGACTGAACCGGCAAGCGATGAGACACGAAACGATAAAGCTCGAACTGACGGCAGCGGGATACGACGAGCTGACCGAGCGCGAACGCCGTCTGGTTGACGCCGCGCGCGCGGCCGTAGAGGGGTCGTATGCGCCTTACAGCAATTTCCATGTGGGAGCAGCCGTGCTGCTCGACAACGGCGAGATTGTGAAGGGAGCAAATCAGGAAAACGCCGCCACGCCTTCGAGCCTCTGCGCCGAACGCACGGCGGCCTACTGGGCCCACGCCAATTTTCCCGCCGCGCGCTTCGAGGCAATAGCCATCGCCGCGCGCGACGCCTCAGGCCGGGAGGTGGAAGCGCCGATTTCGCCATGCGGAGCATGCCGCCAGGCTCTTCTGCAATACGAGACGCTGGCCGGACACGACGTGAAGGTGATTCTGGCCGGAAGCCGCGAAATCTATATCGCGCCCTCGGTGAAATCTCTTCTTCCGCTGGCCTTCACCGAATTCTGAGACGCAGGATGACACGCATAGAACGCGAGAAGAAGACAATCGCACAGATGATAGCCATCTACTGCCGGCGACACCACGGAGCCGGCAGCGGCAATCTCTGCCCCGAATGCGCCGCTCTGCTCGACTATGCCCGCGCGCGCCTCGACCGCTGTCCGAAAGGGAATGCCAAGTCGAGCTGCCGCAAATGCGACATCCACTGCTATTCCCCCGCCAACCGCGAGAAAATACGCGCCGTAATGCGCTATACCGGCCCGCGGATGCTCTTTGTGCATCCCGTGGCGGCAATACGCCACCTTATCACCGAAATGAAATGAACCGATTTCCTATGAGGGATATTCCTGCCGATATAAAATCGGAAATGCAACAATTAAATTCAGGCGTATGGATGAACGGATTTACCCCCGGCATAGGGAATGCCCTTGCCGAAACCGAAGAGGCGTGCTTCCGGCTTAACGCGCTGCCGCCGTCGGCACGGGCGGAAAGAGAGGAGATAATCCGTGGGCTGTTCGGAAGCATCGGCCATAGATTCACTATACATAGCCCGTTTCACTGCGATTTCGGGTTCAACATCACGGCGGGTGAGAATTTCGTGGCTAACTTCAACCTTACCGTTCTCGATGAGGCTGAGGTGAGAATCGGCAACAATGTGTTCATAGGGCCGAACTGCACGCTGTGCACGGTGATACACGCGCTACAGCCCGACGACAGGAATGAGGGCATAATGCGTGCGAAGCCCGTTACGTTAGGTGATAACGTGTGGTTAGCGAGCAACGTGGTGATTCTCCCCGGAGTGACGGTGGGAGAAGGCGCCGTGATAGGAGCCGGAAGCGTCGTGACCAAGGATGTGGAGCCATACACCGTGGTGGCAGGGAATCCGGCGCGGTTCCTCCGCAGGATTGAATTCCGCAATGAATGCGCGATGCCGGAAGAGGACGGCTCTATGCAGCTGGGGCTTGACAGCTGCGGGGACTGAGGGGATGATTTCTTGGGGTTTTCTTGGGTCTTGTGGAACGCAGAACTGCGCGGAAAAGCAGAAGGACGGAGAATTTTAATTGTCTTTGCTTGATTTAGATTGCCTATGCTTGCGCGGAAGGCGAGGCGCGCGCACTCCGTGGCTTGCCTCGCAGTTTTGGATAGGGGTGCTTTTCCGGGGGCTTACGCGCCCCGGTTGTAAAGAAATCGCACATCCTGCGCTTTATGGAGGATGGCTGTAGGCCTGAGACTATTATATTGATTGAAGTATTGAGAATCCATGTAATGTCGGAGCGCCGGAGGCGCGGTTTATGTAAAACTGGCTGCGCCAGCTGCCAGAAAAAGCGTCTTTTTCATCTCTATATGCGGCGAGCCTGGGAATGGCGACGCCGCAAAGAAGCGATAGGCTGGGGAGAACATTTATGTTATGAAACATATTTTCGATGAGTTTTGCGATATATTCTTGTATGTTTCAAAAAATACTGATTACTTTGCGTAATTAAGAACCCACAAATTTTTAAGCAAGAAACAGAAACATAGAATAAAAAGACATATTTCAAACGACTTTTAGACAAGTTATTTGGCTTTCGTAAATCTGGTAAATTTAAAAAGCCCCAAATAATAAGGCCGAAAGTAGGTTTGTACCCTCCAAGGGCACAGACTGCTTTTACTTATTTGGGCAAAAGGTTTACCAGAACCTACGAAAGCAAATGAGAAAAAGTTCAGACTGTTGCTCTTTTTTTATATGGTAAACCTACGGAAATATGAAATCTTTCAAGAGTATAATCAGACCTAATTTGTCGGCAAAAGAAGCCGGCAATGCAGCCCTATACAATCCAGACCTTTATCTATCTCAACCCCTGCTGAGAACTAAAATAATACCCTTTTGGAACAAGAAGCCACATAGATATTTTACCTATCCATGTGACTAAGTTAGCTATACCCTATTGAATCTGTTATAATCCAAACTAAATAAACGCATTCCCATTTTTTATTCATTAATCAATTTTTATTACAATGAGAAAAAGAATCTTTGGCCTTATGGCCGCAGTGTGCATGCTCGGACTGTTTTCAGCCTGCAGCGACGACGATCCGAAGCCCGCTCCCGTTCCTGAACCCACTCCAACTCCGGTAGTGCCCGGCGACGACCTTGTAGACAAGGAGTATCCGGCGTCAGAAGTAGAAGTAACGATTTCCGGCGAGACAATAACCGGCAAGATTGCCAAGTTCATCCCTAAAGAGGACGGAACTGCCGAACTCACCCTTGAAGGCGAGCCCGTGAGCATGAACAGCCTTTTTGATGAAGCTGAATCTAAAGCCGATGAAGAGACTATTCCCACACCCGGTGTAATTCCCGGCAGCCCCACAATTACACTGCCTATAACCCTTGAAGGCGACGCCACCAAATGTACATTCAAGGGTACGGCCGAAACCGAATACTGCACATTCAGCTACAGCGGTTCAGTGGATGCCAGCAGTCTTGGCCTCGAGATTACAAATCTGGAACTAAAAGACAAATCCTTTGCGGGGACTTATGAGTTTGTAAAGAATGTGCATGATCCATATATAAGTCCAGATGCCGGTCCGGATTACGTCCCCACCTCCAATTTCAGTCTGGCGTGGGAATCAACTCTGAGAATAGACTGCATATCATCGGTAACTCTGTATACCATGGGTACAAATTATGGGCCTTCGACAATAGGGTGGTTGCTGAGCGATATTTTAGAAGGTTATTACTATAGTGTAGATGGAGACACAAATCCCAATGCAAGCCCTCTGGACATGTTCAGCCGCAAATTCAAATCTGTCACTCTGACAGAATCGGGTGATTTCATTATCAATACCTTTGACAGTGAAACACCTTATGCCAAACTTCAATATGTGGCTGAGGATGCAAACACCATCCATCTGTTCATCGAGCCGAAACTCCTTACAAACGAATTCCTGCCATGCACAGAAGAAAATCGCAATGGGGTAAGAGAGTTCCTGAAACCTCTTCTTACCGTATTCATTTCTGCCGGAAAGGAAGGGTATCCCGTTAAATATGGTCCTGCGTTAGAATTCACCGGAAAATGTGGCGCACCATGGCCTAACAACTATCCTCTCTTTAACGAATCATCAGATCCCAATCATGTCTCATTCTATTTTGACACTGAATTCCTGAAACCCGTTTTAGAGTCTGTATGCCCTCTGATAAATACCAATATCGAGTCAAAAGGAGTAGAGGCTTATCTCGAAGACCTCCAAACCAGACTGGGCAAATTCAACAATACATCATGGTACAATTGGCAAGTGGGTTACCGTCTGCCATACGCTATTATCTCGTTTCCTAAAGCAATAGAAAACGCAAGCAAGCTTGAACTTGGCTTCAACTTTATGAAAGAGTAATCTAATAATCACACGAGAATAGAGGCGGTATGTCTGATTTCCAGGCGTACCGCCTTATTTTTTACTGAGACGCGGAGAAGCTATTGCGGCCTGGGAGGGAACGCAGAGGAGCGCGCAAAGGCAGAAGGGCGGGGAATTTTGATTGCCTTTGCTTGATTTAGATTGCCTATGCTTGCGCGGAAGGCGAGGCGCGCACACTCCGTGGCTTGCCTCGCAGTTTTAGACAGAGCGGCTTTTCCGGGGGCTTACGCACCCCGGTTGTAAAGAAATCGCGCATCCTGCGCTTTACGGAGGATGATTACGGCTATGGATAGTGATAGGGATAGCGACGGGTCATGGGCCCATGTTGGATTGTGTTATGCCTCTTTTGTGTTAAGGTTTGTGTTAAGGATAATTAAAATCAGTATTTTGCTATCATAGAACTTGATTTTTAATATTAATTATCTTAATATTGTGAAACAATACTAAAACACAATAAAAAACACTCAAAAACACTCAGCCATGTTAAAACGCACCTTTCTATTACCATTGGCTCTATTGCTGTTCTCCTGTTCCCAGGAGTCCCCAGCAGACATAGCCAATGAGGAAAACGCAATGGTTTTCGATGAGGCTATGCTTATAGACAAAGAGACGATAAACCTCACTTCTGCTGACGCAGAGAAAATGGCAATTCGTTTCGGGTCTCTTGACAATGGGTTCAAATCCCGTAGTAATCTTAGCACTGGAAGTCTGGAGGTTTCCCAAATCTTAGATCAGAAAACCGGCAAGTCTCTTGCTTTTATAATCAATCGTGGAAATGATGAGGGTTTTATGATTGTCAGTGCCACGAAGACAGTTTCTCCTGTTTTGGCATTCTCTGATACAGGTAAATTTGATGTGGATGCTGATCCTGCCGCAAAAAGTTATCTTGAAGGCTATAAATGCATGATAATGGATGCGAATGAGTCTGATGTGGATTCATTGCGACGTATTCATGCTGCAGAATGGGCTGTATTTGAAAAAAGCGAGAAACAGCCGAAAAGCCGGGCATCATACGCTGAAATAGAAAAAATGATAGAGACACAGATTGCTAAGAAGAAAGCTCAAGGATATAGTTATATTGGTAAGGTTGGAGGAACGAGCTACTATCTGTCTCCTACAGATTACCAGAATCTTATGAGGGATATAAAAGAGCATTCAGATCCTCAGTACGATTATGAATACGTGTCCCTTTTCTTCATAAAGTCGTGGGATTTCCAAACTATAGGTCCTTTAATCGGAACGACTTGGCATCAAGGATATCCGTTTAATGTGGACGCTTCAAATAGATTAGCGGGGTGTGTACCTATTGCCGTGTCTCAAATTGCATACTATTACAAATATCCCACAAAATATAACTGGAGTCAGATATTTAAGACTCCGGTTCTTAATGATGCTTTCAAATACTTTATAAAAGATATAAGAAATCTCTGTGAGGTGGAGTATAAGCCAGGAGGGACGTCGTCAAATTACAAGAAAGCTATGAAAGCATTTAGTGCTTTAGGATATAAAGCAGCAGATGCAGGTCTTCCCGATTTTATAAAACTCCGAAACGAAATCACAGCAGGACGTCCTGCTTATATAAGAGGCGAAAATAGTAAGGGCGAAGGACATGCATGGGTCTGTGAAGGCTACAAAAACGTGAAATATGATGGTGTAATATCGATGGTAATAGATCCCAAATGGGGCGAGCCTGATGAACCAGGGTCTCCTTATTTCGATTATGCTGTAAATGTCTATCCCCCATCTTCTATGGATCAAAATCAATATGGTGAATTTTACTATATGAATTTAGGGTGGAACGGAGACAATAACGGATGGTATCGAGCAAATACCTATTATGCAGCTAAGCCCGATTCTTTGTTTATGTATGACCAAAAACTGATAACTGTAAAGAAACCCTGACATTATGAAACACATTTATTTGATTACGACAATTTTATTCTCTGTGTTTTTGTTTTCATGCAGTGAGGATAATCCTGAGGGAATAGGTAGTGACCCAAAGCTAAATATCACAGAATACACCTTTGATGCTGCGGGGGAAAGTCTGGATGTATATTCTACGGTAGGAGGATATCTGATGTTTTCTGCCTATCAGGAGGATCCACCGATAGAACCGATAGTGACGCCTCCCGGGCAGCCGAAGCAAGATGGGATTGACGGCGGATGGTTCAGAGTTTATTATCCGATTCCGTCGGTGGAACCCGTAAAACTCCCTTATGACAAACTGCATCAAGGAATCAGAATAGAGGTCAAGCCAAATGACACCGGCAAAGAACGGGTGATTCCTATAGATATATTTGCGGGTGATTTCGGCTGCCGGGTGAAGTTCACTCAGGCAAAATAGAGTTACAATAGAAAAGATGCTCTAAAAAAAGGAGGCTGTGTGAGGACCAAGGTTAGTTCTTACACAGTCTCCCGCTAATCTCTACTCAGCGAGGGCGAATGGGTGTGGGGCGGAGAGAATGGCTCTATGCAGCTGGGGCTTGACAGCTGCGGGGACTGAGGGGTTGCTTCGCACGGCCTGAATGCTTGGTGAGGGAACGCGCCGGGAAGAGGAAACGCGTGTGGAGGGGAACGCAGAACTGCGCGGAAAGGCAGAAGGACGCAGAGTTTTGATTGCCTTGGCTTGATTTAGATTGCCTATGCTTGCGCGGAGGGCGAGGCGCGCACACTCCGTGGCTTGCCTCGCATTTATGGATGGAGCCCATTTTCCGGGGGCTTACGCACCGCGGTTGTAAAGAGATCGCGCATCCTGCGCTTTATGGCGGTTTATGTTTCATCACATGCTGCATGTACGCCAAGGGAAATCGCGCATACTGCGCTTTCTTTTAATGCTAAACAGGTGTTGGCTCCCCTACTCTGTTATCTCTACGTAATTGCCTTCGGGATCGGCAATGGCACATTCGTAGTAGCCGTCGCCTGTGGTGCGGGGATTGCTCAGAATTGTGATGCCGGCAGCCTTGAATCGTGTAGCCATATTGTCAACATTCTCCCGGCTGCCCACAGAGATTGAGAAATGAGCCAGACCTTTCAAATCGCCACGGCTCGCCGGTGCATCTTTACCCGGTATGTTCATTATTTCGATTCGCGCTCCTCCATCCTCAAAAGACAGGAAATATGAACTGAAATTCTTTTTGGAATTTACATATTTGTCATTGGAATGCATATTGAAATACCGCATGTAGAATTTACGGAGCAGTTCTATATCTTCTGCCCAGAGCGCTATATGGTCAATCTTCATATTACTCTTCATATTAAGTCCGTCAGTTGCTTTCGGCATTGTTTTTGAGCCAGTCGGTGCGGACTTTGTCGGGGAGGTGGGTGACTTTGAAATCGGAGAAGGTGACTTTGAAGCCGTCGCCGTCGGGACAGGCGGCAAACATGCCGATTTTAACGGGGCGGTTGGCTTCCATCCACGCATTGCGCATCATGTGATACTCCTTGTCGTCGAAGGAATAGAAAATCTCTATCGCATCGAGGCGGCGCACGGCCTTAATCCAGATGGCATCAACGGGACGGTCGAGGGCAAGGACGCTCCAGTCGGAGGTGTGGTGGGTGACTACTGTGCTGAGATTGTATTTGCCGTCCACAAATTCTATTCCGGTCTTTATATAGTTTTCATGGTCGATGCGGATCATCATTCCGGCCTGGTCGAACCTCACTTTGTAATCTCCGGCAATCTTCAGCCTGGCCTCGAATTCACCGCCATATTCGCTGTAATAGAAGGGAGCGTCGTCAACTGTAAAGCCGTAATGCGATATACGCCAGTAATCGCTTTTGGGGGTAACATCCATGGTGAGCCGGTCGCCGCTGATGCTCCACGCCGCGGGCTCGTTGAACCAGTTCATTTTCTGAAGGGTCTGGGCTGTGCCCTGAAGTGCGCCTGCCGTCATGAGCAGCATGGCGATAACGGGTTTCATTCTTTTCATCTATCCTGATTTATTGATTTGATTACATTTATTGATTTGATTACCCGGCAAGGATTTCCGGCCGCCATAGTTCCGGCGGGAATGTCCTTATTCACCACGCTGCCGGCTCCTATCACACAATTGTCGCCTATGGTGACCCCGGGAAGCACGGTGACGCCGGCACCGAACCACACATTACTGCCAACCGTGATGGGGCGCGCGTATTCCAGCCCACGGTTGCGCTCCGCGGCGTCGAGAGGATGACCGGCGGTATAAAAGCCACAGAAGGGAGCTATGAACACATTGTCGCCGAAAGTAACTGGCGCCTCGTCGAGAATGACGAGATTATAGTTGGAATAGAAGTTCTCGCCTACATGCACATTATAGCCATAGTCACAGTAAAAAGGCTGCTCTATGAGCAATTCCCCCTTCACCGTGCCGAGAATCCGGCGCAGCAACGAGGCGCGGGCTTCGGTCTGCGACGGGCGCAGGTCATTGTAATCGCGACACAGCTCTTTGCATCTCATTCTTTCCTCGAGAAGCTGGGGGTCGGCGGCAGCGTCGTAAATGAGGCCTTTGAGCATTTTTTCTTTCTCTGTCATTGGTTTATTTATTACTTTCGCAAAGTTAGAGCCTTCGCGGCGTGACGGCAATAACTATAAATAACCATTTTTCAGCCCATGAGTGAATTCAGAAAAATAAACCGGCTGCTGCAGACTGAAAGCTCCGTGAGCCCGGGGGCCGACGACGAGGATATTGCAATCTTCGCCCGCTATCTGAGCAAGGTGGAAAATCTTGTGGTAGTGGTCAGCGACATGGCCCGCAACACAAGCCGGATTTACTGTGGCAAGTTCGCCGACAGCCTCGGGCTGAAAGACTACACTACCGAAAACTCAATCTGGGAAAAGGCTATCCTCGACCTTATGCCTGAGGAAGAGCGCGACGAAAAATACCGTGCGGAACTCCGGTTTTTCCATTATCTGCGTCATCTGCCCCGGGATACGAGGCCGAATTACTATCTGGCATCCCGACTGCGTTTCACTACCGGAAAAGGCATAATGACCGATGTGCTGCACAGAATGCACTATGTTTATGCCGACGACGGCGAGAGCATACGCTATGCCATCTGCACTTACGGGCCACTCACGGCAGGTTTTTCAGGGCGTAGCGTGGTGGTTAGCTCACTGACGGGCGTTTCCGAGGAACTCACCTCGACCACGGAGATACTCAGCAGCCGGGAAATCCAGATTCTGCGCCTGATTGATTCGGGAAAGAAAACGGCCGAGATAGCGGAGATACTGTCGGTGAGCCCTCACACCGTGAACCGTCACCGGCAGAATATCATAGGCAAGCTGCAGGCAAAGAATTCGGTGGAGGCGTGCTCACTGGCTAAGGCGCTGCAGCTGATATAACGGTAACACCCATGCTGACGCACCGGGCGGCGGCGCGCTCTCCGAGGCTTGCCGCACTGGTGTGGGAAGGACATTGCTGGGTCCCACAGCTCACGCAGTGGGTTGTACAGATATCGCACCTCCGGTGCTCTGTGGGGACGGTTTAGAGGAGCGGCGGCTTACGCAGCGGGTTGTAGAGAAATCACCGCTCGGTGGCTATAAATCCGTGCTATGAAAAACTGTCTCTCTAACTTAGAAGAAGCGCAGGATGCGCGAATTTTTTACAACCGGATGCGTTAGCTTCCGGACTGAGAGGTCCAAGGAAATAAGCGAGGCAAGCTTGGGAGAAAGCGCGCCTCGCAAGATGCGCAAGCTTGGGAAATCAGCTTTGGCCCATGCTGTCGCATGCTGCAGCATCGCGCCCTCCGGGGCTCGCCGCAGAGAGAGGGGACGTTGCCCCTCGTCCCGCAGCTGACGCAGCGGGTTGTAAAGAAATCGCCGCTCCGCGGCTTTATGGAGGATGACAGGTGGGCAGATTCACAAATAGTAGGGCTGCTCCATGGAGCAGCCGAGGGCGAGGCGCTGATTATCTGTTATTTGCGGATGCACGAGCGTGCATCCCTACAAATAGGGGGGGTAATTTGAATTTACCGGAAGTGTGTTAGTTGGGCGCGGTGGCGGTTGTGGAGGTAGTAGGCGATTATGGAGAGGGAGGCGAGGATTTCGGAGACGCCAAGGGCGAGCCAGATGCCGGTTTGGCCCAGACCCATAGGAAGGAGGATGAATGCGGGGACGAGGAATATCAGACCTCTGAGCAATGCGAAGACGATGGAGGGGATGACTTTTTCCACGCTCTGAAAGTAGCCGATGGCGGTGAGATTGAAGATAAACGGTATGAAGGCCACGGAGAAGACGGGGAAGCCGGCGACCGCAATCCGTGCGGCGTTCAATTCCGAGTCAAGAAAGAGATGAACCATGGCCGACGGAGCGAATATGAAGGCGAGAGTCACAGCGAGTCCGCAACCCAAAGCCGCCAGTATGGCAAGTTTTTCGGTAGCCACAACCCTTGATTTGCTACCCTGCCCGTAGTTGTAGCTGATAATGGGCTGGGCCGACTGTGCTATGGCGTTGCCTATCATAAAGACGAAAGGACAGTAGTAGCAGGCAATGCTGAAGGCTCCGACGCCGTCATTGCCCACATAGTGCATGAACATGAGATTGCCCATGAGCATCAGCACGCCCATTGTGGCCTCGCCAAGCAAGGCCGAAATTCCTATCTTGCACTGATAGCCGATGTTACGCAAAGAAAGCATGAGGCTCTTGCGGCTCATCTTGATTTTTATCAGCCGCAGCGTGCGGGCAAAAAAACAGAGATAGCCCATGACCATCAGGCCGCCGGCACCACAACTGATGAAGGTGGCTATGGCGGCTCCTCTCACCCCCATCTGCAGAGGGAAGATGAAGATGTAGTCAAGGAGAACATTGAGCAGGCCGGGAAGCACATTACACCACATGGCATATTTGGGAGAACCGTCGAGCCTGACCACAAACAGGCCTATGCCGCACCACGACTGAAACAGACAGCAGCCGAAGATCCAGGGCATATAATCACGCACCAGAGGCATGAGGCTGTCGGAACTGCCGAGCAGGTGACCGGTGGTGGTAACTGATGAGAGCGTAAGGGCAAGGAAAACAGCCACAACAACAGTAGCGACAGCCAATGCCTGGGTGACATTGAGACGGGCGGCCTTGACGTTTTTAGCGGCCAGATGAATCGAGGAAACCACTGAAGCTCCCACTCCCAGCATAAGGCTGATGCCCATCATCACCATGGTGGGGGCAATGCAGATATTGACAGCTGCAAGGGCATCGCTTCCCACGCCACGGCCCACAAATATGCCGTCCGTCGCCGTCACCGCGCATAGCGACAGCATGCCCAGAAGAGTGGGAACAAGATAAAGCCGGAATAAGCGGGGAATCCTCACGGTTCCCAAATCAATAGAATCACGTTGCATCAAGAATCTTCGTTAAGGTTTTTACATAAAAATTGCCGTATAAGAATCATGGTTTTACCCGGTCATCTTATCCGGCATTATATCATGCCCTCCGATGAGGATTACAAAACGCAGTCTTGAATCGGCACTGCAAAATTAGGATATTTCTTCAGTATATACAAATCCGGCAGGTTATTATCAACTGAGCTGGGATTCACAAAGCTGCTGAAGGACCGTGGCTTCGTTATGGACTTCGTCGCGCGAGCCATAAACGAATGTAACCACCGGATGGGAACTGACAGTTTTTAGAAACGAAGGGAAAGCGGGATTATTCTGCAGCTCGAGAGTGTAACGCGTGCGGAATTCATCCCAGCGTGAGAGGATGTCGGCGTGAAACCACTGGCGCAGCTCGGTGGATGGGGCGAGTTCTTTTTCCCACAACTGGCAATCGACCCGCTCATGAGTAAGACCACGGGGCCAGAGACGGTCCACAAGTATACGGTAACCGTCGCTTTCGGCGGGAGCCTCATAGGCTCTTTTGGTTTTGATTACAGTCATATCTGAATTTAATTAAGGGGGCAATAATTGTGTAGTTACGTTAATAACATTCGGTATACTGATAAGTTTCATCGTGATTTCAATTCCACGACCAATAATTCAATATCGGCACCATAATCATCTCCCAGGAATATCTACAGCATATCCAGCTCGATTTCATATTCCGTGCCCAGAAATTCCTGAGCCTCCGCGACAACGGCCCGGTTCCGATTCCGTATGATGAGCTCACTTACCTCAAGCCATATTACACGCTGCTGAAAAAGAACATGGAGGAAGACAACGCCGAGGTGATAAAATGTCTGGCAATAGCGTTGTCATCCACCATCACGTCGCTGCTCCATAAGTATCAGCAGACGCGCATGCCTGAATCGGAAAAGGAGGAGCCCCGCGCCAAGCAGCTCTTAAACAAATTCATGAAGCTGCTCAGCGCCTATCACACCAAGGAACGAAGTCTTCAGTTCTATGCCGACAAAATGTGCCTGACCCCCAAATATGTGTCAGGCACCATAAAATCATTCAGCGGCAAAGGCGCCTTGGACTGGATCAACGAATACGTGGTTCTGGAAGCGGAAATGATGCTGCGCTATACCAAGATGTCAGTTCAGGAAATAGCCTACGCCCCGAACTTCCCCATCCAGTCGGCGTTCGGAAAATACTTCAAACAGCAAACAGGCATGAGCCCCAGAGAATACCGGTATAAAATGTAAAAGTGAAAACGCCTGAAAGGGGGGGGGGAGGAATCAGAGGCTGACAGAGAAGCGCTCAGAGGGGACTAAATTGCAAGATATTACGTTTGAAATGCACTATTTTACGCATTGGGCCATCGGAGGTAAAAAAAGCATAAATTTGTGTATCACGAAAACTCGGATTAATTAATTACAGGAAAGCCATGAGAAATATTTTCATCTTCGTTTCAATTCTATTTATGTGGAGCAACGCATGTATGGCCCGTGATTATCACGTGTCGGTCAACGGCAACGATGCCGCCGACGGCACTGCGACAGCTCCTTTCCGGACAATAAACCACGCGGCACAGAAAGCATTGCCCGGCGACACCGTGACCGTGCACGAGGGCACATATCGCGAATGGGTGAATCCGCTCAGCGGAGGCGAACGCGACGACAAGCGCATTCTCTACCGCGCCGCTCCCGGGGAGAAAGCCGAGATAAAAGGTTCGGAGATAGTAACGGGGTGGAAAAAGGTGAAGAATGCCAAGGGAGTGTGGAATGTGGTGTTGCCGAACTCGTTTTTCGGCAGCTACAACCCATTCAACGACCGGCTTTACGGCGACTGGCTGTGGTCGGACAAGATACATCATACTGCCGACGTGTATCTGAACGACGTATCGCTCTACGAGGCATACAGCCTTGACAAAGTGATTAATCCCGACACCATACGCACCATACGCGACCCGCAGGGAACCACCGGCGTGTGGTTTGCCGAAGTGGGACCGGAAAGCACAACTGTCTATGCAAATTTCGGCGACATAAATCCAAATAAAGAGATGGTGGAGGTGGCTGTAAGGCCCACATGCTTCTACCCTACCCGTCAGGGACTGAATTACATTACCATCCGCGGATTCCACATAAGCCAGGCGGCAACGCAGTGGGCGGCGCCGACGGCCGAGCAGGTGGGCATGGTGGCCACCAACTGGTGCAAAGGCTGGATTATCGAGGACAATGTGATTAAAAACTCACGCGCCAACGGCATAACACTGGGCAAGGAACGGAGCAGCGGCCACAATCTCGACTGCTTCGACAAGCGCCTTGACGGCACGGCCCATTATATCGAGGTGATTTTCAATGTGCTCCGACGCGGATGGAGCAAAGACAACATAGGCTCGCACATAGTGCGCAACAACACCATATCCGATTGCGAGCAGACCGGAATATGCGGCAGCATGGGAGCGGTGTTCAGCGAAATCTACGGCAACCACATCTACAATATTCTGGTGAAACAGCAATTCGGAGGTGCCGAAATGGCTGGCATAAAACTGCATGGAGCCATCGACACCTACATACACGACAACCGCATACACCACAACGGCCATTACGGCATCTGGCTCGACTGGATGACGCAGGGCACCCGCGTGTCGTCGAATCTGCTGTACGACAACCTTATCTACGACCTGTTCATAGAAGTGTCGCACGGCCCGTACAAAGTCGACAACAACATCATGCTGTCGGAATTCTCCCTGCAGGAAAACACCGACGGCGGCGTTTATGCCAACAATCTTTTCTCAGGCTACATCAACCGCCTCGACGACCAGCGGTATACACCCTATCATCTCAACCATTCCACGGAGGTGAAAGGAATCTGCACTATAACCGAAGGCGACCATCGGTTGCTGAACAACATCTTCATAGGAGGCAGCAATCCCGAAATGAAATACGGAACGGTTGTATTCGACGCCTCGAAACGTCCTATCATCGCCGAGGACAATCTGTTTTTTAACGGCGCAGCCCCGATGACCGACAAAAACAACGGCCCGGTGTATGAAACCATAAATCCCAAGCTTACGGTGGAAGAGACGGCTGACGGAGAAGTGTATATCAACACCTCTGTGGGATTCAAAGGAGTTGCGCCTTTCAAAGGCAGGAAAGTCGATGCCGGACGACTCGGCACCGCACAGCTCTCAGGCATTCCGTTTGAAAACCCCGACGGCAGCCCCTATTCAGTCGATAAAGATTATTTCGGGAACAGCCGCGGGGCCACCACCACCGTAGGCCCGATAGAGAAATTCGACTCCGACCGCCGCATAAAAGTGTGGCCCACAGCGAAATGAAACTGTAGCCAACCGTTATTATGAAACGAGCTATTATCCTTTCCTGCTGTCTGTCGGCAGCTATCGGGCTGAGCGCGGCCGACAAAAAGCCGGTGGACTATGTGGACTGCTTCACAGGCACATCCAATTCACGATGGATGCTGGGGCCCTACGCCCAGGTGCCGTTCGGGATGGTGCAGATAGGCCCCGACAATCAGGGAAACCGCTGGATGGGCGGATATGAATATGCCATAAGCCAAAGGAATCTGTATGTTACAGGACGAATGGTAACCTTCCAAGAGCTATTGTGAATCATCACTGAAACATGCCTCTATAATGACAGATGAAGATTACAATTCTTGCTATGCATGCACTTGGAACTGTAGAGCTACGGATTTCCGACCCGATAACGCAAAAAAGCAGCCTGTTCGGCTGCTTTTTTTGCGGAAAGACAGGGATTCGAACCCTGGGTACCCGTAAGGGTACAACGGTTTTCGAGACCGTCCCGATCGACCGCTCCGGCATCTTTCCTTGGAGTGCTTCGAGTGCAAAGCAGTGGCTTTGACGTGTCGATTCGGGTGCAAAGTTAGCAAAGATTTTGGCTGATGGCAATGTTTTTGTCAACTTTTTTAAACCGTAGATGTTAGTTTTAATCATAACTTTCCTATCCACAACACTTTTCAGCCGACATGCAAACCGGATTCAATATTATAATCACCGATGATGTGAAGCATTTTCTCGATTCACTCGAACCTAAAGCCCGGGAGAAAATAGCCTATGATATGGGCCTCAGCCAAAAAGTGGAGAACCGACAGTTGCTGAAGAAGCTCGACGATACCGACCTTTGGGAATTCCGCACGCATTTCGACGGCGAGGCTTACCGTGTGCTTGCATTCGAAGTCCCCGGCAAGAACACTATGGTGGCATGCCACGCTTTTGTGAAGAAAACGCAGAAAACTCCGGCCGTGGAGATAGAACGGGGCGAGAATGCACGCACCCGCTACCTCCGGCAGCATCCGTCGGGCTAAGGGAGCGACTTAAATATTGTCGATTATAATCATGTAGGATGCATTGAATACGGCTCCAGGCTCAAGGGCGTTGACATATTCGCGCGCTTTAAAGTCTTCTTCGAATCCCATGCGGTCGGCCCGGCCCCACCACGGCTCAATGCACATGAACGGCGCCTGTGACGACGGCGACCAGATGCCCACTGCCGGACTTGAAAAAAGCAGCGAAAGATAAGGCGTCTGCTCTTTCGTGAGCATCGACACCCTTCTGACTTTTGCGCCGGTGATAATTATGGCATCGCGGACAAAAGTGTCGGCACCGACAGACAGCAGTCCGTCGGCCTCTCTGCTTACAGGCATCGTCTCCTCTGAGATACAGCCTTTCTCTCCGATAACCTCGGAAGTGAGGTCGCGACCGTCCAAGTCCAGATAAGCGTGTACAGCGTCAGCTGCATTGAAATCGGGGTAATTGAAAGCCGGGTGCGCTCCGATCTGGAAATGCATGGTCTGGGTGTCGAGATTGGTCACACGCCACATCACGGAAATTCTCGCTTCGTGAAGCTTATAACCGATTTCAAGCCGGAACCGGCGGGGGAAGCGCTTCAGGGTCTCGTCGTTCCAGTCAAGAGCGAACCACGCTTCATCCTCGGCTCCTCCCTCCACGGGGGTAAACTCCATGTCGCGCGCAAAGCCATGCTGTCCCATGGGATATTCCTGGCCGTCCATGCGGAAGACGCCGTTCCATACTGCTCCAACTATCGGGAACAGCACCGGTGAGCGCCGTCCCCAGAACCGGGCGTCGCCCTGCCATAGATATTGATGATGTGAGCGTTTGCTCTCAATCGACTGAAGTTCGGCTCCGTGAGATTCAATCTTCACCTCAAGGATATCATTGGAAAGAGTCTGTATCATAACTTTTTATGTATGCCGATAAAGCGGCTGTAAAAAATAATGGCAAAGATAAGTAACTTTAGCAGATGAAACAATCTCATTGTGCCACATACCCCCCGATGAGATTTAAGGTCAATGTAAAAAATGGTTGTTAAAATGTGTCTGCAATCCCCCATGTATAAGGTAGGCCAACTCGGAGCGGCGGAGCCGCGGAGGGTGTAAAACCCGCTGCGTCAGCTGCGGGGAAAACGCTGTGGGTCTCACCTGCGGCGAGCCTGGGAATGGCGATGATGCAGTGTGCGTAAGCGTGGGATGTCTGTTGGGTTCCCACGCTTACGCATCAGCGAGGCGCGCATGCTCCGCAGCTTGCCTCGGGGAAATCTATTGGTCTTTCTTTTCCGGCGGCTCACGCGGCCGGTTGTAAAAAATTCGCGCCTCCGGCGCTTTTCGCCTGTTACAATATACTTTGAAGAAGTATAATCCCGGCTTTTCAAGCTATCGGTCTAAAGAATTCCTTCCGGGCAGTTTTTTAACACTTCAACCGGTTATTTACATTGACCCGTTATTTACATTGACCCCCATTAGTCCGAGCTGCACGGGCAACGGGAAGCCTTAATAAAAAAAGAATGAGTAAATGTAAACCGAAGTTTGACAATTACTCATTCTCCTCTCTCCTCAGCGGTATGGACGGGACTCGAACCCGCGACCCCCTGCGTGACAGGCAGGTATTCTAACCAGCTGAACTACCACACCAAGTTTCGAGGTGCAAGTGGCGTTCTTGCCGTTTTGCGAGTGCAAAGTTAAAGCACGATTTTGATTTCTGCAAGTTTTTCAGCAAAAAAATTGCTTTTTCTTCAAAATCTCCTCCAAAATTCGCTTTCCGGAGGGTTAAAAGCCGCGAAAAACGCCTTGTCCGGCCGTATTATCCAAATCTAAACCCAGAAAGAATAGATAAAAACCTCCGCCCGCGAAATCAGCAGAGCGGAGGATTCTGGATTTATTGCTTTACGGGAATCAGCGGATGAGGATTTTCTTTTTGACCGCACCGTCAATCATTATATAGACTCCGGGGCTCAGACGGTCGGCCGGGATTTCGATGCCATGAAGATTATAGTAACGGGGCCTGGAGCCATCATTGCGCGTGGAATCGAGGCCTGAGGACACGGTGGAGAAGCGGAGGTCTATCATCACGTCACCTTCGGTTATAATAGCCCTGTAAAGGCTTCCATCGGCACACAGAGTGAAATCCTCGTCGAGAGAAAGCACCGTGGTGACGCCGTTGTTGCTAACAGCGGCGGAGATCAAGGTATACCCTTTGTCAGGCACCGCAAAAAGATGGAGCACGTCGCCATAGTGAATAACGGCGCCTCCGGCCATCGCCTCGCCCGCGGGGATGCCTGCACCATCCACATCTCCGTAGACAGCTGCATGCCCGCGCCCCGATTCCGTGACGGTAAGCGTATAATTTATCATGGCAAATTCAGCCCTGATTTCGATGTCGCTTCCGGCCACAATCATCGCGCGCCCATCGAAGTCGGCGGCAACTTCAGCTCCCGTGACTTTAAGGGCGGCAAGCCGTGCACCGGCCTGAGGCTCGCAGACAAGCGTTATCTCACTACCCTTGTCCACCTCACTGCCTGATGGTATCGCATCGCCATCGCCGCTAACAACGCTTACGGTTCCCGGGCCGACAGAGGAATAAGACACAATAACTTTTTCCGGAACGGAAGGTTCATCGCCGGAAGCGGCGGGGTCAACCTCAAATATGGCACCAACCTCAGTATCGCCGGTTACAGTGAATCGATCGGCGGCAATCACCTCGCGGTTCAGAGTTACGGCCGCGAGTTTATAGCCATGATCGGCGACAGCTGCAATCAACACAAGAGTTCCTTCGGCAACAGCCGAGCCGGATTCGATACGGGTTCCCGCTTCGTCGGAAAGTGTTATGGTTCCGTTTCTCGACGGCACTATTGTCACTACATACTTTGTTACCGACGGCTCAACCGGGGATACCGCTCTGACAATGGCCTTGATAACGCTTTCACCGGCGACGACAAACGTGTTTCCATCGAGTTTCACATCGTTCAAGTAGAGCCCTTCGAGTTCATAGCCTTCATCGGGGCGTACCTCCACTGTCACCGTGGTTCCTTCAAGCACCGGAGTGCCGGAAGGAATAATAGCGCCGCTTTCATCGAAAAGCCTTACAGAAACGTTTGACTGCGCCAGAACTTTCACCGCATATTTCTCTTTTCCTGTCGGTGTCTTCTTCACTACGGCTTTTATCTCGCTCTCACGGACAACGGTAAAGGTATTACCATCGAGCTTATCACCGTTCAGATAAATACCCTCAAGCTCGTATCCGGTGGCAGGTGTGGCCGTAACCGCCACTACCGTGCCTTCGGACAACTGAGTTCCGGAAGGTATAGGAGAATCACCCTCCCCTTTGAGCGTCACCGTTACATTTTCATGCTCCACTACAGTTACTGTGTATTTCACTATTGCAGGGCTTTTAGGCCTCACTTTTGCCTCGACCGTGCTCTCCTCGGTAAGAGTGAAGTTCACTCCCGTGAGTTTCACACCATTGACGCAAATACTTTCGAGTTCATAACCTTCAGCAGGTGTGGCCGTCACCGTAACGAGGGTTCCGACCGGCAGTATGGTTCCGGGAGCAATTTCATTCCCGGAGTCATCGGTAAGCTTTACGGAGACATTTTCCCGCTCGGTGACCGTCACCGCATATTTTGCAATCTCCGGTGTTTCGCCTTCGGTTTTTCTGACCTTCACTTCAATTCTACTATATCCGCGAAGGGTGAAAGTATCTTCACGAAGTCTCTGGCCGTTAACCAATATACACTCTACTTCGTAACCTTCGTCAGGCGTCGGGATTACGGTAATCGTTGAGCCCTCCTGCAGTTCACTTCCAACTAAAAGCTGATCGTCTACATGATCGGTAAATTTCACGGATACATTGTCGTTAAATTCCCTCACGACTTTGAAATATACATTTCTCCGCTCTCTGAACAGAGCCACAAAATCCATGTCGGAATCAACCGTCATGGGAATTATATCTTCCGGCGGAAGGGGCTCATTACGGCTGTTTATCGTTGCACTGCCAAGCATATATCCATCTTCGGGCACACATGTCACCAACAGCGTTTTACCACTCTCCACCTTCTCGCCAGACAGCACCGGTTCGCCGTCGACCGTTGCCGAGATCTTGCCATTTCCTGATGCAGAGAAATTCACCGTAAAATGAGTAGGCTCCACAGCCTTTGCCACCGCATAAACTTCACTCAGTTCCGACACTGTGAAGGTATCTCCCACCATAGCCTCGTTATTGAGATATATTCCCTCCAGTTCATATCCCTCGGCGGCAATGGCGCTTACCTTCACAACCGTGCCTTCCGGCAAAAGAGTTCCGGGGCTGATTTCGTTTCCGTCTTTGTCTGTCAGCGTCACAGTGACATTAGGCTGAGTTCTCACCGTAACGGCATACATGGCGGGAGACGCCTCTTTCTGCCTGACTTCTGCACGGACGCGACAATCGCCTCGCACCGTAAATGTCAAGCCTTGTATCGGAATATCGTTGACATATATGCTTTCAATCTCATAACCATCCGTCGGAGTTGCCGTAACTGTCACTATCGTACCCTCGGCAACCGCCGAGCCGGATTCAATTTCTCCGATATTTTCTGCCGAAAGAGTTACCGACACATTTTCCACCTGTTCTATGGTAACCGTGAACTCCGACGGCTCTTTTTCAAAAACAGCTTTTATTACCACGGCTTCCGTCACTTCCACCGTGAAGTTTCCGGCTGCATCCGGCTGCGTTTCAACCTCATTTACCGAAAGCGTTTTCAGTTTATAGCCATCGGCTGCTAAGACGTGACATGCGAGCGTAGTGCCCTTCTCAACTTCATCGCCGGAAGCCACGTCCGCCTCGCCATTCTTTACTGTCAGGGTACCTCCACCTTCCGTGGTATATTCCACTTTGAATTTCTCCGTCGCGGTCTTTTCTTTTATAACCACGGAAATCGTGCAATCGCCTTCCACTATGAAAGTATTGCCTTCAATCGGCTCTTCGTTGACCTTTATGCAGTCAAGCTCGTAACCGTCATCCGGCCTGACATCGACTCTTAATCTGGTGCCCGCTGCAACGGAAGAATTACGATAAATAAGATTCTCATTTTCATCATAAACTTTTATAGAACCATTACTTATTCCCAGAATGCTAATAATGTGTTTTGCAGGTTCAGCGCCCTTTAGTTTAACCTCGGCTTTTACCACGCTTTCTTCGGTTACAACGAACGAGGAGCCCACAATCTTCGAGCCATTTACATAGATTCCTGTGAGTTCGTAGGTATCGACAATCAGGGTTTCCACATTAATCTCGGTTCCTGAAGCCACCTCCGCGCCCGATTCGATTACCTCCCCGCTCTTTTTATCCTTAAGAATTATCTTTATGTGGTCAACCTGCTCAACGGTTACCTTATACTTTGTGACTGTCGGTTCCACGTCCTCGAAAACAGCCTTTATTTCGATATTCCCAGTCACTTCCACCGTGAATTTTCCGTCGGCATCCGGTTGTGTCTCTATACCATTAACCGTTAGAGATTTCAGATTATACCCGTCGGCAGGAGTGACCTCACATGAGAGAGTCGCACCTTTATCCACTTCCACACCGGATGCAATGGAAGTCTCGCCATTCTTTACAATAAGCATCCCCTGTCCTTCAACAGAATGTTCAACTTTGAATTTTTCCACAGCTTTTTCCTTTACAGAAACCGAGACAGTACAATCGACCTCCACCTCAAAAGTATTACCCTCTATTACCACCCCATTGACCTTTATGCATTCAAGTTCGTAACCTTCGCGAGGCGTAGCTGTGACACTGACTGTGCAGCCCTTTTCCACTTTAGTGCCTGGCACAAGAGGCTGACCTCCGACCGACAGTGAAATATCCGCATGCTCATTTTGCTCGAGATTTACCGTATAGGACTGGGTTGTTTCCTGAGATGGAGGACCATACGTAGGCCAACTGCCCATAAGTTTGCCATGATGCTCTTTCCCCGAAATATCCCTTACGATTCCATCTGACAAATCGCTGAAATCATACGCCGCAAGGATATTTTTACCAGAGATAAACGTTTTCGATTCCATATCCTGCTTGACCTCATCCTGAGAAAGTGCGTTTCGGTAAAATCTCACCTCATCCAATTGTCCGTTGAAAAAATGCTCCTTCTCGGTCTCTGAAAAATCTTTTCCCGTAGCACAAAGATATCTGGCTCCTATGAGCAAAGCCTCTATAGCAGGAATCTCCAGCTTATCCATGTTTCCCTTGTCCAATAAGACTCCGTTGGAGTACAAATACACACAGCTTTTATTCGCTTTTATTTCGTCATTACTAAAAACCACCGCTATATGTATATGAATGTCCTTTTCCCACCCATTCAAAAAATTTGCATTCGGCGCACTAAAAAAGATGTAAGAATATGAGTCAGTACTTTTAGATCTAAAATTACAAGTAGTCTTAAAATCTGACCCCGATAGAAGATTATAGATATCAAATCCTACCCGATTATCGTTATTTACCACGAGTGTACTGACAAATGATTGTAAAGTCTCTTTCCCCGAAGAGAAGTTCTGTTTGACCCTCATGGTTATAGTCATAGTGCCTCCTGCCGGGATGGCAAAATCATTGCTTTTCGGAATCTTCACATAACGGGTTCCGTCTAAATCCAGATAGCCAGGACTCGGAACAGTCTCCGCCCCAAATCCTATAGCCGGGAAAACAAAAGAGAATAAAACAAGGAACAATACACCTAACCTGACGTTAAATAGTTTCATGGCGCTTTAAGGTTAATTTTTAAGTAAACGATTGGTTATTTTGCCATAGGCAACAACGCAAAGTTACAAATCAAAACGACATTTACAACTTATTAGCTCTCAATTTTTTACAGCGTGAAATATCAGCTACACATCCGTATAATCCGGCGGCACATTTCCGTTGCCTATAATATACTCCACCACTCCTTACACCCGTTTCCATACCCGTAAACACCATCACCCCCTGAAAAAAATAATGGATTGAGTCACTCCCAATAAAGACGCCATCCATTTAAGCATAATTAGTGCCATTTAACAGAGTCGGCGGCGGTCCCATGAAATATTTTGGGAGAAAGATTGTTAGTAGATAATAAATACTATTGCAGGTAAACATAAAATTACTACTTTTGCGCACCCGATAGGAATTACCGGCACAATCAATTGAAATTATCGAAAAACAATAAACTTAACCATCATGTATTGGACACTTGAATTGGCATCAAAACTTGAAGATGCACCCTGGCCCGCAACCAAAGAAGAACTCATAGACTACGCAATGCGCTCAGGCGCTCCCCTCGAAGTAATCGAAAACCTCCAGGAAATGGAAGACGAAGGCGACACCTACGAAAGCATCGAAGACATCTGGCCCGACTACCCCTCCAAAGAAGACTTCTTCTTCAACGAGGATGAGTATTGATAAGCATATAAACATTTATTATCCTTATGATCAGCGAGATAGGCAAATATAATTTGTTTGTCTCGCTGCTTTTTATAGCCTTTTATAGCATAGTTTGTTTGCCTCAAATGCGGAATTTTCGGTTGAAATATTAGTTTGTTTGTCTCAAATTCATTATCTTTGTAGACGTTTGTGAGTATTCACTTAACCTCCTCAATTATGGGCAGACCGAAAAGACAATACCCTTTGGGAAAATATCGCCTGCGGGCGGGCAAACATCCTGACAAATCAAAACCATGTACCGTTGTATTGGAATACACGTGGAATCGGCAGATATTCAGGAAGACCACCAATATTCTTGTCCGGGAATGTGACTGGAATCAATCTCTTCATCAAGGCAGAGGCGGTGTCCGTGTTTCATACGGACCGGAATCAGCACGCACCAATGCGTTACTCCTTGCCCGTGTGACCAAAATAGACAACCTGCTCGCCGAGTACAACCAAAATCATCCCAATCAGATTACAGCACAAGTAATCAACGATATTCTGGCAGACAAACCCATCACCCGCAAGGATAATGGTAAGGACTTCATTGATCTTGCATTGGAAAGACTTGAATCAGACTACAGCCGAAATCGAATAGGCCGAAGCCGTTACCAAAATGGTGTCAGTGGCATGAATATTTTCAAGTCGTTTCTGCGGGCGGAGGGTAAAGGTACATATAAACAGGATGGCCTGTATGTAAGCGAAATCACAGTCGAGCTTATTGAGGACTATATCAAATGGCGAAGACTCGTAAAACAGAATTCGGATGCCACTATCAACCATGCGCTGACACCTATAATGAAGGCTTGTGCATACGCCGCCGACATCAACCTTATTCCTGCTTCCATCAATGCCAGGATACAAGATATGCGCATAGTTCCAAAGATACAGCTTTCATCGGACGATGCAGAATTCGACGGCAAGAGCCTTTCACATGAAGAGATGGGAAAGCTCATCACCTATTATAATGAGTGTCGCGAGCCTCGACGCAGGGAATTTATCGAAATGTTCTTGTTCGCGTTCCATGCCTGCGGTCTCCGTGTCGTGGATGTAATGACATTGCAATGGTCAAATATTGACTTCAATCGTAAGGAGTTGCGGAAGATAATGATTAAGACTGGTAAGCGGCACATCATTCCCCTGACGGATCCAGCCATCGGTATTCTCAATATCTGGAAAGAGAAGAGAGGCGACAGCCGCTATGTTTTTGATTTGGTCAAGGATAATCTTGATATAGACAATGACGAAGCATTGTATAAGGCAAGGAACAATGCCACCAAGTGCATTAACCAATCACTGACGGTAGTCGGCGAAGCTCTCAGTCTTAAATTCCCACTGACCATGCATGTCGCGCGCCATACATTCGCAGTCTTCGCTCTCAATAAGGGGCTTTCAATGTCAGTTGTCAGCCGCCTGTTAGGGCACGGAAGCACCGACATTACCGAAAAAGTATATGCACGCTTCCTCCCAGAGACCCTATCCACCGAAGTCGCACGCCTTGCAGGAGACATCAACTCATTGTCAATAATTTAAGAAATGCCGTAAATATTTATTACTTTCGCATATGGAAACCAACGAAATAGTCCTATACCAGCCAAATGAAACGATGAAACTTGAGGTTCGCCTCGAGAATGAGACTGTTTGGCTCACACAACAGCAAATAGCCGATTTATTCGGCACTAAACGACCAGCGATTACCAAGCATCTTTCCAATATCTTCAAGTCAGGAGAATTGGAAGAAGAAAGCACATGTTCCATTTTGGAACATATGGCTGCTGACGGCTCAAGAACATATTCTACAAAGTATTACAACCTAGACGTAATTCTTTCAGTTGGTTATCGAGTCAATAGTGTCAATGCCACAATGTTCCGGCGATGGGCGAATCAAGTCTTAAAAGAATACCTTCTTCGCGGATATTCTGTGAATCAGCGACTGATGCAGATAGAAGATAGGATTGACAGACGATTATCTGAGCATGACAGGCATCTGTTGATGTTGGATGAAAAGGTAGATTTCTTCGTAAGGACTTCATTACCACCCAAGGAAGGAATTCTGTTTCAAGGTCAGATATTCGATGCCCATGTGATAGTATCAAAGCTCGTTGAATCTGCCAATACGCGCATAGTTCTGATTGATAATTATGTAGACGCGACTGTTTTGACACAGCTTGATAAAAGAAAGCCGGGAGTCAAAGCCACCATTTACACGCAGGAAATCAAGTCCATACTCCGTCAGGATCTACGGCGACATAATCAGCAATATCCCGAAATCACAATCCAGGTATATCATGGAGCCCATGACCGTTTTCTGATAATCGACGAGACGGTGTATCACATCGGTGCATCGCTCAAAGATCTTGGCAAGAAACTTTTTGCTTTCTCTGAGATGACAGCGATGACCGGCACAGAGCTATTGTCTAAACTGTAAATCTCTACGATTAGAGGACTAAACACATTCATAAGATTTAAAGGAGGTGACGAGCCTCCTTTTTTATGTCCGTATCAAATTTTGGAGCCGGAATCATAGAGTCAGAGTGCCGGAATATAGTGCCGATTTTGTGATTTGGTTATACCAAGCTAAAAATCAGGGCATTTCGTGTGCATTATTTCTAAATCCATGGCTAATGAGATACTTTTGCAACCGATTTGAAAATGATGGCGGATAAATCCGCAGCGCAAAAAGAATAACGAAAACATAAATGCCAAAATCAAGTAACACAATTACCACAGCGGAGGACATGCTCAAAAGGATCCTCTATCTGCTTGAGGAATCGCAGGAACGAAGCACCTTGGGCAATGGCACTTCAAACGAGTGCCGCATCTACACCAACAAAGAGCTGATGAAGCTGCTCGGTGTGGAAAGCCGTTATCTCAAAAACCTACGTGATAATGGCTACCTCTCCTATTCAAGACACGGGGATAAGTTCTGGTACACACAGAATGATGTTGACACCTTTCTTCAACGCATCAAGTATGAAGCATTTGCCAGTGGAGGGGGTGCAGGATGTTGACGCCATCTGACCCTATTAAGCTGCTTCCAGCTTATGTCGATCAACCCGTTCACTGCAATGCGGCATCAAATGATGAGATGCAGGCAAAGGATGTAGGGTATGCTGACAATGCATTTGAGCAAAATGACCTGTCAAATCAAATTGAAAGCGAATGTCCCTATATCCGAGTAGGCACGGATTATTACCGGGAGGTGTTGCGTCCGCAGGCGAACGGCACCACTTGCAAGTGTCTTGTCTATTGGAAGGCTTCGACTATCAAGGGTGACCACGGGAAGGACTATCTGAACGATGTGCCGAAGTATGACTGCTTTTGCACCGTTCCGAGCCATACCGACTATAACAAGATAATCGGCAACGCCTACAACCTTTATGAGCCAATCACCCAAAAGCCGATGCCGGGAGACTGGAGCGCGATTGACGGCTTGCTTCGCCACATCTTCGGGGAGCATTACGAGTATGGTCTTGACTATATACAGTTGCTGTATCAGATGCCGCTTCAAAAGTTGCCGATACTGATATTGGTGTCGGAGCAGCGTAACACCGGCAAGACCACTTTCCTCAATCTTCTCAAGGTGATCTTTCAGGACAACGCGACCTTCAACACCAACGAGGACTTCCGCAGCAAGTTCAATTCCGACTGGGCGGGTAAGCTGCTTATCATGGTCGATGAAGTTCTGCTGTCGCGCCGCGAGGACTCAGAGCGACTGAAGAATCTCAGTACGGCAACATCCTACAAGATGGAGTCCAAAGGCAAAGACCGAAACGAGATTGCCTTCTTCGGCAAGTTCGTCCTCTGTTCCAACAACGAACATTTTCCTATTGTAATTGACCGCGAGGAAGTGCGATACTGGGTTCGTAAGGTCAACTCTTTGGAAACTGACGACCCGTTCTTCATGAAGAAACTTGTGGCACAGATTCCGGCGTTTCTCCATTTCCTTATGCAGAGAGAACTGTCGGTGCAATGCGAAAACCGAATGTGGTTCAGTCCGGAAAGACTTCGCACCGCAGCCCTCAACCGTATCGTAATCTCCAACCGCTCGAAGATAGAGTTTGAGGTTGCCGAACTGCTCATGGATATAATGGACAGTACCGGCGAATCATCGATATCTTTCGTTGTTAACGACATCGCTACTTTGCTCACATACCGGAATGTCCGTGCCGACACAAGCGAGATACGCCGCCTGTTACAGATATATTGGCACCTCAAGCCTGCATCAAACTCACTCACCTATCGAGCTTACGCAGTCGGCATGTTCCCGGCGAAGTACACCGCTAAGAACTCCGTCGGCAGATACTATACCGTTACCAAAGATTTTATTCTGAATTTATCATTATTCTGATGAAATGATGAAAGAATAAATGAAGGGAAAGAAAGTCAGCAAGTTACAGTGGTGTAGGCCCTCATCAAATGGATTCGTGGATGTTGAAAAGCCTCCCATTCTTCCCCTTTCATTCAATATTATTTGATGATGAATTGAATTGACCTGTAATACTGCAAGTTACACACACTTTCATCATTTCATCAAAAATCAGCCATATTTACTTTTAAGCAGTTGCCTCCTGTAAGTCGGAATGTACGGTTCAACCGCATCCGGAAAGCTGGGGCAAGATTGCTTGCAATAAGACCTATGAGGGTATAGCCTAATATACCTTCATGCGAAGGTTGGCGGCTCCGATGCGGAGACTGACCGTGCAAGCACCCCATGTTATATAATCAATTCCAACCAAACCACAACCAAAAGCACCAATATTTATATGTCTTCACCTAAACAGATAATGGACTTCAAGCCCGTCAAATCAGTCGATGCCAATGTCAGCAATGAACATCAGCGCAACTGGAGCGATGACCTCTTCGAGCGAAAGGCTAAAGACCCCAACCACAACTATGACCGATCCCGAACTGCTCTGAATTTTCAGGTCGGCTCCGGTGGAGTGATAACCGCCGTTGACAAATCGCGGCGCATAGGCGACAAAGTCGAGGAGATAATCAAAAAACATCTTCGACCGGATGCCAGAGTTACCGCTATCTCTAATCTGGCTGTCATGGCTGTATTCGGCGGCAACCGTGAACGGATGCGTGAGATGGCTTTCGGTAGTCAGGATTTCCATGAACATGAGGAAACTAACGGGCATCTTGTGCGGAAACCCGAAATCGAGCGATGGGCAAAGGATGTGTACGGTTTTGTATGCCGTGAATTCGGAGAAGAAAACGTAGCCTCGTTCATCATCCATCTCGACGAGACAGGACCACATGCGCATTGTGTGTTCGTGCCGTTGACCGTCGACGGACGCCTCTGTTCAAAGGAAGTTATTGGAGGCAAGAACAAAATCGAAGCGAAGCAGCACATGAGAGATCTGCATACTCGCCTTGCCGAAGTGAACCGCAAATACGGCCTTGACCGTGGCGACGACATTCACGAGACCGGCGCACGCCATCGCTCGACCGCTGAATACAATCGAGACCTTCACCGCGAGAATGCCAAACTCGAAACTATTATAAGCGACAAATCCGAGCAGCTGGGTCGACTTGAAGACCAAATCAAGAAGGCTGAAACACGAGTGAAAGGTCTTACGACCATGATTGCAAATCTTGAAAGGCAGGAGGCTGAACTGAATGACGAGATAGCTCAGTTGGAGGCAGATATTGAGAACGGCGCCGAAGATGTTTCCAAATTGCGTTGTCGCATCGCCGGACTTGAATCCGACCTCGCACTTACCGGAAAGCAACTCGCCGATAAGCGCGATAAACTCAAGTTCGCCGACCGGCAACTTTCCGAGCTTCAGGGTAAACTTGATGCCCTCAGTGAGAAACGCTATAATGCTCAAAAGAATTTCCACGAATTCACTGAAAAGAATCAGGAGCAGGTTCGTATGAGGCTGACCGATGCCGTCTTTGCCAGAATGATTGTCGATGTCCGTTCACTGCTGGACACTATGCCTCCGGAACAGAAAGCCTATATTGACGGCGACTTTCTCACAGCAATCGCCGAACAGCCAAATGAGATTCTTAAGTGTGCGATGTATCTGTTTCTCGGCTATCTCGACGGCGCAACCCAATTCGCCCAGTCATGCGGCGGTGGAGGCGGTGACACATCGCTCCCTTGGGGTCGCAAGGAAGATGAGGACGATCGACGCTTCGCCTACCGCTGCATGATGCAGGCCCACAAGATGCTGAAACCGTCTCAGCAAAAGCACGGTATCCGTCGCTAATGTTAAAAATATTTCATCGCATACAGCTTAAATCACGCAAAATTTAGCTAATTTTGCAATCGAAAACAATAATCTTCGACCCATTATTTTATGCGTACTCGATTCTCCATATTTTCGCTCGTACTGTTGTTGTCAGTATTTCCGATGATGATTTCTTCTTGTTCGTCATCGGCTAAATTGGTCGTTTCAAATGGAGCTAACATATCTAAATACAAGTATGTGAGTTTCGGCAAAGAACAAACCGGAGATAGGGAATTGGATGATGTTATGCTATTAGTCCAAAATGAAATTGCAAATACTAAATTGCAACCAATATCCTTAGCGTATGCTCCTGATGATTATTTAGGCTATACCCTTACACCTCATATAAATGTTAAGTCAGAAAAGTGGGATGGTGGACATACCTACATTACCATAACTTTTTATGACCTTTACACAGACCAAAGCGTTGCCGTTGTTAAAAGTAGTGGTATTGGATTGTCAATATCACAAGACCAAAAATTAGCTTTGGGGGCTATTCGGAAAAAACTACAAACTATTTTCGGCAAAAAAGAATAGTATGGCAAAAATCCTCTCTCAAAATTATAGCTACGCTAATAATTCAAGCGGTGATCTTATAAATGTTTCAACTGCTCAACGTAACGAAAAATATTTTTGCCCTATATGTGGAGAAATAATGAATCCGCATATGGGCAAAGTGCGTAGATGGCATTTCGTTCATAAAAATGCGGGGAACTGTTCTTATGAATCATATCTTCATAAGTTAGCGAAATTTAAGATAAGAGAAGCATTTCTTTCTTCCGAGTATTTCCTGCTTTCCTACAATGCTAAAGCAATTTGCTCTGTAGAATGTCCGTTCATTGGTTTTCCCAAGTGTGAAGGTGAAAAACCTGTTGTATTCGATTTGCGTAGATATTATGATACCTGCGAGATAGAAGCTACCTACCATCAATACAGAGCAGACTTGCTGTTAACATCATCTACAAATCCAAAGACACCTCCTGTGCTAATTGAAATTATGGTTACTCATAAATGTACAGAGGACAAAATCAAGGATGGTGTTCGTATTATTGAAATACCAATTCAATCAGAAGAACAAATTGACAATATAGTCAGCAACTGTAAGTTAATGGCTGTAAGGGATAAGCATTACAATTATAGCTATTCTAACGACAGAAATATCATTTTATATAATTTTAATAAAGTAGAATCATTTGACCCAATCGGCAGCTTCGATGAGTATGAAGACTGCTTTAGTAGAAAAAACACTATAGTATTTTGGTTAAATAGCCAAGGTCAATTCCGTTCATTTGATTGCCATTGCTATGAAGTAAGTAAGAAGTTGCCATCTAATGTCCATTATTACATAACCGAGATAGCGACTCCATTCAAAGAGATTTTTCAAGAATTTTCTAAACGAGGAGTAAAAATTCGCAATTGTTTCTTATGCAAATTCAGCAAGCAGGACTCATGGGGTGAAAGGCTATGTGTTTTGTACAAGAAACATAACT
>CAUBWJ010000021.1 GCA_958439725.1 uncultured Muribaculaceae bacterium | reverse complement strand
ATTGTGCTTTATCTTGTCCCCATTACAGAGAAGATTTTGGGGGCTTACAAAACATGGTTCCAATTGCACAATCTCTGTCATCAGAAGAGATGAACTGTATGCAAAGCCATAAGTTCTATTATCACATTTGTAAAGATATTCTTTGAATATGAAATATACACCTATCCGTTCCAAAAAAGAATTTGATGAGTTATGTTATCAAATTGAACATCTGGATTTTGTTGGTAATCCAGTTGCATCTGACTTTCTAAAAATAGAAGGTCGTAGGATTTATGGCGTTCTTCATGATGCACATGGATTTGACAAGGGTTCGTTTATCATTTTTGGTCAAACAATACAACCTGACAAAATTAAAGCAGCTCCATCAAATACAATATTTGATAAATTAAAACTATATGGCTCAAGTTGCCAATATAAAGGTTTATTGAACACAAAAGGTGATATACTAATTGAAAACAATTATAATGAGTTGACATTATGCAACGGCAATCGTCTCATAGCTTGTAGGAAAGACTATTGCACTCTCTTTCATCTTGACGGAACCGAAATTAAAGGCACCAGATATGAGAGAATATTTGAAGCGGGAGAAAACACCTATGGATTTAAACATAATGGCCTCATCGGATTTTTGAATCAAAACGGAGAAGTTGTTATAAACCCTGAGTATCAAGATAAAAAAGGATATAATCTGTTTGTCAATGGATATGCCACTGTGCTCAAAGACTTTAAAAATAGTGAATATCGATTTAAAATAGATCATTATGGTTTAATAGTCGAATCGGAATGTATTGAATATTACAATGAAGTTCAATCAGAGCATAATCTTGGTACTGGTTACTATCCTTACGGGAATTTACCAGATGCATTGGATGCTTATGATGGAGACGAAGGCAACAGATGGAATACTGATTGATAAACCTCCGTAAATTACGAATCTATCCGAAATGCGAACACTATAAACTGCACTAACACTTGCATTGGTAAATTACTCTATTAAGTTTTGAATTTAGATTGTGGATTATTAAAATGAAACATCTTTATATTATTGGAAATGGATTTGACCTTTTTACAGGGCTCCATACAAGCTATTCGGATTTTAAGCATTGGCTTGAACACAAATATATTTTTGTTTATGAAAATATGAAAGCAGCTTATAATATGGATGGTAAATGGTGGAATGATTTTGAAGTAAATCTCGGAGAACTTGACATCCATCAATTTGTTCGCAATTTTACACATCCAGAGAAATCTGCGGAAGAAGTCATTAAACAAATTGAAGAACGAAAAAATAATCTAAATTCCACAAGTTTACTTCCTGACCTACATGTAGAATCTAAATGCGCAAATCGGCTTCGAGGTTTGCTTGATATTTTACAATACTGTTTTGAGCGGTGGGTTGCTGATTGTCAGAGCATGATTACCGACCCTCAATATACCTATATTGAGAAGAATGATTCCTACTTTATCAATTTCAATTATACTGATACTATTGAATGGCTTTATCAGATCCCGGATGATAGGGTATTACATATTCATGGCAGAGCATCTAAACATGATAAGTTGATATTTGGCCACAACAAGTATCTTCATGGAGGAATGTATGATGGAGTTGATGTCGATCAAACCTGTTTGGAACTTTCCCGATATCAAAAGAATCCGTATGAGCATATATTTAAGCATAAAGGATTGCCTGATATACTTTCAGATGTAGAATTTATTCATGTTTATGGGCTATCGCTTTCTCCTGTCGATGAAAACTACCTAGATTGGATAGAGGAAAATACACCTGAAGATTGTAAATGGGAGTTCAGTTGGTTCTCTGAACAAGATAAACAAAGAATCGAAAAATTTGTACTTAATCATTGGAGGATTAAAGACCGTTATCAATTAATACAGCTACAGCCAATCAATAAAGATGAAATAAATTAAGACCCTCAATAGCATTTTATCGCCTTTTATAGCAAAGTTTGCTTGTCCAATTTCTGTGAGGTCAAGCTAACTGTTTGATATACAATTCACTCGAGCTTCCTTCAACGAGGATGAGTATTGACATAAGCTCCACCAGATTTTAAATCCACAAGCGATTGACAAGCCCACGAAACAAACTTGCCAATCGCTTTTTGTAGCCGTTTATCTCATAATAAGCTTGCGCAGATAAAACCGCGAAATAACCCTTTGCCGTCAATGGCTGCGCCGCACTTCTGCAATTTTTCAGTAATTTTGCAGGTTGAAAAATGAATCAGAACGGTACTGATATAAAAGAATCCGGTAATGATAGACGAATCTAAGGTAAAAGGGCATCTGGCAATGCTGGGAGCCAATGTCATGTGGGGTCTGATGTCGCCCGTGGTAAAGATTGTCTTTGCCACCGGTGTGGTGGCGCCCATGATTGTAGTTGATTTCAGGGTAGCGGGAGCAGCCCTTCTTTTCTGGCTTACTTCTCTTTTTCTGCCTAAGGAACATGTGCCCGCAGGAGATATCCTCCGACTGTTCGGGGCAGGAATGTTAGGCGTCCTTTTCAATCAGGGATGCTTTATTCTGGGAGTGAAACTTACATCTCCCGGCGAGGCATCGCTGGTCACCACCACCATGCCAATGTGGGTCATGCTGCTTGCGTGGCTCATTCTTCGCGAACCGATTACACTCAAGAAAGCGGGTGGCATCGCCGCAGGTGCGGCAGGAGCCATAATCCTGATTGCGGGCAGCGCCACGCCGGTCTCCGGATCGAACCCGGCTTTGGGCGACGTGATAGTGCTTTGCGCCCAGTTGAGCTACGCGCTTTATCTCACCCTGTATCGTAATTTCATCCGCAAATACAGTCTTGTGACGCTGATGAAATGGATGTTCCTGTCGGCGACGGTAGTCGGGCTACCCTCAAGCCTGAAGTGGCTCGGCGCAACGGACTGGAGTGCCATTTCCCCGACAGAATGGGGCGGTATCGCCTATGTGGTTGTATGCGGCACATTCCTGGCCTATATCTGCATAATGATAGGTCAGAAGACCCTGCGCCCCACACTGGTTGGCATGTACAACTACGTGCAGCCCATCGTGGCCACCATCACGGGGATATGCCTGGGACTTGACCGCTTCACTCCCGTCAAGGCCATGGCAATCGCGTTAATATTCTCCGGCGTCTGGCTCGTCACAATAAGCAAAGCCAAAGACCAGACCAATGGATAATTCCAGGCGACAATACCTACACAGACAACCCAAGCCACAAAAAAGCCGTTTCCACGCCCCGGCAAGGAAACGGCCTTTTTGTCACCAGACCGATGGCATCTATCGATGGCGCACCTGATTATATCTCCTTGAAATGCGAGCGGTCGAAGCCGCAGACCGGACACACAAAGTCAGCCGGAAGATCGCCCTCCACTTCCACTTCGTAGCCGCAGATGTCACATTTGAATCTACGCATCTTCTTGTCCGAGGGAGCCGCCGTAGGGGCAGCCTCTGCCGTAGGCTCCGCGCGATAGGTGGGAGCATTCTTCGGCGCACTTCCTTTAATCACACTGTGATAGTAGGCATACGTCATAGGCGTCCCGCTTCCTCCCTTTGAAGCTACCAGTTTGGCGATAACTATTTCATGGGTTCCGCAGTCCACAAAATCGATGGCGTCCACAATAAGACGGCCGCAGAAATTGCCTTTTACAGCCGGAGCGCCGTCAAAGTCATCATAACCGAAGTCGGCATATTTGTCGGCGTCTCGTGCCGACCGGAATCCGAAAGAGCTGATTATCATCGGGTCCGTGTCCTCAGCTATGATCGAGAGGCAGAATCGCGGATTCTTCTTCAGACATTCAAGAGTGTAATTCTTCTTGTTCAGGCAGATAGCCAGTTTCGGATCCTCGCTCGTCACCTGAAAACAAGTGTTGATTATACAGCCTGCGGCTTTCCCGTCGGCGTAGCATCCTACCACATAAAGCCCGTAAGTAATACTATAAAGTGGATTGCTTTCCATCTAATGATATTTTAATGGTTATTATTCAATTGTTCTTAGCCTCTTTATGTCCATCACCGTCTTCCGATGCGTTGGACGCGGAAGATGGCCACACAATATCTAACGCTTTTCGGCCCACTTCAGATTTCTGTCCCCGGGAAAAAATTTACGGACGTGGCCCCTATCAGCTCTTTTTATGAAGCCTCATATTCCTTCCGGTGATCCATCACTCGCTTCATGTTTGCCTGCGCCCATTCCGTGAGCTGCCTGATGAGTGGAAGGAGCGATTCTCCCACCTCGGTTAGCCGGTATTCAACCTTAGGAGGCACCACCGCGTAGACCTTCCGGTCGATAAAGCCGTCGGCCTCCAGCGTGCGCAACGTGGATGAAAGCACCCTCGATGATACGTCGGGAATCAGCCGGCTGAGTTCATTGAACCTCACCACCCCCTGCTCCCCGATTATAAGCACCGTAAGAAGCGCCCACTTGTTGCCGAAGCGGGCTATCACATTTCTTATCGGACAAATTTCAATTATAGAACCTGCTTCCTCTTTCTTTTTCATATATCCGGATATTTACTTTCAATTCCAAAGTTAGTAATTTGTCTTGATATACCATCCGAAAAGCCACCGCCGATTTATTCGGCTGAAAAAAACATTCATCAATGAAATTTTTTCTCTCTGACAGTCAGTAAAACCGACAAAAAGGTTACTATGGGCTAAAAATGTAATCTCTTGACAAGCAGGTTTTATCGTTGTAACTTTGCAGTGCGTAAACAAAATAAACACAAATGATATGAAACAGATTCAGACAATCGAAAATGGCGCGAACTTCAGCGCCGCCGACTTCGGCCGACTCGCCGACATCAAGGATTACGTTCTCCAACTCGGCCCCGAAATCAGGATTCCCGGAAAAGTTTTCGGCGGTCAGGCCGTAGGCGCCACCGGCGGCGAGTTCTCATTCCAGGTATTCGCTCCCGGTCAGGAAACCGGCTTCCTCCACACCCACAAGAATCATGAGGAACTCTACTTCTTCCTCGCAGGCAAAGGAGAATTCCAGGTTGACGGCCACGTATTTCCGGTCCAGGAAGGCTCCGTTGTGCGCGTGGCTCCCGACGGACGCCGCAGCGTGCGCAACAACGGCACCGAACCCCTCATAATGCTCTGCGTGCAGTATCGCGGCAACACCTTCACCTCCGAAGACGCATCCGACGGAAACATCCTCAACGAACCCGTAAAGTGGTAAAGTTCACGCCCTCCAGCATAATCCAATCCTCAGCCAAACCACTGGCACTCAAAACATCCACCGCCCGTTGATTGGCAAATCCTCCTATCCAGACCCCACAGCCAGTCAGGAGTCCGGCTCGACAAGCCCCGCTCTTGACTGGCTTTTCAATATTCCTTTGCCACCGGACAACAAAAAACTATTTTCAACGAGCCATAAAGAATTGACACTCATCACAAAGCAAACCCATACCACCCCGAAAGCCTCATAATTATCTCTGATACGAAACATCAGTCGACGTAATTTGCCCGCATCCCTATCATTTAGTAAATTCGCCATAGATTGAAAAAAATATCAAAATGACAGAAGACAACTCTCAAGTGATCATCTATAAAAGTAATGACGGCGAAACCCGCATTGATGTAAAGTTCTCAGGCGAAACCGCTTGGCTCTCCCAACAACAGCTCTGCGAGCTTTACAACACGAGCAAAGCCAATGTCAGCGAGCACATTAAACATATTTTCGAAGATGATGAGCTTGAAGAGGAGGCAGTTGTTCGGAAATTCCGAACAACTGCAGGTGACGGTAAGTCTTACAACGTGACATTCTACAATCTCGACATGATCATATCTTTAGGATATAGGATTAAATCGGTGATTGCTACTCATTTCAGGCGTTGGGCAACCGAACGGCTGAAAAAATATATCATAAAAGGATTCACAATGGATGATGAGCGGCTGAGAGGTAACGGAGGAGGAGCTTATTGGCGCGAACTTCTTGACCGTATTCGTGACATCCGTTCATCAGAAAAAGTGATGTACCGACAAGTGCTCGATCTTTATGCTACTGCAGTTGACTATGACCCCAAATCGGAAATATCAGTCAAATTTTTCAAGCTTGTGCAGAATAAACTTCATTTTTCCGCTCATGGCAATACCGCGGCTGAGGTGATTTTCCATCGGGCAGATGCGGATGCCCCAATGATGGGATTAACTTCATTCAAAAGAGATCATCCCACACTCCGAGATGCGCAGATTGCCAAGAACTATCTGAGTGAAGACGAGCCGAAAATTCTTAATAATCTTGTCTCCGGTTATTTTGATTTCGCAGAGGTTCAGGCTATGAAACGGCGTCCAATGTTTATGAACGATTATGTAAAGCAGCTCGACACTATTCTTTCATCAACCGGAGAGGCTATTCTAAATGGACCCGGATCTGTAAGCCATCAGCAGGCAATGGAAAAAGCGGAAGCAGAATATCGCAAATTTCAGGTCAGACAGCTTTCTCCGGTCGAACAGGCATACCTTGATACAATCAAGGCAATCAACGCCAGAACGAAAAAAACTTAGTAAGCTATTTATCGTTAAAATCAAGGGAATCTTCCCCATTACTCCCCGTCAAGCGCCTGTGCGCTCACCGGCAGGTGCCCGTCAAGCCATTCGATATTGCGACGCAGGGCCGTTTTCAGGCGCTGGGCTCTCAGCGAAGCGGTCTGCTTCGGGTCATCTTTCCACCGTTCGCAATCGTGCTTCCAGGCCTCTTCCAGCGGAAGCACAGTCTCGTCAATAAAGCTGTAGATTTCCGCCAGACGTGCCGGATACACTTCCCTCCAGACCGCTTCCACCATCCTGCAGAAGCTGTCATATTGTATGATTTCGCCAATCCAGTGCGGAATGAAACCATAGTGTACTGTCATCCTGAAAGTATAATCCGTTTTCTCTCGGTTATAGCACACCAGATCCCACACCGGACCCGCAATCCACTTGGAGCCGGGGCCGATATCCTTATGGAGATAGAAGCTACCATGAAAGCCGTCGGGATTATCCATCACCTCCTGCAGGATAAAGAACCGCGCCATACTTTCCACATCGATATACTTCTCCCACTCCGTCGAAGTCTTGTCCGATGAATAAATTGCCTGGTTTATAGCCTTGAACTCATCGGTAAGCCACCTCTTCTGCACTCCCGACAAATCCTCTGGCGAATGATAGCGGAGCGTCAGACTCCATTGGCTGTTCTCGGGAATCGTAATCTGGCAGTCGTCCGAGTAGTTGTCCACTTCCACAAGCCATCCTCCCTTTATCAGTTCCGGGCTGGTCTCCCCGTCTTTCTGTTCATAAATATTCACTCGGTTCTCGTCTATGCGTATGGTCTCCGTGAGGAAATACAGTCCGATATAATCGCCGTTCAGCACCACCTCCACCGGCCGGAAGCTCGGACTCCATGCCATATCCATTATCTTGCCGAGCTGCAGTCCCGCCACGGTGTTTTCCGATGGCTTCAGCAGAGCCCAGTGCTTATTAGCCGGCATACCCATTATCGAGGTCTTTTTCCCGAGTTTGATTTTGTATGGCTTCTTGGGGCCTTTCCATGACGAATGTCCTCTGCCCCGTATCTCCATAGCCAAAGGCTCCTCCTCCGTTCCGAGCGATTCCACCCCTTCCGTGCCCATAGGGTCAAGCCTGTAGTACGCAGCAAGATACTCATCTTTCGACACTACAGGCCGATGTCCTTCTGTTTCGATATACATCACGGGCAACGTGCCCGATACCGTCACCGTCGAAGGATTGGATGGATCCGCCCCATCCTTTTCGTCAGAGCAGGAGATAAACGTTGCTATAAGAATCAGGCATGAGAGTGCCCTGAGAATATTTGCCATACCGATTGTTTTAGAGATGGTCTGTTATCTATGTTTTTAGCCTTTGGGCTGGCGGCGGTATTCGCTGGGCGAGATACCCATGGTTGCCGTGAACACGCGGCTGAAATAATACGGATCGGATATGCCAACCTTATGGCATATCTGATTGATGTGCAGCGTGGAGAAATCGAGCAGGTGACAGGCGTGGCTCATTCTTAGCTGCCTCAGATGGGTCATGGGCGAATTGCCGGCGCGAAGGGTGAAAAGGTGGCTCAGATACGTCGGCGTAACCCCCACATATTCCGCCAGGTCGGCCAGCCGCAGGTCACGTTCCAGATTCTCCGACATATAGCGGATTACAGAGTCAATCATCCCCGCATTATCCATCTCAGCCTCTGCCGTCTGCGACATACGGGCCGCGCGGTAGCTGTCGATATGCCTCAGGGTGGAAAGGAAATACGACAATGTGGTGCAGGCGAATATCAGCGAGTCGCGGGAATACCCGCAGTCAAGCGTAGCCATTATCTCCTCAAAGAGATTCAGGCGGTCCGCTATGCGGCTCGACTGCCCCGGGCGTACAGCCACAGGCCCCTGCGTGGGAGGCATCATGGTTTCCGCCATTTTTCCGCGGTAATGCACCCAATAGATTGTCCATGGATCGGAAGCGTCGGCACCGTATTCGTGCGGCCTCCCTGCCGGAAGCACAAAATAGCTGTTGGGAGTCACCTCATATCGCTGTCCGCCCACGCTGTACCATCCCTTGCCCGCGCGGCAATAAATCAGCACCCACTGCCCTATCGGCTCCACTCGGCGCCGGAAATGATTGTGAGCCACCGGATAATAGCCTATGTCGGTAAAATGGAGCAGCTCCCCCACTGGATCCTTCTCCATTTCCGCTATGCAAGCCGGAGGGAGAACATACGCTTTCTCCCCGCTGAAACCGTCTTTCTGTCCTGCCATGAAATTCTTTGATTTGTTGACTGTTGTGACGCAAAGATACGGATAAGCCGAGAGCAATGCCAAATTTATTTGAGCTTTGCCGAGCGGAAGTATCTAAGACGAGGTCAAAGATAAGAAAAAAAGCAAAAAAATCCATCGTTTTATATCCGATATTCATTTTGCATCATCTTGGCCTCTTGTAATTTTGCAGCATAATATACAACCATATCCGATTATCACACCATGAATATATTGAAACCATTCATAACAGTGGCAATAATGATGCTGTGCGCGGCCACATCTGTCGGCACCGCGGTGCCCGACACCATAAATCTTGCAGGCCTCTGGCGTTTTCAGCTCGATCCGATGGGGTTCGGCATGACTCCCGGATCCGAGCTATATCTGTCGCGTCTGTCAGAAACCATCATGCTCCCGGGCTCCACCGATACCGGAGGAAAAGGTGTCAAAAACACTGCTTCCTATGTCGACCGTCTCAGCCGCAAATATGAGTACCTCGGCCAGGCATGGTATCAGCGCGAAGTCACCATCCCCGACCAGTGGAAAGACCGCAACATAACCCTCGACCTTGAGCGTTGCCACTGGATCACCACCCTCTACGTCGACGGAAAGAAAGCCGGATCCGATGAACGCCTGAGCACTCCCCACCGCCGGGACCTCACAAAAGAACTCACTCCGGGTGTCCACGTAATCACGGTGTGCGTCGACAACCGCGCCCCCTACCCTATGGATCAGTGGGCCCACGGCATAACCGAGTACACCCAGACCAACTGGAACGGCATAACCGGAAAAATGATCCTGACAGCCCGGCCCGAATCTCATATCAACGATATGGCTTTTTACCCCGATGTAGACTCGCATTCGGTAAAAATAATCACCTCCGCAAATATCACGGCTCCCTCTCGCCTATCCATCGAAATAACGGGTCCCGACGGCAATAAAGTCACCGCAAAAGCCATCGAAGCCGCCGCTGGCGACTCGGTCCTCACCACCGTGATCAACCTTGGCAAGAACGTCCGCCTCTGGGACGAGTTCGACCCTGCTCTTTACACCGTCTCGGCCACTCTTGACAGCGACGCCGGTTCCGACACCCGCAGCGGACGCTTCGGCATGCGTGAAGTTACCAGGGGCAAACACCATATACGAATCAACGGCATCGACCGTCATCTCAGGGGCACGCTCGACTGCGCCGTATGGCCCCTCACCGGCTATCCCTCCACCGATAAGGCCGACTGGCTTCGTCAGTTCTCCATCATAAAGGACTATGGCATGAACCACGTCCGCTTCCACAGCTGGTGCCCCCCGAAGGCCGCTTTCGATGCCGCCGACGAACTCGGTATCTACCTTCAGGTAGAACTTCCGATGTGGATCAAGGATGTGGGCCGCTATCCCGCACGCCGCGACTGGTTCGAGCGCGAGATGCATGCCGTGCTCCGCGAATACGGCAACCATCCCTCATTCATCCTATACTGCAATGGCAATGAAAACGAGGGCGACTTCGCCGTGCTCGAAGACCTCATAGTCAAAGGCAAGGCCTACGACCCGCGCCACCTCTACTCTGCCTCAACCGCGCGCACCCACACTCCCTCCGACGAATATTATACTTCCCACATTTCCTCGAAGGGCTGGATGACAGTCTATGAGGGACGCCCGGCCACCGACTGGACCATAAATGCCGGCAGCGACATAGACGTCCCCGCCATAGCCCACGAAACAGGCCAGCGCTGCATGTATCCTTACTTTCCCGAGATGACAAAATATACCGGCGTGCTCGAACCGCGCAACATGGCGGTATTCCGTGAGCGCCTTGCCCGCAACGGCATGCTCAGCCAGGCCGACGATTTCTTCAAGGCCACCGGCGCACACACCGTATTGCAGTACAAGGCCGTGAACGAAGCCCTGCTTCGCAGCGACAAATCAGGCGGCTTCCAGCTCCTCGGTCTGCAGGATTTCCCCGGCCAGGGCAGCGCATACGTAGGCATACTCGATGCCTTCTGGGACAGCAAGGGCCTTGTGTCGCCCGAGAAATACCGCGAGTCGTGTGCGCCCCAGGTAATTCTTGCCGGGCTCCCCAAGCGCGTATATTCATCGTCCGAGCCGCTGAAGGCCTCCGTCCATATCTACAACTTCGGCCCTGCCGCTCTTCGCAAAGGCCCGGTAAAATGGCATCTTGACGCCGAGGACGGCACGATTATAGCATCCGGGACCATCTCCGGCAAGGAGATAGCCCGCTCCACCGTGGATTCCGTTGGAATTTTAACCGCTCCACTCAGCGCCATCACGTCGCCATCGCGACTCACCCTCCACATTTCCAAAGGCGAGCTCCACAACGCCTGGGATCTATGGGTATATCCCGACAGCGATGAAACAGACCGGACAAGCTATGTGACGGACGTGGACGAGGCACTGCGCCGTCTCTCGGAAGGTGAGTCCGTGCTGCTGGTGCCTGCCGATGCTCCCGGACGCCACACACGCTTCGCCTCCCATTTCTGGAACCCGATTATGTTCAAAAGCGACCCCATGATTGTGGGCACTCTGATTGACAACACACATCCTGCCGTCGGATCCTTCCCTACCGACATGTATGCCGACTGGCAATGGACCGACATTCTTGACAACGCACGCGCTCTCGACCTCACCGATTTTCCGGCCATCACGCCAGTGATACAGAGCATCGACACCTATGAGGAGAACCGCAGACTCGGCGTGGCCTTCGAAGCTGCCGTAGGCCCCGGACGATTATTTGTGCTCTGCGTCGATCCCGACAAGAATATCGACACGCGCCCCGCCTCGCGCCGGCTGTTGCGCTCTGTCGCCGATTATGTGAACGGCGGCAGCTTCAGGCCCTCAGTCACTCTTGAACCGTGGCAAATCAAGGCAATCTTCAATCCCGAAACAATCGGCGGTGGCACCGATTCGTCAGCCGCCGTCAAACAGCTTCTCAACAAATAACTAAGATATGGATTCAGTAAAAACAGATTACAACCGGGGCTTCATTTATTTCATCTGCCTTATCTCGGCCATGGGCGGCCTGCTCTTCGGCTACGACTGGGTGGTTATCGGTGGCGCCAAGCCATTTTACGAAGCCTTCTTCGGTATCAGCGATAATCCCGGCCAGCAGGGCCTCGCCATGAGCATAGCCCTTGCCGGATGCCTTGTCGGAGCCATGGTATGCGGCTCGCTTGCCGACCGCATAGGGCGCCGTCCCCTGCTCCTCATCTCGGCCCTCATCTTTCTGATGTCGGCCTACGCCACCGGTGCATTCAACACCTTTACGCTCTTCCTCACCGCCCGCTTTGTAGGCGGCATAGCCATAGGTCTGGCTTCGGGACTTTCGCCGATGTATATTGCCGAGGTGGCTCCCGGCAGCATACGCGGACGCCTCGTATCGCTCAACCAGCTCACGATCGTACTCGGTATTCTCGGCGCTCAGATTGTAAACTATCTGATAGCCGAGCCGATGCCTGCAGGAACCACCGTTCCGGCCCCCGACTCCTGGAATGTGCTGTGGGGCTGGAGGTGGATGTTCTGGAGCGCCGCCTTCCCCGCCGCGCTGTTCCTGTTTCTGGCGCTTTTCATTCCCGAAAGTCCCCGTTGGCTAGCCTTGCGCGGACGCAAAGCAGCCGCTACCACGATTCTCGCCCGGATAGGTGGCGAAGGCTATGCCCGCAGCGAGATGGCGGCCATAGACCACACGGCCGGAAATGCCGCAAAGAGCGGCCTGCGCGCCCTTTTCACGCGTCCTTACGCCATGGTAATCACCCTTGGCATCTGCATAGCCGTATTCCAGCAGTGGTGCGGAACAAACGTGATATTCAACTATGCCCAGGAAATATTCTCCAATGCAGGATATGACCTTGGCGAGATGCTGTTCAACATTGTTCTTACCGGCATCACCAACGTGGTGTTTACATTCGCTGCCATTTACTCCGTCGACAGGCTGGGACGCAAGAAACTGATGCTCATCGGAGCGGGCGGCCTCGCTCTGATCTATGCCGTGCTCGGCACATGCTATTTCATGCACATCACCGGTTTCTTCATGGTGATTCTTGTGGTTGCAGCCATAGCGTGCTACGCCATGACTCTCGGTCCTGTCACCTGGGTGCTCATCGCCGAACTGTTCCCCAACCGCGTGAGGGCCGTGGCTGTGGCCGTCTGCACTTTCGCGCTCTGGACGGCATCGTTCACCCTCACATATACCTTCCCGCTGCTCAACACTGCCCTCGGAAGCTACGGCACATTCTGGATTTACGCCGGAATATGCGCCGCCGGATTCATATTCTTCAGCCTGCGTCTCCCCGAGACCAAAGGCAAGAGCCTTGAGGAACTTGAAAAAGAACTTGTTGCCGACAACCAAACCCAAATCATATCTACTGACTTCTGATTGAACATATAGTATGGTAAAAGCCTGGAAAGAAACCGTAGTGATTCCCACATACGAGGTTGGGAAACCCGAAAAGAACCCCATATTCCTTGAAAAGCGTGTCTATCAAGGCTCAAGCGGTGTAGTCTATCCCTATCCCGTGATAGAGTCGGTGGCCGACGAAAAGACCGACCATGAGTGGCATGCCGTGTTCCTGGAAAACGAGTATATCAAAATGATGATTCTCCCCGAACTGGGAGGCCGCGTGCAGATGGCCTACGACAAAATCCGTCAGCGCCACTTCGTTTACTACAACCATGTCATAAAGCCCGCGCTCGTGGGCCTCGCCGGCCCGTGGATTTCGGGCGGTATCGAGTTCAACTGGCCCCAGCACCATCGCCCTTCCACATATATGGAGGTTGATTCCACTATAGAGGAAAACGCCGACGGCTCCGTGACCGTGTGGGTCAACGAAATGGAGCGGATGTTTCATCAGCGCGGAACGGCAGGCTTCACCCTCCGCCCCGGCTGTGCGTATCTGGAGATAAAGGGCGTGCTCTACAACCGCACCGACATGCCCCAGACATTCCTCTGGTGGGCCAATCCCGCCGTACATGTCAACGAGCATTACCGCTCCGTTTTCCCGCCAGACATCAACGCCGTGTTCGACCATGGCAAGCGTGCCGTCTCCTCATTCCCTATCGCCACGGGCACCTACTACAAAGTGGATTACTCCGCCGGTGTCGACATAGCCAATTACAAGAACATCCCCGTCCCCACATCATACATGGGAGTCAACTCCCGCTATGACTTCGAAGGCGGATACGAATGCGATACACAGGCCGGAATGCTTCATGTGGCTTCCCACCATGTGTCGCCCGGAAAGAAACAGTGGACATGGGGCAACGGCGACTTCGGCCGTGCGTGGGACCGCTGCCTCACCGACAACGACGGCCCTTACATCGAGCTTATGGCCGGCGTCTTCACCGAAAACCAGCCCGACTTCACATGGCTCATGCCCTACGAAGAGAAGGAGTTCACCCAGTATTTCCTTCCCTACCGCGAACTCGGTGCCGTGAAGAACGCCACCAAAGATCTGTTGATGAACATAGAGCCGGATGGCGACGGCAAGATACAGCTGCGTGTTTTCGCCACAAGCCGTCAGGAGATAGATATGACGCTGCGCACACGCGATGGTCGCGTAATTTTTACCGAACATACCGCTGTATCGCCTGAGGAGGTATTTACCCGCGGTATCGATGCCGACGGACTTTCGCTCAGCTACCTCACATTTGAAATCACCCGCAACGGTCGAAAAGTGCTCACATGGGAAAGCGAGCCCGACGAAATTCGTCCCATCCCCGACGCCGCCGAAGCCGCTCTGCTCCCGGCTCAGATCAAGACCGTGGAACAGCTCTATCTCACCGGCCTACATCTTGAGCAGTATCGCCACGCCACTTACTCGCCTGTCGATTATTATGAGGAAGGCCTGCGCCGCGACCCCGACGATGTGCGCTGCAACAATGCTTTGGGCTTATGGTACATCCGCAAGGGACGTTTCGACAAAGCCGAAGGCTATCTCTCCCGCGCCGTGAAGATACTACAGAAACGCAACCCCAACCCCTACGACGGCGAGCCTATCTACAATCTCGGACTCGCGCTGAAATATCAGGGTCGCTTCAATGAGGCTTACGACCGCTTCTACAAAGCCACCTGGAACGGCGCATGGCAGGATGCCGCTTACTTTGAATGCGCCAAAATAAGCTGCCGCCGCGGCGACTTCGAGGAAGCTCTGCATGAGATCGACCGCTCACTTGCCAGAAACTGGCGCAGCTCAAAGGCCCGCGCACTCCGCGCCGCCATACTTATGCGTCTCGGCCGCGATACCGAGGCCCGGGAGTTCTGCCGTGAAACCCTCGGAGACGACCTGTTTAATTACGGTTGCATGGCTTTGCTCGGCGATACATCCCGCATGGCCTCGCTCATGCATGGAAATCCCCACAATTACGACGAAATAGCTCTTGACTTCAGCGATGCCGGTCTGACGGCCGAAGCCGAAGCCGTATGGAAAACCGCCATAGAGCACGATGCCATCACTCCAATGACATGGTATTATCTCGGATATGCCCGCCTGTCGGCTGGTGACGCCGCAGGAGCCTCCGAAGCATTTGCCAAGGGCGCCGCAGGCTCTCCCGACATGGTTTTCCCCAACCGTCTTGAAGCAATCCTGGCTCTGCGCGCTGCCCTTGAGGCAAATCCGGATGACGCCCGCGCCTGCCACTATCTCGGCAATCTCTTCTACGACAAACGCCAGTATGACCTCGCTCTTGAATACTGGGAACGTGCCTCACGGCTCGACCCGGCCTACCCCACCACATGGCGCAACCTCGGCCTCATCTATTACAATAAGCTCAACGACGCCACACGAGCCGTCACTGCGATGGAACGTGCATTTGAGCTTGACCCTACCGACTCACGTGTGCTCATGGAGCTCGACCAGCTTTACAAGAAGCTGCAGCGTCCCCATCAGTGGCGCCTCGATTTCCTGCGTAAATATCCCGCGCTGATACAGCAGCGCGACGACCTCGTGCTCGAAGAAGCCACTCTGCTCAATCTCACGGGCCGTTACAGCGAGGCAATCAGACTGATTGACTCCCGCCAGTTCCATCCCTGGGAAGGTGGCGAGGGCAAGGTTCCCGCCCAGTATCAGACCGCGCGCGTGGAGCTTGCCAAGGAAGCGATGTCCCGTGGACGCTACACCGACGCGCTGCCCCTCCTCGAGGAGTGCCTTGTCTATCCCCATAATCTCGGCGAGGGCAAGCTCATCAATGCCCAGGACAACGATTTCCATTATCTGGCGGGGATATGCCACCGCGCGCTCGGCAACGAGGAGAAAGCCCGCGACTGTTTCCTGAAAGCCACCGAAGGCCCCACCGAACCCGCTGCCGCCATGTATTACAACGACGCCAAGCCCGACAAGATATTCTATGCCGGCATGGCCTTCCGCGCTCTCGGCGATGAGGCCCGTGCCCGTTCGCGCTTCAACCGCCTGGTTGATTACGGCAAGCAGCATTTCCACGACAAGGTGGTGATGGACTACTTCGCCGTGAGCCTTCCCGACCTCCAGGTGTGGGACGGAAGCCTCGACGACATGAACCGTATCCACTGCCTCTACATGCTGGCGCTCGGTTACGCCGGCCTCGGCGACTCCTCCCGCAGCGCCCGCTACATGGCTGAAGGAAAAGATATGGATTCCAACCATCAGGGACTCCATGCCCTCTCCTCCTTCCTCACCGAAATCAACACCCACTAACCTCCCGTCATATCACGAAACGACTCATTTTTTCAATGGCTGTGGCAGCTGCCATCCTTACAGGCTGCTGAAACAGCGGCCCGCTTCCAGTGCGCGGCGGTGACGCGCCGCGCGCTTGATCGCGGCATCCACGCCGACTATGCCGACCACATGAAATACTGGGACAATTACTACGCGCAGTCGTCGGTATCGCTCCCCGACACGGTGTTGCAAAAGCAGTACGACAACGAAATGTACAAGTTCGGTTCCGCGTCACGCCCCCACTCGTCACCTATTTCGCTGCAGGCGGTGTGGACGGCCGACAACGGGCTCCTTCCCCCATGGAAAGGCGACTACCACCACGACCTCAACACCCAGCTCAGCTACTGGCCAGCATACACCGGCAATCACCTCGACGAAGGTCTGGGATATCTCAACACCCTCTGGAACCAGCGTGACACCTACAAGAAATATACCCGCACCTACTTCGGCACCGACGGCATGAATGTGCCGGGCGTATGCACGCTTGACGGCAAACCTCTGGGCGGCTGGATACAGTATTCCATGTCACCCACCGTAGGCGCATGGCTCGGACAGCACTTCTACCTGCACTGGAAATACTCGGCCGATTCGGCTTTCCTTGCCCAGCGCGCCTATCCGTTCATGAAGGACATTGCAACGTATCTGGAGCAGATTTCCGCTGTGGATGACAAGGGCGTGCGCCGCCTCCCCATAAGTTCAAGCCCGGAGGTGTTCGACAATTCAATCGACGCATGGTTCTCCGACATGACCAATTACGACACCGCGCTGATGAAGTTTGCCTTCAACGCCGCCGGCATTCAGGAGATGCTTTTGCAGAGCCATACCGGAGTGATTCGCGTGTTCCCCGCCATACGCGCCTCATGGGACAACGTGGGCTTCGACAACCTCCGCGCCATGGGCGCCTTCCTCGTTTCGGCCCGCAAGACCGACGGCACAGTCAGCAACATCACAGTCCGCTCCGAAAAAGGCGCCCAGTTGCGCATAGCCATCCCCAAAGGTCACAGCGTAACAGCAGTCAACGGCGCCGAAGTCAGCCCCGCCGCCATTACCGCTGCCCCCTCTCTTCCCGAGGCAAACGGCCTGCTGGCCCTCCCCACAAAGCCCGGCGACACCATCGCCCTCACCCTCCGCGCCGACTGAACTCCCCCGCTAAATGTACCAAAATGAAATAAACACCCTCAATTTTCCTACAACAATCGGTTAAATTTCCTATAATGTAGCACAAGATCCTGATTATTAAACCACGTGCTTCGTGGCCGGATGGTTCAGAACACATGGTAAGAACCACTAAAGCGTAACAAACGGTAACGAAGGCGTCATTCAGTAATTATGGTAACACTTACCCCTATAATGGTAAGTGGCCATTGCATGATGTTTATTATTTTTGCAGCAGTCATAATATGCTGAAATTGTAACCTTCAAAATAAAACCCGCTATGCTTAAACGTGTATTATCGATAGCTGCAATCTGCCTGGCCATGATGCCGGCAGTGGCCCAGACCGGTTCCGAACCGGCAAAAGTCTATTTCACTTCCGAGATAACTCCCGATGCATTACTCGACATGTTCCGGACTCTGGGAGTCAAGCCCGAAGGAAAAGTAGCTGTTAAAATCAGCACCGGAGAATCAGCAAAGAGCAACCATCTCCGTCCCGAACTCATCGGCAAGCTTGTGAAAGATGTGAACGGAACCATCGTTGAGTGCAACACCGCCTATCACGGCAACCGCTCCAACACCGAGGCTCACCGCCGCGCCATAGAAGAGCGCGGCTATGGCAAAATAGCCGTGGTCGACATCATGGACGCCGACGGTGACATGAAGCTTCCCATGCGCGACTCCACCTATTTCGCCGACAATCTGGTAGGCGCCCACCTCGCCGACTACGATTTCATGATCAACCTCGCCCACTTCAAAGGCCATGCCATGGGTGGCTTTGGCGGCGTTCTGAAAAACCAGAGCATCGGAGTGGCATCGGCCGATGGCAAAGGTCTCATCCATACCGCCGGCCGCTTTGCCGAGGCAAGTAAAGCTTTTGAACGTCCCGCCAACGGTCAGGACGGATTCCTGGAGTCAATGGCCGGAGCCGCACAGTCGGTCCACGACTATTTCAAAGGCAAGAAAGGCATTGTTTATATCAACGTCATGAACAATCTTTCGGTTGACTGTGACTGCGACGGCAATCCTCATGCACCTGAAATGAAGGATATAGGCATCCTCGCCTCGCTTGATCCCGTGGCTCTCGACAAAGCCTGCCTCGACCTCGTCTTCAACCACGGGTCGACGGAAGGCGACAACAGCGAGCCCCTGATCGAGCGCATCAACAGCCGCCACGGCACCCACACCGTTGACTATGCCGAGAAGATTGGTCTGGGAACAAGAAAATACGAGCTTATCGACGTCACCGGTAAAAAACCTGCTGCCCGATAATGAAAGCCTCGGTAACTGTAACGGCCTTAGCTTCGGCCCTGATTTTTTCGACCGTTAATGCCTCGGGCACTGAACTACCCGACACCGCGAAGTTACTGGACGAGGTTGTGGTTACCGGAACGAACAGTGTGGTGCCGCAGCGGCTGCTGCCCTACACCGTTTCTGTAGTCGGCAACCGTCAGCTTGAAGCCACGGGGCAGACGCAGGTGCTTTCAGCCATTTCCGGCATGGTGCCGAGCCTGTTTGTGTCGCAGCGCAGCATCTTCGGTTTCGGCGTGAGCAACGGAGGAGCGGGCCATATCAAGCTCCGTGGCGTGGGCGGCGACCGCGCGAGCGCCGTGCTGATGATGGTCGACGGGCAGCCCCAGTTCGCCGGCATCTACTCACACCACATAGCCGATTTCTACGACAAGGAATACGTGGACCGCGTGGAGGTGCTGCGTGGCCCCGGATCTGTCCTCTACGGCTCCAACGCCATGGCCGGAACCATCAACGTAATCACAAAAAACGCAGTCTCCGACGGTGTCCGCACCACCCTCCAGTCGCAATACGGCTCATATAATACCTGGCTCTCTTCGCTGACAAACACCGTGCGCCACGGCCGCTTTTCCTCGCTCGTCTCGCTGTCCTACAACCGCACCGACGGCAATGTGGACAATTTCGACTTCAAGCAGGCCGACGGCTATGCCAAAATCGGATACGATTTCTCTGACCACTGGCGCGGCTATCTGGATTACACCCTGATGAACTTCCGGGGCAACGACCCGATATATCCCCGGCTGTCAGACCCGGAATCCACCGACATCTACCACCAGAACATAACCCGCGGAGAAGCCGCCGCCACGGTCACCAACACCTATGGCGCCCTATCCGGCTCGGCCCGTGTGTATTACAATTACGGGAACCATTTCGTGGACGATCCCCGGCATTTCCACAGCAAGGACGACCGTCTGGGAGTAATCCTCTACGAGAATTTCCGTCCGTGGAAAAATGCCTCGGCCACCGTAGGATTTGATTTTGATTCCTATTCGGGCGAGATTCCCGTTTCCGGCGGAAATCACCACACAGAAGGCTCCATGAGCACTATCTCACGGAAAAGCATCGTGGAATACTCTCCCTACCTCACCCTTTCCCAGACATTTCTTGACAACCTTCTGAATGTCAACGGAGGTCTGCGTATGGCCAACAGCAACAAGTTCGACACCCAGTGGGTTCCGCAGTTCGGCTTCTCGTTAAATCCGGGGCTCGACTGGACCGTGAAAGGCAATCTGGCCGTAGGGTACCGCAATCCCTCGTTCCGCGAGCTGTATCTCTACCGCATGGCCAATCCCGACCTCCAGCCTGAGAAAATGACCAACTATGAGATTTCCGTTGGCAAAGCATTCTCACGCTATTTCTCGGCAGAAATCACAGGCTATTACAGCAATGGCCACAATATGATTCAGACCGTCGACCAGAAGAACCAGAACACCGGCCGTTTCATAAACAAAGGTATTGAACTGGCTGCCCACAGCCATCCCGCGGACAATCTCTGGCTGTCGGCGACCTACAGCTACCTCCACACCTCGCTGACCAATCTCGTAGGCGCGCCACGCAACCAGTATTATCTCGGCGTGCAATGGAAACCCTGGGATTTTCTGCATGTCGACGCTGATCTGAAAGGAGTCGGAGGGCTCTACGTCGCCGCCGACATCAAAAATCAGAATTACGCCCTTCTCAACCTCAAGCTGACATGGGACGTCTGCCGCAACCTCTCCCTCTTCACCCGCCTCGAGAACATCACCGACGCCCGCTACACCATAAACCGCGGCTACCCCATGCCCGGCTTCACCGCCCTCGCCGGCTTCAACCTCCACCTCTGACCTCCCCCATATCCCCTCGGAGCTCCGGAGGAGCGATTTCTTTACAACCGATGCGCGTAAGCCATCGGAAAAGCAACGCCTCCTTTCCCACTGCGGCGAGCCTCGGAGAGCGCGACGCCACAAAAGCGTTGGATTCCGGACAACCACTCCGGATGGCGAGGGGGCTGTCAGAACGGTTCAGATGGTAGGAGCCGAACCCGCAAGCGACGACCCAGATGGACCGTTATCACAGCCCCCTCATCTCAGTTCTTCACCGTCGACATCACAAACACACTCGTCACCGTCTCCAGAATATCGAGATTGCCGAGGCGTTCGGTAATGAAAGCACGGTAAGCCTGCATGTCGGGCACCGTCACCTTCAGCATATAGTCATAGTTTCCGCTCACGTTATAGCATTCCGTCACCTCCTCCATCGTCTCCATCTCGCGGGCAAACGTCTCATGGATTCCGGCATTTATGCGCCGCAGCTTCACATTGCAGAACACCGTGAATCCGCGTCCAAGCTTCTCATCGTCGATTTTCACAGTGTAGCCGCGGATTATACCGTCCTCCTCCAGACGGCGCAGACGCTCGAAAACCGCCGTGGGAGAGCGGTGTACGGTTTCCGAGAGACGGCGCACCGAAAGACGGCTGTCGGCCTTCAGCGCCTCAAGTATAGCATTATCTGTTGCGTCAAGTTCCCTTTTCATTATCATTCGTTCGGTTTCTCACGGCAAAATTAGAATAAATTAGAACATATACCCCAAATAAAGCCACAATTAAATCATACATTCCATATTTTTCATTTTTATTGGAACAAATGCCGCCACACCCTACCTTTGCAGAAGAAAAATTCCACAACGATTATGAAAAAGAGCAACCTCCGTTTCGAGACACTCCAGGTACATGCCGGACAGGAAAACCCCGACAGTGCCACGGGCGCGCGTGCAGTACCCATTTATCAGACCTCAGCCTACGTGTTCAGCGACTCGGCCCATGCCGCCGACCGCTTCGCACTCCGTGAGCCCGGCAATATCTACAGCCGCCTTACCAACCCAACCCAGGAGGTCCTCGAGGAACGCATGGCCGTTCTCGAAGGAGGCACGGGCGCCCTGGCAGTGGCTTCAGGAGCGGCAGCCGTAACCTATGCCCTTGAAAACGTGCTCCAGCCCGGCGACCACATTGTGGCCGGCGACAATCTTTACGGAGGTTCCTACAATCTCATAGTCAACAACCTTTCGCAGCGGGGAATCACCCATACCATAGTGAACCTCAACGACCCCGAGGCCCTCGAAGCCGCGTTCCGCCCCGAGACAAAGGTGGTCTACGGCGAGACCTTCGGCAATCCGAATTCCGACGTCACCAACCTTGAGGCCGTTGCCGACGCCGCCCACTGCCACGGCGCCCTCTTCATAGTCGACAACACCTTCGGCACACCCTTCCTCATCCGCCCCATAGAGCATGGTGCGGACGTTGTGGTGCACAGCGCCACCAAATTCATAGGAGGTCACGGTGCGGCCCTCGGCGGTATTATCGTGGACGGAGGCACCTTCGACTACAGCAAATATCCCGGGCGTTTCCCCACCCTCACAGAGCCCGATCCCAACTATCACGGAGCGGTGTTCTGCCAGGCTGCGCCCGACGCGCCGTTCGCCACCCGCGCGCGCGCCGTGGTGCTCCGCGACGAAGGCGCAGCCATCTCCCCCTTCAACGCCTTCCTTCTCCTGCAGGGCCTCGAAACCCTCTCTCTGCGCGTCGAGCGCCACGTGGAGAATGCCCTGAAAGTCGTAGAGTTCCTTGCCTCGCATCCCAAAATCAAGAGCGTGAGCCATCCGGCGCTGCCCACTCATCCCGACCACGAGCTTTACAACCGTTATTTCCCGAAGGGAGCCGGAAGCATCTTCACCCTTGAAATCAAAGGGGGCAAAGAAGAAGCATGGCGTTTCATCGACAATCTGAAAATATTCTCCCTGCTGGCCAACGTGGCCGATGCCAAGAGTCTGGTGATTCATCCCGCCTCCACCACCCACTCGCAGATGAACGAGGCCGAGCTCGCCGAAGCCCATATCACTCCGGCCACAATCCGTCTGAGCATAGGCATAGAGCATGCCGACGATCTTATTGCCGACCTCTCCCAGGCTCTCGAAAAAGTTTAATCCACCAACATATACACCCGGCCCTCACGCCACATCCACTTCCCCCTGATTATGGAAAGCGTAGCATCATTTCTGGCATCGGAACACCCCACGGCATTCTCGTTCGAAATCCTGCCTCCCCTGCGCGGGCGAAGCATCGACAGCACATACTCCGACATAGAGCGCCTGATGGAGTTCAATCCCGCATACATCAACATCACCACCCACCGCACCGAAGTGAGCTACCGCCATCTGGGCGGCGACACCTACAAGGTTGTCACCTCCACAAAGCGGCCCGGAACCGTGGCGATTGCCGCAGTGATCCGCGAACGCTTCGGAGTGAGACCCGTGCCCCATCTGATATGCGGTGAATATTCGCGCGGCGAAATCGAGGACCAGCTTATCGACCTGTCATATCTCGGCATAACCGACCTTCTGGTGCTCCGCGGCGACCGTGAGCGCAACGCGCCCACATTCACCAGCAGTCCCGACGGTCACGAACACGCCATCACCCTCGCCGCCCAGGTCGAGGACTTCAACCGCGGAATCCTCGCCGACGGCACCCATACAGCCCCCATAGCTCCACCCTTTTCATTCGGCGTGGCCGGCTACCCCGAGAAACACGAGGAAGCCATGAACCTCACTTCCGACATCCGCAATCTCAAAGCCAAAGTCGATGCCGGTGCGAGCTATGTGGTGACACAGATGTTTTTCGACAACCGCCGCTTCTTCAGCTTCGTGGAGGCAGCCCGCGCCCAGGGGATCACCGTGCCTATAGTCCCGGGCCTCAAACCGCTCACCTCCCTCAGGCAGATATCCATGCTTCCCCGCGTATTCCACATAGATTTCCCCGAGGAGCTGTCAGACATGCTTCTGGCCTGCACCACCGACGAGGATGTGCGCCGCGTGGGAATCGAATGGGCCATCCGGCAGGGAGCCGAGCTGCGCGACGCCGGAGTGCCGAGTATCCACTTCTACTCCATGCATGCCGTCAATTCAGTGGCAGCCGTGGCCCGCGAAATCTACTGAGTCTCTGAATTTATGCCTGTCGTTGACTGCGTTTTAGATTATTTCGCTCGGCAATGCTCAAATAATATCCGTATCTTTGGAGAAAATCTTTCCAGCCAATGACCTATTGTCCTACTGACTCCGCCGAAAGACGGCGGGAACTTCTCCGCGCTATCGCGAGCCGCGTGCTGACGCTCGACGGCTCCACCGGTGTGATGTTTCAGCGCATGAAACTCGACGAAGCCACAGTGCGCGGACGCCGTTTCCTCACCCATACCAGGCCGCTGGCCGCCAACTTCGACATTCTGTGTCTCTCGCGTCCCGACCTTGTGGCGGGCGTGCACAGAGCTTATCTCGAAGCGGGAGCCGACATAATAGAGACAGATACTTTCAATTCCAACGCCCTCTCGCAGCGCGAATACGCCACCTCTCAGCTGGTGCGCGACATAAACCGTGCCGGAGCCGCCATTGCACGCCGTGAGGCCGACGCTTTCTCCACTCCGGAGAAGCCGCGTTTCGTGGCCGGAGCCATGGGCCCTACCGCCCTTTCCGCTTCCCTGCCCGTAGATGTGGATGATCCTTCGGCGCGCGCGGTGAGTTTCGACACACTCGCTGATGCTTACTGCGAGCAGGCGCTCGGCCTGATAGAGGGAGGAGCCGATTTGCTGCTGATAGAGACCGCTTTCGACCTTCTCAACGCCAAGGCTGCCGCCATGGGCGCGCGCCGCGCCATGGCCGAAAGCCACACGGACATTCCCATTGTATTCTCCTTCACTCTCTCCGACGCCTCCGGCCGAATACTGAGCGGCCATACACCCGCCGCGATACTCGCTGCCGTGGCACCATTCGCCCCTCTTGCGGTGGGCTACAACTGTTCCGCGGGGCCTGAAGGCCTTGCAGAAGCCGTAAGGGAACTTGCCTCCGTGTCACCCTTCCCAGTGATATTCTATCCCAATGCCGGCCTTCCCGACCGCATGGGAGGTTATTCCGTCACCCCCGCCGACTTCGCCGCCGCCATGAAGCCTCTTCTTGCCGAAGGCATAGTGAATATTGCCGGAGGGTGTTGCGGCACCACCCCGGAGCATATAGCGGCGCTGGCCCGCGAGGTGGGGATACACAACAAGCCTCACCGCCCCGATTCCGGCGCTGTGTCTCCCTGGCTTGCGGGACTCGAAGCGTTCAGCGACGGACGCGGCTTCATCAACGTGGGCGAGCGGTGCAATGTGGCCGGAAGCCGCAAGTTCCTGCGCCTGATCAAAGAAAACGCCATTGACGAGGCCGTGGCCATAGCCCGGCGTCAGGTTGCCGACGGCGCCATGATTCTCGACATAAATATGGACGACGGCATGCTCGACTCACGCGCCGAGATGTCGCGCTTCCTGCGCGCCCTCGGTTCCGACCCGGCTACGGCATCAGTGCCCTGGATGATTGATTCATCCGACTTCGCCACCATAGAAGAGGCCCTGAAAAATACCGGAGGACGCGCCATTGTCAACTCCATATCGCTCAAGCACGGCGAGGACGAGTTCCGCCGCCAGGCCCGCATTATCCGCTCCTATGGCGCCGCCGTGGTGGTGATGCTCTTCGATGAGCGCGGCCAGGCCGACACCTATGAGAGAAAAATCGAGATAGCCGCCCGCGCATCCCGCATTCTCATGGACGAATGCGGCTTCGAGGCCCGCGACATAGTCATAGACCCCAATATTCTCACCATAGCCACCGGAATGCCGGAGCACGATGCCTACGCCCTCAATTTTATCCGTGCCGTGGAGTGGATACACACCAATCTGCCCGGAGTGAAGACCAGCGGCGGTGTGAGCAATCTTTCTTTTGCCTTCCGCGGCAACAACTATCTGCGCCAGGCCATGCACGCCGTGTTCCTGTTCCATGCCGTGAAAGCGGGTCTGAGCATGGCTATAGTCGACCCCGGCACCAAAGTGCAGTATGCCGACATAGCGCCCGCGCATCTCGAGCTTATAGAGGACGCCATACTGTGCCGCCGCCCTGATGCGTCAGAAAGGCTCTCAGCCGCCGCGGCGGATATCACAGGCGAGACTGCCCAGGCCTCCGGCAGCGACGTGAAAGAGGAGGCTTCGGCTCCCTCCACTCCCGAAGAACGCCTCATCCGCGCCCTGCAGCGCGGCGACGACTCCTCGCTTGACGCCGACCTGCGGCTTGCCGTGGAGCGCGCCGGGAGTGCCAACGCGGTGGTGGAGCAGACCCTGATGAAGGGCATGGAGCTGGTGGGTTCGCTGTTCGAAAGCGGCAAAATGTTCCTGCCGCAGGTGGTGAAAAGCGCCCGCACCATGCACCGGGCCGTCGACATATTGCGGCCGTTCCTCGAAAACGGCGCCGTGAAAGGATCCTCCAAAGGCTGCGCCGTCCTCGCCACGGTGAAAGGCGACGTTCACGACATCGGTAAGAACATAGCGGCCGTGGTGCTCCAGTGCAACAATTTCGAGGTCATTGACCTCGGAGTGCAGGTGGAAGCCCCAGCCATCATCAGGGCCGTGAAAGAACACAATCCCGTTTTCGTGGGCCTGAGCGGCCTCATAGCCCCCTCGCTCGAGGAAATGGCGCGCACGCTTTCGGCCATGAGGCGCGAAGGCATCACGGTGCCTGTGCTCGTGGGAGGTGCCGCTACCTCAAGACTCCATACGGCGCTTATGCTCGCTCCAGCCTACGGGCCGGAGGGAACAGTGATACGCGTGGCCGACGCATCGCAGGATCCCGTGGTGGCCTCGCGTCTGCTCCGTGACCCTGATGGCGAGAAAAGAGCCGTGAAAGAACAGCAGCAGGCCTTAGCCGAGGAATACAACAACAGCCGGAATGACGGTGGCGCGGAAGAAGCCTCCCCGGTGAAAGCCTGGGACATCGCTTCAATCGTCAAGCCAACATTCACAGGCATCCGAACCCTCCCGCCGGTAAACGTGGCTACCGTAAGACCATACATCAACTTCACATACTTCCTGAACGCGTGGAAAGTGGTGCGCGACACACCCGAAGCCGCCTCGCTTCTTGACGAGGCTGAGCGCATGATCGACCGTCTCGAATCTCTCGGAGCCACCATGCTCTGCCAGACGGCTTTCTATCCCGCCAAAGGCTCCATCAGCGCCATCACAACGCCCGTAGCCACCATATCCACCCCACGCCAGAAAGCGGCTGAGGGACGCGAGGAAAGGCTTGCCCTGTGCGATTTCGTGGCGCCTGAAGGCGACTATATCGGCTGCTTTGCCGTGACTATCGGCCCGGAAATAAGGCATGAGCTTGAAACCGAGACCGACTCCTACCGCCGCCTGCTGCTCCAGACCATCTCCGACCGACTCACCGAGGCCACGAGCGAATGGCTTCACCGCCGCGTGCGCACCGACCTCTGGGGATACGCGCCCGACGAGCCGGAGGACTTTCAGGCCATACGTCAGGGACGTTACCGCGGCATACGCCCCGCTGTGGGCTATCCATCGCTCCCCGACCAGCGCCTGATGCACACACTCATGGCCCACCTCGCGCCCGGAGAAATAGATGTGACCGTAACCGAAAACGGAGCGCTCAGTCCCTCATCGTCGGTTGCCGGTTTCTATCTCGCTTCACCTATGGCGAGATATTTCACAGTGTAATCAGAAAAAACGTAAGGACGGATTTCAGGGCTCATAAATCATGGCCACCTCCCCGATCTTGAGCTTGCCGCTGAACACGAGCGGCAGACGGCTCTGCTGCTCTACCTCGCAACTGACGGTGTAACCCGAAGGACGCCCGTTGAAATAATACTCGAACTGCGTCTGATATGTGGGATATTCCACTCCGTTGATTTTATATCTCGACACGCCTATATAACGGAACAGCAGATGCTGCCTCTCCCCGTTTGAGCCGGTGATCGACACAAGATATTCGCGTCCCGGCAGAATCCGGTCAAAGTTGATTTTGCGGTAGGAATAAAACATGGCGAGCATATCGGTGGTGATGCTGACGGCCTCCATGGTCTCCTCAGATGCGTCGAGCAGCCCCATTCCGTCGGTATTCTTATAGAGTTTCGGATTATTGAACACATACATTCCGTCGGCAGCCTGGGCAGCTGTGGGCTTGCTGTACCATCCTATTTTGAACACCACCTCCTCGCGCACCGTCAGATGCCCGTTTGTATGAAACATCCGGGCCACGAGAGTGTCGCTCACGGTATAATATCTCCCGCCCCACTCTATGCTGTGGCCGTTGAGGGTTCCTGTGAAATTCTCGCCGTCTATTCTTATACCTACATCGGCATGGGCGGCTGTCTTTTTCAACCCCATGAAATCATACTCTATCTTATAACGGTAATTATTGGTCTGGGCATGCAACTCCCCGCCGAATGTCATACAGCACAGGGTAACTGTCAGAGCCAGAATTCTTATATAATTGATTTTTTTCATCGGAAGATACTTGATTGTATAGTGGAAACAGCTATGCAGTGATACTATATAAATAACTTTCCGACCTGTTATGTTTTTCTTTCACTAAAAATAAGTCTCATTTTTTTCACAAAAAAAGAACTGCTCTCATCCTCACGACGGGAGCAGTATCAATTTTTTTAACCTTGAAATCTAATCCTATGAAAAAACTACACTGCAAAGTTACGTCACAAATCCGTCACAATCAACTATTATTCAATTTATTGATAAGTTTTAACGGATTTTTATAATGCACGCTTTTCATCCGCGCAATTAACTTAAAATCGTTAATTTTTGTTCACCGGTATCAATCCGTGGCGCTGACCAGGCCGAGACGCCCGAAAGTCACGAAATCATCGTGCGGACGGTTGCCGCCGGTTGTGAGCAGGTCGCCTATCATCACGCCGTTGACTCCTCCGGTGAGCATCCTCTCCACCGCCACGGCCGACATACGGGCGCGGCCTCCGGCAAACCTTATCCACACATCCGGAGCCACGAAACGCATGAGCGCCCCGGTACGCACTATCTCCTCCTCCTCAAGCAGCGGCATCTCGCCCAGCGGAGTTCCCGGGATGGGAGAAAGAATGTTCAGAGGCACAGACATTGCGCCCGCCTCCACGGCCTCGCGCACCATCCGCAGACGCTGCTCCATGGTCTCGCCCATTCCTATTATGCCTCCGCTGCACACCTCCATCCCCACGGCGCGGGCCGCAGCGATGGTAGCGAGTTTGTCGGCTCGTGTATGCGACGAGCACAGCTGGGGGAAATAATCGGCCGAGGTCTCCAGATTGCAGTGATAGCGGTCCACACCGGCCTCGCGGAGCGCCCGCATGGCCGGGGCGTCAAGCAGTCCCATCGACGCGCAGAGCCTCAGGCGCGGGTGGCGGCGGCGAATCTCCCGGTAAATGGCACAGAATTTCTCCATCTGGGGAGCGGCTACCCTGCGTCCGCTTGTCACGAGCGAGAAATGCCCTACGCCACGGGCTGCCGAGGCATCGGCAAGCGCCATGGCCTTGTCGAGAGGAATCACGTCGTACTCGTCGATTCCCGTGGCCCAGTGGCGCGACTGCGCGCACCATTTGCAGTCCTCCGAGCAGCGGCCCGAGCGCGCGTTGGCTATCGAGCAGGTATCAATGCGGTTCCCGAACCGCGCGCGCGTTATCTCGCCGGCCGCATCGCAAAGTTCGTCGGTTGAGCAGCTGCGGTCAAGTTCAAGAGCCTCTTCCACTGTGGCGGCAATGCCGCGGACGGCTCTGTCGGTTATGTCATGTATCATATTTCCGTCTGTTGATTACGGCTGCAAAATTACTAAATAACGGTATGGTGCGATAAGGCATCCCTCCCAATTTTTCAACGGCGTTCAACATTTTTATGAAAAACTGAGTTATATTTGTAATCCCAAAAACGGGAGAATCCGTGCAATAGCCGGAGCGAACACACATCCGCGGTCCGGCATAAGACTTTAACTATTTATAAAACACCGGAAAATGGACCTACGAAAAATTGTTCTGGCATTAATAAATGTTTCAATAATTGTTTCGGGTACGCTCACGGCCCCGGGGCAGACGGCTCCGGCGGCCCAAGCCGTATCGCTCGATTCGTGCCGCGCTATGGCTCTGAGCAACAACAGGCAGCTACGCGCCCGCTCCGAGGCCATAAAAATGACCGGTTATCAGAAAAAGGAAGCTCTGGCTGCCTATCTGCCGGCCCTCGACTTTGAAGGCGGCTATATGTACAACCAGAAAAACATAGCGATATTCGGCAGCGACCAGCTTCTGCCCACCAAGACGTTCGACCCCGCCACGCAGAGCTACCAGTTCAACATCGTTAAAAATCCCGCCACCGGACAGCCCGTGCTCGGCCCCGGCGGCCAGCCCATACCCGAAACCGTGGCCCTCATCCCGAAAGAGGCGATGACCTACAATATCCATAATGTGTTCGGTGGGGCCGTGACTCTTACCCAGCCAATATTCATGGGCGGAAAAATCGTGGCTATGAACCGTCTGACGCATTACGCCGAAAAACTGGCCCAGGCCGCAAAGAACGCCGAGGCTGAAAACGTGATATATGCCGTGGACGCCGCCTACTGGCAGGTGGTTTCGCTAAAGGCCAAGAAAAAACTCGCCGACAGCTATGTGAACCTGCTCGACACGCTCACCCGCAATGTGAGGCTGATGGTGGAGCAGGGCGTGGCCACTCCCAGCGACCTTCTTTCGGTGGAAGTCAAGCTCAACTCCGCGCAGGTTGACCAGACCAAGGTTGACAACGGCCTGACGCTCTCGCGCATGGCCCTCGCGCAGGTGTGCGGACTGCCGGTTGACACCGTTTTTCCCCTCGCCGACGAGGATGCCGACCTAACCGTGCAGCCTTCCATGGCCGCCACAACCTACAATATGCAGGATGTCTACGACCGCCGTCAGGACCTTCGCGCCCTTCAGGCCGGAATCGACATTCTCCATCAGAAAGCCAACGTGGCCAAATCAGAAATGATGCCGAGCCTCGCCCTCATAGGCGCCTACTCATTCTCCAACCCCAACATGTTCGACGGATTCCGCCGCCGCCTCGACGGAGCGTTCTCCGTGGGCGCGGTGCTCAGGATTCCCCTCTGGCACTGGGGCGGCAACTACAACAAGTACCGCGCGGCGCGCTCGATGACCACCATTGCCCGGATAGAGCTTGAGGATGCCCGCCGGATGGTCGACCTTCAGGTGAGCCAGAGCGCCTTCCGCAGCCGCGAGGCAGTGAAAACCTACCAGATGACCGAAACCAACCTCCGCAAGGCCGACGAGAACCTGCGCCAGGCCAACCTCGCCTTCCGCGAGGGAGTGATGACCACCGACAATGTCATGGCAGCGCAGACCGCCTGGCTCAAGGCCCATTCCGAGCAGATCGACGCCGGAATAGACATGCGTCTGTGCGACGTCTATCTCTCAAAAGTGCTCGGCACTCTCCCCTACACCCGCGAAGGCGAATAACGAATAACTACCTCTGAAAACACTAATAGTAAAAACATAAAAAACTTGCATTGCCATGGCCAACATTGACAACAAGACACCCGAACAGCACGAGTCGCGCGCTCTGATGTTAGCCCTTGTCCTGCTCACGATAGGCGTGATTGTTCTCGCCATTATCGGATTCCTTTGCCTAAGTACCCCCGAAGACACCATAGAGGGTCAGGCCGAAGCCACATCCGTGAAAGTCTCCGGACGTCTGCCCGGACGCGTGACGGAAATCTTTGTAAAGGAGGGCGACATGGTGAAAGCCGGCGACACCCTCATCCATATCCATTCAGGCCTCGCTGATGCCAAGCTCATGCAAGCCGAGGCAATGAAAGAAGCCGCAGCCGCGCAGAACAAGAAAATCGATGCCGGCACCCGCATACAGATAATCCAGAGTGCCCAGCAGCTCGTGGCCCAGGCGGCAGCCGCCCGGCAGATTGCCCAGAAAACGTATGAACGAATGGAAAATCTCTACAAAGAGAACGTGATTTCAGCTCAGAAACGCGACGAAGCCAAGGCTGCCTACGACGCCGCCCTCGCCGGAGAGCGCGCGGCCCAGAGCCAGCTGAGCCTCGCACGCCAGGGAGCGCAGAAAGAAGACAAGGAAAGCGCCGCAGCCATGGTCAATGTGGCCCAGGGAGGAATCGAAGAGGTGCAGACTCTTCTGGAAGACCAGTATCTGACAGCGCCCTGCGACGGCCAGATCGACCAGATATACCCCGAGGAGGGCGAGCTGATAGCCCTCGGCGCTCCGGTGATGAACGTGCTGAAAATCGCCGACAAATGGGTTACATTCAACGTGCGCGAGGAGTACCTCAACAAGCTCCGCCTCGGCGAGGAAATCGAAGTGATGATTCCGGGACTCGACAAGAAAGAGACCCGTCTGAAGATATATTACGTGCGCGACATGGGAAGCTACGCCACATGGCGCGCCACGAAATCAACCGGCGAATGGGACAGCCGTACATTCCAGGTAAAGGGACGCCCGCTGGAAAACCTGCCTGACCTCCGGCCCGGAATGACGGTGGTGTACCGCCCCTGACTTCATTTTTCGCTCACCCATAACGACCGTTGACCCAAAAAACAGTAACCGACCGTGAATCTCCATTATCTCACCGACTCGATAGCGCGGGGCTGGCGCCAGCTTGCCTCCCGCCGCATCTACATGGTGATGCTGATTGTGGTGCCTGTGCTCTTCGGGTTCTTCTTTCTCGACCTGCTGGAAGTGGGCTTGCCGCTGAAGGTTCCCGTGGCGGTGGTTGACATGGATGATTCCCCTCTCTCCCGACAGGTGATACGAAACCTCGGCTCCACGGAACTGGTGGACGTGCGCTGCAAGGTTGAGTCGTTCCACGAGGCCCAGAAAAAAGTGCGTTCAGGCGAGATTTTCGGTTTCTTCTATCTGCCCGAACAGTTTCAGAAAAAGGCCCTGGGCGGCGACGAGCCTACTGTGACCTACTACTCCAATCTCACTTACTATGTGCCCGGCTCGCTTGCTTTCAAGGGATTCAAGACCGTGGCCGTAACCACCACCGGCGCACTTGTGCAGACCACCCTCGTGAGCACGGGCATAGACAGCAACACCACCAAATCGCTGCTGCAGCCAGTTGCTATCCAGCAGCAGGCGCCCGGAAACCCGTGGATGAACTACAGCATATACCTCTCGCCCTCGTTCCTGGCGGCCTTCCTGGCGCTGATAATACTCGGCGTGACGGTCTATTCCATCTGCAGCGAGATAAAATACGGCACATCGCCCCAGTGGCTGCGCACGGCCGGAGGCTCCATGTTCATAGCCCTCACCGGAAAGCTCGTGCCCCAGACATTCATAGAAATCTGCATAGGCATGGCCTATCTGGGCATGATGTTCGGCATAGAGAGTTTCCCCTGCAACAACCATTTCAGCCATCTGGTGCTGGCCATGGTGCTGATGGTAATCGCATGCCAGGCATTCGCCGTGGCAGTGTGCTGCGTTGTCCCCAATCTGAGGCTGGCGCTGATTGTGGTGTCGCTCACGGGCATTCTGTCGTTCTCGATTGCCGGATTTTCTTTCCCGGTACAGAACATGTACGGCTCCATAGGCATTCTCAGCTATATACTGCCGGTGCGCTACTTCTTCCTGATCTATATCGACCAGGCCCTCAACGGCATTCCGCTGTACTTTTCGCGCTTCTACTTCGTGGCGCTCCTCATATTCCCTCTGGTGGCCATGCCGGGCATGGGACGCCTGAAAAAGAGATGCCTCAACCCCATTTACGTCCCCTGAAAGTTCTCTGAAAAATGACAAACGCCGCAACTAACATAAAGCAGTGGTTTCTGGGCTTCTTCCGAGTCTGGCAGAGGGAGTTCTATCTGGTGTTCCACGACGTGGGAGTGATGATGTTCTTTTTCCTCCTCCCGCTGCTGTATCCGGTATGCTACACGCTGATATATAACCCCGAGATTGCAACCGACATGCCGGTGGTGATCGTGGATCATTCGCGCACGGCCGAAAGCCGCCGTCTGGCCAGAATGCTCGACGCCACACAGGCCGCGAAAATCTACAACTACGCCCCCGACCTGGCGGCGGCACGGCGCATTATCAACAATCACGACGCATTCGGAATACTTGAGATTCCCGAAGACTACAGCCGCAGGCTGGGACGCGGGGAGCAGGCCGTGGCCACTTTCTATTGCGACATGTCGCTGCTGCTGCGCTACCGCACCTTCATTTCTGCCTTGGCCGACCTTCAGCTGGCTATAGGAGCTGAGATACAGGCGGCCGAACTCTCGCAGGTGGCGATGGTGAGCAGCGCCGTGCCTATGACCAAGATCAATTCCGACGCCCGTATGCTCGGCGACCCGACGCAGGGCTTCGCGTCATTTGTGATGCCCGGCATTCTGGTGCTGATTCTCCAGCAGAGCATGGTGCTTGGAGTGGTGATGCTCGGCGCCACAGCCTCGGAACGCCGACGCCGCAACAGAGGCATAGACCCGCTGCAGGTGCAGGCTCCGGCGGGAGCCACACTTCTGGGCAAGGTTATGTGCTATCTCGCTCTGTATGCCCCGATAATCATCTATGTGCTGCGCATAGTGCCCATGATGTTCTCGCTCCCCCACGTTGGCAGCGACTGGGACTATGTGCTGTTCATGCTGCCTATGCTGGTCGCCTCGGCCTTCATGGGACAATGTATCAGCTGGCTCGTCACCGAGCGTGAGGAAACCATGCTGGCCGTAGTGTTCACATCGGTCGTTTTCCTCTTCCTGTCGGGCCTCACCTGGCCACGCTACGCCATGAGTCCGCTCTGGGTGCTGGTCGGCGACATGATTCCCGCCACATGGGGCGTGGAAGGCTTCATACGCATGAACTCCAACGGCAGCCCGCTCTACGAGCAGGCCCACCCCTACCGCATGCTGTGGCTGCTCGCCGCCCTGTACTTCACTATTTCCTATGGCCTGCTGCGGTTCTACCGCTCAGGCTGGTACACACGGCGTCTCAGCCGCAGAAACAAAGTGTCAGACAACGCTTAAAAACCATCATATATGTCAGAAAAAGAAATTCCGGTGCTGTTGCTCACAGGCTATCTCGGCAGCGGCAAAACAACTCTGCTCAACCGCATACTCTCCAACCGCCGCGGCATTAAATTCGCGGTAATCGTCAACGACATAGGCGAGGTGAACATCGACGCCACCCTTATCCAGAAAGGCGGCGTGGTAGGAAAGAAAGACCAGGGCGACCTTGTGGCCCTCCAGAACGGCTGCATCTGCTGCACGCTCAAGATGGACCTCGTGGAGCAGATACGCGACATAATTTCCACCGGCCGCTTTGACTACATCGTAATCGAGGCCAGCGGCATCTGCGAACCCGAACCTATTGCCCAGACCATCTGCTCGATGAGCAACATGGCCGACGATTACACCCGTCGCACCGCTCCGCGCCTCGACTGCATAGTGACGGTGGTTGACGCCCTGAGAATGAAGGATGAGTTTGGCTGCGGCGACTCGCTCCGCAAGAAAAACCTCGGCGAAGAGGATATCGAAAACCTCATCATCCAGCAGATCGAGTTCTGCAACATTATTCTTCTCAACAAGATTTCAGAAGTCACCAAGGCCGATGCAGCCCGCATCCGCGCCATTATCCGCGCCATCCAGCCCAAAGCCCGAATCATAGAGTGCGACTACGCCGACGTGGATTTCGACGAACTGCTCAACACCGGCCTATTCGATTTTGAGAAGACCGCCACTTCCGCAGCATGGGTGCGCGAGATAGAAGGCCACCATGACGATGAGGATGACGATGAGGATGACGAACATGAAGAAGGACATCACCACCATCATCATCACGACCACGACCATGATGACCACGACGAAGAGGAGGAAGGACATCACCATCACCCCCACCATCACCACCACGCCCACGAGGAAGGAGAAGCGGAGGAATACGGCATACAGACGTTTGTCTACTACCGCCGTCCCGCCTTCGACATCCACAAGCTCGACCGGTTCATGGCTACGCAGTGGCCCGCGAATGTGATCCGCACCAAAGGTGTGCTCTATTTCGCCAACAACCGTGATATGTCATATCTCTTCGAACAGGCCGGCTCGCAGAAAAAACTCACCGAAGCCGGTTACTGGTATGCCACCGCTCCCGAAGAAGAGCTGATGAACCTCATGGCCCGCGAACCGGGACTGATGCGCGACTGGGACGAAGTTTACGGCGACCGCATGATAAAACTCGTGTTCATAGGCCGCAACCTCGACCGCAAAGCCATCACCGCCAACCTCGACGCCTGCCTCGAGCCAGCGCGCCGCTGACCCGCGAACGCCTACAGTCTTTATCCGTAGTATACTCCCTTAAGATTGTACTAAATCCGTACTATATCTTCAAAGCGCGCCGGAAGTGCCAGGAGGATATCCCTACACACTCACCGCCTCACAATCGTAGTCAAGGTCTCCGAGACTGTTGATTGCGTCCTGCTTCTGCTGGTCTATTACATGGAGATACTTCTCGGTCATCTTTATGCTCGAATGACCCATGAGAGAGGCAACGGTCTTGATGTTCGCTCCTGCACCAAGCACATTCACCGCAAAGCTGTGACGGGCGCAGTGCCATGTGATAGTTTTACTGATGCCTGCCGTCCTGACCCATTTCTGCAGACGTGTGATTGCAGTTGTGCGGTAGCAGGTGATATTAAATATCTTCTCGGATGGCTGTGCAGGCTTTCCTATAAGTTTCAGCAATGCAGGACTTAACGGAATTGTGACACCGCTGTGAGCGCTGCGACCCTCTGTTTTTTGCTGATTGAACCGGAGCATCCTTGCCGAGAAATCGACATTGGCGTATGTGAGGCACGTGGCATCACACCAGCGTATGCCGGTGAAACAGCAGAAGAGAAATGCACGTTGCAGAGCCGGATCCTCCCCCTTGTAATGGGTGGCGGCAAGGCGTTTGATTTCATCTATTGTCAGAATCTCTTTTTTCAGCGTGTTCAGGTCACGGTGAATTACGATTCCCTTGCACGGATTCTTTTTCATCAGCCCTTCCTCTATCGCATGGAGTATGACGGTGCGGAACATATAGTATGACTTATGCGCCCCCTCCCCTTTGGCTACCGTCTTCAGATAGTCGGTGAAACCAGTCACCATTTCGGGAGTAATCAATTCCATGCGTAGAAACGATGTGTAGCGTTGGAACCGCGGCGTAGCTTCAAGGAATTTCACGAAGCGGATGCAGGAAGTCTTATAATTGCATCTCACGGGCTTTGTATACAGCTCATTCTCACAATGTTTGCGAAAGTATTTGATAAAATTGTTCTCTCCGTCCTTTTTCAGTCGGTATCCCACACGGTCCTCGAGAAATTCCTGCTCACACTCAAACCTTATCTTCTCAGCGAGTGCCAGAGTATTCCTGTTTTGGGTGCGTTCCTGCCGGTTGCGGGGATGCAGCCGGATGTATAGGTTCAGCGCCTCACGTTTGCGGATATGCTTGATTTTATATTTCGGCTTTCCCTTCATCGCCCCCTCGGTATAGAGGACATGGTTGCCACTTTCGTCAAGCACCGGCGTCTCATTGCGTCCGAGATAATACTCCAGCGCAAGGCTCGCCCGGCCGTCCTGCAATTCTGACTGCACGAGTTTCGGATTCTGTTTATTCTTGCTTTCTACTTTAGCCATAAGCGGTTATCTTTATTTGATAAAAAGGTGATGAGATGCGATCAAAAATGGTATTGATGTGTGATCAAAAATGAAAACGGTTTACCACAGATATTAACAACCGAATCATACTAATTGTGTACTGA
>CAUBWJ010000020.1 GCA_958439725.1 uncultured Muribaculaceae bacterium | reverse complement strand
GCTACGGGGATAAAGAAAATCAGCTTTGAATTTCCACAGATTGAGATTGCTCTTGTCATAAGTGGCGCCAACAAGATTGTTTTCCATGCGGTAATTGGCGTGTTCATCGCTGCTGCGGTTAAAATAATCCGCAATGAGTTCCATCGCAGCTCCTCTTTTACTGAGAGGAAGGATGAATTTCAGAGTTCCTTCCCGTGCGCTCTTGTTGATGCGTTTGTGTATTGCTGCAACCTCATTATCTGATATGGAAAATGATGCCGGTCTCGGTCGATGCATTGAAATAAGATAACTGCCCCCAAGTTGAGCGCCTGAATTAAACTGTTGTGTTAGACTGAGGCGGTTGCGGAAATCGTTTCCTTTTGATTTTGTAGTTTCAGTTATAAAATTCTGTAAGTCCGGTCCTGTCTGCCATTGTTTGGCATTTTCTTCCAGTTTGGAAGCCCCGACATACAGATTGTCATAGACACTAAGATTCTTATACCGGTAGTTGAACATACCTCCCACTCCTTCATTGCCGAAGCCACATGAACGGTACCAGTCTGCATTTGCAATAACACTGCCATAAAATCCGCCTTCAGGTGGACGGCGAAGTGTTATCCTGATAGTTCCGCCGCTTAATGCAGCGTTCTGATCGGCTCCGGCCAGATACTGCACCTGAACTTTGTCTATCATTTCACCCGGTATGTTGTCGAGCTCTGAAAGATCCGCCAGCTTCACACCATCCACATAGATTTCACTTACGGGAAGACCGTTGATTTTGAAATTGCCGCTTTCGCGTGAAATATTAGGAAGGAAAGGAAGAACATCTATTGTTGGTTTTCCTTTGGCAACATCAGTGCCTCTAAGATTGGTGGTATATCCCTCCACGTTGTTTGTGGTTCGGGACGCCACGACAGTTACGTCCTGAAGATGATGCTCCTTTTGAGCACTTGCAGAGAGCCAGATCAAAGCTGCTGCGAGGATTATTATTGACTTTTTCATATCACTTGGATTTTGAATTTTCACTCTGCAAAGTTAAAGTGAAGAAAGCATCCAAGCCTACTTAATCGCCATCAAATCGCCCTTAAATTAGAATTGTAACTAACAGATATTCAAGGACGTTAATTTTAAAAATCTTAAAACGCCTTATTAGCCCCTTAACGCCTGAACGTGCGTGTCAGAAAGGCTATGAAATCGTCCTTTGCCGGCAATTTCAGTTTCTTCCTGATTGAAGTTTTGCTCACATAAATCGAGTTTGATGTCTGCTGGATAAGTACACCGATTTCCTTTGTCGAGAATTCGGCCCGCAGCAAACACAAAATCTGAATCTCCCTTTCTGAAAATACTCCAGGATAGTCACTGAGGAGTTTTGAATGGAAGCCATCATACAGCTCATCTATCACCGGATATAACTCGTTCCAGTTAACCAAAGCTTCGCTGCCGGATTCGGAACTCCCTACATTACTTATTTTCCTCAGGGCTTCTTGGTTTTGAGCGGTAGGCGAATCAGCAAACGTCCGTATTATGCCGATATGTTGTAAAAGAATCTTTTTGAAAAGTACCGGTTTATCCTCAGTTGACGAAACTGTCGCAACTTTTGCAAGCTGTTCTAAAGCCTCAATCCGTTCTTCTGCCTCGATGAGTTTTTGTCTACGCCGATGCGAAACCCAATAAGTTATTCCGACAGCAATAAACGCTATTAACACTGTAACTATTATAAAAAGCCACAAACGCTGACGCTCTATGGTGAGTTCAAAGTTGCGGCGACTTAAATCATACGAGGCTTCCAGTGCGTCATCACGTTCCTGGCGTTTGATTTCAAGGTCGTTACTTACACGTCTGAGCGAATGGGCTGTATTGGAGAGCCGACTTAGCGAGAGAGTGCCGTTATGTTCATAATCAAGCACAATCTTCAGAAATTCAAGATAAGAGCCTGCCACTGGATCCTTGTCAAACAAATCAATATTAAGACTGTCAATCAGCTGTGCATATTCTACAGCTTTTCTGATATTTCCCGAATTAATCTGGATATTTATCATCGGCACATATAATTCGGCAAACTTTTCAGCAGGGGCACCATTCAACCGGTCCATGGCATCTTTTATAATCTCCACCGCCTTGGCAGATGTTTCCCGCCGTTCTCCAAGTGCGGATGCATAGTTTATGCGCATGTATAACCACTCCCTCAAACCCTCCTTAGGAGCTTCTGGCAATGAAAAAAGAGAATCGCATAGCGCAACGGCATCAATGCTTCTGCCCAGGGAGATAAGAGGCGTAATCTTCTTTATCTCAAAATTGAGACGTTCCCTTTTATACTCTGCTAATCGTATCTGTCGGTCGATTATATCCAGAGAGCGCGGATAGTCTTTATCCGAGAACGAAAACCCTAAAAGTTCCTGATTAAGGATTTTCCGGATATTTTCAGGCATAGTACGGGATATGGAGTCGATATAAGTGAAAGCCTCATCTCTCAACTCCATGGAACGCAAATGATATGCCTGGGCAATAATGGACTCAACATATGCTGCCGTATCACCTTTGGCATTAAAGAATTCGACAGCAACCGGGATAACCGTGTCCGTTACAAGCGAATGCCCCATATACATCTTGGCTTTTGCATGAGTCAATGCATAAAGCGCTTTATCCTCTTCACTGGTAAAATTGTTTAAATCTACCTGCTTAAGAAGGATATAAGCACTGTCAGGGCGTTCGTCTACAATATTTGCAGCACTTTCAAGCACCTTACTATCCCCTCGATCACAAGATGAGATTACAGAAAGGAAAAGTCCCAACAGAACAAATCTAATATAATAAATAAAGCGTATAGTCATTTAACTTTACTTTATTAGCCTCGTTTGCCGGCTATATTCTCCACAAAATTAGCAAGTAAAAACGGATTACCTCTCAACAAATGTAGATGCTTCAGAAATTTTTTCATTGCCTCAACATTTTCAGGACTTGTAGCCACCATGCTTTATTATTACATATTAGCCTAAAACAATCACCTATTTAGGGAACTTTTTACATTGCAGTTCGTTTTTACTACAAAAGAAAGTTTTAACTAATTATTTATAATTATGAAAGAGATTAATCTTAATTACTGGGGCAAAACCAAATATTGGTGGATTGTCCTCGTTTTAGGCATCTTGATGGTATTAAGCGGATTCGCTTATTGGTTCTGGCCTGTGGCCGGATACGCGGTTGCCTCCCAGATTTTTGGATGGCTTCTGGTTCTCGCAGGTATCGTTCAGCTGCTCGTGGCTTCCGGCAAAGATCGTCCCCGCGCATGGGGCTGGTGGATTGTCGGTGGCGTCATCGACATGTTCATAGGATTTATGCTTGTACGCAGCGTAATTCTTTCAGAACTTGTATTCCCCTACTTTATCGCAATCGTATTCCTGTTCTGGGGCATCAGCGCCATTATCAGTTCCGTAAGCCAGAGAGATCGCAAATACTGGTGGCTCTACCTCATCAACGGCATCCTTATGATGGCTATCGGTTTCTTCTTTATTGAAGCCGGATGGGTACAGGACATGCTTATGACAAGCTTCCTCACCTCCCTCGCTTTTATCTACTGGGGATTCTCGATAGCAATGCTCAGCTACGACATGCGACCCATAGAACGACAGTAATTTGAGCCTTGAATAGATAGGAAGCGTGGCTGCGGCATAGTCTGCGGTCACGCTTTTATTCAATATTTGTTAAATTTACACTATCGGCGCTTCTAAATAATAGATTAATTCGTTTATATTGCTAAATTTGTAAAACGAGTGCAGAAAGGCCTTAAACCTTTTCAGGTCTGAGATGTCAAAATTCTGGAACCGATTAACAATCCTTTCTGCAATCATTTGATATATTTAATACTATAGGCTTATGAAATTACGACTTCTGACCATCCCGGCTCTCATCTTTTTGGGGGGATTCAGTTTTGTCTCGGCACAATCCTACGATGACGATGATATCTATTTCAACCCCGACAAAGCAAAGAAAGCCGTACCTGTTAAAAAGAAAACGACGCGCACTCAGCCCAATGCCATAATATACTATCCGGTTGCGGACTATCCTGCGGCTGATACGTATACGCCCGTTCAGTCCTCATCTACCCGTGATGTCGACGAGTACAACCGCCGAGGCATTTTCGCTCCCGACTCAATACCTTTCGACTCTATAGGAAACATAGATTTTCTATGGACACGACAAATTGAGAAATTCCATAACCCCGATGTCGTTACGGCCTCTTCTGACCCTGATGTCGCCCAATATTATTATGCCCAGCCAGCCAACGTAAGCATAGTTGTCAACACTCCGGGATATTGGGGCAACCCCTATTTCGACAGTTATTATTACGGCTATCCCTACTCATGGGCATGGCGCAATTATTGGAATAATTACTGGTGGGGGCCATCTCTTGGCTGGAGTGTAGGCTGGGGATGGGATCCCTATTGGAACTGGGGATGGGGCCCGTCATGGAGTTGGGGTCCATCCTGGGGATGGGGACCCGCATGGGGCGGATGGTATCCTCCCTCGCGCCCCCCGCGCCCGGGTATCGGTAATGTGCGTCCTCCTTACAACGACCGCCATCATGGCTACGTAGGGAATGTACGCCCCGGCTATTCTACCGGCAATTCCCGTCCCGGATACGGAAACGGTTCGGTTGGCAATACACGCCCGTCCAACAGCGGACAGCGCCCCGGACGTTACAATAACAACAACTCCAACTATCGCCCGAGCCGTAACTCCAATTCCAATCAGAACTCATTTTCTACTCCCAGCTACAATAATGGTGGCTTCCGAGGAGGTAACTCAGGCAGCTTTGGCGGCGGCGGTGGAGGTTACCGTGGAGGCGGTGGAGGCGGAAGCCGTGGCGGTCGTCATTAATCAATCTGAAGGCTCCGAAATCCCTCCCTCTGGAAGAATAGGAATTAAATGTTTCAACGCCATATCATTGCCGGAGCCGATTAAAAAACTTTAATCCTCCGGCAATTGTTTTTATTCATATAATAACCCTCGATTGATATTTACATAACCAAAAAATAATTAGCAGATGAACAGACGCATAATTATTGCAGCTTTAGCTCCTCTCCCCTTGCTCATGGGCGCACAGACTGCCTATGACGCCTATCAGATTTCAAGATATGACCTCAGAGGAACAGCTCGGTTTATGTCTATGGGCGGAGCTTTCGGTGCCCTTGGAGGCGATCTCTCCGTTCTCGGTCAGAACCCAGGTGGTATAGGGGTGTACCGCAAGAGTGACATCGGTATCACTCTCGACATCGATTCCCGAAGCATTTCTTCACCCGACGATTCCCGCAACCGCACCAACGTTTCAGTAAGCAATCTCGGATATGTCGGGTCTGTCTACACCGGAAGTGAGATAATGCCAATTTTCAACTGGGGTTTCTCCTACGGACGTACCAACTCCTTCAAGCGCAGATATAACGGAAGCGCTACTATGCAGGGATCTCTCTCCAACCATATTGCCGCGTTTACCGACGGTTGTTCCTCCGATCTTCTTGGCGGTGCCACCTCCGATGACGTTGTAGATAACTACATGCAAGGTGGAGGTGCTCCCTGGCTTAGCATTCTTGCATTCAATTCTTATGTAATCAACCCCACAAATGGAGACGCCAATACGCCTTCCACTATGTACACCGGGTTATGGCGGGAAGGAACCAGCCGCGGCGTTTCCTCGTATAACGTTGATGAAAGTGGATACGTTGACGAATACAATATCAATTTCGGAGGCAATTTTTCTGATATAGTTTACTGGGGTATCGGCTTCGGTATTACTGACATGGAGTATCGACAGAACGTATATTACACCGAAGATATGACCGGCGGTTATATCACCTCCTCCGAAGGAAGCGGCGTTACGGAAACTCCCGGAGATTTAGGATTCGGTCTGAACAGTTATAAGCGTATTTCCGGATCAGGCTTCAACTTTAAGGCCGGACTCATCTTCCGCCCCATAAATGAGCTTCGTCTTGGTTTTGCCGTTCATACTCCGACCTATTATAATCTCAGCCAGTCTTCTATCGCAGAAATTGACTATGGCTACGGATATACAGAAGGTCCCGCGGCTCCCGGATATGCCAACACCCCTCAGGACGACTACGACTGGAAACTGCGCACTCCCTGGCGCCTCATGGTATCGGCAGCGGGTGTAATCGGTTCTCAGGCCATTATCAGCATGGATTATGAATATCGTCCTTACCAGAAGATGGTTACAAAAAATGACAATGGTGATAACCAGACTGGCATCAACAATGACATTGAAAACTACTACAAGGCTGCCACTATAATACGTCTCGGCGCTGAATACCGCCTCCCCGCCGGCTTTAGCCTGCGCGCTGGCTACGCCTACGAGTCAACTCCTACTTCCGGTACTCCCCGCGCCAACTCAGCTGATTCCTATATGCCCGACTGGACAATGAATCCCGGCGATACCGGAACCATCCCTTCCTACACTATGGATAACTCCGCACAGTACATCACCTGCGGATTAGGATACAGATATCAGGGATTCTATGCCGACTTTGCCTATGTCCACAAAGCGCGTAACTCTACATTCTCTGCCTTCACTCCCAGCGGGGAGACAGGCGCAACACCTTACGATGCAAAGCTCAAGCAAGCCGATAACTCGTTTGTACTATCGCTCGGTATCAAATTCTGATATAAGCCGTTTTAAAGTTCTTTTAAAGTCTGCTCCATATTAGGGGCAGGCTTTTTTTGATGTTAAATGCAGATTGGTTAAATTTGCACCATAAGAGCGGGAGATTTCCCGAAGTAAACTTTTCCTATATGCCAAAGATATCAAAGCGAGGCATTGATATGCCTGCCTCCCCTATAAGAAAGCTCGTCCCGTTGGCAAATGAAGCTACCCGACGCGGTGTGAAAGTAATACATCTGAATATCGGGCAGCCAGACCTTCCCACACCCCAGGAGGGGCTTGACGCATTGAAGAATATTGACCGTCAGGTACTGGAGTATAGCCCCTCGGAAGGACTTCTTTCCCTCCGCGAAAAACTTGCCGAATATTACCATCGGTTCAAAATCGACGTTAATGCTGAAGATATCATCGTTACCACCGGAGGCTCTGAAGCCGTTTTGTTTGCGTTCATGGCATGCCTCGATCCCGGTGACGAAATTATAGTCCCCGAACCTGCCTATGCCAACTATATGGCTTTCGCCATATCTGCCGGTGCTAAAATCGTGACCGTTCCTTCAACCATAGAGGAGGGATTCGCTCTTCCTCCCGTAGAAAAGTTCGAAGAACTGATTACACCACGAACCAAAGGCATTCTTATCTGCAATCCCAATAACCCCACCGGTTACCTCTACACTCAGAAAGAGATGAATCAGATTCGTGATATAGTCAAGAAAAATGATCTCTTTCTGTTCTCAGACGAGGTATACCGTGAATACACCTACACCGGTGCGCCATATATCTCCGCTTTCCATCTCCCCGGAATTGAGGAGCAGGTTGTGTTGATAGACTCTGTTTCCAAACGTTACAGTGAGTGCGGTATCCGTATAGGAGCCATAATCACCAAACATAAGGAGCTGAAGAAAAATGTAATGAAATTCTGTCAGGCCCGCTTAAGTCCGCCTCTTCTCGGCCAGATTGTAGCCGAAGCATCCATCAACGCATCTCAGGAATATATGCTTATGACATATAATGAGTATGTCGAGCGCCGTAAGTTCCTTATTGACGGCCTCAACCGCATTCCGGGTGTCTATTCTCCTATCCCCATGGGTGCCTTCTATACCGTGGTGAGCCTGCCGGTTGACGATGCCGACAAATTCTGCGAATGGTGTCTGAAGGAATTTGAATATGAGGGTGCCACCATCTTTATGGCTCCCGCTTCCGGATTTTACACTACGCCCGGTATGGGAAAAAATGAGGTGCGAATGGCCTATGTTTTGAAAAAAGAAGAACTCGCCAAGGCGCTCAAAGTGCTTTCGGAAGCGCTGAAAGCTTACCCGGGAAGAACTGATTGACACTTTGATATTAATACCTCTCTGATATGGTGTTTGAAAGCTTTGCGGCAAAGCGCATGTGCCGAAGAAAGTCCTCCCGGCTCAAAGCACCGGGGACTGGCATTGCAGTAGCCGGCATAGCTATTTCATTCACCATAATGCTATTGTCTATCAGTATCGTCTCAGGATTCAAGAGAGAAATAACTGATAAAATCATCGGTTTTAATTCCGATATATCGGTATATGGTTATTCGACTGTGGCAGATGCAGATGGCGGTCTGACACGCAATATAACATTAAATGAAGATTTGGAGAAAGTTATCACAGCCTCAACAGGAACGACCGGTATAGAATTGGTATTTAACCAGCCGGCCATACTTAAAACAGACGATAACTTTTCAGGTGTCATAATAAAGGGTCTTAACAAAGGCTCAACTTACGATTTCCTTTCCAAGGCATTGGTCTTAGGGCGTATACCTAATGATAGCTTGAAAAATGAAATTGCGGTTTCAGAAGCTACTTCAACCGCTCTTGGATTAAAGCTTGGTGACAAGGTGTTCTGTCATTTCCTTAACAATAACCGTTTGCGTTCTCGCGCCGCAACGGTATGCGGAATCTACAACACTCATTTCTCCGAATTCGACAGCCGTATTGCAATAGTGCCTTCAGAGATGCTGAGAAATATTTTCCGAGTTAAAGATAACGTAGGGACTTCCATTGAAATCAGCGGTCTTAAGGTTGAGGATATCGACCAGAAGACCATTGAACTTTACAATGCATTGGAAAAATATAGTTCCGAAAACGGCCTGAATTATATCTACCAGGTGGAAAATGTGCTGCAATCCGGAGCCATGTATTTCAGCTGGCTTGACCTTCTCGACACAAATGTGGTTGTGATTCTGATTCTCATGGCGGTTGTTTCGGCTTTTACACTCATTTCTGCTCTTTTCATTATCGTGCTCCGCAACGTTTCGGCCATCGGTCTTTTCAAAGCGCTGGGAGCAACCAATTCTCAGATTCGCGTTATATTTATCCTCATCGCCCAGAAAGTAGTGATTTTAGGACTTCTGATAGGTAATCTAATATCTGTGCCTTTGATTCTTTGCCAGACAAAATTTCACATTCTTCCTCTTGATGCCGAGGCATATTATCTTGATTTCGTTCCCATGGATTTCAGTCTCCGGGATATCATTCTGCTCAATCTCTCCGTGATGATTATTTCTATTATAGTGCTTATATTGCCATCCCATATTATATCACGGCTTTCTCCAGGCAACACTCTCAAATACGAATAAGTTAATACTTGTTTATTTACTCTGATAAACTACTCAAGTCTTTTATATGGTGAATGACTTTGAATGTATTTGAATTAACTTGAATGAAAATCAGCGAATTAGAGTTCTCTTCAGTTTCTTCTTTTATAAGTTTTTGCCTCTTTTTTGCAGTCAGTACATCTTTTGTACATTTCGTTTGTTAATAGATGTTGAGGGTCGTCTTTACGTTTCAAGCCCTCTAATTACCTTTGCGCTCAACAAAGATAATCATTTATGGCGAAAATAGAAAGCAAGAACAAACAAAATCCCAAACTGCAACAGTCCGAACTGAAAGACGGACGTGCGAGCCTTTATCTGGAATTCTATCTCGGTCGCTCCGAAACTCCCGTGCTTAACGAGGATGGCAACCAAGTGCTATACACATCGGGGGCTATGGCGGGAAAGCCGAAGTATCAGATTAAGCATATCCGCAAGCGTGAGAACCTCAACCTCTACATCTGGCTGCACCCACGCAACACGCAGGAGCGGGTGCAAAACCGCAACACCCTCGCACTCGCCGAGAAGATAAGGTTTGAGCGTGAGCAGGAGTTCCTTGAAGACCGTGAGGGCTATCGGCTCAAAAAGGAACGTCAGCGTGATTTCCTGCAATACTACCGTGACTTCTTCAATGAAAACCCCAACCTCTCAAGGATGATGAAATGCTCCATACGGCAGTCATACACCAAATTCATCAACTTCCTGCGTGAGTCACCGAGGTACAGCCTATATGACACTGTACTACGAATGGAGCAGCTTACGCCCGACATGGTGACGGCATACACCGACTATCTCAAAAAGCACGGCACTGGCGAGGGTCCGAAAGGGATGTACGGACGGTTCAAAAAGGTCATCACAGCCGCTTTTGACGAGGGTCTAATAAAGAAACATCCCTGCAAGGGGATAACAATCAAATGGGATAGGAACTCTTTCTCAAAGGAGATATTAAGCCCCGACGAGATAAAGAAGCTTATGGCTACCCGATACAAGGGCGAGAACACCGAAATGCAACGTGCGTTCATCTTCTGCCTTTTCACCGGCATCCGCTGGTGTGATGTGAAACTCCTCACATACGCCAATGTTGACCCGATGACAAAGACACTCCGTTTCCAGCAAAAGAAAGTCCGCAACATAAGCAGCCGCAGTTGGGTGACAACTCCGCTCACCGATGATATGCTTGCGTTGGTCGGAGAGCTGATGACCGGTGACCGCTCCACCGAGCTGATATTCAAAATCGGCCCTTATGTGAGCTGCAACCAGCAGTTGAAGAAATGGGTTGCCGAGGCAGGGATACGGAAGAAAATCTCATGGCATTGCAGCCGACACTCGTTTGCCGTGAACCTACTCTCCAACGGCGCGAACATCAAGACAGTCGCCGACCTCATGGGGCATTCAAGCATAACAATGACGGAGAAATATCTCCATGTCGTTGACAGCTTGAAGCAGGACGCAATCCACTCCCTCGGCTCAATCAGCTATGCGATGCCGTGATTTACCCCTTGGCATTCTTGACACTTTGTCATTTTGACGGACTCTCCGACCGACATCGGAGGGTTCTTTTTTTCATTGGTCATCATCATCAGATTTTGGTTTGGTTTAGTGCGGGGGTGTATATATAAGGCTGACCCAAACCAAGACGATATGGGGCGGTGAAAAGAAAAAACGATGAAATTCACTTGCATTTTCTTCATTTTCGACCGCCAAAATGCAGAAAGTGCGGCGGTATCAGTCAACATTTTTCAGGAATTACCCCGTTGCACGCCCTGCACTCCTGCACACTTTGAAAATGCCAAAGTGTCAATAATGCCACGGAGTAATCTTGGAATGACACTGATACCATATCCCCTTATTCCTTGATGAAGTTGACCGCCCGATTATACAAAAGTGCAAAGAATGCAAGGGGTATCAACGAGAAAAACATATTAATGGCAACAAGAAAAAAGGTTGGATATTCTTTGTCGGGCAGAATACCTTCCGAGTATCCCGAAAGGCGTTGTTCGCTCCCGATGGTCGGTTGATGTCATTATAGCGACTAGGGTCATTGCAATGACGAAAGGCAACGAGAAAAAAGGAGTGCAAGGATATGTTTCGGGATTCCTTTTTCTCCGAAAAGCCCCCACCGAAACCGCAGTCACTGTCGTGACCGCTCTTTGTTTTTCTCATTGTCATAAGAGGTCGTTTTAGGATGGAGCGAGTTTATGTTCAGGTATTACCCGTAATCCCCAAACTCGCCACCCATAACCGACTATAATCATTGCACCCTGTACAATGGTAAACCACTATACCGAGTGTAACAAAATCAGCAGTTCCGAAGCATAAAGGAAATTACACCGTCAGGAAATTCCTTAGCATCTTAGGGAATTTTCCGAGCCGCATATCGTTCCGATACGCTGAAAATATCCCCAATATGCCAAAGGTCAACCTTTGGAATCCAAACAAGGACTACCCTCCAAAAAGAGAATAGTCCTTGTTGGTGAATGGTTCTTGAAAGAATTATTTATAACGCTCCCAAGTCCAAAGGTCATAGTAGCCAAACGCATCGTGCCCATCCCAATCATCCTCTGACGGATCGTAATTTTCGGAGGGGATAGCGTATCTTTGCCATACGATTTTGTTTTGAGAAACAGATTTGGCTCTCATCTTTTCGACATCTTGCCCTTCTGAGGTAACGGTAACCCAACCATCGTTATAAGACCAGTTGAATGAGTACCCCACTTGATTGTTTTGGTAGGCTGTTGGATTATCGTAGCCTACTCCAGTGCCGTTGGCATTAATGGTGAGAATGTCATTGTCACCATCCTGCGCCCAAGTTCCCACTACAATTTTAGCTAAATCGTTTCCTGCCGGTTCATCGTCATCATCACTACAGCTTACAAAAGCCATAGACATAATGACACACAGAGCTACAGCGACCAGCGACTGTAGATGTAGAAGTTTGTGTTTCATTGTAAATAACAATGTTTTTGTGTTTCATAATCCCAATGAAACTGTTAATGATTGGATATAGAAAAAGTGTGGGATTATACTTTCCATATCAGCTTAGTAGGCTTCTCGCATTGCCTTAGTTAGAGATATGACAGCACACCCACACTGATTGCTATATAGTACCCATTAGGGTAGTTATAAAGCATCCAATGCAGGTGCTATTTGCCATTATCTTTCTAACTTTCAGTAGATTTTGCGAGAATTTACTAAGCCAAGATAATTCAAATAACACCTTTTCAGATAATTGAGCCAACTCTTCGGCTCTATTTCCGAATGCAAAATTACAAAAAATAGCGGTATGCGTCAATATGTTTACTGAGATTGGTTTGTTTAAGTCTTAGATATATACATCTAAACTGAACCAAACCAATAAATATATGCTGGGCAAAAGAGAAAAGCCCCTATCAGTTTTTCTTTTCACCAGTGCCAATATCTATCTCCATTAAGACCACCGAAAGAGAAAAACAAGGCAAAAGAATAGAACTAAAAATAACTAACGCCTGCAAATTAAACTTAATTGATTGCCTTTAATTCTACTTATATGCCCCATTTAGTACATTATTAGTACAAGTCATTTAGAGTATTACGCTTGTTTTCAACATATTATCGAGCTAATATATAAATTTATTAAATCTACTTCCCTCGTGGAGTTTCCCGACCTTTTTGGCATTATATTTGTTGATATAATTGATAAGAAACTCAGTTTTATCTAAATTTGTAAATTATTTATTACTTCATCGCGATGCTTAACACATCCCATACAGATTCTAAAGAACTCATTAAATCCATCATTGACGGAATCCAGGATAAGAAAGGCAGGAAAATCACTCATATAGACCTAAGTGGAAATGAATCCGCAGCTGCCTCGCATTTCATCATCTGTGAAGGCTCAAGCCCCACGCAGGTTTCTGCGATTGCCGATAATGTCCGCGAACATCTTCTCCAGACTTCTAATATCAAGCCCTACAATTACGACGGATATCAGAATTCAAAATGGATTGTAATCGATTATGGAGATACTCTTGTCCACATTTTCCTGCCGTCAGAGCGGCAGCATTATAATCTTGAGGAACTCTGGAGTGATGCTCCGGTTTCCGAAATTCCGGATCTTGATTGAGCCTTCCGTTCCACACAGTAGAAATTTATTCTGAAATAAATACAATATAAGCTTTCCGATGCAAACCCCAAAGCCTAAAAAACCGATGTTCCGGTTCAGTATGTACTGGATGTATGCCATTATCTTAGTGTTCCTTCTCGGTATGCTGTATCTTGACGATAATTCCATATCGAAAGAGGTAAACTATACCCAGTTTTGCAACATAGTGGAACATGGTGGCGTAAAATCCATAACCGTGCTATCCACTCGGAAGGAGGCTAAAGCCGTTCTTTCTGATTCTATCGCCAAACAGCAGTTCAAGAATTTCACCCCGGGTGAAGGACATGAGGCTTACGTCGTCACAACTATACCAGATGTAGGCAAATTCGATGAAAAAACTGAGGCATGGCGACAGCAAGGTGTATTTACCGGCACTGTCGACTACCAGCGCGGCTCTGATTATTCTGCCTATCTGTGGTCGTTCGGTCCAATGATTCTCCTGATAATTTTCTGGATATGGATGATGCGCCGCATGTCCGGAAAGGATGGCGGCGGCGGAGCCGGAGGCGTTTTTAGCGTAGGCAAATCCAAAGCAAAGATTTTTGATAAAGACGGTCCCATTCAGGTCACATTTAAGGATGTAGCCGGTCTTTCTGAGGCCAAAACCGAAATAGAAGAAATCGTGGAGTTTCTCAAGAATCCTCAGCGATATACGAATCTTGGGGGCAAGATACCCAAGGGCGCTCTTCTCGTCGGTCCTCCCGGAACCGGTAAGACTCTTCTTGCGAAAGCTGTCGCAGGCGAGGCCAACGTGCCGTTCTTCTCCATGTCGGGCTCTGATTTCGTAGAGATGTTCGTAGGAGTGGGAGCTTCGCGCGTACGCGACCTCTTCCGTCAGGCAAAAGAAAAAGCACCTTGCATAGTCTTCATCGACGAAATTGATGCCGTGGGCCGCGCCAGAGGAAAGAATCCCAATATGGGCGCCAACGATGAAAGAGAGAACACCCTCAATCAGCTCCTTACGGAAATGGACGGTTTCGGCACAAATTCAGGTGTAATAATACTTGCCGCCACTAACCGTGCCGACATCCTTGATAAGGCTCTCATGCGTGCAGGCCGATTTGATCGCCAGATTTATGTTGACCTCCCCGACCTCCCCGACCGCGTTGCCATTTTCAAGGTACATCTTGCAAAAATAAAGACTGACGACACGGTGGATGTTGACCTTCTTGCCCGTCAGACACCCGGATTCTCCGGAGCCGATATCGCTAATGTTTGTAACGAGGCAGCCCTCATAGCCGCGCGTCATAACCACGAAAGCGTAGGCCGACAGGATTTCATTGACGCCGTCGACCGCATTGTAGGTGGCCTTGAGAAGCGTTCCAAAATCACCACCGATGAAGAGAAAAATGCCATCGCCGTACATGAAGCCGGACACGCCACCGTCTCATGGCATCTCAAATATGCCAATCCTCTCATAAAGGTTACTATCGTTCCCCGAGGAAAAGCTCTCGGTGCCGCATGGTATCTTCCAGAGGAACGCCAGATTACTCCGGCCCAGGCGTTGCTTGACGAAATCTGTTCAACCCTCGGAGGTCGTGCTGCAGAGGAGTTGTTCCTTGGTCATATCTCCACCGGAGCGGCCAACGACCTGGAGCGTGTCACGAAACAGGCCTATGCCATGGTGGTATATTACGGCATGAGCGAACAGCTCCCCAATCTCAGCTACTACGACTCCACCGGTCAGGATTACGGCTTCTCCAAACCATATTCCGACGAGCGCGCTAAGATGATAGACAGCGAAGTGTCACGCATAATCAACGAGCAGTACAAACGTGCCAAGGATATTCTCACGCAGTATGCCGAAGGCCATCATCGCCTCGCCCAGACTCTCGTTACCCGTGAGGTAATTTTCACCGAAGATGTCGAAAAAATATTCGGCAAGCGTCCCTGGATAAGCAGAACCGACGAGATTCTTTCCGCTCAGGAAAACCAACAACCCGAAACCTCAGACAATACGGATTCTTCCGAGAAATCCGACCTACCAAATGAGGCGCCGGTTGATTCGACAACAGAGAATGATGATAACAAGCCATCTCTTACTCCGGAATCCTGAAGGTTTAAATAGGATAAAGTAATTGCTCCATATTTGAATGCATGAAGAACCATGAATAATTCCGTTCATGGTTCTTTTTTCATTAAAAAAATGGGTAACTTCGCACTGCAAAATTTTGAGGATGGTAAGCGGATTAAGAAAAATGATAGTTGCGCTCGGCATATTATGTTTGTCGGGAGGATACGTCTTTGCATCTCATCCCCAGGAAAAGATTCACGCAGACTCCATTAAAAACAACACCATATACGCTGATTCTATCGGTCTGCTCAGAGGCACGCCCTCCTGGATGAGAAGTTATCTTAATTCCCTCATCCGCGGAAATGTGGATCGTTCCCGTGAAAAGAAATTCGATGTCAGTTTCGGAATATCTCCGTCTTATACCCGTGAAGCGTCTTTCGGTATCGGCGCAATGATGTCAGGGCTCTATCGTCTTGACCGTAATGACACAATTGTGGGCCCTTCGGACGTATTTGCATCCTTAAATGCGTCGTTAAACGGATTTTATGTCCTTACCCTCAAGGGCAACAACCTTTTCACCGACAACCGGTCAAGATTGAATTATAAAATCGAAATCTATAAAAAGCGTCTTGATTTCTGGGGCATTAATTCCGAGGAGACCGCCAATAATCCCAAATCAGCCTATGACCGTCGCCAGATAGATTTTGACCTCAAATATGTGTACCGTCTAACCCACTCCCTGTTCATCGGTGCCAATATAAAATCCGATTATACCGATGCCCGGAAACTTACCCGTCCCGAGTTCCTGCTTGGGGAGCGGAAACAATATTATGTAACGGGACTTGGCGCTTCAATTGAAATTGATTCCCGCGATAATCTCGTTACTCCGACAAAGGGCTTCTATGTCTGCTACCGCCCGATGTTTTTCCCGAAATTTCTGGGAAACGCTCCCTCATTCTTCAACAGCCACGAAGTTATTGCCGATGCTTATCTGAGAGCTTGGAAAGGAGCAATTGTGGCCTTTGACTTCAGAGGCAAATTCAATAGCTCAAAGGCACCCTGGACCATGAGGGAAATGATTGCATCAGACGGTATAAGAATGCGTGGATATTACATGGGTTCCTATATGGACAACAGCCAGATAACCATTCAGACGGAGCTGCGCCAACACGTCTACCGCAGGCTGGGAGTTGCTCTGTGGGTTGGAGAAGCCGCTCTTTTCTCCTCGTTAAAAGACTTCAAACATAAGGAAATCAAACCCGAATGGGTGTATAACTGCGGCGTGGGCCTGAGATTTGAATTCAAACACAATGTGAACGCCCGAATAGACTATGGCTTCGGGAAGCACACCTCAGGCCTTGTATTCGCTATAGGCGAAGCCTTCTAACAGACCTCTGCCTCGCTCATCTCATCATATTCCTTCCATTCAGGATCATTCTCGCAATAAATTGTAAGAGGATATGTTGGAAGGTCGGCAAGAGCCTCATTCAATTTCCGCCCGAATATATTGGTGCTTAAAGAATAGAATATCCAGTTACGTTCTCCGTCTCCGGTAAATATACCCGTCAGAACCGCCACAGGATCCTTTCTGAACATATTTTCCAGAATCTCCTGCACCTGTTCCATCTGCTCTGAAGTCACTTTGTCAGGCATTCCGTCAGCCTCGGGTTCATATTTCCATGTAACTTCTATTCTGATACTGAATTTTGGATTTTTTCGAAATGATTCCACGTCCTTTCTTCCGGTAACCATTATAAGTTTGCCGTTTTCACTTTCGGTAGGAGCCGTCCACCATGATTCCTGACTCATATTTTCATTTTTTATATTCCATTTACCGCAAATTTACATAATAATCTCGCCATACTTTCAAAATCAGAAAGAAAATGGGCTGCCGGAAAATATAATTTGCATCTTATTCCGTTATGTGTTAAATTTGTATCAAATATGCCCTTGGAGGCAGAATGTTGAATTAATAAACTTACTTATCATATTTTATGGAAATCAAAGGCAAAATAATTGTAGCCCTCCCTGAGGTTTCCGGCGTTTCAAAAGCCTCCGGAAACCCTTGGAAAAAAAGAGAATATGTTCTCGAAACCGCAGAAACATACCCCAAAAAGGTACATTTCGACTTCTTCGGCGAGCGCGCCGACCAGTATCCCCTCTCTGTAGGCGATGATATTACACTGAGCTTCGATATTGAGAGCCGTGAATATCAAGGCCGCTGGTACACGAGCATCCGTGGCTGGAAAGCCGAAAAAGCTGGAGCCGCACAAACCGCTCCCGTGGATGTTCCCATTCCGCCCGTGCCCGACATGACCGGTATGGCTGCCGATCCCGACAGCGATCTCCCGTTCTGATCATATTCATTACAAAAGGGGTCTTCGGCTGCAATACAGCCGCAAGCCCCTTTTGATTTTATATTCCCGGCCAAAAAATACGACCAAAAACTCCAAACCTTATACCCCATGAAATTTCCAAAATTATTAGTTGCCACATTACTTGCAACTGCTTTTTATCCACTTGCAGCCCTCTCTCAGGAAACCCCGGTTCATCCTGACCGGGCAATCCCCTACACCCCTACCCCCGAAATAAAAAAAGCCCAGAAAGAATTCTCTGATTCACGCTTTGGCATTTTTATCCATTGGGGTATCTACAGCATGTTTGCTCAAGGCGAGTGGTATCTTAATTCAGGTTTGAATGCAAAAGAATATGCTAAATCTGCCTCCGGCTTCTATCCTGCCAATTTCAATGCTCACGACTGGGTTAAAGCCATAAAGGACTCTGGTGCGAAATATATCTGTATCACATCGCGCCACCACGACGGATTCTCGATGTGGGACACCAAGCAATCCGATTATAATATTGTAAACGCTACCCCTTTCAAGCGCGATGTCCTCAAGGAGTTATCCGAAGAGTGCAACAAGCAGGGTATAAAACTCCATTTCTATTACTCACACCTCGATTGGACGCGTGAGGACTATCCCTGGGGCCGCACCGGCCATTCTACCGGAAGAGATTCCACAAAAATCAATCAGAAAAGCTATACCGATTTCATGAACCGTCAGCTCACTGAGCTTCTGACGAATTACGGTAACATCGGAGCTATATGGTTTGACGGCTGGTGGGACCATGACTATGAGCAGGACAAATATGTATGGGGACTTCCTGAGCAATATGCCCTTATACATAAGCTTCAGCCATCCTGCCTGGTGGGAAATAACCATCACACCACACCCTTCCCTGGCGAGAACATACAGATTTTCGAGCGCGATCTGCCCGGAGAGAATAAAGCCGGCCTATCGGGTCAAGAGGTTTCACGCCTTCCACTCGAGACTTGCGAAACCATGAACGGAATGTGGGGATATAAGGTGGCCGACCAGAACTATAAGGATGTACCCACCCTCGTAAGATATCTGGTAAAGGCAGCCGGTATGGGCGCTAACCTCCTTCTTAACATTGGCCCGCAACCCGACGGCAGCCTTCCTGCCACAGCTCTTTACCGCCTCAAGGGATTAGGCGAATGGACATCAAAGAACGGTGAAACAATCTATGCTACCGCTGCCGGCGACATCGCTCCGCAGGAGTGGGGTGTAACCACACGCAAGGGTGACCGTCTTTTTGTTCATGTGTTCGACCCGTCGCTTAAAACCCTCGACCTTCCTCTCACTGCAAAAGTCAAGAATGCCAAGCTGTATTCCGATGGAACTCCTGTGAAATACAAATCCACAAAAGAAGGTGTCACCGTCACTCTTCCGGAATCGATGGATGAAATCGATACAATCATAGAACTTACAACTAAATAACACGCCATGAAGCATCTTCTTGAGATATGCGCCGCCGATATTCAAAGTGTCCATGCTGCGAAGGCGGCCGGAGCCGACAGAGTTGAACTCTGTTGTGCTCTTAGCGAAGGTGGTCTCACCCCCTCCGCCGGCCAGATCAAGGCTGCCATTGAAGTAAACGGGCCGCTGGTAAACGTTCTCATCCGTCCGCGCTGCGGAGACTTCGTATATGATGAGGCTGAGATTGAAGAGATGGTGGCTGACATTGAATTCGCCCGCAATGCCGGGGCGAACGCAGTGGTTGTAGGCGCCCTTCTTCCGGATGGAGAAGTTGATGTCGAGGCATGCCGCCGGTTCAAAACTGCCGCCGGAGCCATGAAGATTACTTTCCACCGCGCTTTCGATATGGTCAAAGACCCGTTTGCATCACTCGATACAATTGCGGCCCTGGGATTCGATAAGATTCTTACCTCTGGTCTGAAACCTACCGCTCTTGAGGGCAAAGAAATGCTCCGCAGACTTAATGAATATTCCTCCGGAAGGATAGCTATCATTGCTGCCTCTGGCGTCAATCCCGGCAACGCTCTTGAGATACTCGAATCCACCGGAGTGAATGAGCTGCATGCTTCCGCATCCCATACCATCGGCAGCCCTATGCGGTTCCGAAACGAAACCGCAAAGATGGGAGCCGATGATGCCGACGAATTCTCCCGCTCCACCACCAGCGAAGAAAAAGCGGCCTTACTTGCTCAGATAATACATAACTATAATCCTTAAACCAATCAACAGATGAAACGACTCCTTATTTCGTCGGCATTGTCAATTGCGGTTGCTCTCTCGGCAAGCGCCCAGATAGCCGATGCGAAGGTCAAGGCGGATTTCGAAAAAAGAAAAACTGAAATCAACGACCCTGAACTCTTCAAGATTTTCCAGACAGACCTCACTCCTGAGGAGAGAGAATGTCTTGAAATGCTCTACGCCTATATGGCGCTCCCCGATATGACCGACAATTCCGGCGAATTCTTCAAGACCAATGCGCAGTATGCACTCAAAGCCCGCAACGAGATGCCCTGGGGCAAGAAGGTTCCCGACCTTGAATTCCGTCATTACGTACTTCCCGTAAGAATCAACAATGAGGCTCTCGACATGTCGCGCCCGGTCATCTACAATGAGCTCAAAGACCGCATCAAAAACATGTCGATGAAGGATGCCATTCTGGAGATAAACCACTGGCTTCATGAAAAAGCCACCTATCAGCCTTCCGACAGCCGTACCCATGCTCCTCTCGCAACCATGAGTTCAGCAATCGGCCGCTGCGGTGAGGAATCCACCTTCGGCGTAGCCACCTACCGTGCAATGGGCATTCCGGCACGTCAGGTCTACACTCCCAGATGGGCACATACCGACGACAATCACGCCTGGGTTGAAGTCTGGGCCGACGGAAAATGGTACTTCCTCGGCGCGTGCGAACCCGAACCGGTACTCAACAAGGGATGGTTCAACGCCCCCGCCGCGCGCGGCATGCTCATGCACGCACGTGTGTTCGGAGATTACAACGGTTCAGATATCGTGCTTCAGAAAATCGGTGGTCATACCGATGTGAATGTAACCTCGAACTATGCTCCCGTCGATGATATCACCGTGATTGTGACAGACGAGAAGGGCAAACCGGTGAAAGGTGCCCGCGTTGATTTCCGTATTTACAATTACGCCGAATTCTATCCCATTGCCTCACAGATTACCGACGAAAACGGCAAGGTTTCACTTTCAGCCGGTCTGGGAGATGTGCTTATATGGGCTTCCGACGGAAAAAAATTCGCAATCAAACAGGCCACTGTCGGCAAAGGAGAACCTATCAAGGTAAAGCTTGAGAACACCAAAGGCACCGGCACCATGGAAATGCATATCATTCCCCCGGCCCCACGCAATGCAGATGTTCCTGTAAGCAAGGAGATGGCTGCTGAAAACAGCCGCCGTATGGCCGTGGAAGATTCTATCCGCGGTGCTTATGTGGCAAGCTTCGCTTCCAATTCACCTCAGTCTGTTGAAGGCGTAAACGATTCTATTCTGCATAAAATCCTTGTTGACGCCCGCGGAAATGGCTGGAACATCTTGAAATATCTTAAGTCAGCCACTCCGGCCCAGCGTGATCGCATTGTTACGCTCCTCAATACCCTCACCATGAAGGATCGCAGCGATGTCGACACCTCGATTCTCGCCTCTCACTTAGCCAATTCTGCAGGTGACGACTTTGAATACGTTATTTCTCCCCGCGTACTCGTGGAAGCTCTCACCCCCTACCGCGAAGCCTTCCTTAAGAAATTCACCAAGAAACAGCGTGAGGAATTCAAGAAGAATCCAGAGCTTTGGGCCGACTGGGTACGCAAGAATGTCAGAGCCGACCAGACATGGTATCCCGACAATGTGACCATGAGCCCTGCCGCCGTGCTCGCTCATCCCGTAACTTCCGCATTCTCCCGCGATGTGTTCTTCGTGGCTGGAGCAAGAAGCTTTGGTATATCCTCCCGTATCGACCCTGTAATCGGAAAGACACAGTGGCGTGAGGGTAACGGCCCCTGGAACGATGTGGTATTCGGCAATACGGTCGAAGAGCAGAAAGCTCAGCCCGGAAAACTGAAACTTACCTTTACCCCCGACAGCCATGTAAAGGATCCGCTGTACTATGTTAATTTCTCTATATCAAAGATTGTCGACGGTCGTCCGGAACTCCTGAATTTCGACGAAGGAAATTCCTGGAGCAACACATTTAAAGATGGCATCGATTTCGATCCGGGCAATTATATGCTTGTTTCAGGACAGCGTCTTGCCGACGGCAGTGTTCTCACAAATGTCTCCTTCTTCGATGTCGAGTCCGGAAAAGAGACTGTGACTCCCCTTGTAATGCGTCATAATACGGATGAGATTGAAGTAATCGGTTCTTTCAATGCCGAGTCTTTATTCGAGCGCCTCGGATCGGATAAGAAGCAGTCATTGCTTTCAGCAACAGGTCGCGGCTATTATGTACTTGGTCTGATTGCTCCCAACAGCGAGCCGACCAATCATGCTCTCCGCGATATCGCAGCCGTAAAATCCGAACTCGAACAGTGGGGTCGTCCCATAGTCCTTCTTAACGCAGATCAGGCTGCTGCCGACAAGATGAATCTTAAGACTCTCCCCGCTCTTCCCAATACCGTGATCAGAGGCATTGACCCTGACGACGAGATTGCCAAAGCTCTTATCAAGGAATTCGATCTGTCGGTTGACGGACGCCCGATATTTATTGTGGCTGATACTTTCAACAGAGTTGTCTTCGTGATGCAAGGCTATACCATCGGCCTTGGCCACAAGCTTCTCAACGTAGTAAACCGTCTCCAGTAAAATCACGGGATACTTCTCCCCACTCAATAGCAAATCAGGCCGCAACCTATATGGATTGCGGCCTGATTTTTTTGTACCTGATACAAAAGAGAATTAAACGTATCCTCTTATTATGCCTCGCTTGGAATTTCTTACGAAAAGTATGATTTCATCTCTTTCCTTTGTTGCAGGAAGCTCAGCTTCTATGCGCTCCACGGCATCGGAGTTGTTGAGTCCAGACAGATAGAGATAACGGTAAATCTCCTGTATGTCGCAAATCTGCTCATTGCTGTAGCCACGGCGTCGCAGACCAATTGAGTTCACTCCGGCATAGGCTATGGGCTCACGGGCAGCCTTAACGTAGGGGGGGATGTCTTTGTTCACGAGGGCGCCACCCTGTATCATCACGTGGGGGCCGATGTGGCAGAACTGGTGAACCAGCGTGCCGCCGCCAATCACAGCATAATTGTCGACAATAACCTCGCCAGCAAGCTGCGTGGCGTTTGACATGATTACATTATCTCCCACCACACAATCATGAGCCACATGGCAGTAAGCCATGATAAGGCAATTGCTGCCCACAACTGTTTTGCCCTTAGAAGCAGTACCGCGGTTCACAGTAGCGCATTCACGGATTACCGTGTTGTCGCCTACTATGGCCAGTGTCTCTTCTCCGCGGAATTTCAAATCCTGGGGAATACCCGAGATTACCGCACCGGGATAGATAAGACAGTTCTTTCCAATACGTGCACCATCCATTATGGTCACATTGTTGCAGATATGGGTGCCTTCCCCTATCTCCACATTTCCCTCTATGGTCACAAACGGATCGATTACTACGCTGGGATGTATTTTAGCGGAGGGGTGAATATATGCTAATGGTTGTTTCATGTAATTATTTGTTTTTAATTATCTGTGCCATGAACTCACACTCGGTAACAATCTTGTCGCCTACAAATGCGTAGCCTTTCATCACAGCGCAACCGCGACGGAGTGGAGTCATGAACGAAATATGGAAAATCAAGGTGTCACCGGGAACAACCTTCTGCCTGAACTTGACATTGTCAATTTTCATGAAGTAGGTGGAATAACGTTCCGGGTCCTCAACCTGGCTTAAGACCAGAAGGCCTCCGGTCTGAGCCATTGCCTCAATCTGAAGCACACCGGGGAGTACGGGTTCCTGGGGGAAGTGTCCGGGGAAGAAAGGCTCGTTAGCGGTGATATTCTTTACACCTACTATATAGTTTATACCTTTTTCAATAATCTTGTCAACAAGCTGGAAAGGATAACGGTGAGGAAGAAGCTCGCGGATACGCATGTTGTCCATCAGCGGAGGCATGTTGGGGTCGTAAGCCGGAGCCTGGATTTCCTGATGCTTGATATCCTTTCTTATCATTTTTGCGAAGCGTGTATTGATTGTATGGCCAGGCTTCGTGGCAATCACACATCCTTTTATAGGACGTCCCACAAGTGCGAGGTCACCGATAAGGTCCATCAGTTTATGACGGCCTGGCTCATTGCTGGCAAACAACGGACGTTCCTGGATATAACCCAGTTCCGATACGTGCTTGCGAGGCACATTCATGGCATCGGCAAGGCGGTCAAGTTCCGATTGGTCCATCTGGCGGTCATATATAACAATCGCATTCTCCAGATCACCTCCTTTGATAAGATTGCCCTTTATAAGAGGCTCAATCTCTCTTACGAAAACAAAAGTGCGGCTCGAAGCAATCTCACTGTCGAAGTCGGAAAGCTTTTCAAGAGATGCATACTGGTTGGGAATTACCGGAGAATCAAATTCTACCTTTACCTCTACCCTGAAATCATCGTCGGGAAGTACAATAATGGAAGCTCCGGTCTCCTCATCCTTTATCTCCGTCTTACGTTTTATAACATAAAACTTTTTGTCGTCATTCTGCTCGAGAAGGCCGGTTTCCTTTATTTTATCAACAAATACACGGGCGCTGCCGTCAAGAATGGGCATTTCCGGACCGTCAAGCTCTATCAGCACATTGTCAATGCCGGCTGCATAAAGGGCTGCCATTGCATGCTCAATAGTGCTTACTGTAACATCGCCGTTAGCAATTACCGTTCCACGGGTTGTCTGCACAACGTTTTCGGCAAGTGCAGCAAGTACAGGTGCTCCTTCAAGGTCTATTCGCTGAAGTTTGTAACCGTGATTCTCAGGCGCCGGCTTGAAGGTGGCATTTATCATTTTGCCGGTATGGAGTCCTTTTCCGCTTACTGAAAAGCTCCCGGCAAGTGTCACTTGTTTCATCGCTTTGGTTATATTATTTGTTTTTCAGAATTTCAATTTCCTTTTTAAGCTGGTTGACAACCTTATTAAGTTCAGGAAGGCGCTTAATGTAGATTGTCTGGCGGGCAGCTTCCTTAATATCTATGGCAGGCGCACCAAAGAGGCGCGACCCACTAGCTGCATCCTTATGCAGACCGCTCTGGGCTGCAATCTGAACATCATCGCCAACAGTTATATGTCCGGCAAGACCTACCTGGCCGCCAATCAGACACTTCGCACCTACCTTTGTAGATCCGGCCACGCCTGCCTGCGCAGCCATTGCCGTCATCTCTCCTACCACACAGTTATGGGCAATCTGAATGAGATTGTCAAGCTTCACACCATTGCCTATGCGGGTGCTACCCATCATGGCACGGTCAATGGTTGTATTGGCGCCTATTTCCACATCGTCGCCTACGGCGACATTACCTATCTGGGGAATCTTGTCGTATCCGTGCTCGGTCGGGGCGAATCCAAAACCGTCGGCACCTATAACCGCGCCGGAATGAATGATGCATCGTTTCCCGATTCTGCATCCGTGATAAATCTTGACACTGGGATACAGTACAGTGCCCTCTTCAATACTCACGTTATCTCCGACGTAGCACTGGGGATATATCTTTACACCTTTACCGATTCTTACGTTTTTTCCAACATAGGTAAAAGCACCGACATACGCATCTTCCGGGACCACAACCCCTTCAGCTATATGAACAGGAGATTCGATACCGGTATAGTTCGGTGTAATCATCTGTTGCACCATCTGAAGCAGATGTGCCACAGTTGCGTATGGGTCATCTACACGAATCAGGGTAGTCGTCACGGGTTGCTCAGGTACAAAATCTTTGCTTACCAATACAGCCGAGGACTTGGTAGTGTATAGATAATGGGTATACTTAACATTTGCAAGGAAGGATATAGCCCCGGGCCTTCCTTCCTCTATCTTGGCAAAGTCATTGATTTTTACGTCGCCATCGCCTTCCACAACGCCATTGCATAGGGATGCGATTTGACTTGCAGTAAATTCCATCGCTTTTATCTTCTTATCTATTTACTTATATTAATGCAAAGTTGGCAATTTTTTTTCAATTAGAGATTATAAACACCTTAAAAAAGCTATATTGGGTAATTTGACGCTATTGAACGAAAGCCGTCCGGTTCTTGGACGGCTTTCGTTGTGACTGTTTCCGGCAATTTCTAAAGAATGTCCGGCAAAATACTTTACCTCTCATACTTTAAATTTCATGCCGAATTAAATTAATTCGCTCAGAGATTTAGATAAGTCTTCAATGCTTCAACATAACGTTCAAAAGCTTCGCGTCCTTTCTCAGTCACCTGGCAGACAGTTCGGGGCTTTTTACCTGAAAAGCCCTTTTCTACGGAGATATATCCGGCAGAGGACAGTTTTTCAATCTGGACACTCAGGTTTCCGGCTGTTGATTCGGTTTTTTCCTTGAGGTAAACGAAATCGGCCTGCTCCACATTCATCAGAATAGACATTACCGCCAACCTCAATTGCGAGTGTAAAAGTGGGTCTAATTCTTTCATTTTGTGCGTGCTTTATGGTTGATAATATAGCCTGGTATCAGCATCATGCAGGCAAAAGCAAGAATATACATCGGCAGGAACCAGTAGGCATATAGGGGGATGTCACATATCAGACAACTTGTCGTAAAGAGCCCGATAACAACTCCACAGGCCCCTCCCGTTATCAGTGACTTCTCCCTGACAATAAGACCTTGTGCTATTTCGGCAAACGGAACAATAATCAGAGCATAAATAAACATCAGTGTCCACACTCTTATTCCCATTATCCCGAAACCGAGACAGATAATCGTGCAAACTATCGCTATTATGCCTACTGTCAACCATATCTGGGATGATATTTTATCGGAGTAGGTTGTGACACCCCGCTTGTACTCTGACTTTTTTGCCATGATAGGAGTGGCAATTCCCCCCACAACCGGAATTAGGAACCATAACCAGTTCCATGCGGGATTTCGCGTAAGTGCCAGCATTAGCCACACCAGACAAGTGACTAAAATTGTAAGCCATCCCCAGAGCAGCATTATGTTTCCGTCCCCTATGTAGCGTTCCTTAGTGCGTGAAATCATCGTGGCGATGATGTTGATGCTCTCCTGTTCTGTGAGTCTCTTTTCTTCCATTTTTGTTAAGTTTTAAAGTTGGTAAATTAGTTTATAGTATAAACTATACTTTGGTAAAATTAGGCGGCACTCGCGATTACCGCCTTACTTCAGCGCAAATATAAATAAGTTTACACTATAAACCGAATGTTATCGCAACTTTTTTCCCCTCACGCGCAATTTTTTTATTTCGCACTGCAAAATTTCAAGAAATCTTGCAGCGTGAGCGCCATCCATCTGAGTGTGATGAAACTGAAAAGATACTGTAAGAGATGTCTTGAACCACCGATTACGGCAACGCCCCCAAATCATAAAAGGATTGTTGAAGATTCCGCTGTACATGCCTATGGCTCCGTCTAAATCGCATTGCGTAAGGGCCGATGTCCCGATTACCATCCGGTCGGCTATATCATGGCTGACACATGTCTCGGCAACCGCATGCGTTAAGCGCAGATAATCTTCATTGAATCTGGAGAGCTCATCCGTAAACGGGATGTCACAAGAACTCACCGCGCCACGCGAGTTGGCCACTATGGCATTTACGGCAATATCGTCATATCTGACGAGCTTATTACCGACCGGAAGCACATAAAACTCCTTGACTTGAGAGGCAGCCTTTCCGATGCACCAACACATCAGCATATTGAATTTCAATCCACTTTTACGGCTAATACGCTTCAGATTCGTAACATCCAGAGATTTAATCAACGTCACCATCGGCATAGGTGCCTTCATCCACATTTCATAGGCATAGGCTCTGGTGGTCTGAGCCGGGTCAATTTCACTCATCATTGTTTTTTGAGGCAAAATTATACCCCTGCTCTCTTCCACGATAGAAAAAAAGAGACATTATGAACCGGATACTAAACCGGATTCGTAAAAAGATCTGAGTAAGGCAAACAATAATTCCTGAGTGAGGCCGGAGTATGACCGCTAATCGCTTTGAACTCCCGTATGAAATGCGACTGGTCAGAATAACCGGCTTCATAGGCTATGTCGACATAATCTTCATAACCCCGCTGCAACAACCACATGGATTTCTGAAAGCGGACAACCCGTGCATATTCTTTCGGATTCATTCCTACTTGTTCGCGAAACACTCGCTCGAACTGCTTTTTGCCAAGACAGACACGGTCAGCAAGAGTATTTACGCGAGCTGACGGAGAAACCATTAGTAGTTTCACCGCATCTTTGATGCGCGCCATATTCAAGGTAGGTCTGATTCTCGACAACAGCCAGTTTTCTATCAATACTATGCAATCTTCAGTGCGCTCACACTGAAAAACACTTGAGGCCAGCTCATTTAAATTTCTTTTTCCCAAATCATACCCTGAAACCTCAAGATTATAGAAAGCTGAGGGAGGCGTATCGATGAACATTCCCAACGTATGAGGATAGAATACGACCACAATTGTCTCCACTTCACCTTCCGACAGAACATGTGCAGGAAATTTCACCTGCCCGCTGATGGTGAACCTATCTTGAAACTTACCTAATTCAGGAATATAGAATGGTGACTTCCGATGAAAAATTACCTGAGGGCATCCGATGGGAAATGTCAGCACCTTTGCCGGAGCCGCACGCTCTTCAACCCAATAATAGCGCACATAACCACGCAATTTTTCAGCCGGAGGATAAACCTTCATATTCGCGTCAAGACTGTTTCAGGATAACGCCATCCTTTACTGATACCTTTTTATTCTTGAGAAGATGTCCTAAAGCTTTTTTGAAATCTTTCTTACTGCAATGTAGCCTTAACTTGATTTCTTCCGGTGAAGAACTGTCGCACAGGGCCAGACTCCCCTCCTCTTCAACTATGGATTCGATTCTGGTGGCAACTTCAAGTGTACGGTCAAGTGATTTTCCTCCGGGAGTAAGGTCAATTTTACCATCCCGTCTCACCTGCCTTACCTTTGCATCTATTATCTCACCCGGTTTGTAATCCGCATACGATTCGTTAAGGTAAATCATACCTTTGTGTAGATTGTCGACAATGCAGGAGAAGCCTGTCTCATTACGCTTTATTATCTGGACTTTCACCGTATCACCCACTCTGTATTCCGGATATACATTTCCAAGAAACTTCTCTATCTTCGCGGATGCCACAATACGGTCGGATGCATCGTCAACATATACATAGACCATATATCTCCTTCCCTGCTTCATCTGAAGTTTCATTTCTGAAAACGGCACAAGAAGCTGCTTGACCACACCCCAGTCCATAAAGGCGCCGAAACGGTTTACCGCCGCACATTCCAGATATGCGAATTCGCCGGCCATGGCCAGAGGCTTCTCTTTGGTGGCCACAAGACGCTGTGAGCCGTCGCGATAGACGAACACATCCGTTTCTTCTCCTACTTCAAGTGGCTTGTCAATATATTTTGCGGGCATCAGGATTTCACCGCTCTCCCCTCCGTCGAGATACACACCGAAATCAACATGGCGTGTAACTTTCAGGGTATTTATTCTTCCTAATTTTACCATCAGTATTTCCAATTATTTCTCAAAATTAACAAATTGTTCCGATATTTGCACCAAACTATTCGAGCATTCAAACCTTACCTATAGTGTATGGAATCGATAAACAAATATTTCCCACAGCTGTCCCCGCAGCAACAGGAGCAGTTCGGTAAACTCTATGACCTGTATTCCGAATGGAACGATAAAATAAACGTGATATCCCGGAAAGATATCGCGAATCTGTATCTCCACCACGTACTCCATTCGCTTTCAATTGCCAAGTTCCTTTCGCCGGTTGACGGCACACACTTCCTCGACATGGGTACCGGCGGAGGATTCCCGGGAATCCCTCTGGCAATAATGTGGCCCCAGTGCGATTTTCATCTCATAGACCGTATAGGTAAGAAAATTAAAGTGGCTTCCGACATAGCATCTCGCATCGGATTGAAAAACGTCAGCTTCCAGCACGGAGATATCGGTGAATGCCGTCAGAAATATGACTTCGTTGTAAGCCGGGCGGTAATGCGCCTTGATTCGCTGGTGCCACTCGTCCGCAAAAATATTTCCGGCGAGTCCTTAAACGCAATTCCCAATGGATTGTTATGTCTTAAGGGCGGAGATCTCGGCTCGGAAATTGCCGCGGTCAAGCGTCCGGTACTGGAAGTTCCCTTGGAGACTCTAATCCCTGAAGAATATTTCGCGGATAAGTATCTCCTTTATGTCGCACTTTAAAAAAAATGGTCTGCCTTGGAAGTAAAATCTTTTGAATTCAGCCTTTTCGGCGTAAATACATATCTTGTCTGGGATGCCCTCTCAAAAGAAGCGGCAGTGATCGACCCTGCAATGTCCGATGCAAGCGAGTGCGAGGCATTCGTTTCATTTGTCACGCAGCATGGTCTGAAACTGAAATACCTGCTCTGTACCCACCTTCACATCGACCACACTTTCGGAATCGAGTATATAGAGTCTAAATACAAAATTGGCCTCCATTCCTCAGAGGCCGATGATTTTTTAGGAAAACAGCGCGCTGCCCAGGCACGAATGTTCCGGCTCAGGATGCCTGAACCCTCTCCCCTCACGATTGATTTCCCCATAACTGAGGACGAGAAATTCTATCTCGGAAAGGAGTATCTTGAGGCCATCATTACGCCAGGCCACTCTCCCGGCGGAATTTCATTCTACTGTCCCGGCTCATCAATGGTCTTTACAGGTGATTCCCTTTTTAAAGGAAGCATAGGCCGCACTGATCTTGCGGGAGGAAATCAGTCACAGCTTATCAGAAGCGTGACATCAAAATTACTGAGTCTGCCGCCCCAAACCACTGTATATCCGGGTCACGGGCCTAAAACCACTATTGCTTACGAAAAGGATTACAATCCCTATCTTTGAGCACCTAAGCCTTAATAATTATCGGCGTAAAGTTTTTCGATTTCACCGATAAGTCCTCGCAGTTTCATTCTTTCCATAAAGAACAGAGATGACTTCTCTGCCTCTTCTGCCACCTTAATTATAAATTCGAGATCTGATTTCACGTGCTTCTTGCTTCCAGTTGCAATGCCGGCTTTTGAGTAGAAATATAGTAATCCGAGTCCGTTGATATCGAAAGACACAAGGTTGGTCAGATTATCCTGTACGAGCCTTATCACATTTTCATAGCTTCCGGCAAGATCAAGCTGTTCGGCAATCAGAAGGCGGCTTGCCAAATTATCCGTTCTCTCAGCCTTGGAGCCGAGTATAAGGAGTGCGGCCATGACTTCATGTGAAAACTCTCCTGATTCAATCATCTTTTCAGCCGACATCTCAATTGGTAGTCTCTCCGTGAAAAGAAGGAACAGATCTGAAAGTTTGATACCCTTTACTTTGTCTATATTCTTTGAATCAAAAAGAATTTCAAAAGCTATTTTAGCAGCATTATCCAAGCCTGATGCCTGAATTTTTTCGCTATAATCAATCAGACGCTCCACGTTGCCGGATTGCAAGGCCAAAAGAGCTCCGAGCACCATGGAGTCATTATTGTTGACATCCATTTCCAGAACCTCGTCAAGCAATACCATTGCTTTATCATAATCACCGCCATGGGCAAGCGTAATATATGCAAGAAGGATTTTGGCCTGGTCGAAATCGGGAGATATGGCAAGCGCATAATTGGCATCACTTGACGCGCTCTCAAAATCAGAAAGTCCATAACCTTCAATGCTTGACTGAAGAAACCAGAATTTAGCTTCAAACGGGTCAATGGAGGTCAAAGTGCGGGCTATTGCGAGAGACCTTTCGTATCTGTGAAAATCATTGCAGCATATAGCGAGTTCATAAAGGAATGTATCGCGATACATGCATCTTTCCTCTATTTTCTGCTGGCTGTCGAGTATACGGTCGAGTTCATCCTCGGTATCGATGGTCTCAAAAAATCTTATAACCATTTCATCATCGAGGCTCTTTTTGGGCGCCTTAAAAAGCATTTTGAACATCTTTTCTCGAGCGCCCTCATTATTCTCCATATCCAGACGGGTAAGGAGAATATATCTGTGAAAAGACTCATCCGGTAATTCGTCCACTATTTTCCTTATCTCCTCGCCGTCTTCCGACGGGATAAGATAATACGCGCGCCTCACAAGAAACTCCTCGTCGTCGGGATAGATACTTCGGGCTATCTCAAGCACAGATTCCTGAGTAGCTTCGTCATATACGTCCGACGCATAATCGTAGACACACAGCAAATCTTCATCACTGAAGCTATCTGCGCGAAGAGTCTCAGGTGTCTCGAGAAATTTCCTGTAAAGTTTATCTGCGGGCAGTTGTCCGTCAAGACCGCTCATATTTATTTCTTCTGTGATTTTTCCCAGCTGTCCTTAAGGGCAATAGTGCGGTTAAACACCAGATTGCCGGGCTTGGAGTCCTTATCGGGAGTGAAATAACCGATTCGCTGGAACTGGAAATGCGAACCTGGAACAGCGTTTTCCGCCAGGAAAGGCTCAATCTTTATGTGCTCTACTACTTTCAGGGAATCCGGATTCAGAAGTTCACGGAAATCGCGTTCGGTCTCTGCACCGGGATTCTCGACGGCAAAAAGCCTGTCGTAGATTCGGGCGGTGGCATCAACGGCATGGGAGGCGGATACCCAATGGAGAGTACCTTTTACTTTCCTCATGCTGCCGGGCATTCCGCTTCGGGTTTCCGGATCGTAGGTACATTGGATTTCAGTGATATTACCTTCCTCATCTTTAACCACACCGGTGCATTTGACTATGTATGCGCCTTTGAGCCTTACCTCAGCTTCCGGGGCGAGGCGGAAGAATTTCTTCGGGGGATTTTCCATGAAATCCTCTCTCTCGATATAAATTTCCCGGCTAAACGGCATGGAATGAACTCCTTCTTCAGGATTCTCCGGATTATTTTCCATCTCAACCATTTCGGTCTTACCCTCAGGATAGTTGGTTATCACGAGCTTGACCGGATTGATTACAGCCATTCCTCGGGTGGATATGGCATTCAGATCCTCACGCACTGCGTGCTCAAGAAGTGAGATGTCGTTGAGGGCCTCATACTTCGTATAACCGATACGGTCAACGAAATTACGGATTGAACGAGGTGTGAATCCACGACGGCGCATACCGCTCAAAGTGGGCATGCGGGGATCGTCCCAGCCGCTCACCAGCCCTTCCTTGACGAGCTGAAGCAGCTTGCGCTTGCTCATCACTGTATATGTGAGGTTCAGGCGGTTGAATTCTATCTGTCGGGGACAGTAGCTTTCATCAGCAAGCTCCTTTACAAAATATTCGTAAAGCGGACGATGCACTTCAAACTCCAGTGTGCAGATTGAATGTGTCACACCTTCGAAATAATCGCTCTGGCCATGTGCGAAATCATACATGGGATAGACGTTCCATGTATTGCCGGTCCTATGGTGGGGATATTTGATTATTCGATACATGATGGGGTCGCGGAAGTGCATGTTGGGGTTTGCCATATCTATTTTGGCACGAAGCACTCTCGAACCCTCCTCAAACTCTCCTTTATTCATTCTCTCGAAAAGATCGAGATTCTCCTCGGGCGTACGGTTTCTGAACGGGCTTTCGGTTCCCGGTTCCGTAGGAGTTCCCTTCTGGGCAGCGATTTCCTCTGAGGTCTGGTCGTCAACATAAGCTTTCCCCTCTTTAATAAGGCGGACGGCAAGGTCATAAAGCTTCGGGAAGTAATCGCTCGCATAGTATTCGCGGTCACCCCAGTCAAAACCGAGCCAATGTATATCCTCCTTTATGGAATCAACATACTCTACATCTTCTTTGGCCGGATTGGTATCGTCAAACCTGAGATTACATGTACCTCCGAATTTTTCGGCAACGCCAAAATCCATGCATATCGCCTTTGCGTGACCTATATGGAGATAACCGTTGGGTTCCGGGGGGAAACGCGTATTGAGTCTGCCTCCGTTCTTTCCGGCCTGCAGATCGTCCCAAACTATCTGTTCCACAAAGTTCAACCCTTTTTTCTCTTCGGTTATTTCAATTTCCTTTTCCGACATTTTGTTGAGTATTTGTTTTGGTTTTTAATGGTGCAAATTTAATGAATTTTCGCCATTGCACAATATATCCGGGATAAATGTAAACAATGACAGCAGCCCTCACAGTCGGCCCGCAATAACAGACGATAAATCGACAACAAAAGAGGCCACACCATCAGGTGCGACCTCGTCTGATTCTGTAAGCTTTACCTTATCGCTGATTTTATTCAGCGGCGGGTGCCTCTTCGGCGGGAGCCTCGTTTGCAGCTTCAGCAGCGGCTGCTTCAGCTGCCTCGGCAGCCTTTGCGGCGGCTATTTCAGCCTTCTTCTTGGCTACGGCCTCTGCCTTGGCGGCATTCTTGGCCTGCTCGTCGGCAAGACGCTGCTTGAGCTCCTGCTCCTTCTTGTCAGCCATGGAAGAACGCTTTGCATCTACAGATGCCTGCTTCTTCTGCTTCCAGGCCTCGAAACGACGCTGTGCCTCAGCCTCGTCGAATGCACCTTTCTTCACGCCACCCTGAAGATGCTTCATCAGAAGCACGCCTTCGTTGGAAAGAATAGCGCGAGCTGTGTCGGTGGGCTGTGCGCCTACGTTCAACCAATACAAAGCCCGTTCGAAGTTTAATGTTATTGTAGCAGGATTAGTGTTCGGATTATAGGAACCTATCCTTTCAATAAACTTACCATCTCGTGGTGCCCTGCTATCGGCGATTACAATGGGATAAAACGCATAGTTCTTGCGACCATGACGCTGTAATCTGATTTTTGTTGCCATTAAATTAGTTAATTAAATTTGGTTTTGTATTGTTTTCGGCCGCAAAGGTAATAATAATATTCTATATTTCGGCCTGTTCCCCACTTTTTTTGATGAATGTTTGCATCAGCCACTAATCATATCACATATTTTATCACAAAATAGACTTGGCACAACTCTCTCCATATCTCTTTTAGCAGTAGTTTTGCTGCATTCTGTGTGCTTTTGGAAATTTTATGTAATTTTGCACCAGCCGAAGAAATTAACTCTTCAAGCTCGTTCCTAATTCATACCATTTATACTGAAATTTAAGTGAATACCGAAAATAAGCCGACAGTCAAACGCTCCGACCGCCTTTGGTATAAGGTGCTTGTCAATCTACTTATCATGTGTGGCGTAGGAATTGTAATTCTCTGGATTGCCACACTGTGGCTTGACTCATGGACTCATCATGGTGAATATCTTGTTGTGCCCGACGTAAAAGGCAAAAGTTTTCAGGATGCAAGAAACACTTTGGTTAACGAAGGATTCACCGTAGAACTCACCGACTCTATATACGATACCTCCACGCGTCCCGGAACCGTGGTTGAACAGAATCCCAAGGTTGGAACAAAAGTTAAGGATGGGCGCCTCATTTACGTGACCATAAATGCGTTCAGCCCTAAATCCGTAACCATCCCCAATCTGACGGATATCTCTCTCCGTCAGGCACAGTCATCCCTGCAGGGTCTTGGAATCAACAACATAACCGTAAGAATGGTACCGTCGGATTTTAAGGATCTTGTCCTCAAAGCCACCCGTAATGGAGTGCCGTTATCAGCCGGCGTGAGAATCGCCGTCGATTCCCATATTGTGCTTGAAGTAGGCGATGGCAATGTCATGCCTGATTCCGCTTCTTTATCCGCAGAACCGGTAGAACAAGTTGACCTTTTGTAATGGAAGTATCTTTAGAGTCCCAGGAGCCCATCATACCGGACGACGAATTATCGGCCACTGTCGAAGACGGCGAGGAATGCGAGCTCTACGAGCATTTTCGCTTCGTGGCCGACAGGGGACAGCAACTTCTTCGCGTCGATAAGTTTCTGGTGGAAAGACTTCAGCGGTCTTCCCGCAACAGAATCCAACAGGCGGCCGAAGCCGGCTGCATACTTGTGAACGGCAAACCGGTAAAAAGCAATTACCGCGTGAAACCTCTCGATGTGGTAAGCGTGGTGATGGATCGCCCGAGATACGACTTCGAGATAATAGCCGAAGACATTCCGTTGGACATAGTTTATGAGGACGAGGATGTGCTTGTAGTCAACAAGCAGCCGGGCCTCGTTGTGCACCCGGGTCATGGCAATTACAGCGGTACACTTGTCAATGCACTCGCCTGGCACTTCAGAAATAACCCGAATTACGACGTCAACGACCCTCGCCTCGGACTTGTACACCGCATAGACAAAGACACCTCCGGACTTTTGGTCATAGCCAAGAATCCTGACGCCAAGACATTTCTCGGCAAACAGTTCTTCGAGAAAACCACCCGAAGGGAATATGTAGCCGTGGTCTGGGGGATACCCTCGCCAGAAAGCGGCAGAATCGAAGGGAACATCGGCAGAAATCCGAAGGACAGACTGCAGATGACAGTGTTTCCCGACGGCTCTGAAGGAAAGCATGCGGCTACCAATTACAGCGTAATAGAGAAACTTGGATATGTCTCTGTGGTAAAATGCGTTCTTGAAACGGGACGCACGCACCAGATTCGTGTACACATGAAGCATATAGGGCATCCCCTTCTCAACGATTCCCGCTATGGAGGCGATGAGATACTCCGGGGGGAGCGAACGGCTAAATACCGCCAGTTCGTGGAAAACTGCTTTAAGATCTGTCCCCGTCAGGCACTCCACGCACGCACCCTCGGCTTTATTCACCCCCGCACGCGGAAGGAAATGTTCTTTTCATCTGAAATTCCTGCTGATATGCAATCTATGATTGAGCGCTGGAGGGTTTATACCGGAGCAACAGGAATTAGTAATTCCGGAACGGAAAGCTGAGTCGTTACACGTTTGGAGCCTTTTCGTGCATTATCTTAAATAACATTAAGAATTTTATTTTACTTGATTATAATCGTTACCTTTGGATAATAATAGACTTCTAACGGTTATTTACGAACTACTGATTAGATTTGAATATGGAATATGATTTCAGCGATATAGCCCCTTACGGGCAGGAGGAATTCAAGGAAAGAATGGCGCATCTTGTCCACGAAGAAGGGTTCGAGCATGCGGTAAGATATGTTATGCCCGATGTAGACTATCCTGAATTTGTAAAAGTGCTTCTGAGCGTCAAGGACGGCGACGAGTTTCAGAGCAAAGTGATGCGTTCCTTCCTCGGAATGCTTGCAAAACGCACCACCTCGGGCATCACCTGCGGCGGTCTTCACAACATCAGCCACGACCAAAGCTATACTTTCATGTCGAACCACCGTGATATCGTGCTCGACGCATCCTTTCTCAACTATTGCTTCCTGACCCACGACTTCCCCACATCGGAAGTCGCAATAGGCAACAACCTGTTGATTTATGACTGGATCACCGATTTGGTAAAGCTCAACAAAAGCTTTATAGTAAAGCGCAATCTAAAAATCACTCAGGCGCTTACAGCTGCAAAACAGCTCTCGGCATATATACATTACTGTATCAACCAGAAGCATGAAAGCCTGTGGATTGCACAGCGTGAAGGCCGCGCAAAGGACTCTAATGATGTAACGCAGGAGAGCCTTATCAAAATGATAGGCCTTGAGGGCGGAGGGACATTGCTTGAAAATATCATCAGCGCCAATATAATACCGGTGGCTATTTCATACGAGTATGACCCCAACGACTATCTGAAGGCCACCGAGTTCCTGCTGAAACGCCTGGATCCCGCATTCAAAAAATCGCCTCACGACGATTTGCTCAGTATGGAGACCGGACTTCTGCAGCCGAAGGGAAGAGTGCATTTCCAGATTGGTCGCGGCATCAATGATTTCCTCACGAAACTTCCTGCTGATACCGATAAGGCTGAGATTCTGAAAAGCGTTTGCTCGGCAATCGACTGCGAGATTCATTCCAACTACAAGATTTTCCCCATCAATTATATTGCTCACGACCTCCTGCACCACAATCAGGAATACCACGCAGAGTATACGGAAGAAGAACTCCACAGCTTCCAGAACTACATAGAACAGCAGCTTGACAAGGTTCGTCTTGACAGTGTTTCAGTAATGGATCGCGATTATATGCGGGAAATGATGCTTACAATGTATTTCAACCCGCTAAAAAACAAGATTGCCGCCTCCGGCAAAAGATGCGGCACTGTAATACCTGACTGAAAGGCCCATCCTACAAATGAGAATCCCCGGTTTCTTAGGCATCGTGCTTTGTCTCGTTGTATTATGTGACATTTATTTGTTTTTGCGCCTGCGCCACAGTCGTAAAAAATATTTGTCCATTACTTACGCCGCAGTCTCCATTTTTCTCTATATCCTTTTATTCCTGGGATTCCACACCATATCCAAAGGACAGACCGACGCGAACGTAAGGTTCATGATGTGGTCGGGGTTCATCTTTCTTTCCTTTTCCACCGCTAAATTAATAGCTGCGCTGTTCGACATCATATCCTTTTTGCCCAAGATATGGAGAAGCAAGCAATGGCGTCCTCTGAGCATTATCGGGATATCGCTTGCGGCAATTATTTTTGCAGGAATGTGGTGGGGCGCTCTCATCAACAGATTCAGAATCGAGGTTAACGAAGTGGAGATTGTTGTGCCAGATTTACCGGAGAGGTTCGACGGTCTCACCATAGCCCAGATCTCCGATCTGCACACCGGCACTTACGCTGACGATACCACT
>CAUBWJ010000019.1 GCA_958439725.1 uncultured Muribaculaceae bacterium | reverse complement strand
TCAGTACACAATTAGTATGATTCGGTTGTTAATATCTGTGGTAAACCGTTTTCATGTCTGATCCCGCCTCATCACTTTTTCATCAAATAAAGATAATCGCCTGAAAGAAAGGATAAACAGAACCCGAAACAGCAGAAACAGGACGCAATCAACAGTTCCGAATACCTTCATTACGATTGTGAGGAGCCCGGTGTGTAGATATACCCATCCGGCACTTCTGCTCTCTTTAAAAATATAGTACGGATTTAGTACAATCTTAGGGGGGGGTACACTATGGATAATAAGCATAAGAGGGTATTCAACACCAAAAGTAAAACACCCTCTGAGACTATTTCCTGAGAACTATGAAGCTGATGCGGTTGCCTTGGGTAAGGAAAGGGTTGATTTGCTGTTTTACAAACATATTTGTAACTTTGTGCGACCATCGCGCGGGCGTGGGAATTCTCCCGGCACGCCCGCGTTGTTTCTAACTAATCCTCCTGAGCTTTGGACACCGTCCCTTTACCCCTGTTTCAGATTCTTTCCGACCTGATTCCTCTGCAGACCGCCTTGCAGTTTCCGGCCCACTTCGGCCTCGCCCAGATCATCGCACTCCTGTTTGCCATTTTAGCGCTCCTCGTTTCAGCTTTCGTTTCCGGAAGCGAGATAGCCTTTTTCTCGCTCTCTCCGGCCCAGATGGAAGAACTTGAGGAAACGCCCAAAGGAGAGCGCTCGCTCGACCTCATCCGCCAGCCCGAGCGCCTTTTAGCCACCATACTCATAGCCAACAATCTGGTCAATGTGACCATAGTAATACTCTGCAATTTCGCCTTAGGCCCTATATTCGACGGGATGAGCCCTGTGCTCAGCTTCATATTGCAGACGGTAATCCTCACATTCCTCATCCTGCTTTTCGGCGAGATTCTCCCCAAGCTCATGGCCAACTCCGGCAATATGCGGTGGGTGCGCATGGCCACGGGCGGCGTGCAGTTCCTGTCGGCGCTCTTCCGGCCCATATCGTCCATGCTTGTGCGCAGCTCGGTGATTGTGGAGAAGGTCGTGACCAAGAAACAGCACGACGTAACAGCCGACGAGCTTTCGCAGGCCCTTGAAATCACCGACGTGAAGACGCCCGATGACAAAGAGATGCTCGAGGGTATCCTGCGCTTCGGCGACACCACCGCATCCGAGGTGATGACACCCCGCGTGGACATGACCGACATTGAAATCGACTCCGACTTCAACACCGTGATGTCGGTGGTGATCGAGAGCGGATATTCCCGCCTGCCCGTCTACCGCCAGACACAGGACTGCATAGAAGGCATCCTCTACTCACGCGACCTGCTCCCCTACATAGGCACTGCAAAAGCCGATTTCGACTGGCGCAAGCTTCTGCGCGAACCCTACTTCGTGCCGGAATCCCGCATGATCGACGACCTGCTGGAGGATTTCCGCCGGCGCCGCATCCACATGGCCATAGTAGTGGATGAGTTCGGAGGCACACAGGGAATAGTGACCATGGAGGACGTCCTTGAGGAGATAGTGGGCGACATTAACGACGAATACGACGAGGAAGAGAAAACCTACCGCCGTCTGCCCGACGACACATACGTGTTTGAAGGTCGCACCATTCTCTCCGACTTCTTCCGCATCACCGGCCTGAACGAAGACGATTACAAGGACGTCACCGAGGATTGCGAGACTCTGGCCGGAATGCTGCTGGCCATAAAAGGCGACTTCCCCAAGGCCAAGGAGCCACTGGTCTACGGCCGCTGCCGCTTCCTGGTGCTGGGCGTGTCGTCCCACCGCATCACCGAGGTAAGAGTGAAGGTTATGCCCGATGTCCAGACTGACCAAAACGAGCTGCCCGAAGCCGACTGACACTTTTCCACCTTTCCGCCGCATGCCTGTCAACGCCGCCACCGAGCCGTTTGTCTCCATCCCTGCCGAAGGTGTGGAAATATATCTTGCCCCTATTGTCACAGACGGCAACCGACATTCACGCCGCGAGGCCGAAAAAGCGGCCACAGTACAGATTGTCACCACCCTTTTCGGCCCCGGAGCCACTGTTACCCATACCCCCGACGGCGCACCACGGCTTATCCTGCCCGACACCGCCACGCCCGCTCCCGAGATTTCCATAAGCCACTCCATTTCCACAATAGCTCTTGCCGTAGGCCGTGCCGGAAGGCATATAGGTATAGACATAGAGCAGCCGAGGCAACAGCTTGTGCGTGTGGCCGCACGTTTTCTTGCGCCGGAAGAAACTGCAATCCATGCCGCCTCCGAAGAAAACCTGCTGCGAGCCTGGACCGCCAAAGAGGCTGCTTTCAAAGCCGCAGGGATAACCGGGCTGACCCTTGCCGACATCCGTCTGGACGCCACGGCCTCACACGCCTTGATTCCGCAGTGGCCTTCGGTCGAAATACGCATCAGTCACTTTCCGGGCCCCGACGGCACCCTTATTGCCCTTGCCATCAGAGATAAATAAACCCTGCGAGTTAACATTTTTTATGCGAGGAGCACTTTTCGGGTGCATTGGTTGTTTTACAATTAAATTGTAAATTTGCCATAACGAAATATCTCTCTTATCCCCGATTATGAGCACCACCGCGCGCCATTCCCACAACCCGACAGCTGCCGACGCCGCCATGCGTCAGCGCCAGCTTGAGGAACGTCTGCGATTTCTGATAAGCCGCCTCGGCATCACCCAGGCCGAATTCGCCCGGCGCATCAGCGTTGACCCCACCAATCTCTCCAAGATGCTCAACGGAAAGCTGCGCATCTCCCGCAATCTCATAAACCGCATAGCGCTCGATCTTGGCGTGTCGCTCGAATGGCTCGAGACCGGCCGTTCCCTCCCCTTCGACAAACCTGCCGCGGCTCCCGAAGGCGCCATACCCGTGTACGACGTGGATGTATGCGCCGGCGCATCGGAGCTCACCGCCGAATTCACCACCGACCGCATCATAGGCTCGGTGAAGTTTCCCGGTGTAAGCTCGCGGGCGGTGATTGTGCGCGTATCGGGCGACAGCATGGAGCCTGAAATCAAACCCGGTTCCTACATAGCCATACGGCCCGTTTCTGACCCTTCGTGCATATCGTGGGGACAGATCTACGTGATAGTCACCGACGATTTCCGCCTTGTGAAGCATGTGGACCGCAACCCCGACCCCGCCTTCCTCACCCTCCGGAGCACAAATCCGGCTTATGCCGACATGGAGATGCCCCGCGACAAAATCACCGGCCTTTTCCTTGTGGAAGCCATACTAAATCTTAAAATCAATGGTTAAGACATTCTTTTCTCTGCGCGGCGCCATACTCTCCGTGGTCATGCTCCTGATGTGCGCCGCATCTCTTCAGGCCACCACTCCGGCACCCTCAATACGGCAAAAGGCCATTCGCTTCTTCGACCAGAAAGAATGGGCCAGCGCCTCGGCCATGTATGGCCTGCTGATTTCAGAATCGCCTTCCGATGCCGACGCCTACGCCCACGCCATAGTGGCCGCCGGGATGCTCGACGACCCTACCGGTCAGCTCGACCTCACCACCCGCGCCCTTAACGCCGCCCTCCCGCTCGACTCCCTTTTCAGCCGGGTGGAACGCCTGAGCCTTTCGCTGGCGCAGACGTCGCTCTACCGCGACTTCCTGCTGCGCGTGCGCCGCGCCCATCCCTGGATGGCGCGCAACATCGATTCCCAGCTTCTGCGCTACTATACCTTCCGCCGCAACCCCTACGGCATGATTGCATGCAGCCGGCAGATGCTGGCCGGAATGCCCGACCATCCCGATTTCCTCTATCCTCTGGCCCAGGGACTGCTCCTCGACGGCCACCCCGACGAGGCCATGAAAGTCTATCTCAAAATCCTCGCAATCAACCCGGAATCGCTCGAAGCCCTTCTGTATCTGGGCAACTACCACGCCGACCGTGCCCGCGCAAGCGAGACAGACCGTCAGGCAGCCATAGACTATCTTTCCCGCGCCGCATCCATCCGCTCCACCCCTTACATCTCCCGGCGCCTCGCCGCTCTCCGACAGTAAGAACCCAAGATTTTCTTGCCACGCACCGGGGAATTCCGTATATTTGTAAAAATAAGCCTTAAATATCACGAAAAATGGATAGACTCAACGACATTGTGAAGCATTTCGCCATCGAAGGTGAAATAGCCAAAATAAAGCCTCTCGGCTCCGGACTGATCAACGACACCTATAAGGTCACGACCAAAGGAACCGATACCCCCGACTATGTGCTCCAGCGCATAAACCACAACATTTTCACCGACGTGGACGCTCTGCAGCGCAACATCACGGCCGTGACACGCCACCTGCGCCGCAAACTCGAGGCCGAGGGAGCAGCCGACATTGACCGACGCGTGCTCCATTTCCTTCCCACCGTGGAAGATGCGTCGAAAACCTACTTTTTCGATGGTGAGAACTACTGGCGCATGATGACTTTCATACCCGACGCCCTGACATTCGACATCGTGAACCCCGAATACTCCCGCCACGCAGGACGCGCCTTCGGCAAATTCCAGGCCGACCTCGTTGACATCCCCGAGACACTGGTGGAGACCATCCCCGACTTCCACAACATGGAATTCCGCCTGCAGCAGCTGCGCGAGGCCATAGCCGACGACAAAGCCGGCCGACTCGCCGACGTGCGCGACATAGCTGACAAACTGCTTGCCCACGCCGACGAAATGTGTCTGGCCGAGCAGCTGCACCGCGAGGGTCGTCTGCCCAAGCGCATCTGCCATTGCGACACCAAGGTGAACAACATGCTTTTCGACCGCGACGGAAAGGTGCTGTGCGTCATCGACCTCGACACGGTTATGCCATCCTACGTGTTCAGCGATTTCGGCGACTTCATGCGCACCGCCGCCAACACCGGCGCCGAGGACGATCCCGATCTTGACCGCGTGAACTTCAACATGGACATATTCCGCGCTTTCACCGAAGGTTATCTGGAAAGCGCCGGAGTGTTCCTTACCCGCGAGGAAATCGAGAACCTTCCCTACGCCGCCGCCCTCTTCCCCTACATGCAGGCAGTGAGATTCTTCGCCGACTATCTCAACGGCGACACATATTACAAGACAGCCTACGCCGACCACAACCTCGTGCGCACCCGCGCACAGATAAAACTCTTCGAGAGCGTGCTCGAGAACACCCCGGCCATGAAAGCCTTCATAGCCGAACGCATATAACCATCCAAGGCATCCGATGCAGCTGAACCACCTGTCACTCGCCAACTTCAAGAATATCGCAGAGGCCTCGCTCGATTTCTCGCCCAAGATAAACTGCTTTCTGGGCAACAACGGAATGGGCAAGAGCAATCTGCTCGACGCCATATTCTATCTGAGCTTCTGCAAGAGTTTCTCGGGAATGACCGACGCCATGCTCATGCGCCGCGGCGAGGACTATGCCATGGCCAAAGGCCTCTATCTGCGCCGCGACACCCCCGAGGAAGTGTCGCTGGGCCTGGCCCGCGGGCGCCGCAAGACACTCAAGCGCGGGGGAAAGGAATATCAGCGGCTCAGCCAGCACATAGGCACTTTCCCAATAGTGATGGCCGCCCCGCAGGACATAGATCTGATACGCGGCACCGGCGAGGAACGCCGCCGGTGGATGGACATGGTGATATCGCAGAGCGACAGCCGCTATCTCGACGCCCTCATACGCTATGCCGGCGCCCTTGAGCAGCGCAACCGCCTGCTGCGCGCCGGGATAGTGGACCACACCCTCTACGAGGCCATAGAGACTCAGATGTCTGCCGCTGCCGAATATATCCATCCCACGCGCGAGAAGTGGACTGAACGGCTCTCAGGCATATTTTCGCGCTACTACCGCGCAATAGCCGGCGACGACACCGAGACCGTGGGCCTCGCCATCCGGGGCTCGCTCCATTCCAGCCCCGACGGCACCCTGCGCCCCCTGCTGGACAGCGCGCGCCGTCACGACGAGATCGTGCGCCACACCTCCGTGGGGCCGCACCGCGATGACATAGACTTCACCCTCGACACGATGCCGCTGCGACGCTGCGGCTCCCAGGGACAGTGCAAGACATTCACCATCGCACTGCGTCTGGCCCAGTTCGAGTTCCTGCTCGACGCCACAGGCATAAAACCCCTGCTGCTGCTCGACGATATATTCGACAAACTCGACGCCGACCGCGTGGAGCGCATAATGGCGCTGGTGACCGGCAGTCATTTCGGCCAGATATTCATCACCGACACCAACCGCAAGCATCTCGACGACATAATAGGCCGCACCGGAGGCGACTACCGGCTGTGGACCGTGGCCGACGGCACTTTCACTCTGGCCGCATCAGCAACGCCCGCATGAAACGCACGGAACCACGCCAGCTCGGCGACATATTGCGCGAGGCCATAGAATCGGCCGGTCTAACCGACGAACTGGCACGCCAGCGCGCCTGCTTCGTGTGGGCCGACGTGGTGGGCGCGGGAGTGAACCGCTACACCTTCCGCCGCTATGTGGCAGGATCGGTGATGCACGTCTATATCACCTCGGCCGTGCTCAAAAACGAGCTTTCCTTCTGCCGCTCCTCTCTGGTGGAGAAAATCAACAAAGCCGTAGGGTCAGATGTTCTTACTGAAATAGTATTCCACTGACATCCCGATACCTAAAGAATATCCTGCGTCATGACTTCCGTAATAAAACCCACAATTCTGAAAAGCGACAGCGAAAGGGTGCCGAAGGCCGATTTTCCGTTCCGGCACTGTCTGCCGGTGCAGACCCGCTTTTCCGATATCGACGTGCTCGGCCATCTGAACAACAACGTCTATTTCACCTTCATGGACCTGGCCAAAATAGACTATTTCACCACCATCGACCCCTCGATAAACCACTCGCTCCGCAATATCGACATGGTTGTGGTGCACATTGACTGCGACTTCATAGCGCCTTCGTATTTCGGCGAGCAGCTCGAGGTGTGGACTGCCGTAACACGCATAGGCCGTGGCAGCCTCACTCTGGAACAGCGCATAATCAATGCCTCCACCGGACAGACCAAGAGCGTCGGGCGCACGGTAATGGCCGGATTCGACCCTGCCGCCGCAAAAGGCATGCCGCTGAACCCCAAATGGATAGCAGGCATAGAGGCTTTCGAACAGCGGCCGTTGCGCTCCAAGCCCGAGAAGCCGCTGATATAAGCGCGGTTCTTCCTCAGGGCAATCACCGGTTTTTTCAAAAAAAATTGTAATTTTGCCGTGTAGACGGCCTGACGCCTCACACACATTTTTTTGAAAACAATCAAACCCGCAAAATAATGACTGTAGCTCAATCCATGCGCGAGATTCTCGATGCCGAAAGCCGGGCAATCGCCGATATACCCTATTCGCCCGACTACGACCGCGCCGTCGATCTCATTGTAGAGCACGTATACCGCCGCGGAGGCAAGCTCGTCACCTCCGGTATGGGCAAGGCCGGACAGATTGCCCTGAATATCGCCACAACTTTCTCGTCGACCGGTATTCCCGCCGTCAACCTCCATCCCTCGGAGGCCCAGCATGGCGACCTGGGAGTGCTCCAGCCCGACGATGTGCTGCTGCTGGTGAGCAATTCCGGGCGTACCCGCGAGATAATAGACCTCGTGACACTTGCCAAACGCCTTGTGCCGCAGCTTCCGATTATAGTGATTACCGGCCGTGCCGACAGCGAGCTGGCACATGTGGCCGACGCAGCTCTAATCACCGCGGCCGCCCCCGAAGTGTGTCCGCTCGGCCTCACCCCAACCACCTCCACCACCATGATGACGGTGATAGGCGACGTGCTGGTGGTAAACGTGATGCGTGCCACCGGCTTCACCAAGGAACAATACGCCCTGCGCCACCACGGCGGCTATCTGGGACACGCGGCCCGTTCATGAGCCATCAGGAAGCCCACACCAATATTTCCCCTTCAGACCAATACGTCAAAATGCCAAAAACCATACTCATAGGAGCCTCGACAGTGGATTTCACCTTCCCGGCAGGCACCAAAACCCTTCCGGCTCGCGCGGAAGCCACTCCCGCCGACCCGCTGCTGCTTGCATCGGCCATGCTCGCACGTGCGGGCCATTCAGCCACATTCATGAGCGAGGCCGCACGCGACCACCTCGGCGATCTGGTTGTGGCCTATCTCTCCGGGGCCGGTGTAGACACCGTGTCAATCGACCGCTACGCCGACGGAGGCACAACCCCTGCGGCCGTGCGTTTTGCTCCCGGCGAGGGCGACCCCATACACTATCACCGCTATCCCGAGGACGGCTTCAACACCGTATGGCCGCGCGTTGACCCCGACGACGTGGTGATTTTCGGCTCGTCGTTCGCACTGCGCTCACGGGTGCGCCAGCAGCTGGCCGACTTCATTGACCACGTGCGCCGCCGCAAGGCTCTCATAGTCTATATGCCGGGCTTCCCCGCGGATATGGTGCCCAATCTCACCCACGTGCGTCCCTACATACTCGAATACCTCGAGATGGCCGACCTGCTTCTGACTTCCTCCCACACCCTGGCCAGGATTTTCGACGACGGCGACGCCGCCTCCTGCTTTGCCCGCACAATGCGCTTCTATTGCCCGGCGATGATCAATTTCGATTTCGCCACCGGAACCGTAAGCCATTTCCAGGGCAGCATAACGGCCTCGGCCTCTTTCACTCCCGCACCCGACCCAACGGCCGACGACCGCGCGCGCGGCATAGCCGCAACGGCCCGCAGCCTTATGGGAATGCATATAACCCCCGAAAACGCCCGGATTCTGACCACGGCCACCCTCGAGGCCCTCACCTCGGAGATTGCCTCCACTCTCAACTCAAACCCCGACTGATGAAAAACCTGTCGCTCGATCCCATCTTCATCCCCGTGGACTCCGATGTGGAGCAGCGGCTGGCACTGGTGCGCAGCAACATCAACGGCTCAAGCCTGCGCCATGCCATAACCGACGCTCCTTTCAACGAAGCCTACGACTTTATCCGCGCCGCCTCACATGAGCTCGCGGAAGCCGGACGCACGGCCGAAGCCATAGAGACAATCACCGACTTCGACGCTCTTGCCGAGCGCTTCGCCGACGAAAGTCCCCAGATGCTCAACATCCATGCGGCGCTGATGCAGACACGAGTGGCACTCCTCATCTATTCAGGCGATACCGAACAGGCTCTCACCACCGCCGCCAAGGCCCTGAACTTACTTTCCCAGCACGCGCGCCGCAAGGACGAACCGTTCCTCGCAATACTCGCGTCGCTTCTCTACGACATAAGCCTGCTGCACAATGCCGGCGGACAGCACCGCCAGGCCGAACGCGAAATCGAGAAATCGGTGAAAATTTTCAGCCGTCTGGCCCGGGTGAATCCCGCGCGCTACGGCTCCGCGCGCATCCTTGCCGTAAATGCCTCCACTGCCGTGTTCCGCTCCCGCCAGAAACAGGCCGAGACGCTCGCCGAGCTCCATGCCTCCGTCAACGACTACCTGCGCGAAGTCAACGAGGGTATCGAAGATGCCGGGCTGCGGCTCGTGGACTCCCTCACCCTCGAAGGACGCACGCTCATGAAGATGAGCCGCCAGCGCGAGGCCGTGCAATATTTCACCCGCGCCCTGCGATATCTCACGCGCCTCGAGCCGGAATTTTCAGAAAAGCAGCTCTCGCTGTCAGTGGATCTCGGCGAAGCCCTCCTGGCCCAGAAAACCACGCGCGAGAAAGGAATACATCTGCTTAACACCATGCTTTACAAGGCCTCGAAGCTCAGTGACGACACGGAACACCGCCGCATTGTCGACATCCTGTTCCACGCACGCAACTCCGACCGCGACATATTCGCCTTCTGGCACAAACTTTTCCCCCGCTGACCACATTTTTCCCTAAAATTTTACCCGAATGTCAAAAAACGCCCCCAAAACAGAACTACCCCGTGTAAAGGACGCCCGCGTGGGCATAGTCACAGCCGAATGGAACGGCGATATAACCTCGGCCCTGCGCGACAGCGCCGTCGAGACCCTGCATCGCGCCGGCCTTGCCGACACTGACATCGACACCTTCTCCGTGCCGGGCGCCATAGAACTGACCTTCGGAGCGTCGGCACTGATCGAAGCCTCGCTCTACGACGCCGTGATAGTGTTCGGATGCGTGGTGCGCGGCGACACACCGCACTTCGACTATGTGTGCCAGAGCGTGACTCAGGGCGTGACGGCACTCAACGCCGACTGCGACACCCCGGTGATATTCGGCGTGCTTACGGTCGAAAACCAGCAGCAGGCCGTTGACCGCATAAAGGGAGGTTCCGTAGGCGACAAAGGCGCCGAGGCTGCCGAGGCCGCGCTTAAAATGATAGACTTCAGGCGTCAGGTGCAGGAGCTGTAACGTCCACTCCCGCCTCCCGCCCATTTCCCCTCCCCTCCACTTCTCCCCTTAAAGCCATGGAACGACTGATGCAATACGTGTGGCAGCACAGGCTGGCACTGCGTCCCGGAATGACCACCGTGGACGGCCGGCGCCTCACGGTGCTGGACCCCGGAACTCTCAACACCAATTCCGGCCCCGATTTTTTCAACGCCAAGATACGCATCGCCGACCATACATGGGTGGGCGACGTGGAGATACACGTGCGCGCCAGCGACTGGCACCGTCACGGCCACGACGGCGATCCTGCCTACGATTCGGTTGTGCTCCACGTGGTTGACTGCGACGACACCCCCATTCACCGCTCCAACGGCGAAACCATACCGCAGTTCGCCATGAAATGCGAACCGGAGTTCCACCGCCGCTTCACCGACCTCACAGGCCGTGCCGAGTCGGAGCTTCCTTGTTCGGCGGCCATCCCGCAGATGCCGGCGCCTCACCTGCGGGCATGGCTCGACGCCCTGGCTTTCGAGCGGGTGCAGGAAAAGGCCGCCCGCATCTCCGACATTCTGGAACGTAGCTCCGGCGACTGGGAAACCGCCTGTTACGTGACTGTGGCCCGCAGTCTGGGCTTCGGGACCAACGGCGACCCATTCCAGCGGCTGGCCATGTCGTTGCCGCTGCGTGTGGTAGGGCGACACAGCGACTCCCTTTCCGCCATAGAAGCGCTTCTCTTTGGCCAGAGCGGACTGCTCGACGAAGCTCCCGCGGCCGCCGACGGCTATGTGCAGCGGCTCAGAACAGATTATGCCTTCTTTACGGCCAAATTCGGCCTCCGGGCGCCCCGCCCCATGCTCTGGAAAAAGCGCATGCGTCCCGCCGGCCTGCCGCACCGCCGCATAGCGCTGCTTGCCGCCATGCTCCACGGAGGATTCCGCATGATGTCGCGCATACTTGAAATCACCGACCTTGAAGGCGCCGTCAAACTCTTCACCCCTACGCTCACAGGCTACTGGACAACCCACTACAACTTCTCGGCTCCGGCCGCCCGGGTGCCGGAACACTTGAGCCGCGCCTCGATATGTTCCCTTGCCATAAACACCATTGTACCCCTGCAGTGGGCATTCGGCACCAGTCACAACGACTTCGCCCTCACCGACCGCGCCATAGACCTTCTTCACTCCCTCCCCGCGGAAAACAACACCATCACCGACTTCTTCACACGCAACGGCCTGCGGCCCCGCAACGCCTTCGATTCCCAGGCCCTCATCCAGCTCCGCAACGCTTACTGCCTCCAGCGCAAATGCCTCTACTGCCGCATCGGCCACCGCCTCCTCTCCGCCGCCGCCCTCCGGCAATACTGACGTTCACTTATTCCTTAAATGACAATAGCATGAATGGATTTCTAATATCCAAAGGCGATTATCGCAATCTCATCGTCTTCAAAAAGGCGGAATGTATCTACGATATTACCTTTTACTTTGCTCACAGATATCTTAAGAAAGGAGACCGAACTATCGACCAGATGATTCAGGCAGCCCGAAGTGGCAAACAGAACATCATCGAAGGCTCGTCGGCCTCAGTCACATCACGCGAAACCGAGATAAAGCTGTTTAATGTCGCCAAAGCAAGTTTTGAGGAACTGCTTGCTGATTACGAAGATTATCTGCGAGTAAGAAAGTTGGCAATATGGCCCGATGAAAAGGTAAGGAAAGTAAGAGATTAAGCCTTACAATGATTCATCAGGAACTGTTCCTATTGTTCAAACTCATAGAAAGAGCAAAAAATGACTTTATACAGAATGGAGGCATAAGGGAAGAAATGACCCGAGCAAGAATCGACTACCGCAACAAACATAGAAACGGGAATTCTGGATACAAACAGGAATAGTAATTATCATTTATACCTTGCCTAAGAGTCTATCTCTCAGCTTGTGTGCAGTATAGTATCAAGAGACCAAATAAAGCTTTTAACCAATCTTTTATATCTTATTAATCAATCTATCTTTTTCTCGGTGACCCCGCTCTCCGCTGGCGCGGCGGGCGCGGCCCTGAAACCTTTTCTATCTTTTTCACCTTGAGAGCATGCGCCCTGTCGGAAATGCTTTCTTGAATTTCGGTTCCCGTGAGGGAGGAGAGAGCGGGATGGAGAAGAGAGGAGAGGTGTGCGTCTTGATTTTGGGAGAGGTACCGTCTCGTTCCGTCGGGTTGGAGGGCCGGCTCAGCGGTAGTCGGCGAAGCGCTTCTGGAGCTCCTGGCGAGCAAAGAAGATGCGGCTCTTTATGGTGCCCAGCGGCAGGTTCATCTCCTCGGCGATCTCGTTGTATTTGTAGCCGGCCACGTGCATCGAGAACGGAACGCGGTATTTCTCCGGGAACTCGTTGATGGCCGAGGTGATCTCGGCGGCGGTGTAGGAGCCGTCGGGCGACTCAAGTCCGCTGTCCTGCGACAGGTTCAGGTGGTAGCAGTCCTCAGTCTGGTCTATCACCGTGGCCGAACGGGCTATACGGCGGTAGTTGTTGATGAAGATGTTGCGCATTATGGTGAACACCCATCCTTTGAAGTTGGTGTTGTCAACGTACTTCTCGCGGTTGTCAAGCGCCTTCAGGGTGGTGTCCTGAAGAAGATCGTATGCGTCGTCGCGGTTCGATGTCAGCATGTAGGCGAAGTTGAGAAGATTGGCCTGAAGGCCCATCAGACGGTTTTGAAAAGTAGTTGCTTCCATAATGACGGATATTTTGGGTAGTGAAACGATTCTTTGTTCTGGTTTGAAACGGCCGGAGCCGATTCCCTTTTCGGTTTACATCACAAAGGTACGAAGTTTTGATATCTCCAAATTTTTATAGCGTTAAAATGAGTTAATTTAATTACTACGCTGTTACAACCATTGTCATCATCCTATATTTCAACGAGATAAAATTCTATCAACAGAGTTACATTTATGTTACGATATAAACATATGTCTATTACATTTCGTTTAACTGCGCATATTTCATTCAAATCAGGCTTTATCCCGGCGGCAAGAGACGCAGAGCGTCGACGCCCCACCCCGCGCCAAATGCAAGGGAAAGAGACGATGCAGAGTGTTAATTTTGTTGCGTAATTGTGAAATTATATTGTATCTTTGCGCTTAGAGCCGGATCCCGGACGCCGCGGGAGACGGGCACCAAATACCATACTTCACGATATGAGCTATAGTTTCTTAGACTTTTTAGGTCTATTAGGTTCCGTAGGACTGTTCCTTTACGGAATGAAGGTGATGAGCGAAGGCCTTCAGAAAGCCGCAGGCGACCGTCTGCGCAACATACTCTCGGCAATGACCCGCAACCGGTTCACCGGCACGCTCACCGGTTTCCTCATCACAGCATTGATACAAAGCTCTTCGGCCTCGACCGTAATGGTTGTAAGCTTTGTGAACGCCGGCCTCATGACTCTGGCACAGTCCATGGCGGTGATTATGGGAGCCAACGTGGGAACTACATTCACGGCATGGGTTATAGCACTGTTCGGCTTCAAAGTCAACATCTCGGCATTCGTGCTGCCGCTCATCGGCCTTTCGATACCGCTGCTGTTCACAAAAACAAGCCGCAACAAGTCAATAGGCGAGTTCCTGATCGGCTTCGCATTCCTGTTCATGGGTCTGGACATGATCAGCAAATATGTGCCTGACCTCCAGAGCAACCCCGAGATGTTCGCCTTCCTGCAGCATTACAGCTCCATGGGCTTCGGCTCCGTGCTGATATTCATGTTCGTGGGACTGGTGGTGACAATGGTGATACAGTCGTCGGCCGCCACATTCGCAATCACACTTATAATGTGTTCAAAGGGATGGATTGACTTCGACCTCTCCTGCGCCCTCATTCTCGGTTCGAACATAGGAACAACGGTTACACCTCTTCTCGCCTCCATGAGCGGAAACGTGGCGGCGAAACGCACCGCAATGGGGCACCTGCTGTTCAATCTCCTGGGATGCGTGTGGGTGCTCTGTGTTTTCTATCCGTTCGTCCATCTGAACGTATGGATCACCGAGGAACTCGGCCAGGGCGACCCAACGCAGCTTGCCTCATACGTGAACCAAATAGAGAAAACCCAGCCCGACGTCTACGACCATCTGTTTGACAACTCGCTGCCTCAGGGCCACGAAGTGATAGCCAAGGTGAGCGAACTGCAGCAAAGCGTGTCGATAGGACTATCGGTATTCCACACCGTTTTCAACCTCATCAATCTGGCCATAATGATATGGTTCACCAATCTGTATGTGAAGATAGTGTGCAAACTCGTACCGGCCAAGCACAAGGAAGACGAGGAATTCCAGCTCAAATTTATCTCCGGCGGTCTGGTGAGCGCCACCGAGCTCAACATCACCCAGGCCGAAAAAGAGATTGCGGTATTCGGCGAGAGAGTGGGCAGGATGCTCGACATGGCGAAAGACCTTGTCCACACCAAGCGTGACTCCGAGGAATTCTCCACCCTTTATTCACGCCTTGAGAAATACGAGGACATATCCGACCGCATGGAGATAGAGATAGCCCACTTCCTCAACCGCGTGGCCGAGGGACGCCTCTCCAACGAAGGCAAGCACAAGATTGCCGGGATGCTCCGGATGGTAAGCGAGATAGAGAGCATAGCCGACTGCTGCATGGGCGACGGAAAGATACTGGTGCGCAAAAATCAGTCGGGCGTGAAATTCAACGAGGAAATCTACGACAACATAGACGCTATGTTCGCGCATGTGAAAGGCGCCATGAACTCCATGCTCGCCCTTCTGGGCAACATGGAGCACGCCTCGGAGCATGAGATAATCAAATCCTATAACAAGGAGCGCGAAATCAACAACTTCCGCAACCAGCTGCGCACCGGCAACATCGCCAACATCAACGACAAGCATTACGAGTATCAGGCCGGTATCTACTACATGGACCTCGTGGCTAATCTTGAGAAAACGGGCGATTATATAATCAACGTGGTCGATGCCATCAAGGAGCTGATGAGGCAGACTGCGGCATGAAAGCAATTTTCACAGACTGTGTGAAATTGCTGTGACAAACGGGATACAAAATCGCTTTTCATTGGAAATGAAAGGCGATTTTTTTATTTTTGTGAAAGAGTTGACAGTGAAACTCTACTCATCACATGACGGCGAAGGCTTTCTTTTGAAAAACCATGGGCACTACCAGCACTATACCGGCCACAGGCGCAGGAAAAGGCACTCTATTGATTGTCGACACAGAAACCATGCTTTGCGAGCTCCTCAAGTTCAAATTCGAGAACGAGGGGTTCAGCGTCGACCTGTCGCATGACGGGCCGACAGCCCTCGGCCTCAATCTGATGAAATACCGGCTGATACTCGTCGACCTGATGAAAGAAGAGTTTACCGGCCTTGATTTCATAAGAAAACTCAAGCGCGACCCGCAGAAAGCCCTGATTCCGGTGATGCTCATCTCGTCGGTTGACGACGACGATGTGGTGGTGGACGCTCTCGACGCAGGCGCCGACGACTATATGTCGAAGCCAATCTCATCGCGCGAGCTCATAGCGCGCATCAATTCGGTGCTCCGGCGCCGCAGGATGATGGATTCGCGCCGCGCCGCCAATCAGGTGTCGTTCAAGGGCCTCGTGCTCGACACCTCATCGGGTCAGGCTTCAATCGACGGCAATCCGGCATCGCTTTCAAAAGCAGAGTTCCTCATACTGGGAATGCTCCTGCGAAACCGCGGACAATTCTTCGAGCGCATCGAAATAAAACACGAGGCGTGGGACAACATCTCGGACGTCTCCGACCGCGCCGTCGACACCACCATATCCCGCCTGCGCAAAAAGCTCGGCGATTACGGGCGCCTGCTCGTCAACCGTCAGGGATTCGGCTACGGATTCGTTGAATGACCACCGCGACGCTTCTTTATGGCCAAGACAAACCTTCAACCCCTCCCCTGGTGCAACGACGCATCCGTGATTGAAGCCGGATGCGACGAGGCCGGCCGAGGCTGTCTGGCCGGCCCTGTGACGGCTGCAGCGGTAATTCTGCCTCCGGGGTTCACACATCCATGGCTCAACGACTCGAAGAAGCTCACAGAGCGACGCCGCGACGAGCTGAGAGCCATAATAGAACGCGAGGCCGTGGCGTGGGCCGTGGCGATGGTTGACAATGAGGAAATCGACCGTATAAACATTCTCAACGCCTCCATTCTGGCAATGCACCGCGCCCTCGACGCCCTGAGCGTGCGCCCCGAGGCCGTGATTGTGGACGGCAACCGTTTCAAACCCTACCGCGACCTGCCGTGGACCACATTCGTCAAAGGCGACGGACGCTTCGGCAACATAGCCGCAGCCTCAATCCTTGCCAAGACACACCGCGACGAACTCATGAAGACACTCGACGGCCGCTATCCCGGCTATGGCTGGGCCATAAACAAGGGCTACCCCACCGCCGCCCACCGCGAGGCCATAACGCAGCTTGGCCCTACCCCTCTCCACCGCATGACATTCCGGCTCACCGACCGACAGCTCACGCTGTTCTGATAAGCAGCCCCTCCCCCCAAAAAACAGGTCTCCGTCCAAATTGTAGGGATGCACGCCAATGCTGTTTACTTAAGCAACAGCTGTGGCTTATTGCGTCTCAGACGCACCCGATGGGAGATGCACGCCGTTATCACTGGCATTTTGCTTCCATTTCGGGCGATTTTCATGAAAAAAGAAAGGATTTTTAGGCTTTTGTTGTCATATTTAAGAAATTGTTTATATCTTTGCACACTGCAATAGAGTAAAAAGCAATATAAAAGAACCATTCCGATATGGGGAAAATAGATAATCTCGACAGAAAGATTCTGAGCATAGTGATAAACAATGCCAGGATTCCCTCAAAGGACGTGGCCGCCGAATGCGGTGTGTCACGTGCGGCAATTCACCAGCGCCTGCAGAGAATGATGGACATGGGTGTGATTACCGGCTCAAGCTACAACGTCAACGCCAAAGAGCTCGGCTTCCGCACCTGCACCTATATCGGCGTGAACCTTGAGCGCGGAGGCATCTACCACGATGTAGTACCCGAAATCGAAAAGATTCCCGAAGTGGTTGAATGCCACTTCACCACCGGCCCCTACACTCTGCTTCTCAAGCTTTATGCGCGCGACAACGAGCACCTGATGGAGCTTCTCAACAAGCGGATACAATCAATCCCCGGAGTAATGGGAACCGAGACGCTCATCTCGCTCGAACGCAGCTTCCACCGCAAAATTCCAATCTCGGCTGAATAAGCCAAATTATATTTCTAAGTTAAAAAGGCTTCAAAACCAAAAAATCCCGGAGAGCTACGCCCTTCGGGATTTTTTGATTTCAAGCACTCGCCACCTGTAACAGCCGGGAGGCAAACAGATAATTGTCAGCGGATGCACGAGCGTGCATCCCTGCAATTTGAATGATAATCTGATTTTTGTACAGCGGTCTGCAGCATGGGGCGGCTCAGAAATCAATTTTGAAGCCGCCCTTTTTCTCCTGGCGCTGATTCTGGGGCTGAACGGCCGACAGAGAATCCTCGGCAGGAGCCGACGGAGCGGTCGCGGCCACGCCTTTGTTCAGACTGTCGGTAAGCCGTTTGTCGCGCAGATAAGTGGGAGTGCCCTCAAACTCGCTGATAAAGCGGTCATCGTCCATATACTCCGGGGCGAGCACCACATATTTGGTGCCGAAGCTCGTGCCGTATTCCTTCTCTATCTCCTTTTCTTTCTTCTTCTTGGGATCCACGGGGGTGTAGACAGGTTTCCGACCTATCACCTCTTCCTCTTCATCGCGGATAGTCACGTCGAAGCCGGCGGCAAGAATTATCACCTTCACCTGCTCGCCGAGAGAATTGTCTATTGTCACGCCCCAGATCACATCCACCTCCTGGTCGATGTTGTCCACAAATGAGCTCAGCTGGCCCATCTCGTTCATGGCAATGGTCTTGTCCTCGGTCTCGCTCACATAGAGATTTATAAGCAATCGTTTCGACCCGAGGATATCGCGGTTCTTGAGCAGTGGCGAATTAAGAGCGTTCTGCAACGCCATGGTCACGCGGCCCGGCCCCTCGCCGTAGCCAGTGGAGATGATAGCGGTGCCACCGTTGCGCAGGGTGGTGTCTACATCGTTGAAGTCGAGATTGATATATCCCGGCACATTGATAATGTCGGAAATCGAGCGTGCGGCTGTCGACAGCGTGTCGTCGGCTTTGCCGAATGCGTTGAAGAAGTTGAGGTCTCCGTATATTTCAACCAGACGTTCATTGTTGATAATCAGCAGCGCATCCACATGCTTGGCCAGCTCGTCGGCACCGTCGAGAGCTTTCATAATCTTCTTTCGGCCCTCAAACACGAAGGGGATGGTGACTATGCCTATGGTAAGGAGTCCGCGTTCCTTTGCCACGCGGGCCACTACGGGAGCGGCGCCTGTGCCGGTGCCACCGCCCATGCCGGCAGTCACAAACACCATCTTGGTTTTTTCGCCGAACAGCGACTTGATTCGTTCAAGATCCCTTTCGGCAGCCTCGCGAGCCACCTCGGGTATCGCACCGGCGCCGCGGCCCGAGCCGATCACCAGGCGGTTGTCGAAATCGAGTTTCTCAAGGGCCACACTGTCGGTGTTGATAGCCACGAAAGTAACCTTATCCACACCTTGCTTATACATGTGGTTGACTGCGTTTCCGCCGCCGCCGCCCACGCCTATCACCATAATCTCATTTTCGTCGCGTGCTATCGGGCCGGGGTTATATTGCGTCGAAAGGCTGTCCATGTCCTTATTCAGATATTCGTCCATTGTTTCGTAGTTGTTTAGCAGTTAGTTATGTGTGTGTTGACGTGAGAGTCAGTTGCGGTCGTCGCGGAGCACATCGTCATCTTCCTCATCTTCTTCCACGAGTCCGCCCTCGATACGCTCGGTTATGTTTCGCAGACGGTCCCAGATTGATGTGCGCGGCTTCGACGGCTGTTTACGTACCGGTTCTTCCTCAATCTCTTCCTCCTCAATTTCTTCCACGGGTTCCGGTTCAGGCTCGGGTTCAGGAGTCGAGAGGCATTCGTGAGTATCGGAATGAGCGGCTGCCCTTACTATGGAAAGCACGTCCACGCAGTCAACGGGCGAGATTCGAACATCCGAGATACCCACATCGGCCATGGAAATGCTGCCGGAACGCACGTTCATGCCCATTTCCTTGGCAAGACGGTCGTTGAACCCGGCAAGGAAAGCGCCACGGCCCACAACGATAATACCGCGGGCCAGCTGCGAGGCACTGAAGCCCGACTGCTTGAGTTGTTCCTTTATGTTGGCTATGATCTCGGCGGCACGTGCCGACACGCATTTATTAACCTGGTCATAGTTGATGGAATCGTCGATGGCTCCGATGGATGTGCCTGAGGCATTGCCCTGGCGGCGTTTTATCTCCTCGGCGCGCTCCTCGAGGTAGTTCAGGCTCATGAGGTCGCGGGTAATGTTGCGCGATCCCATGGGAAGCGTCTGGAGGAACTGGAGGTGTCCGCCCTTGTAGATGCTCACCGTGGTGGTCTCAGCGCCGAAATCCACGAGCATACATCCTATGCGCTTCTCCTCGTGAGTGAGAACGGCATCGGCTATCGCGGTCTGGCGCACTACATATCCGGCCACCTTCAGGCCCATCTTGTCAGCCACAAGACGCTCAAGCTTGCTCTTTATCTGCTTGCGGCAGGTAAGGAGCACGGCGTCCATGCTCACACTGTTGCCCATGGTGCCCTTGGGCTGCGTCACGCTCTTTTTGTCCACGGAATACTGGCGGGGAATCACAGCAAGAAGATCGCGGTCGGGGGGAGCGGCCATACGGGCCTGGTTGCGGAGGTCGGCAAGTATATCGTCGCCAATCTCCATCTCCTCCACAAGGTGTCTTTCGACACTGCGCGTGGTGGAGCAAAGCGAGCGGGCTCCCACGCCCACATATACTTCAGCCACCTTGGCAGGAGCAATACGCTCCTCAAGGCGACCTATGATGCGGCGCAGCACGGCGCCCACCTCTTCCACGTTGCTCACCTCGCCGTAGCGCACCCATTCGAGAAACGGCTCCTCTTCCACGGCCTGGACGGTGATGATGCCTTTGTCGCTCACCTGCCCCAAAGCGCCTTTCACTTTGGAGCTGCCGATTTCAATTGCTACAATATTTTTTTCTTCCATATCTATGGTTTTTTAATTTCCTTTTTCGTTGATGAATCGCCTTTTGCAGGCGCCTGCGCCGGCTTTTCACCCGGCATAGGAAGGTCCGTCTCCATTTTCTTGCCGGGCATGGCCTGACCGTCCGCCACGCCTTCAGCCGTCAGCATGGTCGAGAGATCCACATCGGCCTCGTCGGCACCGTCGTCATACTTCACCTTCGGAAGCTCCTTGTTGCGGCGTGTGGCCACTATCTGGCCGTTCCATTTCACGCTTATCGTATCGTAATAATCCCAGCCCATGGCCGGCAATATCTTGGAATAGACGTTGCGGAGGCGCCGGAACTTGTCGTCAAACATGCTTACGTCGCCGAAATTCACCAGATGTCCGCGAAACACCGGCACGAGCATTATGTTTGTTGGCGAATCCACCTTGATCATCGACACCACCTTGTTCCAGGTGCTGTCAGAAGCTATGTAATCAATAAGGGGCAGAATACTGACAGCGGGGAACGAGTCGGTAAACTCGCCCTGAATCACCGGCACGTCCATGAAATAACGCGCCTGCGCGCTGATTTTCTTTCCCTGGCGGTTGATGTAATACGATCCATGGCTGTCGAAAATTCTCGCCACGGGCCGCATGGGACTGACTTCTATATGGATAGTGCTGTCAGGCCGGATATTGACTTCTGTCCACTCTATTTTGTCGATAGCCCTGAGGAAACGCTCGAGGCTGTCAATGTCTATATCGTCGAGCCTGCTGCCCTTCATCTGTGCCGGCCATCTGCCAAGCTCGCGCCATAGCTCCGCCTCGTTGACAAACTTCACCGAAGAGGAATCGAGCACGGTCATGGTCACATCCCTGCACGGACGCGACGACGCCATGCCCTGTGTGAGCAGCGTCACGGCTGTCATCACCCCTAAGGCAACCACGGTCAGCAATATGTAGAGCAGGCGTTTCTTCATGAGCGGGCATCGGAGGTTATACGGTCAAGAAAGTCGCAGATATCCCCTGCTCCGGCTGTAAGAAGCACCTCGAAGCCGCGCTCGCGCACGGTCTCGGGCAGCTGCTCCTTTGTAATCATGGTCTTGTCCGGGCCCTTTATGGCATCGAATATGAGCTGCGAGCTCACGCCCTCCATGGGGAGTTCGCGGGCAGGGTATATGTCGAGAAGTATCACCTCGTCGGCCTCAGAAAGCGCCTGGCCAAACTGCGGAGCGAAGTCGCGCGTACGGCTGTAGAGATGGGGCTGGAAGGCCACCGTAAGACGCCGGTCGGGATAGAGGGCGCGCACCGAGCGTATCGACTGGCGCAGTTCGTCGGGATGATGGGCGTAATCGTCGATTATGGCGCGTCCAGGCTCCTTGAGATGGAACTCGAAGCGGCGTTTCGGGCCCTGGAACGAAGCCATGGCCTGGCGTGCGCAGTCCTCGTCGAGCTGCCCGGCAGCCCATACTGCGGCGAGCGCGGCGATGGCGTTCTCTATGTTTATCTCCACGGGCACACCGGGAGCAATATCTGTCATCACAGAGCCGTCGGGCATCACCAGGTCGAACACAATAGAACCTTCGCTGCGGCGGATATTGGTGGCATGGAAGTCGCCTTCGTCGCGGGAATAGGTGTAGACCTTCACTCCCGGAGCCACACGCGGACGCAGTTTAAGGCCGGTATGGACTATGAGTACGCCGTCGGGGCGGATGAGCTCGGTGAAATGCGCGAAGCTCTCGAGGTAGGCTTCCTCTGTCCCGTAGATGTCCAGATGGTCGGGGTCGGTAGCCGTTATCACTGCCACTGACGGCGTGAGATGATGGAAAGAGCGGTCGTATTCGTCGGCCTCTATCACCGAGAAGTCAGAATGCAGGTCAAGGATGAAGTTGGTGCCGTAATTGCGGAGCACACCGCCCAGGAAGGCGTTGCATCCGGCGGGAGAGTTGTGGAGCACGTGGGCGGCCATGGACGATGTGGTGGTCTTGCCGTGGGTTCCGGCGAAACAGAGGCTGCGGCTGTGGCGGGTCACAATGCCGAGCACGGCGGCGCGTTTCACCACCTCGAAACCGTTGGCGCGGAACCACTGCAGCCCTGGATGCGTATCGGGTACGGCGGGAGTGTAGACCACCAGTGTCTCCCCGGGATTGCGGAACGCCTGCGGAATGGCTTCGGCGGCATCGCTGTAGGTAATCTCCACGCCCTCGCTTTCAAGAGCGCGGGTGAGGTCGGTAGCCGTGCGGTCATACCCCCCCACACGCTTTCCCTTGCTGAGGAAATAACGTTCGAGAGCCGCCATGCCTATGCCGCCGGCTCCCACAAAGTATATGTTGGGACGATCTGTTGTCATTTTTTCTCTTCGATAATACGGTAAATGGTATCGACTATGCGGGTGTCGCTTTCGCGAAGCGCCATCCGGGCTGCATTTGCGGCGAAGAGGGTGCGGCGCGACGAATCGGCCATAAGCTCCAGAGCCTCGTCGACGAGCCGCGCACGCGCCTCGCTGTCGGGCACCATCACTGCGGCGTCACGCTCCACAAGCGCCATGGCGTTCTTGCGCTGATGGTCCTCGGCCACGTTGGGCGACGGCACCAGTATGGCGGCCTTCCCGGCAAGCTGAAGCTCGGATATGGTGCCGGCTCCGGCACGGGCCACCACGAGGTCGGCCGCGCTGTAGGCACGCGCCATATCGGCGATGAACGGCATGGCCTTTACATCGCTGTGCCCGGCCGCCGCGCGGGTGCACTCTTCGGCATAGAGCTTGCCTGTCTGCCACATCATCTGATATCGGCCTCCGGCGGTAAGACGGTCGAGGCCGGCGGCAATGCTGTCGTTGATGGTGCGCGCCCCAAGGCTTCCTCCAACCACAAGCAGCAGCGGACGCGCGGGGTCAAACCCGAGAGCGCGCTTGGATTCGGCGCTGTCCAGAGCGGCACAGTCAGCTATCTCTTTTCTCACCGGATTTCCGGTCTTGGTAATGACTTCGGCAGGGAAGAAGCGCTCCATTCCGTCGTAGGCCACGCAGATTGCGCGGGCTTTAGGCGCAAGAAGCTTGTTTGTGACTCCCGGATAAGAATTCTGTTCCTGAATAAGCGTAGGGACGCCCTGACGCTGAGCCTCCTTGAGTATCGGGCCGCTGGCATATCCGCCCACGCCTATGGCAATGTCGGGACGGAAGTCCCTGACGATGCGGCGCGCGCGAAGCAGACTCCGCACAAGCTTCACCACCACAGGCACGTTGCGCCAGAGGCGGCGGCGGTCGAATCCGGCCACAGGCAGTCCTTCTATCTTATATCCGGCGGCAGGCACACGCTCCATCTCCATGCGGCCACATGCGCCCACAAAGAGTATCTCGGCGCCGGGCTCGCGACGGCGTATGGCGTTGGCTATGGAAATGGCGGGAAAAATGTGTCCGCCGGTGCCTCCGCCGCTTATCAGTATGCGTTTAGGTGATTCTTCACTCATTTTCTTTCATGTTAAAATCAGAGCTGCGTCGGGTTGGCGGCGCTCATTTCCTTCGGGAGCATGGATTCCTCCTGCTCAATCTCCTTCTTGCGTGCGCCCTTGCGGGTGGCGTGACGGCTCACGGAAAGCATAATGCCGAAGGCTATGGAGGTAATGAGTATCGATGTTCCGCCCTTGGATATCAGCGGCAGTGGCTGCCCCGAAACAGGCATGGCTCCCGTGACGATACCTATATGGAAAAGCGCCTGAAACACTATGGTGAGCGACGCGGCAAGCACAAGCTGCGCCGCGAAGTTGACCGAGACGCGGTTGGCAAGCACCGCCGCGCGCGCCATGAGCCAGAGATAGAGCAGAAGCACGGCCAGACCGCCCACCAGACCCAGCTCCTCGACTATTATGGAGTAGATATAATCGGTAAAAGCCAGCGGCAGGCGCGATGTCTCGCGTGAATTGCCGGGCATCACGCCCTTTATGCCGCCATGGGCCTGGGCCATGAAGCCAATCATGGCCTGACGGTTGTCGGCAGTCATTTTTTGCTGGTATTTCGGCACGGAATCATTGCCGAACTCCTCGAGGCGGCTCACCCACGTTTCCCAGCGGGTGAGTTTCGACACCTGCATTTCCGACATATCGGCAGTGGCGCCCGGCACGGCATGCATCTTGTAGTCAATATAGAACACACCCACAAGCAGAGCCATTCCGGCCAGATAGGCCAGAGCTATCTTGAAGAGGTCGGTAAGTCTCATGCCGGTAATCACAAGCATTGACAGACTGATGCACAGCAGCAGAATGGTGTTGGTGAGTCCGCTGAATATGAGCGTTCCCGCAAAGAACACCACGGCTCCCGCGGCAATCCACACGCCGTTCTTCTTCATGCCCTTCTTTTCCTGAAAGAGGGCGGCGAGATAGCCTATGGTCAAGGCGGCGGAGAGCTTCATGAACTCGGAGGGCTGAAGGGTTATGCCCATTATGCGTATGGCGCGGCGCGCGCCGTTGAAATCCTCGCCTATGAACCATGATGCCAGCCACAGGCCGATACTCAGCATCACGAACAGCGGCACGAGGGTTACGAAGCGGCTGTAATGCATCCGCGACATCACCACCACAATCACGAAACTCACGGCAAGCATTGCCATGTGGCGCATTATAGGCATGTAGACACCGATGCCGGTGCCGCTCACCTCGCGCGACGACGCGCTGTAAAGCTCCACTATGGAAATGAGGCACAGCAGAAGGTAGATGCCCCATATATGTTTGTCGGTATGCCCGAAAAGATAGCTGCGGATGCGCCGGGCGGTACCGGGCACCTCGGCAGCGAGTGCCTCGGGCTGCGGTTCGGCGCTGCCGGGGATGGCGCGGGGTGACGTTGCGGCTGGTTGAAGTTCCATTTTCAGTTTTGTGTTAATGCGGGGAGAGAGTCGGGATATCATTTATGGGCGAGAGCATTCACGGCCTCCTTGAAAAGCTCGCCGCGGTTCTCGTAGCTCGTGAAGAGGTCGAAGCTCGCGCAGCAGGGCGAGAGAAGCACCGTATCGCCTTCGGAGGCAAATCCGCGGCAGGCGGCTATGGCGTCGGCCAGCGAATGGGTGTCGGCTATCCGGGGCACTTTGCCCGTGAAGAAGTCGAGGAGCTTGGCATTGTCCTTTCCCATGCACACTATGGCCTTGACCTTCTCGCGCACCAGAGGCTCTATCTCGGTATAGTCGTTACCCTTGTCCTTGCCGCCGAGGATAAGCACCACGGAGGGCGCAGCCTTGCGGGGCATGCTCTCGAGGGCATACCAGCAGGAATTCACGTTGGTGGCCTTGGAGTCGTTGATGTAACGCACGCCGTCTATGTCGGCCACGAATTCCAGACGATGCTCCACACCCTCGAAATTGCTCAGGGCACGGCGTATGTCGTCCTTCTTTATATCGAGCAGGCATGCCGAGAGACCGGCAGCCATGGAGTTGTAGAGATTATGGAGCCCGTTGAGGCTCAGGTCGGCGCGGGGCATCTTCACCGGAGTTGCCTCGGCGTCGAGCACCAGCTCGTCTTCATCGTCAACGTATGCCCGGGAGCCTTTTTCCATGTTCTCGGCAAAGGGATACATCCGGGCCTCTGTAGCCACCTGACGCAGCTGTGCCTGAATCACGGGATCGTCCTGCCAGAATATAAACGCATCTTCGGGAGTAAGGTTGCGGAGTATGCGGAATTTGGCATTGATGTAGTTCTGCATCTTATAGTCGTAGCGGTCAAGATGGTCGGGGGTGATATTGAGTATCACGGCCACATTGGCCTTGAAGTCATACATATTTTCAAGCTGGAAGCTCGAAAGTTCTATCACGTATACGTCGTGGTTCTCGCGGGCCACCTGCCAGGCAAGGGAACGGCCCACGTTGCCGGCCAGGCCTACGTTCAGCCCGGCGTCCTTGAGTATATGGTAGGTGAGCATGGTGGTTGTGGTCTTACCGTTTGAGCCGGTGATGCACACCATCTTGGCATGGGTATACCGTCCGGCCAGCTCGATTTCGGAAATCACGGGCACTCCTTTTTCCACCAGCGCCTTCACAAGCGGCGCCGTGGGAGGAATGCCGGGGCTTTTCACAACCTCGTCGGCCTCGAGCACACGGGATGCCGTGTGACCTCCCTGCTCGAATTCTATGCCCTCGGCGCGAAGCACCTCGGCATATCGTTCCGGAATGGTTCCGGAATCTGACAAAAACACGTCCATCCCCTTATCCTTGCCGAGGATGGCTGCTCCCACGCCGCTTTCGCCGCCGCCGAGCACCACGAGTTTTTTTCTGCGGTTCATATTATATCGTCTGTTGAAATGTCCTGTCAATATATTATTTATGTGTTATCGTATCTTGAGCGTGACAAAAGTGAGCACGGCAAGCAGAAGGCCTATGATCCAGAAGCGGGTGACAATCTTGGGCTCAGGCACCGCGTTAAGAGGCGCCTGCAGCAGGGCGTCGATGCCGGAGTTGCCCGGCTTCTGGAAATGATGGTGGAGAGGCGTCATCTTGAAAATGCGGCGACCCGCTCCGTGGCGCTTCTTGGTGTACTTGAAGTAAGCCACCTGAAGCATTACCGAAAGGTCCTCGAAGAAGAAAATGGCGCAGAGCAGCGGAATAAGCAGCTCCTTGCGTATGAGAATGGCGAACACGGCTATTATGCCGCCGAGAGTGAGGCTTCCGGTATCGCCCATGAACACCTGGGCCGGATAGGCGTTGTACCACAGGAATCCTACCAGAGCGCCTATGAACGCCGCCATATACACCACCAGCTCACTGCTGCCGGGGATATACATTATGTTCAGATACGACGAATAGACTATATGGCCGCCGAGATAGGCCATTATGGCCAGAGCGCAGCCTATTATGGCCGAGGTTCCGGTACAGAGGCCGTCCAGTCCGTCGGTGAGGTTGGCGCCGTTGGAAGTGGCCGCGATCACCAGAATGGTAACAAGCACGAATACTATCCATCCGCCTGTGGCGGCATGGCTTCCCATCCACTGGGTGAGATAGGCATAATCGAAGTTGTTGTTCTTGACGAAAGGTATGGTGGTCTGGGTTGACTTCACATCCTCGGGGGTGTACATGATGACGGTTTCCTGCGCTTCAGGCACAACCACCTCCACATTCTCGCGCATCGTTATATCGGGGCTGAACCACATGGCGAGGCCCACAATCAGGCCGAGACCCACCTGGCCCACAATCTTGAAGCTGCCTTTCATACCGTCCTTGTTATGACGGTGAATCTTCAGATAATCGTCGAGGAAACCGAGCGTGCCGAGCCATATCGTGGCCACAAGCATCAGTGCCATATAGATATTGCCCAGATTTCCCACAAGCAGACACGGCACAAGAATCGCCACGATTATTATGATGCCGCCCATGGTGGGGGTGCCTTTTTTCGACATCTGGCCCTCAAGACCGAGGTCGCGGATTATCTCGCCCACCTGCATCAGCTGCAGACGGTCTATTATCCGACGGCCGAACACTGTGGCTATAATCAGCGACAGCACGAGAGCCGCGCCGGAACGGAACGTGATGTAGTCCATGAGCCGCGCGCCGGGCACACCGAGAGTCTCGAGATAATTGAAAAGATAATAAAGCATTTTACGTTGCTATTGAAACGGTTGGGGGATTATGTTACGTTAAATGCGCTCAGAGCGATGCGAAGACATCGCGCACCACCTCGCGGTCGTCGAAATGATGTTTCACGCCTTTCACTTCCTGATAGGTCTCGTGGCCTTTGCCGGCAATCAGCACCACATCGCCCTTTCCGGCGAGCGCGAGCGCCGTGCGTATGGCTTCGCGGCGATCGGTGATGCTGAGAGTCTTCGGACGTGTGGCATCGGTGAGACCGGCTTCCATCTCTGCTATGATTTCAGCGGGTTCCTCGTCGCGGGGATTGTCGGATGTTAGCACGAGTCTCTGGCTGCGTGCGGCAGCCTCAGCAGCCATCAGGGGGCGCTTGCCGCGGTCGCGGTTGCCTCCGGCACCCACCACGGTGATGATTGTGCCCTGCGGGCCCACCACGTCGCGTATGGCATCGAGCACGTTTACGAGCGCGTCGGGCGTGTGGGCATAGTCCACGATAGCGGTCACGCCGTTGGCGCCGTGGATGGTCTGGAAACGTCCGGCCACCGGGACAAGGCGGCTCATGTTGACAAGCACTGTGTCGCGGTCCCAGCCCAGCAGGCAGCAGGCCCCATATACTGCGGTGAGATTGTAGGCATTGAAGCGGCCGGTAAAGAGCACTTCCACCTCATGACCGTTGAACGACATGAGGGTGCCGTCGAGACGGCTCTCGATCACGCGGCCGGTGAAATCGGCCACGGTGCGCAGCGAATATGTGTAGCGCCGGGCCTCGGTGTTCTGAAGCATCACCTCGCCGTTGCGGTCGTCGAGGTTGGTGAGAGCGAACGCCGTGCGGGGCAGCCCGTCGAAAAACGATTTCTTGGCGGCAAGATAAGCGTCGACCGTCTTGTGATAATCGAGATGGTCGCGGGTAAGGTTGGTGAACACTCCTCCGGCGAAATGCAGCCCGGCAATACGGTGCTGGTGGGCGGCGTGGGAGCTTACCTCCATTGCGGCCACCGTGCATCCGGCCACCACCATGCGGTGAAGAAGCTCGTTGAGGGTGAGGGGATCAGGAGTGGTCTGGGTGGTGGGGACGGCCTCGGAGTCGATATAGTTGCAGACCGTAGAGAGCAGACCGGCTTTCTGGCCCATCATGCGCGCCATCTCGTAGATGAGGGTGGCGGTGGTTGTCTTGCCGTTGGTGCCTGTGACACCTACCAGCTTAAGCTTGCGCGAGGGATTGCCCCACCATTGCGAGGCCAGCAGCCCCAGGGCCACTGCCGAGTCGGGCACCTTGATGTAAGTCACCGTCGATTCCAGACGCTCCGGCAGCTCCTCGCACACTATGGCGGCGGCTCCCGCAAGCGTGACCAGAGGAATAAACTTATGGCCGTCGACATTATAGCCGCGCACAGCCACGAACAGCGAACCCCGCTTGATCTTGCGGGAATCACATTCGAGGGAGGTTATTTTCTTCTCTTCGCTTCCTATCACTTCCTGCGGCATTATGGCCGAGAGCAAATCTGAGAGTGACTTCATGATTATGGTTTTTTATTCGTTTGTTCTTGTTTATTTCCGGACTGGTCTATTCGCGGAGCTCAAGCATCACGATGCTGCCGCGCCTCATTTCGGTTCCAGGTCTGGGATGCTGTCCGGCCACATAGCCCGCGCCCCTGAATTTCACATTATAACCGGATTTCTCGAGCACCGACAGGGCGTCGCGGAGTCCGTAGCCGTGAACGTCGGGCACACCTTTCACTTTCTGGGCGCCCGGATGGGCCAGCACCGTCATCTTGCCTGAGAGCCCCAGACGGTCGGAAACGGTCGACGCGCGCGAACCGTCGCACGAGGCATGCATGGTAGGAGCGGAGCCTCCTTTGGCATCCGCGAGATAGTCGGAACTGTTGTCGAGCATTCCGCGGCTATAAAGATTCTCGGCTATCCCCTTGAGAACCTCACCGCTTGTAGATGCGGCGCCGAATGCATTCTGGCGGGGATGACGCACAAGCACCATGCATGAAAAGCGGGGATTGTCGGCAGGAAAGAATCCGCAGAATGCCAACCGCTTCTTGGATGTGTTGTAGCCGCCCTGCTCGATGACGTAGGCGGTGCCGGTCTTTCCGGCTATGGCCACTTTGTCGGAGCGCAGACGGCGTCCGGTACCATGGTCGCCCCACACCACAGAGCGCAGCATGGTGCGCATCTTGGCGGCGTTGGTCTCGGAGCATATACGGTCGCGGATATAGGTCACGGGGAAGAGGGTGTCGCTGTCGGCCGTACGGGTGCCCATCACCAGACGCGGACGCACGTAGCGGCCTCCGTTGGCAATGGCATTGTAAATGGATAGGGTATACAGCGGGGGTATCTTGGTGGCGTAGCCGTAACACTGGCGGGAGAGAGCTATGCGTCCGCCGCGGTTGTCGGGCAGCGAGTCAATGCGCGGAATGCATTCTCCGGCTATTCCGGTGTGCATCGGCTCAAGAAATCCTATCTCTTTCAGGCGCGAATAGAAACGGCCGGGATCGGAGTCGAACTTGCGGGCGATGATTTTGGTCATTCCGATGTTGGACGAACGCTCTATCACCTCGCTCACACGCATGGAACCCACGCCGTGGGCGTCGGTTATAGGCCGTCCGCCTGCGTAGGCATACGATGAACCGGTGGATATCACCTCATCGAGGTTGCTCACCGCACCCTCTTCAAGGGCCAGCATCATGGATATGGGCTTGACAACGGAGCCGGGCTCATAGCCCTGCACGGCACGGTTCATGGCCTCGATATAGCCGGTGCCGGTCTTTGTATTCTTCTCAAGGTTGGAAATGGCCTTGATGTTGCCTGTGGCCACCTCCATGAGCACGGCCACACCCCAGTCGGCATCGCAGTATTCGAGCATCTTGTTGAGCTCGTTTTCCACGATGTCCTGCATCTTGATGTCGATTGTGGTGATGATGTTGGCTCCGGGCACGGCAGGGACGTCGGTCCAGGGTACAATCTCCTTGGTGAGCGACACTTTCTTTGCCAGACCGGGAATGCCGTAGAGCAGAGAGTCGAGCGCCTTCTCCAGACCGGAGATGCCGTGGACCTCGCTACACTCGCGCGTGGCGCCCACTCCGCCTATGCTACGGCGCGCCATGGCGCCGTAGGGACGCACGCGGGCAAGCCGCGAATCATGGGTTATGCCGCAGTAGTTGCGGTTGGGATAGTTGAAGAATGGCAAGGTGCGTATCTTGAGATAGTCGGCATAGCTCACACGGTCAATCAGCACGAACGCGCGCGGCCTGTCCTTATGGGCTATCTTGAGCGGCCCCGAAAGGTATTCTTTCCACTCCTTGGCTGTGCGGCGTCCGAATTCGCGGGCCATGCACTTCGAGATGGTATCGAGACGGGCCTCAAAGGTGTCGGTGAGGAAGCGCTCGCTGCGGAAATCGATTCTCACGGTGTATTCCCTCACGTTGGTGGCAAGCACAGAACCGTCGCACGCCAGAATGTTGCCACGCTGGGGAGCGATGGTGTCGACTTTCGACAGTTCCTTGAGGGCGAGGTTGTTCCATTCGTCGGCAGAGACAACGGTCGTATCCCACAGCTTGTAGACTATGCGGCCTACAAAGAGCAAGGTAACGCCCACCACAAAGATGTAGCGCCAGATTATTCTGCTTCTGTTTCCTTTTGCCATGGGGACTCGGGGTTATTGTTTTTTCAGAGTTAAGAAATTATTCAGTCAAGTTCTATCTCGTAAGGGGGCCGCTCCTGGACGTGGAGGCCGAGATGGAGCGAGTCGACGAGCTGCTGCATGGAGCTTTCGCGTATGCGGCCCATATAGAGGCTGCGGGCCCTTACTCGCTCGGCCTTCACCGTCTCCAGTTCGTTGGTGTATTTACGCAGCGCTTCCATACGGGTCTGCATCTCGTATTTGGATGAGATATAGCCCAGAAGCACCAGCACACAGAATCCCAGCGCCACGGCATTGTTGACGAAGAAATCGCCGGAAATCACCTGACCGCGGAGAAGGCGGCCGATGAATCCGAGAGTGGGTCGATGTGAAGATTCTGTTCTGGGCATTGCTGCGATATGATTTGAAACGGATATGGAGAGTTATTTCATTCGTTGTCGGGAAGCTTGCAGGCCACGCGCAGTTTTGCGCTGCGCGAGCGGGGATTCCGCTCGATTTCCGCCTCGTCAGGCACAATTGGCTTCGACGAAAGCGCTTTCAGCGGACGGGAAACGGCTCCGAAGAAATCGCGATCCTCGCGCCCCTCGACATTGCCGGTGCGCATGAAGTTCTTCACCATGCGGTCTTCGAGCGAGTGATAGGTAATCACCGCCAGGCGTCCGCCGGGTTTAAGCACCCGCAGGCATCCGGCAAGGAACTGCTCGAGAGCCTGCATCTCGCCGTTGACTTCTATGCGGAGTGCCTGAAAGAGCTGCGCCATCTCCTTTTTCTCGTGTTTCGGAGAAATGAAGGGCTTCATTACATCGGTCAAGCGTCCCACGGTGTCGACCGGGCGCCCAGCCTCACGCTCACGGACTATGGCCGAAGCCATCCGGCGCGCCTGCTTCAGCTCGCCGTAGAGCCCGAGCACGGTCGCAATGCGTTCCTCCGTGGCGGTGGCAAGAAATTCGGCCGCGCTCATGCTCGAGCGGCGGTTCATGCGCATGTCGAGCGGCGAATCGAAACGGAAAGAGAATCCTCGCGATGCATCGTCGAAGTGATGGAAACTCACACCGAGGTCAGCCAGAATCCCGTCAACCCCCTTCACGCCGTAATAGCGCATGAAATTCGGCAGGAAACGGAAGTTGGAGTAGACAATCGTAAACCGGTCGTCGGTCATGGCGCGCGCCACGGCCTCGTCGTCCTGGTCGAAGGAGTAGAGATGTCCCTGCGGGCCCAGACGCTCCACAATGGCACGCGAATGACCGCCGCCGCCGTAGGTTGCGTCGACGTAAATGCCACTTGGCTTTATGTCAAGAGCTTCTATTACCTGGGGCAGAAGCGCCGGAATATGGTAGACTGGTTCTGAAGTGCTCACTTTAGCGATACATTTAGGCTTCAAAGTTACTCAAAATCGGGCATAAGTTTACATAACTAAACAATATTTTTTGGACATTAACCTGCATAAAGTTTTCTACACTCATATATTCAACTGATTAACAGCGAAATAATACACGATCCGGGGCCGTTTACATTTGCAAATGATGTAAACGGCCCCGGATTGCGATTATAGCCCACGAACTCAGGGACGGAGTATGCGCGCAAGCTCCTTAACACCCTCTGTGGCAGTGGTGCGAAGCACTGTTATGCCGTCGGGCACAGGAGCGGGATTCGGGTCTATATAATACACGGGTATCCCGCGCCGGGCATAGTGGACCAGCCCTGCCGCAGGATAAACGGCCATGGAGGTGCCTATTATCACCAGCACATCTGCCTGCTCGACAAGCTCAATGGCGGGTTCGATGTTGGGTACGGCCTCCTGAAAAAAGACGATATGCGGACGCACGGCGTCGCCATACTCGTCGCGGGTTTCCGGGGTGGTGTCGAGGTTTTCTTCGGTGAGCGTGTACACGCGTTCCGGATGCTTCATGGAGCGCACTTTCATCAGCTCTCCGTGGAGATGGAGCACTTTGGTGCTGCCGGCGCGCTCATGCAGGTTGTCGACGTTCTGGGTGATAATCCAGGTGTCGTACCACTGCTCGAGTTCAGCGAGGCCGGAGTGCCCGGCATTTGGCTGCGCCTTCACGAGTTCGTGACGGCGTTCGTTGTAAAACTTGTGGATAAGAGACGGATTGCGGGCAAAGCCCTCGGCACTCGCCACATCCATCACGGGATATTTGTCCCACAGGCCTCCGCTGTCGCGGAAGGTTGAGATTCCGCTCTCGGCGCTCATGCCCGCGCCCGTGAGCACTACCAGTTTAGGTTTGATGCTGTCCATATCGTTATGCTGTAATTTAAGGCAACTTTATGAGTCTATTTTAATAAACAAAATCAAGAGGCTTGATGCTCTGTAAATTTAGCGATTATTTTTGTCAGAATAGCCAAAAACAATAACTTTGCCATAATCTCACCGACAAAAAAACATCGTATGTCCGTTACGCCCAAAACCATAGGAGTAATCATCTCGACCTACAACAATCCGGAATGGCTTGAAAAGACACTCATAGGCTATATGAACCAAGAGAGACGTGCCGACGAGATAATAATAGCCGACGACGGCTCAGGACCAGATACCCGCTCGCTCATAGAGAGATACAAAGCAGTGTTGCCGATAAAGCATGTATGGCATCCGGACGAGGGATTCAGAAAAACACGCATACTCAACCGGGCTCTGACTTCGGCAACATCCGACTATCTTATTTTCACCGATCAGGACTGCGTGCCTCGCAACGATTTCGTAGCAGCCCATCTTCAGGCGGCACAGCGAGGACGGTTTCTCTCGGGAGGATACTTCAAACTCCCTATGGATATAAGCCGGTTCCTCTCACCCGACGACATTGCCTCAGGTAGAGCGTTCTCGCTTCAATGGCTTCGATCGAAAGGATTGAAAATCACATTCAAATGTACCAAACTGCTAAATCGCAAGTGGTTTGCCACCTTCATGAACACAATCACCCCCGCACGCGCATCGTGGAATGGATGTAACTCATCGGGTTGGCGCGCCGATATGCTTGCAGTCAACGGATTCAATGAACTTATGCAGTATGGCGGAGAGGACCGGGAATTCGGAGAAAGGCTGGTAAATATGGGGATTCGTCCCCGGCAGATGAGATACTCACTGATAGTGGTGCATCTTGACCACGGACGCCCATATAAAAACGCGGAGGCTATTGCCTTTAACAAGGAAATACGTCGCGTCACACGCCAGAAACGCATTATCCGTACTCCCAACGGTATCGAGCAAACAACTGACCAAGCCTGAGTCTTCACGGAGCGGGAGTCCAGGCGAGGCCCCACACCGCGAGGCGGTCTTTGTCGCCGGAGGAGGCCGTGAGGCCGTTGTTGAGGATTTCTATTACGAAATCGCCCTGGCACTCCACGTCCCATGAGAAGCCGTAGGCGTGGCGCGACTGGATATTGTCGACCGTTACGGAGGTGGAGAGCACCACGGCACCGTCCTGACGGATATTGACCGTGAAGCCCGCGCGACGCTCTTCAAACGGGAAACCGTAGCTGAACTCCAACCGGCTTATGCCGCCTGAAAGCACCGGCGACACAATCGACCCCAGGCCTCCTATGCGGCCGTTGAGCACCGGCCCGCGCACCGACGCATCGCCCATAAAAGTGAAAATGTTCTGCGAGGGAGAATCCTCGGCACCACCGCTCGCCACGGCGCAATACTTTGCCGTCCAGCCGCGCACGGTCGTGTAAGTCCCTGCATAGCCCGTGGCGTTACTGCCACCGTTGAGAGTCGAGAAATCGGCGCTGTTGTCAGGTTCGGACGGCGGTTCCGGAGTGTCGGGGCCATCGGGAGCATCCGGATTGTCGGGATCATCTGGAGCGGGACGAGAGAAACCCTCGATATCATCACCACAGCGCGGATAGACACGCCACACCGTCGCACCGTTTTCAGCCGAGGTGGACACGATCCCCGTAACCGATCCCATGCCTGCTATGGCCGAATCATCCCAGTCAAAAGCATCACCCTCAGGCAACGACATGATGATAGTTGCCCCGTTGGCCTCGCGCAGAATATAGTCGTCGCCGTCGCGTCCGTCGAAACTGACGTAGTCCAGCCTCACCAGGCGGCTTTGCCAGCGCAGCAGCGCGTCGTCGGCGTCAAGATTGCTCAGGGGCATCGCTATGGCTAAGGCCTGCGACGCATCCGGCTCCCCTATAAGCTTGAGCACAGCGCTGCGTTCTGCACCTCCGAGCGGAGCCAGCGCGTCACCTTTTCCAAGCATGAACACCGTTTCACGTCGGCCGGCCAACAGACCGCCGGGTGACAGCTCCACCTTCTGCCCCACTGCATACTTCGACGCGTCCGATGCCAGTGAAACCTCCAAGGCCAATGCTCCCGACGAATCGCCTATCACCACCCGGCCCGGCCGGGGAATACCCGTGGCCAGCACCACCCCTTCTATGAGAATACTGCGGCCGTCGGTCGACTTTATCTCCCGCGAATAATCTGCCGTGCCTTCCTGCCAGAATGCGGCTTTGAAATCGGCAACGGTCATTCTGGAAATCAACGTTTTATCGGTATCGTGGAGCGTTGGCGGCTGCACATCGCCCCCACATGACCACGCAATGGCCAGAGCGGCCACACACATCCCGTAGACTTTTATCAGCTTTTTCATGGTTAAAAACATAAGGTGCCGCAATATACGAATAATTAAGTAACTTTACGGCCAAATCATGTCATATTTCCAAATCATGAACCGTTTTATAGCCATAGCGCTGATTCTCATATCTGCGGCTACTTCCGCAGCGAAGCCGCCACGGTCACGAGGCGCCGCCGCGCCGCAGCCATCCACGGTATATGGAGTGGCATTTTACAATCTCGAGAATCTATTTGACACCATCAATACCAACGGTAGCTACGACCTCGAGTTCACCCCCGCCGGAGCCCGCAAATGGGACACAGAAAAGTACCGCGCCAAGATCTCTAATCTCGCCTCGGCAATAGCTGCCATGACCTGCGCCGACACGCCCTCGGGCCCCGCGGTGATAGGAATAGCCGAGGTGGAAAACCGCAACGTGGTGGCCGACCTGGTAAGTTCTCCCGAGCTTGCCCGGCACAATCTCGGCATAGTCCATCACGACTCGCCCGACCAGCGCGGAATTGATGTGGCACTGTTGTTCAATCCTGAACTGTTCACCCCGCTGGATGTTTCCACCCACACTCTACGCATCGCCTCAGAGCCAGAGTTCCGCACCCGCGACCAGCTTTGCGTGACGGGCGTACTGGGCGATGCGGATACGGTGAGCATAATCGTCAACCACTGGCCGTCGCGCCTCGGCGGCAAAAACGAAAGCGAACCGCGCCGCATTGCCGCGGCAAACCTGTGCCGCCAGATTGCCGACTCGCTCTGGCGCCGCTATCCCGACCGTGGAATAATAATAATGGGTGACCTCAACGACGACCCTCACGATACCTCATGCGCCGTGACCCTCGGAGCCGACAAACGGGCCGAAAACGTTCGTCGCCACGGCTTCTACAACCCATGGTGGAAAATTCTCGACGCCGGAAGAGGCACCCTCGCCTACCGTGGCAACTGGAATCTTTTCGACCAGATAATAGTGAGCGGCACCCTCCTGCCTGCCCACAACGGCAAACTGCAACTGAAGCGTGCGCGAATAAACAACTTTGACTTCCTGCGCGATGACGACGGCCGCACCCCTCGCCGCACCTACCGCTCCGGACGCTGGCTCAACGGATATTCCGACCATTTCCCCACCGAAATCTATCTGGAAAAAAAGACGGTGACTCGTTGAGGGGGACAAAAACCTCCTCATCCCCTTTTTTTGCGACATCAGTTTTGCATCCTCCCGCTAATTGCCATTCCTGTCAATCATAAATTACACTTCAAAAGCCTCTTCCCGATGGTCTTTCAAGCATCTCCAAAGATACTTTCATGACTTTTCTCAAAGAATTATCTAAAAATAATTCCAATATTTTTAAAAATTCCCTTGCAGTTCCAGAAAATAGCATTACCTTTGCATCGCTAAAGCGAAAACCACGCCGACGCAAACTGACTCCGTAGCTCAGTTGGTAGAGCAAATGACTCTTAATCATTGGGTCGAGAGTTCGAGCCTCTCCGGGGTCACAAGACAAAGCGGTAAAACGCTGCAAATCGCTGAAACTAAGATAGTTTCAGCGATTTTTGTAATATACCTATCCGGCAGAATAGTGAACATTGTGGGCAGGGTGGACATTTGGGGGTCAATGTAAATAACCGGTTGAAGTGTTAAAAAACTACCCGAGTGTAAAAATTTCTAGGCGCATAGTTTGGAGAGACGGAACAGGAAGAAAGGAATGTCGGTCACTCCCCGGAACTGGCTTCTGAAAGCCTTCACTTTGGCGTTGAAAGACTCCGCACCGGCATTTGTGGCGCGGTTGATGAAGTAGTTGAGAATAGTATCGTAATGATTGCGGAAGGTCTCGGTGACGGTGCGGAACTGACCGCCATCCATCCTGTCGACCTTCTCATACCAACGCGCCAGATTAAGTCTGGCCACATCCTTGTCGGCTTTCTCGTTGAAGATATCGGTCAGGTCCATGGCCAGGTCGTAGGCCTTTTTAAGCTCGGGATAGAACTCGAAAATGATGTCGGCTCTCCACTGCTGTGACTTAGTCCATTTCGAGGCATGTTTGGTGAGGATGTATTTGGCTCTGGCCAGCAACTGTTTGCGCGTATCGCCGTTGGCATACCTGAACGGCACATACGGTATGCCCTCCCTACGGCATCTGGCAATCTCTTCGTTTTCTATGTCGCGGGCCATCCACCGCAGCGATATGCGCAGTTCGTCTATGGCGTCGTAATAGAGTTTGTGCACATGGAAGCGGTCGTTTGTGACAGTGGCTTTGGGAAATGACCGACGGGCTATGAGCATCATTGACGATGACAGGTCGAGGGTTATCTCCCTGACCTTCCTGCGCCGGGCTGACGGTATCTTTTCAAGGACGGCGATTACGGTCTCGGCCTTTGTGCCCCGTATGGCCGCCACCATGGCTCCCTTGCCGCCATGGGCGTCACGGTTGGTGACAAAGGTATAAAGCTCTCCGCAGCTGAGTGAGGTTTCATCGATGGCCAGATTCGGACCGATGTTCTTCGGATAGAGTATATATTCCTGGGCGTGCCCGAGCTGTTTCCAGTCCCGGTAGTCGCTGAAGACCTCCTTGTACTGTCGTGAGAGGTTGGCTCCGTTAACTCCATAATGGGCTCCTATCGAGCGGATACTCTCAGGAGTGGACTCAATCCGCCTCTTTTAAAAAAGCCACGAACTCAGGGGTCAGGCGGCTGCCTTCTTCTGTCAGTTCGTAGTTGTAGGTGAAGATGCTCCCGTCTTCGGTATCACGCCACCTGCGCCGCCGCAGGTGGAGATAGACCGCTTTGCCCCTGATAGGAAAATCCTGTATAACACGTTCATCGGTAAACCCGTATTCACGAACCGTTCCTTTCTTATAGTCCTCACGTGACATATAGCCACGTTCGTCCAGCCAGTAATCCAGACGATCCGCTGATTCCTCATAGTTAACGAACTCAAAATTCTCCGTGATCACTTCCGGAAATATTGTCTTCAATACCTGCCATTGTTTCATTCCGCAAAGTTAACTATCTTTGGCCGTGTTTTAACAACCGATTATTTACACTGACCCACATTTGGGGCAGGGTGGACATTTGGGGTGATGGATTGCGCGTAACGCATTGATTTAA
>CAUBWJ010000018.1 GCA_958439725.1 uncultured Muribaculaceae bacterium | reverse complement strand
GGCCTTGTTTTATTCTGCCGGTGTAGAATTCTCGCTGTTTTTATGTAAATTTGCAGACTAAAATTTTGGAAAAATGTCTACTTACAACGAAACTAAACGCACAAAAGTGACCACCGCCACTCTTCTTGAAATGAAGCGCAACGGTGAGAAGATAGCAGCTCTTACTTCCTACGATTACACAATGGCCTCGATTGTTGACGCGGCCGGTGTTGACTTCATACTGGTGGGCGACTCGGCATCCAATGTGATGCTCGGCAACGAAACCACCCTCCCCATTACCCTCGACGAGATGATAACCTACGCAAAAGGCGTGGTGCGCGGCGCGCGGCGCGCTTTCGTGGTGGTTGACATGCCTTTCGGCACATATCAGGGTGACGCTCTGCAGGCCTACCATTCGGCTGTGCGCGTGATGCGCGAGACCGGGGCTGCCGCCGTGAAGCTCGAGGGCGGCAAGGAAATCCTTCCTTCCATAGAGAAGATACTTTCGGCTGGCATACCCGTGGTGGGACATCTGGGACTCACGCCACAGTCCATAAATAAGTTCGGCGGTTACGGTCTCCGTGCCAAGGAGGATGCCGAGGCACAGCGTCTGATTGACGACGCCCACCTGCTCGATGCCGCCGGCGTGTGCGCCATCGTGCTCGAAAAGGTTCCTTCGGCTCTTGCAGCCCGCGTTACCCGCGAGGTAAGCGTTCCGGTGATAGGTATCGGCGCCGGCTCCGAGGTCGACGGTCAGATTCTCGTTGTGCAGGATATGCTGGGTATGAACAAGGCTTTCAAACCCAAATTCGTGCGTCGGTTCGCCGATGTGGAGGAAGCCATGACCAAGGGTCTCACAGCCTACGTTGACGCTGTGAAGACGGTTGATTTCCCCAACTCCGGCGAGCAGTATTGATGAGGGCCTTGCAAGAGTCGGACTCTCCCCTCTGGATCAAGATTCTCAAGCTCGGTCTGCCCATTCTCATAGGGCAGCTGGGCATGATTGTGGTGGGATTTGCCGACACCAAGATGGTCGGCCTCTATTCCACCGCATCTCTCGCATCCGCATCGTTCGTCAACAATCTTTTCAATACCGCCATATTCGCCTGCATCGGTTTCACCTACGGTCTGACTCCGCTGGTGGGCGCCCTGTTCAGCCAGAAGCGCTACGGCGAGATTGGCGCTATGGTGCGCAGCGGTCTGCTGGTGAATGCGCTTTTCACGCTGATTCCGATAGCCGTGATGACGGTGGTCTATTTCAATCTCCACCGTCTTGGGCAGCCCGAGGAACTTCTGCCGCTCATCCGCCCCTATTTCCTGATTTATCTGGCGGGTGTGCTGCCCATTTCGGTGTTCAACGTGTTTGCGCAGTGGAGCTACGCCATAAACCGCACCCGCATGCCCATGTGGATAATCCTCGCCGCCAATGTGGTGAATATCGCCGGCAATTATGTGCTCATCTACGGTAATTTCGGATTTCCGGAACTCGGGCTCACGGGTGCGGGAATAGCCACGCTTCTGTCGCGTGTGCTGTGCATGGTCGCCATAATCCTTGTGTTTGCCACCGGGAAGGCTTACCGTCCTTATTTCAAAGGATTCATGAGCCAGAGGGCATCATCGGGCACATTCCGGCGCATCAACGTCACGTCGTGGCCTGTGTCGCTGCAGATGATGTTTGAGTCGGGCTCGTTTACCGCCGCCGCCATCATGGCCGGATGGCTGGGCGCCGTCTCGCTGGCTGCTTTCCAGGTGATTGTTATTATCGGCACTCTCGGTTTCTGCGTATATTACAGCATGGCGGCTGCGGTGTCGGTGCTTGTGGCCAATGCGGCCGGACAGAACGACTGCGGCCTGATGCGGCGCACAGCCATGTCGGGCTACCGCATACTTCTGATACTCGCCACGTGTTCCTCGGCACTGTTTATTTTCTGCGGGCCGGCCATAATGCACCAGTTCACCCATGATCCGGCGGTGCTCTCGCTTGCGCTCACGCTTATTGTGCCGCTGGTGCTTTATCAGTATGGCGACGCCACCCAGATATGTTTCGCCAACGCCCTGCGCGGCACCTCCAACGTGATGCCGATGCTGTGGATTTCGCTTGTGTGCTATGTGGTAGTCGGGATTCCCGCCACATATCTGCTCGGTTTCGTCGCTGAAATGGGCTCCTACGGCATAATACTGAGTTTCTCCGTGTCGCTTTTCCTTGCCGCCGCCTTGTTTCTGGTGTGCTTTTTCCGCACCACGGGCCGCTTCGGAGCCAAAGCCTGACCGTCAGAAATACAAAATCAATGTTTTAATTCCACTTTGGTTGTGGGAGGCAGCTGGGAATTACGCTCGTCAACAGCCTCTATCACCTCGTGGGCCAGATGCATGAACGCATGTCCGGCCACTGTGTCGGCCATAGCTATGGGCTCTCCTGCGTCTCCTGCGTCGCATATCGACCCTACAACCGGCAGTTGCGCGAGCAGACGCACGCCCAGTTCCTTGGCCAGGCGCACACCGCCTTCGCGTCCGAATATGTAGTAACGCTCGTCGGGATGTTTCTCGGGAGTGAACCATGCCATGTTTTCCACCAGTCCGAGCACGGGCACGTTTACCTTGTCGCCCATGAACATGGCGATACCCTTGCGTGCGTCGGCAAGAGCCACCTCCTGAGGTGTGGTGACAACCACCACGCCTGTTATGGGCAGCGTCTGCACGAGGGTGAGATGTATGTCGCTCGTTCCGGGAGGCATGTCGATCAGGAAGTAGTCCAGCTCGCCCCAGTCGGCTTCGCCTATGAGCTGTTTGAGGGCGTTGGAGGCCATGCTTCCGCGCCACAGCACAGGCGCGTTCTTGTCAACGAGGAATCCTATTGAAAGCACCTTCACGCCATAGCGTTCAGCAGGAATTATGAGCTGGCGTCCGTCGACCTCGTGCATATACAGTTCCTGGTCTTCCACTCCGAACATCTTGGGAACCGACGGGCCGAATATGTCGGCGTCAAGCAGCCCCACCTTGTAGCCTTCGCGGGCCAGAGCCACGGCGAGATTGCTGGCCACGGTGGATTTTCCCACACCGCCTTTTCCCGACGAGATTCCCACTATGTTTTTCACTCCCGGAAGCAGAGGAGCTTTCTCGGGCATGGGCTTGAGGCTGCGGGTGGCCACGCTCACCTCCACATCGGGCCCTACGTAAGTGTGTATGGCCGCCTCGGCTGCTTTCACAAGCGATTTCATGAAGGGGTCGGTGGGTTTCTCAAACTCCAGTGTGAAGCTTACCTTGCGTCCGTCTATGCGGATGTCGTCGGCTACCATGCCGAGTTCCACAATGTTTTTGCCGTTGCCGGGATAACGCACATTGCGAAGGGCGTCGGTGATGAGCGAGGGATATAGTCGGTCCATATATTTTCAGGATTTTTTTAGTGTTACTTTAGGATTACAAATCTGGGGCATCTGAAGTTCACCGCGCGAGAAACTCCGGTAGGTGTCGTGTTCTATCTCCACCTCCGGTTCCTCGAGGTTTCCTTCGGCCGGAAGGCGGAAGGAGATGTATTTGATGGTGAGGCCGCGGTCGAGCCACTGCTGCTCGTAGAAGGTGCGTATGCGCAGTATCTCGTTGTCAGCGCCGCTGTGGTAGAGGTCGTCGGTCCGCACTTCCACCGGCAGAGAGTTGTGGTCGGCCATTATCGAGGTGTAAGTGTAGAGGAACGGGCTGTCGGTCTTGAGGTTGATTACGCCTCCCGGTTCAAGCACACGGCGGTACAGCTCCATGAAACGCACCGATGTGAGGCGCTTGCGCGTCTTTTTCATCTGCGGGTCGGGGAATGTGATCCATATCTCGGCCACTTCCCCTTCGGCGAAGAATTCCGGCAGAAGTTCTATGTCGGTGCGCAGGAAGGCCACATTGGTAAGCCCGAGATCGCGCGCACGCGTGGCGCCGGTCCACATTCTCGCTCCCTTTATGTCTATTCCTATGTAGTTGCGCTCCGGATGGGCCTGGGCGAGCCCCACGGTGTATTCACCCTTGCCGCAGCCCAGTTCGAGCACTATCGGATTGTCGTTGTGGAAAAAGTCGGAATGCCAGCGACCGCGCAGCGGGAATCCCCCTTCGGCCTTGAGCCGGGCGAAAGGATACTGGAATACGAATGGCAGCTGTTCCATCTCGCTGAATTTCCTTAGCTTGTTTTTTCCCATGGGTGTTGTGATTCTGTTTCTGTTTCTTATGCAAATTTAATACTTTTGTCAAAAATATCACTTTATGAACACATCACAAGCGGCAAAGAAGGTGCTCGTGGTCGGTGCCGGAGGCTTCATAGGCGGCTTTATAGTGGCCGAAGGCCTAAGGCGCGGATTCGAGGTGTGGGCCGGCGTGCGCGCCTCCACATCGCGGAAGTTTCTCACCGACCCCCGTATCAGGTTCCTGATTCTCGACTATGATTCCACCGACGCCATGGCTTCAGCCCTCTCCTCCGTCCTCCCCGAAGGCTCGCGCTGGGATTATATGGTGTATAATCTCGGTGCCACCAAATGCACTAATTTCGCTGACTTCAACCGCATCAATTTCAGCTATCTCCGCTCGTTTGTGGAGGCTGTGCGCCAAGCCGATATGATGCCTTCGAAGTTCCTGTATATGAGCAGTCTCAGTGCTGTCGGGCCCGGCGATGAGAAAAACTATACGCCGATTGATACCAAGGCTGTCCCCCGCCCCAACACGCGCTACGGCCTGTCGAAAATCAAGGCGGAGACATTTCTGCAGACGTGTCCCGACGTGCCGTGGACTATTTTCCGTCCTACGGGCGTCTATGGCCCCCACGAGCAGGATTATCTGATGATGATCAAGAGCATAGACCGTCACTGGGATTTCGGCGTGGGTTTCCGCAAGCAGATGCTCACGTTCATCTACGTGGAGGATCTTGCCGCCGCCATATTCGAGGCTCTTGATTCGAAGCACACCGTACACCGCATCTACATTATTTCCGAAGGCCGCGCCTACACCCAGAGCGAGTTCCGACGCATAGTGGCGCGTGCGCTCGGTCGCCGGTTCGTGATTCCGGTGCGTCTGCCTCTGTGGGCCACTTACATTGCCTCGCTTGTGGCCGAGAAATACGGCATAGCCAAAATGCAGCCTTCCACGCTCAACACCGATAAGTACAAGATCATGCGCCAGCGCAACTGGGACTGCACCATAGCCGATTCCGTGGTGGATTTCGGCTTCCATCCCATCTTCTCGCTCGAAAAAGGTATAAAGGTGACCGTGGATGCCTACCGCAAGGCCGAGGCAGCCCGCAAGGCCGAGATTGCCGCGGATAAAAAGAAGAAAGGAGAAAACCGATGAGTGCCTTCCGCCCTTCCCAAGTGCCCGTGTGGTACACTGTTCTGGTGATTCTCTTCGCTTTGCCGGTGTTTCAGACGCCGGTGTTGCTCGATAACTGTCCGCCTCACACCGATGCCCGCACCTGGGTGATGATTTACCCGCTCTACGTTATGGCGGCGGCCTGGATCGCGTGGCAGTCCTATCCCGCGCGCCGCACTCTTGCATGGATCATTCTCGCCCTCATGCTGCTCACCCATGCTGCCATCTGGTATCTGGTGCTGACGGCTCAACCCGCACAACTGTTCTGATATGGAAAGAATTCTTATTATAAACGGCCCCAATCTCAATCTGCTCGGCACCCGTCAGCCCGATGTCTACGGCAGCCTTACCATGGAATCGTGTCTGGCATCCCTGCGCGAGGCTTATCCCGACGTTACGATTGACTATTATCAGTCAAACGTGGAAGGGTTTATCATTGACCGCCTCCATGCCGAGGCTCTGTCTGCCCTGCCCCCGCGTGCAATCGTGCTCAACGCCGGTGCCTATACCCATACATCGCTCGCCATAGCCGATGCCATAGCCTCGATAAATGTTCCGGTAATCGAGGTGCATATTTCCAATATAGCCGCGCGCGAGGCCGTGCGCCATACGTCAATGATTGCCCCGGTGTGCCGCGGGTCGATAGCCGGTTTCGGCCTCGACAGCTACCGTCTGGCCATAGAAGCCTCCCTGAAGTTATGAGCACTCCCACACGCATAATGGCCACCGTGGCCGACGACCGTTGCACCCGTGAGTTTGTGGAGCGTCTGCACTCGCTGGGTATGGAAGGAGTACGTATCAATTCCGCCCACGTCTCTCCCCAGACCATGCGCGGGATGATAGCTCTTATACGCTCCGTCTCCCCTTCCACTACCATCCTTATCGACACCAAGGGTCCGGAGATACGCACCACCGATATCGCTGCGCCGGCGCCCATATACATGCCCGAAGGCCACCGTGTGCTGCTTCGTTCAGGCTCGGAGCCTACCACCTCGGAATGCGTCTGCGTGATGGTTGACGGCCTTGAGCGCTATGCCTCGGCCGGATGCCGCATACTGCTCGACGACGGCGAGATAGAGCTTGTGGCCGATGCGGTGGATGCTGACGGCGTTAAGGCCCGTGTGGTAAAGGCGGGAAATCTTGACTCGCGCAAGACGCTCAATATTCCCGGCACCGAGATTCCCCCGCTTCCTGCCGTCTCTCCGCGCGACCTTCTGAGTCTGCGAGCCGCCGTGGAGGCCGGAGCCGACATTGTGGCGCATTCATTTGTGCGCTCCGCGGCCGATGTGCTTGCCGTTAGAGAGGTCATAGCCGGAAGTTCTGTAAGGCTTTACGCCAAGATTGAATGCCGTGAGGGCGTGCAGAACCTCCGCAGCATTCTCGAGGTTTCCGACGGGCTGCTTGTGGCCCGCGGCGACCTCGGCGCCCAGATTGATCCCGCCGACATTCCCGCCGTGCAGCTGCAGGCGCTTTCGCTGTGCCACGCCGCCGGAAAGCCCTCTATTGTTGCCACTCACATCCTGCAGTCCATGATGCAGAACCCCTCGCCCACCCGCGCCGAGCTTTCCGACATAGCCCTCGGCGTGATGGAAGGCTCTTCCTGGCTGTTGCTCACCGGCGAGACGGCACGCGGGGAATACCCCGCCGAATGCATCGACATAATGCGTCGCACAATCGCTGCGACAGTTAACGCCAATCTTTCATGCAGACTGATCTGACAGAATACATAGAATCGCATATCTCGGCCGAGCCGCCCCATCTTCAGAAGCTCTATCGCGACACCTGGCTTCACCGCCTCTATCCCCGTATGTGTGCCGGTCACGTGCAGGGACGCCTCCTGAAGATGCTTACGGCCATGATTGCGCCCCGCCGTGTGCTTGAGCTCGGCACCTTCTCCGGCTATTCGGCCATGTGCATCGCCGAGGGGATGGACCAGAGCGGCGAGGTACATACCGTGGAGATTGACGACGAACAGGCCGACTCGCTCCGCGAGCTATTCGCCACTGCTCCGGGAGCCCGCATCACGCTCCATATAGGCGATGCGCTGGCCGTGGTGCCCTCTCTACCCTCCGGCTGGGATATGGTGTATATCGATGCCAACAAACGCCATTACACGGAATATTTCGAGATGGTTCTGCCGCTCGTGCGCCAGGGCGGATTCATCCTCGCCGACAATACCCTCTGGGACGGCAAAGTTGCCACCGGCTCCCACGACCCCCAGACCCTCGGCATAGAGCGCTTCAACGACGCCGTGGCCCGCGACCCCCGCGTAGAAACCGCCATAATCCCCCTCCGCGACGGCCTCACCCTCCTCCGCAAACTCTGATTCCCTCCCTCACGACCGCCTATTCTCAAGCCACCCAAACTCCCATCCTCAAAATCCCCTACAAAACTCAAATTCCCACCCAAACTTGTAGGGCTGCACGCTCGTGCAGCCGCTTATAGTCAATGCATTGTGGCCGGCTGCTCCATGGAGCAGCCCTACCCTTTGCTGTTTCACATAACCTCAATATCCCTACTCCCTACATCGCAAGCTACGTGAACCGAACGTATCTAACTTCCCAGGAAGCACCAGAGGTGCGGTCTCTGCACAACCCACTGTGCAAGCTGCGGGCTCCCGAGAACGCTCTCCCCAGGGAGCACCGGAGGTGCGATATCTGTACAACCCACTGCGTGAGCTGTGGGACCCGGAAGCGTCTCCCCACAGAGCACCGGAGGTGCGATATTTGTACAACCCGCTGCGTGAGCTGCGGGACCCAAGCGCGTGTTCCCCCCTCTGTGCGGCAAGCCTCGGAGAGCGCGCCGCCGCACTAACGCGTCAGCATGGGCCCTCACTTCAGATCATCGGGATGGAACGTGAGACCGAGATGCTGACACATCGTCTTTATCTCGCTCACGAAGAACGATATCCTGTGGTGCTCCGTCTGACTTCGGATATACTCAATGGTCTTGCCCATCATACCGGGAGAGACCGTGCACGCATAGTAGCCGTTGCACCATCCATCAAACATGGTTGTCCGCGGGTCATGCCTTAGCCATCTGCTTGAGTTGGCCTTCACCGAGGCCATGAAGTTGCTCAGAGATATCGATGGGGATAGATCTATGAGCATGTGGAGATGGTCGGTAACACTGTTTATACATATCATTCGGCACCTGTTTTCTGTCACTATTGCGGTTATGATTCTGTGGAGGTCGAGGCGGTTCACATCATGGAGAGCCGGGAGACGGTCTCTTGTGGCGAAGACAATGTGGTAGAGGGCAAGGATTTTACTCATGAGGAGACTTTTCCCAAAGGTATGATAAATATTCCGGTTGACAAAGAGCCCATGCTTACGCATTGGTGCGGCAGCGCGCTCTCCGAGGCTTGCCGCACAGAGGGGATGATGCTGTTGAGGCCCGCAGCTCACGCAGCGGGTTGTACAGATATCGCACCTCCGGTGCTCCTGGGGCGAGACGCTCTTGGATCTCACAGCTCACGCAGTGGGTTGTATAGACATCGCACCTCCGGTGCTCCGTTGGGAGAAGCTCTCGGGGTTCCACAGCTTGCGCAGTGGGTTGTACAGAGACCGCACCTCCGGTGCTCTGTGGGGAGACGCTTTCGGAGTCCCGCAGTTTGCGCAGTGGGTTGTACAGACAGGTGCTTAGAGGGCGATTTATAGGCTCTTTTTATGCTATTGCAGTAGAATAATTGCTTCTTCTCTGTCCGGTACTCTGGAGGTATTTAAATGACAAAGGAGGCTGCGCCGGATGGTGCAGCCTCCTTGAGTTGAATTTAGTTGAAAGGGAGGTTATGATGTTGCCCTTTGATGGGTTTTATCAGTCGATTTCCTCGTCGGCTTCGTAGCCACCCATTTCGCGCAGAGCGTTCTTGAGCATAACGTACTGCTGGAAGAGGTGGTTGACGGGAACCTCACCCTTGGTGTAGTCGTGCATCGGGCTCTTGAGGAAGAAGCTCAGGAAGCGCTGGATGCCGTGGCGGCCGGCGCGTGCGGCGAGGTCGCTCAGGAGCACGAGGTCAAGGCAGAGGGGAGCTGCCAGGATAGAGTCGCGGCAGAGGAAGTTGATCTTGATCTGCATGGGATAGCCCATCCAGCCGAAGATATCGATGTTGTCCCATCCTTCCTTGTTGTCGTTGCGCGGAGGATAGTAGTTGATACGTACTTTGTGGTAGTAGTCGGTGTAGAGGTCGGGCTGCTCTTCGGGAACGAGAATCGACTCGAGTGTGGAGAGCTTGGAAACCTCTTTTGTGCGGAAGTTGGCTGGCTCGTCAAGCACAAGGCCGTCGCGGTTGCCGAGGATGTTGGTTGAGAACCATCCGGAGAGACCGAGGCAACGGGTGCCGATGATGGGGGCGAAGCCTGATTTCACCAGAGTCTGGCCGGTCTTGAAGTCCTTGCCTGCGATGGGCATGCCGGTCTTCTCGCTGAGCTCCCACATTGCGGGGATGTCAACGGTGGTGTTGGGAGCGCCCATGATGAAGGGAGCGCCTTCCGAAAGAGCTGCGTAAGCGTAGCACATGGAGGGTGCGATATGCTCTTTGTCGTCGGCTTTCATTGCTGCCTCGAGGGCTGCGAGCGAGCCGTGAACCTTTTCGTCAACGGGAACGTAAACCTCGGTGGAAGCTGCCCAGAGCACTACAACGCGGTCAACACCGGTTTCTTTCTTGAAGTTGCGGATATCCTCGCGGATCTGCTCGGTCATGTCCCAGCGGTCCTTTACGGTCTTCACGTTGTCACCGTCAAGACGTTTTGCATAGTTGTGGTCGAAAGCGGCCTTCATGGGAACGATCTTCTCGAGCTCGTCCTTCACGGGGTTGATGTCTTTTTCCTTGAGCACCTCGCAGTTGATAGCGCTTTCGTAGGCGTTCTGGGGATATACGTCCCATGCTCCGAACACGATGTCGTTGAGGTCGGCGATGGGCACGATTTCGTTGTATTTCAGATATTTTTTGTCAGCTCCTTTTCCTACACGGATTTTGTCATACTGAGTCATTGAGCCAACGGGTTTTGCAAGGCCTTTGCGGGTCATGAGCACACCGGTCATAAAGGTGGAGCTAACGGCTCCAAGTCCTACCACGAGGACGCCGAGTTTGCCTTCAGCCGGCTTTACGTTTGTTTTCTTCATGATTTGTTAAAGAATTGTGTTACTGATTGTTCTGTCTTTTTGGATTTACCGGAAACAGAGGGAGCAGGCTTCCGTATTATAAAGCGGGTGTAAATGTACGGCCATTTTTATCAATTGCAAAATAGTTTTATTTTAATAAAATCTTATTTTTGCTAAATAATGATAAGAATAAACCGTTTTAGTTAATTATATCTTAAATACCGAATTTTATGCGGTATAATTGTTAAAATATTATAATGCTATGTCGAGCACTTCGGAGAGTGTCGAGATTGCCGCGGAATCTTCCACAAGATCTTCGTCGGCTGTCCAGCCTTTACCTTTGAGCCATGCCGTGCGGCATCCCAGCGACCGCGCCGGGAGAATGTCTTTCTTATAGCTGTCGCCTATCACGAGCACTTCTTCAGGCCTGAGGCCCAGCGCCTCCACCCCTAAGGCAAAGATGGCCGGGTCGGGTTTGCGCACGCCCACAACGGCGCTTTCTATTATGCTTCTGAAGTAATGGCGCAGCCCGAAGTCTTCGAGCACGGCCTCCACATTGCCGTAGAAGTTGCTTACGAGCACCATGGGATAGCGCTCATGGAGGGCGTCGAGCGTGGGGCGCGCGTCGGCTATGGAGTTGCGGGCGGCGTCGTAGCAGTAGTCCGCTATCCCTTGGGCATAGATGGCTGCTGCGTCGGAGCCGAGTTTTCCGTTGTCGGCCAGCCATTGCAGCTCTATTCGCATCTTTATGAGCAGGAGGTCGTGGAAGTTGTGGTGAGGGAGAATGTGGCGTGTGCGTGCAAGCTCACGCTCGGCGTAGACGTAGGCCTCGCGGAATGTGGCTTTGTCCACAGGCACGGAGCACGCCTGATATCCGTCCCAGATTATCTCGCTCCAGTGCACGCCGCGGCTGTCGATAGTGCCGCCGTAGTCAAAAATTATTCCTTTTATATCAGTATTTTCCATCTTTGAGTTCTGAGGTGAATTTGCGGCATATCTTTTCGTGGCGCACCACCATGTAGACCAGCAGTATGTTGAGCACCGTGAGTTCGAACGCGAAGTAGAGCCAGGGCATTGTCAGGAACAGCGACGTGAACAGTGCTATGGTGCGCCAGTTGAAGGAGAGTATGTTTGTGTATTTCATCAGCGGCAGGCTCTTTGCACGGAATGCGTCGCGGAAGCTCTGCGGCACGCGTCCGGTGGGGAAACGGCGGCGGAGTTCGGCGCGAAGGCCCTGCATGGCCGGCGTCCATGCCTCCTGGTTCACGGTATAATTTGTGTAGACGGTGAGTGTGAGCTTCTGCCAGAAGTTGCGCTTCCAGCTCAGCTGGGCCAGTTTGTCGCGGAGCATGGCCGATGATTCAAGCTCGCTCCCTTCCTCGCCTTTGAGGAAATAGAGGTGGAACTGGCGGTAATAGTCGGCCATGGCAGCCTGTTTGGCATGGCATATTCCGGTCACTACGGCCACAACCCATATCACCCAGTGGTGCTGGCTGAAGAAGTCGGAGGTGACGTTCTCGCGCAGGCATATCGCCACATAGATTGTGGCGAACCACATGTCGCCGCTCAGGCCGTCGAGAATACGGCCCAGGCGTGAATACTGATGGGTCATGCGTGCCAGCTGGCCGTCGGCGCTGTCGAAAGAATTGGCCCAGATGAGCAGAATCATTCCCACGACGTTTATCCAGATATTGGAGAAATAGAACGCCACTCCGGCGCCTATTCCCAGGAATATCGAGGCTATGGTGATGGCATTGGGGGTGACGCCGAGTTTTTTGGCGAGACATGCCCATGCATATCCTATGGGACGGTAGAAGGCGAGATCTATTCCTTCTTCGGTGTCGAGCGATTTAAGCGATGCCTTGAAGTTTGATTGTCCTGTCTGTTCCATGGTCTGTTTCAGTTTCTTTCCTTTATTGCTTTGATTATGGCCTTGGCTATAAAGGGGCCTGCCTCGTTGCGGCACGGCGCGAAGCTTGGCCAGTCGTTGAAGTCGATTATGCGGATGTCACCCTCGGGCGAGATTATGCAGTCGCCTCCATACACCACCACATCCAGCGCCTCGGCGGCGTCGGCGCAGATTTTGCGCAGGTAGTCCTTGTCGAAGGGGATTCCCTTGGATTTGCCGTTGATGGCCTCGGCGCCATATTTGCTGTGGCCCTCGTCGAAGGGGTAGAACCAGTAGAAGAACGGGGTGCCGCGCACGGAATAGAATTTTATGAGGTCGCCGGGCAGATGGCGGTTTATCACGGCGCGGCGTATGCCTCGCAGGAAGTATTCCTGAAGCACTTCCTGGGCCTCCTCGGGGTGACGCACGTAGCTCACGTCCTCTTTGTGCATGGCGTGGAAATCGCCTCGCTTTATCCAGCAGGAAGTGAATCCGGCTTTCTCTATGGCGTCCTTCACGGCCTCGTCGGTGTTGACCATAAGGCTCTCTGGGTAAGGGATTCCGTTGCCCAGGAGGATGCGTGTCATTCGCTCGCGGGTACAGTTCTCGATGCCGTAGCCCGAGTTTATCACCAGGGCTCCGTCGTCCTCGAGCTGCTGCAGGCGTGCTATTGAGCGCTGCTCGCGGCACATATTGACTATTATGCGTTCTTTCACGCATCCGGCGTTGAGCTGTTCCTCCGAATAGGTGTTCACCTCGTAGCCGCGTTTGCGCAGCTGATCGGCCATGATGTTGAATATGGCCGCGTCGTTGCCTATGTGGTTGGGGGAGTATGCGCCGGCTCTCATTATTCCGGCTATCTTTATTTCAGCCATTGCTAAGGGTTTGATTCTGTGGATGTGATATGATTGATGGATTGGATGCCAGGAGGCTGGGCCTCACTGACGGTAGCCGAGGAACCGTTCGGCGGTCTCTATGTCGCCGGCGTGGTCCACGTCTATTATCTTATGGAATGGATAGGCCTTGAGATCGAGACCGGCGTCCACGAGGGCGCGCTGATAGTTGCGCATGCGCTCCACGCCGCCGTCAATGCAGTTGCGGAGCACCTCGAGCGCCGGAGGGGTCAGGCCGTAGATGCCTCCGGAGATGTATTTCACGCCGGGCCAGGGCTTGTCGCGGAAAGCGGTGATGCGGTCGGCGGCGTCAACGTCGATATACAGCGGCTTCTCGTCGTCGATAAACGATGTCACGGCCATGTAGCCGTCGGCGCTGTTGTCGTCGCTGAAGGCTTTTATGTATTTTTTGAATTCGTCGGGGCGGAATATTGTGTCTACTGTCGTGAGACAGAATTTGCCCATGTCGGCGAAGTGGCGGCTCACCTCGTAGAAGCTGTGCATGGAGCTGGGGGTGGATTTCACCACCAGTCTGAAAGGCACGGGAAGCGTGAGGCTTTCGAGATATTCGCGCACCTGTGTCATCTGTTCGTTGACGATGATGCTGAGCGATTCCGGCTCGCAGTCCATGAAAATATCTATGAGCCTTTTTATCATGGGCGTTCCGCCCAGCGTGACGAGCGGTTTGGGAAGCGCCACGCCTTCCTGCTGGAGTCGCGAGCCTTCTCCGGCCGCTATAATGGCATAGTTCATCAGTCAGTGTCGGATTTAGTGAGATCGAGAACCACGTTGTCTTTTTTGTTTTTCTCGAAATATTGTTTTTTGAGGGGATTGGCGGTGGCTGCGCGGTGGCTGCGGCGGCAGCGGAGCACGTCGATGGCGCGGTAGATGGCCTGACGCATGGATTCGCCGTCGGCCTCGCCGCGTCCGGCTATGTCGTAGCCGGTGCCGTGGTCGGGCGACGTGCGCACGTAGGGGAGTCCGGCGGTGAGATTCACACCGGCGTCCATCGCGAGTGTCTTGAAGGGCGCAAGGCCCTGGTCGTGATACATTGCCAGCACGCCGTCGAATTTCCTGAAGAGGCCGTTGCCGAAGAACCCGTCGGAGGCATACGGGCCGAATGCATTGATTTTCTCGGCCTGCGCGTCGGCTATGGCGGGAGATATCGCGTTGCTTTCCTCGCTTCCCATCAGGCCTCCTTCGCCGTTGTGGGGATTGAGGGAGAGCACGGCGATGCGCGGACGGTGGCACCCGAAGTCCTTGGTGAGCGACAGATTGAAGTCCCTGATTTTCTCAAGCACGCTTTCGCGTGTGACTTTTGAGGGTACACCTGAAATCGGTGTATGGATTGTCACCAGGGCCACGCGCAGAATGTCGGTGCAGAGAATCATCAGCGCCCGGGGGCATTCGTCGTCGGCCAGGGAGCTTTCCAGATATTCGGTGTGGCCCGGAAAGGTGAATTCGGGGCTCTGGATGTTGTATTTGTTGATGGGGGCTGTGACGAGAGCGTCGATTTTACCGGCGCGGAGGTCGGCCACGGCGCGCTCCAGGGCTGCGAAGGCCGCTTTTCCGGCTTCGGGCGATTCCACTCCCGGCTCTATGTGGAGCGATTCGTCAACCACGTTTATTATGCTGTATTCGCCGTTTTTGGCGTTTGAGGCATCTGTTATCTGGGTGAAAGTCACTGGCTGGAGCTGGGCCGTCTTGCGGTAGAAGGCCGCGGCTTTGGCCGATCCGTAGACCACCGGGGTGCAGAGTTCGAGCAGCCGGTTGTCCTCAAGAGCCTTGAGGATTACTTCGTAGCCTATGCCGTTTGTGTCGCCATGTGTGATTCCTATTTTGAATTTTTTATCTGACATGGGGTGTATATCTTGAAGTGGGTGGTGACGCGCCGGCCGTGATGCCACGGCGTATCAGCCCGCTAAATTACTCATTTTTCTTCAAATGTCCCAATTGTGTTGCCATAAGGGCACAGGCGTTGCGCTGCAGCCCGGCGAGTTTGGCGCGTTTTATGGCCGAATGGGTGAAGATAGCGGAGAATTGTTCCTGGGTCATGCTGGCAGCTTCACGGGCGGTCAGGGCTGCGACGGCGGGGCGGGGACGCAGTTCGGGAAGCGTTTCCGAGGCTGTGGGGCACGCATTGTGGGGACACGCCATGGCGCAGGCGTCGCAGCCATACAGGCGCCCGTGAAGGTCGGTGCCTTCCGGCAGCGGCCCGCGGTGCTCGATTGTGAGGTAGCTCAGGCATCGGCGCGCGTCCACGGTGCCGTCGGGCTGCAGGGCGCCTGCCGGACAGGCCGCCAGGCAGCGGCGGCACAGGCCGCAGTCGCCCTCGAGGGCCGGAGTGGAGGGGAGTGGCGCGGTGGCAAGTATCTCGCCCAGCAGCATGTAGGAGCCTTTGCCGGGTACTATCAGATGGCCGTTAAGGCCGCGGAACCCCACGCCGCATTTCGAGGCCCAGTAGCGTTCGCGCAGAGGAGCGGTGTCAACACACACACGCGTTGCACAGCCCGTAGCTTCCTCCATGGCTCGGGCCACGGCGCCAAGGCGCGAGCGGATTACCTCGTGGTAGTCCGTCCCTAAGGCGTAGGCAGCTATCACGGCCCCCGGTCGCGGTGGCTCGTAGGCGAAGGCGCAGCATATCATGGCGCGCGCCCCCGGGAGCAGAAGGACCGGGGTGGTGCGCACGTCGCGGTTACGGGCCATGTAGTCCATACCGGCGTGACAGCCGCTTTCTATCCAGCGCGTGTAGGCCGCGGTATCGGCATCATCCACCCCGTGGGAACAGTCGGCGATTCCCCATGCGGCCACTCCGGCCTCTTTCAGAAGTCCGGGCAGAAGTCCGGCTGCGAATTTCTCGGCCGACATAAGCGGAGCGGGGCCTCCGTCACATGGGGAGACGGGCGAATTCATAGCCTTCTGACTGAAGCCATTCTATGGCGCGTGGAAGTGTGGCCATAATGTTTTTACGGGCCTTCAGGGAGTCGTGAAACACGATTATGGAACCGTTGCGGGCGTAGCGGCGCACGTTTTCAAACACCTGGTCGGGCGAGAGTTTGCGGCTGTAGTCGCGCGTCACAAGGTCGTACATCACTATGTTGTAGTGGTTCTTTATCACCTTGGCCTGCGCCCAGCGGATTATGCCGTGGGGAGGGCGGAAAAGAGAACTCTGTATCACGGTGTGGGCCGCGTTGAGGTCGCGCAGATAATTGACCGAGCGCACTTTCATGCCCTGAATATGGTGCATGGTGTGGTTGCCCCAGCTGTGGCCGCGCTTTTTTATCTCCTCCAACAGTTCCGGGTTGCGGCACACGTTCTCGCCGACCATGAAAAATGTGGCTTTTATGCGGTAGCGGTCGAGGGTGTCGAGCACCCACGGCGTGACCTCGGGGATGGGGCCGTCGTCGAAGGTGAGATACACCACCTTGCGGCCTCTTTTCTTGAAGCGCCATATAGCCTCGGGGAAAAGCAGGCGGTAAAGCAGGGGAGGGCGTTCTATCAGCATGTCGGGAGCCGGCTTTTATTCAGCTGGTTCGGTGGCATCAGAGGCTGCGGGAGCGGCCTCGGCCCCCGAGCCGTACTGCTGCTGCATTATGGCCTGACGGAACGACACCTGCCTCTGGAGATTGACTCCGGCGAGGGTAAGCTCCTTCTCCAGCGCCTCTATGTCGCCTCCGGCATAGCCGTAGTCGTCAATGAGGTCCATGAAGTGGTAGCGGTCGATATACTGGTCGAGGTTCGGAAGTGACGCATACTGGCTCGGCGACAGGCTCTGGTAGTAGACCACGTTTTTCGCATAGCGGTCGATCTGATGCTTGATCATGTCGAGAGCGGTCTTTGTGTCGGCCTCGTTGCCGGTGGCGGCTCCCAGACGCTGGTAGAGCTGCGCGGTCTGGTCGGCAATCTGGAGGGCGAACGGCATTGCGTTCTCAGGCAGCTTCTGGCGCATGAGTTCCAGAGTGTTGCGGGCCTTTGTGTAGCGGTCGTTCTTGTAGTCGGTATAGCGCTGACGCTCGGCCTCGGTGAGGTTATGCTCCGTGGAATCGTTGTGGAGCGCCTGCTCGGCTCCCACAGCCTCGTTGATGAGCGCTGTGGCAAGGTCGACCATCGAGGAGCGCACGGTGGTCACCATACGCCTTACGGTCTCGTCGAGATATATCTGGCCGGGTGCGGTGACTTTGTCCAGGCCTCCCCACGCGAATTTCTCGGTGATGTTCTGATACATCTTGTCGGTGTTCACGCCGGTCTGTCCGGAGCTTTCGCGCAGCGGGCTCACCTCGTAGGCCATACCCGTGTTGCGCAGGTAAGGCGAGAGGCCCAGATAGTAGCTGTCGGGCACAGTCATTGCGAAGTATATCGGGCGGTTCCAGCCGTTTGCGGCCGAGGTGGCGAGCATGTCGATGGACAGGAGCGCGTTCTGGCGCAGACCTCCCTCGCCCGCAGCGGTGGGATTGTGGAGCATGTCGATGGGGATGACGGCTTCGGCGGCCTTGGCCTCGGCGGGTGTGATGCGTCCTGCCTTTACCATTGCGGCGGTGTCAACGGGAACGTACATCACCGGATAGCGGAATTCGGGAAGCTTCCATGCGTTGGCGCGGGCTTCGGGCGAATAGGCGTGGCGCAGGGCCGACAGAGCGTTCACCGGCATGGTGTCGGGCTGGATTATGTACATGAACTGGGCGCGGTCGTAGGCGTAATCCTTTGGCTGTGCCTGCATCTCTATGCCGGGAGAGTCGTAGCTCGGGCGGCGTATCTGGTCGGCATACCAGTCGGTGGTGAGGTAGGAGAGGTTCACCACTTTCACGTCGGTGCGCACTCCTTCCACTTCCTGTGCATACCACAGCGGGAAGGTGTCGTTGTCGCCGTTGGTGAATATTATGGCGTTGGGGTCGAGAGAGTTGAGGTAGTTGAATCCGAAGTCGCGGGCGGCATAGCGTCCCGAACGGTCGTGGTCGTCCCAGGTCTGGCTTACCACCTGCAGGGGCACGAACACACCCACCACTGCAGCTATCACGGCTGCAGTCAGGGAGCGGCGATAGGGAGCGGTGCCTTTTTCGGGCTCGTCGGTGGCTTCTTCCACGCTACCCTTTTTCTTCTTGCACAGGGCGAGAATCAGGCGCCAGAGTCCGGCCACGCCCATACCCACCCAGATGGCGTAGGCATAGAATGAACCGGCGAATGCGTAGTCGCGCTCACGCGGCTGTGCCGGGGGCTGGTTGAGGTAGAGCACTATGGCTATTCCCGTCATGAAGAAGAGGAAGAACACCACCCAGAACTGCTCTATGCCTCTCTTGGAGGTGAACGCCTGCCATCCGAGGCCTATTATGCCCATGATGAGCGGCAGGAGATAGAACACGTTGTGTCCGGCGTTGCCTTTGCCCTGCTCGTCGGGGAGCAGCGACTGGTCGCCCAGGCGGGGATTGTCAATGAAGGGTATGCCTGATATCCAGTTGCCCTGATTCACCTCGCCGTTGCCCTGTATGTCGTTCTGGCGGCCTGCGAAGTTCCACAGGAAGTAGCGCCAGTACATGTGGCTGAGCTGGTAGTTGAGGAAATATGAGAGGTTTTCGCCGAATGTGGGCTTGATGCGGGGCGCTTTCTGCAGGGGATTGCCCTGTGCGTCGACATACTGGGTGGCGTCGACCACGCGTCCGCGCAGACCTCCTATCCAGTCGGAATATGCGGTGGGATGGGGCGGGGTAGAGGAGTAGATACGCGGGAACACCATGTTGAGCTCGGGTGTCATCACGTAGTTCTTCTTATAGCCTGTGAGCACGTATTCGTCACGTTCGCTCTCGTTTTCCTTGACTTTGCGCGAATAGAGCGCCTGGCCTTCGTGCACCACGGGATTGGTGCTTTCGCCCCTCACTTCATAGAGCGGGCGCGAATTGAACGTCTCGCCGTAGAGGAGCGGACGGTCGCCGTACTGCTCGCGGTTGAGGTAGGAACTGAGGGCAAACACGTTTTCGGGCGTGTTCTGGTTCATGGGGGTGTGGGCCGACGAGCGGATGAGTATCAGCGCGTAGCTCGAATAGCCTATGAAAATCACGAATGTGCTCAGAGCCACCAGTGTGAGTATGCGCACACGCACCTTCCATACTCCTGCAACGTAGGCGGCTATAAAGAGCGGTATCGAAATCCACAGGTTGCTGCCAATGAATGCCAGACCCGAGAGGAGCAGCGCCAGGAACAGCGATATGCGTATGCGGCGCGCCGAGCGCTGTGCGTAGAGCTCATGGATGGCCCAGATGAACACGCCCACAGTGAGTATGGCGTAGATGAGCACGCCCATGTTGAAGCCCATGTGGAGGGTGTTGACGCAGAAACGCTCCACATACTGCGACGCCTCTATGAAGCCGGGCACGAGTCCGTAGAGAATCACGGCCACAATGGCGAAGGAGATGAGCAGCGCTATCAGGGAGCCCTTCACGTTGGTGTTGCTCCATTTGCGGTAGTAGATCACCAGCACTATGGCGGGGATGCACAGCAGGTTGAGCAGATGGACGGCTATGGAGACGCCTATCACGTAGGCTATCAGTATCAGGTATTTGTCGCTGTGGGGCATGTCGGCGCGGTTCTCCCACTTGAGGATGAGCCAGAACACCAGCGCGGTGCAGAACGACGAGAAGGCGTAGACCTCGCCCTCAACGGCCGAGAACCAGAAGGTGTCGCTCCACGCAAACATCATGGCGCCGCAGAATCCCGAGGCGAATATCACCACCATTTTCAGCGGGCTCACCGTTGTGGCGTCGTCGCTCACCGTGAGGCGCTTCACCAGATGCGTTATGGTCCAGAAGAGCAGCAGGATGGTGCCGGCGCTCAGAAGTCCCGACATGGCGTTGACCATCAGGGCCACTTTCGTGGGGTCGCCGAATGCGAAGTTGGCGAAGAAGCGGGCGGCGAGCATGAAGATAGGGTTGCCCGGCGGGTGACCGACTTCGAGTTTAAAGCCTTGGAGAATGAATTCGGGGCAGTCCCAGAAGCTTGCCGTGGGTTCGAGCGTGAGCATATAGCACACGGCCGAAATCAGGAAGCAAAGCCAGCCCAGCGAGTTGTTGATAAGGTTATACCGTTTCATTTGCGGATTTTGACGGGTTGCAGGTGCCCTTTGGCCGTAGCGGCCGGTGGCAACGTGATAAAGTCGGGTTAAAAAATAGTGCAGTAATGCCCTTTGAGGCATTCAATCGGCAAAATTAGCCCTTTTTCCGCAATTTCCTCTCTCCCCTCTCATAAATCTTATTAAATTGCCGGCGGGAGTAATGGGAGTAATGGGAGTAATGGGAGGTTTGGGAGGATTGATGGATTTAAGGCAGCGGCAGGGGATGATGGCGCAGGCGGCGGGAAAGCTCGGCTTCGAGGCCGCCGCAGTAGGCGTTGCACAGGGCGTGGAAACGCGGCGAGTGGCTCATTTCCCGCAGATGGGCCAGCTCGTGACACACGATGTAGCGGCGCAGGTCTGCCGGCAGGAATGCCATGGTATATGAGAGGCTGATTTCAGTGGCGGTTCCGCGGCGGCGGCAGGTGCCGAATGTGCTGCGGCCGTGTCCCACCGTCCAGCTGTTGGGCATTCCGGCTCCGATTTCAATGGCAATCTCTCGGGCTTCGTCGAGAATATGGCGGCGCACTATCAGCGTGCCTATCTGCTTGAGTCCGTTGGCTATGGCAAGGATTCCGGGGCGCGATGCGATGTCGAGTGCGGGGCTTACGCAGATTTCGAAACCGGCCTGCCTTTCGCGGAGGCGGAGGCCGCGTCCTCCGGTGCCCGAAGTGATGGCTATGGAGCCGAAGGATGTCTCGATTATCTGGCCGCGGGTGTAGAGCGGGGCGAGGCGGAGCTTCTCGGCGTGCTCCGTGAGCATTTTCCGCACGATCGGCTCCAGCGATTCGAATTCAATGCCGTAAGGCACCGAAAACCGCGCTCCTTCCGGGGTGATGCGCATAACTACACGGAGGCAGTTGCGGCGCGGAACAAGCGTGAGGGCAAGCCCGTGCGAGTCTAATTTTACGGTTTGGGTTACTTTCATCCGGTCAGATTCCCCACCCGAGCTTCTGGCGCAGGGTGTCGATGAAATTGTAGTCGTGGCGCATCGCTACAAAGATCCGGTAGGGGGCTTTTTTCAGTGTGATATGCGAATCGGCGGGAATGTGGATTGCCGCGCCGTCCACACTGAGCAGATAGCTCGACGAGCGGCCCGATACGTTGATGGCGAGTTCGTTGCGGTCGGAAACCACCAGCGGGCGCATGCTCAGAGAGTGGGGGGCGACGGGGGTGATGGCCCACACGGGCGCTTCCGGGTCGAGGAGCGGGCCGCCGGCCGAGAGATTGTAGGCCGTGGAGCCGGTGGGAGTGGCTACAATGAGGCCGTCGCCTCTGTAATCCACGTATGGGCAGCCCGAGAGGGCGCAATGGACGGTAATCATCGAGGCCGTGTCCTGACGCAGGACTGCCACCTCATTGAGGGCTATCGACGCGCGGGGAAGTCGGCGCCCCGAAACCGTCACCTCGATGGCGGTGCGGGGACTTACGGTGTAGCTTCCCTCCACTATGTCGCTCACAAGGTCGTGGGCTTTTTCTATCTCTATTGCCGAGAGATAGCCCAGATGTCCAGAGTTTATGCCCATTATCGGTATTCCGTGAGGGCCTACGGCGCGTGCGGTGGTGAGGAATGTGCCGTCGCCGCCTATGCTCAGGGCCAGCCGGAAACGCAGTGCTCCCGCCGTGCCGGGATGACCTAAGGTGAGGAAGTGGAGCATCGGGCCGAGGTCGGGCGCTGAAGATATCACCGACTTGCGGAAAGCCGGCTCGGCATAAAGCCTTATGCGGTCGTGGCGCGCGGCAAGGGCGCGCAGGAACCTCAGCAGGGCCGGGGAATCGGTGCGCTGCGACGGATTGCCGAAAATAGCTATATCAATCATTGCGTGGATAATGCTGGTGGGGGCGGAGAAAATGAGGCAGGGTCAGTCAAGCCGGGCGAGAAGCTGGTCGATGCGGCTCTGCATCACTTCGCGCCGCGCGTCGTAGCCGCCCGAGGTGGCCGTGACGCGGTAGCCGTAGCGCTCGAGCGAACGGCTCACGGCTCCGCTGTCGCGGTGGCTCACGCGGAGCTCAACCGTCATTTCGCCGGAGGGGAGAATGTCGCCGGTCACGTTGAGGTTCAGAAGATGGGCGTCGCAATCCTCCACGGCGCGGGCTATGGCCGAGGCGCTGTAGTCGGCCCGGAAACATGCCACGGTAATCTCGCAGCTTTCGGGCTGCGGGGGAAACAGTCTTTCCGGGTGCCTGCGTGGCGCAACCTCCACCGAATCTATGCCGGCTGCCGTAACCGGGGATAATATGTCATCTTTTATGATCACGTTTTTTTTTCCGATTAATTCTGCCTAAATTTGTAGGCTGAAATGGAAGCGCAAAATTAATAATTTTCACCGACATTTCCTTGATAATATAACGCACTGAAACAAAAGTTAGTTTTTCTTACAACGAAACATGACCAATCTCAGCGTAAACATAAACAAAGTGGCCACACTGCGCAACGCCCGCGGGGAGAACAATCCCGACGTGCAGCAGTTTGCCATCGAGTGCGAGCGACTGGGTGCCGACGGCATCACCGTGCATCCCCGCCCCGACGAGCGCCACATACGCCACGACGACGTGTTCAAACTCCGTCCGCTTGTAAAGACTGAATTCAACATCGAGGGGTATCCCTCGCCCGAATTCATCGACCTGGTGCTGAAGATAAAACCCGAACAGGTCACGCTGGTGCCCGACGCGCCCGGCGACCTCACAAGCCACGAAGGCTGGGAGGTGGAGCCTAACATGGAATTCCTCACCCAGATTGTCGACACGCTCCGCGACGCGGGCATACGCACTTCGATTTTCGTGGGAACCGACCCTGACAATATCCGCGCCGCCGCGCGCACCGGGGCCGACCGGGTGGAGCTTTACACCAAACCCTACGCCGACATGTATCCCTCCGATCCCGAAAAGGCCGTGGCTCCATTTGTGACTGCCAGCCGCACGGCCCACAGCGTGGGTCTGGGCGTCAACGCCGGTCACGACCTCAACCTGGACAATCTGGAGTATTTCCACCGCGAGGTTCCGTTTCTCAACGAGGTGTCGATAGGCCACGCCCTGATTTCCGACGCCCTCTATCTGGGACTCCCCGAGACCATCCGCCGCTATAAGGAAGCAGTAAAATAACCAATAACAACGCCAATCATGCTACAGCCAGCCGCCTCTGCCGCCGCCGATACCCTTGTTACCGTAATCACCGACTCCCTTTCGGTTGCCACCGCTGCCGCCGTGCAGCCCGAGCCCGTCAAGGAACTCTCGGTGTGGGACCTCTGCATGGAGGGCGGATTCATAATGATTCCCCTTCTCATCCTGGCCCTGATATCCATCTACATTTTCATAGAGCGCGCCATAGTGCTGCGCCGCGCCGCCCGCGACGACGCCCACTTCATGAGCCGCATCAAGGACTATATACACCACGGCGACCCCGAAGCCGCGCTGCGTCTGTGCAACCACACCAATTCTCCCTACGCACGGCTCATAGCAAAGGGCATCACGCGTATCGGACGCCCCATGAACGATGTGCTCGTGGCCATTGAGAATACCGGCAACCTTGAGATTGCCTCGCTCGGCAAGGGCCTTCCCTGGCTTGCCACCACCGCCGCAGGAGCGCCGATGCTCGGCTTCCTCGGCACGGTCATGGGCATGGTGCAGGCATTCTACAATCTGGCGAGTGCCGGTTCGAGCGCCAACATCGACGTGCTCGCCGGCGGTATCTACGAGGCTCTCGTCACCACCGTGGCCGGTCTGATTGTGGGCATCGTGGCGCTGTTTGCCTACAACTATCTCGTGGCCCGCATCAACGGCGTGATGACCTCCCTTGAAGGCAAGACCATGGAGTTCATGGACCTTCTCAACGAACCCGTGAAATAACCCCCGACAGTCACAGCCATGGCACTCAAACGACAATTCGACATGACGTCGCTCTTCTCGATGGCCTCGATGACCGACGTCATATTCCTGCTGCTGATATTTTTCATGGTCACGTCGACATTCGTGTTCCCCACGGCGCTCGAAATCAGTCTGCCGCAGAGTTCGCAGCAGACGGCCCTGAAGCCTACCACACGCATCTATGTCGATGCCGAAAAGGTGGTCTACACTTCGTTTGCCGACAGCGAGCCACAGCCCATGAACCGCGAGCAGCTCGCCGCCTTCCTGCAGCTGGCGCGCTCTCAGGATCCCGAAGGTTGCATTGCCGTCTATGCCGACGAGGAAGTGCCTTACGGCACCCTCGTGGAAATTCTCGACATAGGGTCGCGCCACAATCTCAAGATGGTGCTGGCCACCAAGCCCGCTCCCTCGTCAGCCCGGCCACAGTGACGGCATGATTAGTTAACCCCAGTTCTCCCCAAACAGCAGACCAGTGACCCACCAGCCACAGAACAATCCATCTGATTCAACGCGCCGCGACCGCGCCGTGGCAGCCATAGCCACGGTTTTAATCGCCGTGTGTGTGCTTCTGCTGCTGCTTACGGCAGGGTTGCATTTCAGTCCCGTGGCCGACCGCGTATGGCCTCCGGTTGATTCTTCCGAACTGCTTTTTGAGGGTGAATACGTAAAGCTGGGCGACGTTCCCCGCCCCGTGGCCCAGGAAGCTCCGGCGAGCGAACGCCGCAACAATACCGAGGCTACTCCCGAAACCCACGACCGCACCGACGCCGGTCCGGCCGGAGAAGAACCCACGCCGCTTGTGTCGTCAGAGCGCGAGTCGGCCATGAAAACCGAGCCTAAGCCAAAGCCCGAGAAGCCGGGGCCCACAAAAGAGGAAATAGAGCGTCGCGAGGCCGAGAAACGGCGCAAGGAAGAGGCCGGACGCATAAGCAAGCGCGTGAACTTCGGCGCCTCGAAATCTAAAGGAAATTCAGGTGAGGGTACTCCCGGATCGCCCAACGGCAATGCCGACCACGGCGCCCTCTCCGGTGCCCCCGGCACCTCGCTCTCGGGGCGTACGCTCGAATCGTGGAGCAAACCCACCGGGCGCGCCACCGGCCGCATAGTAATATCGGTGCGTGTGAACCGTCAGGGACACGTTGTAAGCGCCTCCTATCGCTCCGGAAGCGGTGCGGTGGCATCATTGACCGCCGCGCGCCAGAGCTGCGTGCAGGCAGCCTTGAAATCCCGTTTTTCCGTGAGCCTCGAGGCTCCTGCCGAACAGACGGGCACTATTACTTATAATTTTGATTGATTATAGGACCTATAGGCCATATAGGCCCTATGGGGCTTATAGATTCTGCCTATCGGCGCCTTGACTGGATGGCAGCGGTGATGAGGGCCACCAGAAGGCCCGTGACGAATATGAGGGCGGCTACGGCGAGGATGTCGGTCAGCTCGACCGCCACGGGATAGGTTGATATGGAGAGTTTCGAGGGGTCGCCGTTGAGTTTTATGAAGCCGCCCCACTGCTGGGCCAGGCAGAGAATCACGCCGAGCACAATGCCCGTTATGCCGCCGAGCATTGAGATGAGCCATCCCTCCCACACGAAAATATGCCTTATCGTTGTTTCTGAGGCCCCTAAGGCACGAAGAGTGGCCATGTTGGGGGCTTTCTCTATGATGAGCATGGAGAGCGTGGAAATGACGTTAAACGAGGCTATGACGAGTATGAACGCGAGCATAAGGAATGTAATCCATTTCTCCACCGAAATCATGCGGAACGACTCGCTTTCCTGCTGCAGCCGCGTGAGCACCCGGTAACGGTCGCCGAGGGCTTTCCCTACCTCGGCGGCGCTTTCGTTTTCGGTAAATCCGGGGCGCAGGGCCACGGCGAGAGATGTGGCCTCGCTGGTATAGTCAAAGAGGTTGCGGGCGGTCTCCAGCGGTACTATCACGCCGTCGGTGTCGTAAGCGGTTTCCTCCACCTGATACACCGAGCCTACTATAAGCGAGTCGCTGCGGAACGCGCCCATGGGGTTGGCCGGGTTGATGCGGCCTGTGCGCCGCGGGGCGTAGAGCGCGAGATAATCGTAATATCCGGGCCGCGCTCCCAGGGCTATCGCCACGCCAACGCTGAGCGAGGCGTAGCGCCAGTGTTCGTCCCTGAGGGTGAAATCGCCGTCAATCACCACCGAATCTATTTTCACTATGCGTGAGAAGAGCGAGTCCACGCCGATAATCTGCACCGGCATCTGACGCCCGTTGTATATGGCAAGGCCCTGGTCGCTGACCATCGGCGCCACGTGGGCTACCGGAGGCAGAGCGGCCACGGCGTGGCACAGCGAGTCGGCATCGGCTATTGTCTTACCTTCTGCAGCCACTATGCTGAGGTCAGGATCGATGAGCGATATGCGGTCGTAGGCAAGGCGCGTGAAGCCGTTGAACACCGACAGCACACACACAATGGCTATGGTGGCCACAGCCACGCCGGCCACCGACACCGCCGAAATAACGTTGACGGCGTTGTGGCTCTTGCGCGAGAGCAGATAGCGCAGGGCTATGCGCAGTGCTACCATTTGTTTATGTCTATGCTACTGATTGATGATGAATGGTTTGGCAGTGCCGGGGGCAGACGCCCCACGGTCAGGCTTCCGGGAGTTCCTTCTCCACGGGAGCTTCGGGAAGCTCCTTCTCCGGGGTATGGGGCGGAAGCTGTTCCTCGGCGGGAGCCTCAGGCAACTCTTTTTCGGGATGGGCCGGATGCTTGCGCGCATCGGCCTCAAGAAGATTGTCTATATTCTCGATATAATCCAGCGAGTCGTCGAGATAGAAGGCGAGTTCGGGGGTCTTGCGCAGCTGATGGCGCACAATCTGAGCCAGCTCATAGCGGATGGTCTTGCTGCTGGCGTTGATGCTCTGGATCACCTCGGCGGCTTTGTCGGAGGGGAAAACCGAAAGATAGGCGCGGGCTATGCTCAGGTCGGGCGATACGCGCACGGCGCTCACCGACACCAGCACACCGCGGAGTTTCGAGGTCTGACGACGGAAAATCTCACTGAGCTCCTTCTGGATGAGGCGCGATATTTTTGCTTGACGGGTCGATTCCATAATCTGCGGAAAAAATATTTGGTTGTTTTGCCAAAAACGGCTTTTGGTATATAACGCTTCTGCCGCGGCAAAGGCTCACAAAGTTAACATTTTTCGCTAAAAATCGGAGAACAGCGCCTAAAAATGGGACGCGGGCGCTAAAAATTGTGTGCGCGGTTATGGAATGTCAAACTTAATGGTTAACTTAGCACCCATAGCCATCAGACGGGTCGGCCCCCGGTGTGACCCGCCCCAAAATCAACCCACTATGTCAGACAGACGCCAACACAGATACTGCGTGATTATATGCGGGGGTATAGGCAGCCGCTTCTGGCCCTATAGCCGCACAGATGTGCCCAAACAGTTCATAGATTTCTTCGGAACAGGCTCATCCCTGCTCCAGATGACCTACGAGCGCATGCTTCCGCTCGTGGACAAGGATAAGTTTATAGTGATAACCAACGCCAGGTATGTGGAGCGTATAAAGGAGCAGCTTCCGGAGCTTGATGACAGCCAGATACTGGCTGAGCCCGACCGCCGCAACACCGCTCCGGCCATTGCCTGGGCCGCATACCATATCCGCGCCCTCGACCCCGAGGCTTCGATGATAGTGGCTCCGAGCGACCACCTCATCACCCGCGAGCACATATTCGAGAAATGCGTGGAGCGCGGGTTTGATTTCGTGGAAACCCATGATGCCCTTCTTACCCTCGGCATCACTCCCACGCGTCCGGAAACGGGCTACGGCTACATACAGATAGGCCAGGAGACCGAGCCGGGAATACTCAAGGTCAAGACATTCACCGAGAAACCCGACCGCGAGCTGGCGCAGGTGTTTCTCGATTCGGGAGAGTTTTTCTGGAACGCCGGCATTTTCCTGTGGAAAGCCGAGACCATAATCGGTGCCCTGCGCCGCTATGTGCCGGATATTGCCGCCGAATTCGACCGTGGCGGAGATGTGTTCGGAACTCCCGGGGAAACTGCATATATCAACAGCACGTTTGCGTCGTGTCCGTCCATTTCCATCGACTTCGCCGTGATGGAGAAGGCCTCCAACGTATATGTGGAATGCGTGAACTTCGGCTGGAACGACCTCGGCTCGTGGAGCTCTCTCTATGAGACCTCCCCCAAGAATATCGACGGCAATGTGACGCAGAACAGCAACGTGATGGCCTATGGCTCGTCGGGCAACATTTTCATGGCGCCCTCCGACAAGCTTGTGGTCGTTTCGGGTATGCACGACTGCATTGTGGCCGACGCCGGTGATGTGCTGCTTATCTGCCCCAAGAGTGAGGAGCAGAAAATCAAGCAGATAGTAAATGACGTAGAGCTCCGCTTCGACGGAAAGTATCTCTAAGATAATAATTAAAGCTAACGAAAAAAATGCGAGGCAGCCAACGGAATGTGGCTGCCTCGCATTTATAATGTCGTGTCGTCGACAGTGCTGAGTATCAGACGGTGAGGATTTCTTTTTCTTTGGCGGCGAAGAGCTCGTCGATTTGTTTCAGGTATTTGTCGTGGAGCTTCTGGGCCTTGGCTTCAGCATCCTTCTCAACGTCCTCGGGCATACCCTGCTTAACGGCTTTCTTCAGGCCGTCGATGGCGTCGCGGCGGGCGTTGCGCACCGATACCTTTGCAGTCTCGGCCTCGGCTTTCGACTGCTTTACAAGCAGCTTGCGGCGCTCTTCTGTCAGCGGGGGAATGCTGATGCGGATTATTTCGCCGTTGTTTTCGGGCATTACGCCGAGTTCGGAGTTGATGATTGCTTTCTCAATCTCCTTGAACATGGCCTTTTCCCAGGGAGTGATGGTGATGGTGCGGGCGTCGGGCACGCTGATGTTGGCCACGTTGCTGATGGGCGACATTGCGCCGTAATAGTCCACGCGAATGCCGTCGAGAATCTTGGGGTTGGCTTTGCCGGCGCGGATGTGGGCCAGGGCTTCGTCGAGGTATGCCACGGCGAGTTCCATTTTCTCTTCCGCGGGGTCGAGATAGTCTTTTACTTCCATATCGTTGATTTTTAGATGATTCAATAAACTGTAGTGCCGATGGGCTCGCCTGCTATCACTTTGGCGAGGTTGCCGGGGGTGTCCATGTCGAACACCACGATAGGCAGGCCGTTTTCGCGGCAGAGGGCGGTGGCGGTGATGTCCATCACGCGCAGTCCGCGGCGTATCACCTCATCGTAGGTTATTTCGGTGAATTTGGTGGCGGTGGGGTCTTTTTCGGGGTCGGCGGTGTACACGCCGTCGATTCTCGTGCCTTTCAGCATCACGTCGGCGCGTATCTCGATGCCGCGCAGGGCGCTGCCCGTGTCGGTGGTGAAATAGGGGTTTCCGGTACCTCCGGCAATCACGGCCACAGTGCCGTTCTCAATGGCCTCGATGGCGCGGGAGTTGCTGTACTGCTCACCGATGGGAAACATGTTGATGGCCGTAAGCAGTTTTGCCGGCTGGCCTATCGACTCGAAGGCCGAGCAGAGGGCGAGGGAGTTGATGGTGGTGGCAAGCATTCCCATCTGGTCGCCTTTCACGCGGTCGAAGCCCTTGGATGCACCCTGCATTCCGCGGAAAATATTGCCTCCGCCTATCACTATGGCCACTTCCACGCCGGAACGGACCACGTCGGCTATCTGGCTTACGTAGTCGTTCAGACGCTGTGAGTCTATTCCGTGGCCTTGCGCTCCGGCCAGCGATTCGCCGCTGAGTTTCAGCAGCACTCTATGATACTTAGCGTTCATGATTCTGATTTATTGGGGTATTGTTTTCGCAAATATAACCCAAAAGGCTAATATTTGAAAGAGGAGCCCCCCAGAAATTCACGCAGCAGGGAGGTGGAGGGCACGAAATCCTCGGGGATGGAGCAGAAATAGCTCAGGAATGTGCGCAGACGCGACGATTCGGCGTATTCGGGAATGTCGTGGGGCACGGTGCGCAGCAGGGCCTCGGCGCGATCCTTCATCACTCCAAGCTCGAAGAGAAGCGAGGAATTGAATGTGGCGTCGGCATTCTCCTGGAACGGGAAAATCCACTTTTCCTCGCCGCGGCGCACGCTGGGCCAGCGGCGTATGGTGTCCTGGGGGCTCACACCGCGGTATTTCGCATCGCGGATTATGCGTCGCAGAAGGCGGTTGTCGGTTGTGGGAATCCAGTTGTGGTCGTCGATGGAGATGGTGGTGAGTGCCGACACGTAGATGAGGAATTTCAGCCGCTGCTCCACGTTGGCGGTAAGCTCGGGATTCAGGCCGTGGATGCCTTCTATAAGGAGTATCGAGCGGTCGGAGAGCTTTATCCGGTTGCCGCGGTATTCGCGTGCGCCTGTGGCGAAGTTGTAGTAGGGCAGCTCCACTTCCTCGCCCGCGAGAAGGCGGTTGAGGTCGGAGTTGAACAGCTCGAGGTCGAGGGCATGGAGCGACTCGTAGTCATATTCACCGTTTTCGTCCACCGGCGTGAGATGACGGTCAACGAAGTAATCGTCGAGCGAAATCATCTTGGGCTCCAGCAGGTTGGTCATCAACTGGATTGCCAGGCGCTTGGTGAAGGTGGTCTTTCCCGACGACGACGGGCCGGCTATCATCACGATTCTGGCTCCTCCGGCCTCGAATTGAGTCTTTATCTGGTTGGCCAGGGCAGCGAAGCGGTTGTTGTGGAGCGCCTCGGCCACGTTGATGAGCATTGCGGTGCCGTCTTTTTCCACGGCTTCGTTAAGCTCGCCCACATTGCTCACACCAACGATGCGGTTGAACGCCAGATAGTCAGTGAAGGCGCGATACATCTTCTCCTGCGTGACGGGCTGTGCGGGAGCATCCGTCTGCCTGTCGATTCCCAGAAGCAGGAAGCCTTCCTTGTAGGGAAGCAGGTCGAAATAGGGGAGAAGTCCCGTGGAGGGAGCAAGCGCGCCGTAATAGCTGTCGTAAACGCCGTCGAGCGAATAATACACGGTGTATGGCTCATGGAGGGTGGAGAGAAGCTTCACCTTGTCGTCGAGCCCCTGGGCGCGGAACAGCTCTATGACGTCGGACGTGCGCCGTTCCATGCGCTTGAACGGGATGTCGCGGTCAACGAGCGAGCGCATGTGCGCGCGTATGGCCGCTGCGTTTTCCTCGGTGGGCTCCACTCCGGCTATGCGGGCGTAATATCCGCGGGAGATGGAGTGCTCTATCACGAGCCTGTGGCCGGGAAACAGCGTGTTCACGGCATGGTAGAGCATCATGCACAGGGAGCGCACGTAGGTGCGTTCGCCCGAGGGAGTGTGGGCCGACATGAACTCGAGGTTTTTCGGAGAGAAGAAGGGGAAATTCAGATCTTCCGATTTATTGTTTATGCGGGCCACTACGGGACGGAACGGTATTTCGTCGCGGAAGCGGCGGTAAATGTCGAGGGGTGTGTCGCCGCCGGTTATTCCTATATAGCGGCCGAGGTTAGTGCAGTAGACTGAAAGACGGTTTGACATTTGGTGAAGTGATTAGCGTTTGTTATGATTTTCGGAGTGAGAGGTTATGGGCTTAAATCCTGTAGGTGAGCATGAGGTGGAAGCCGAGCTGTTTGCTCTGTATGCTCGGCCCCCAGATTTCGGTGCCGCCCTCGCGCAGGCGCAGGCGGTAGTAATGGGTATTGCGCACATACATGTCCATTCCCAGTGTGAGATACAGGCGCTTCAGGAGGCTGTAGCTGACCGATGTCTCGAAATGGTTGAACGTGGAGTTGGAGCGGTCGCCCTGCACGTTGGGCTGTACGCCGGGAGAGACAGACCAGCCGCCCTGTTCATCGTCGCCCTGCCAGGTGTAGAGCCTGTAGAACTGGTTGGCCGCCCTCACCAGCAGCCTACCGTGCAGGAGCGATGTCTCGGCTCCTGCTTTCACGGCAAATCCTGACCCCCAGTTGTAGTTGCGGTGGTAGTCGCGGTAAAAGTCGGTGAGCACACCTCCCAGAATCAGGGCATTTATATGGACGAAGCCCTCGAAGTTGACCGATGGCGAGGGCACGTAGCGGGCGATTGCTCCTCCTCCCAGGGATGCGGGAGATGCCAGCTTGTAAGGCACGGCACACGGTATCAGCTTCGAGCCGTCGCGTTCGGGGCGTATGGTGTCGGAATCGAAGAAGTCGAAATGCTGGTAGAGACCCACGTTCAGGTTGCCGTGACGGTGGGTGAAAATTTCTTTGGAGAGCAGCCTTCCCATGATTTCTACACGGCTCAGCACCGGCTGTGATTTCATGGCCTGCAGCTCCATCAGGAATGAAAAGTAATCGTATGGCTCACGGGTGTTTTCCTCGTATTTGTCGCCATATTCTAATTTAATTTCGGCGCATGCCCCGGCATGGGCGCCCTCGTCGTTGTCCCAGAGCGCCATCATGCGCGCGCCGGCCGATACGTCGATACTGATGGGGGGAATGCCGTATTGCCGTCCGGTAGTGGCGCTGTGGCGCCATGCGCGTCCGCTGAATATACGGGTGAGACCCCTCATGGGGTTGAGCACGAACACCGCTGCCTCGCGCCCGAGGCGTTCACCTCCGGTGGTGCGGTCGTCGATTATGAGGTCGGTGGTGCGGTAGAGCACCTCGCCGAGTGCTGCACCGCCTATAGGTGTGGCGATGATGTCGTTGGTCGAGGGCCATTCGCGTTCCATGCACATCTCCCACATGGCGCTGCCGCCTATGGCAAACAGTTCCGACTGCCAGAAGTTGAATCCGTTGGAACGGCCGGCGTTGAAGAACAGCGAGCCGTTGTAGGGATGGTCGAACATGTTGGTGTGCAGGTGATCGTCGTCCCATTCAAACCCGTGCTTGAAATTGGCTTTTATGGTTTCCCACGAGATATAGGCATAGTGTCCCTTGAGGACATAGCGGTCGAAGGCCCATAGTGCCATGTTGAGTCCGAAAGTCTCTCCTGCCGCGCGCCAGAAGTTTTTTTTCTGGAGCAGAGTCACGTCGGCCGTGTCGGGAGCGAAGGTCGGGTTTACCAGGTGTCGGTCGTTGAACCGCAGTGCGGGACGGGGAAGGCCTGACGTGTCGGGCGCGGTGGCAATGGTGTCGGTAATCAGGGCGGCACTGTCGGCAGGTGAGGGGAGTGAGGGCGTCACGACTGTCTGCGCCACGGAAAGCATGACGGTGCACAGGAGTGCTGTAATGGACAGGAGAGGGCGCATGGTCACGGGGAATTAACGGGGTTGCTCCAGCAGGACCATCATCTCGCCGAGGGCGCGGCGCGCGTTTGTACCTGCGGCGAGACCGGCGGCCACGCGGGAGGCGTTGGCTCTCATTTCTCCGAGCTGTGCTGGTGAGATGAGCGCGAGGCGTGAGTCGAGATTGTCGAGGCTGTCAACGGCGATTCCTATGCCGTTTTCCTCAACGAACGGAGCCATGGCCGACTTGCTCCACACAATCACAGGCATTCCTGCGCGCAGGTAGAGCGAGAGCTTGTGGGGCGCGATCAGAGGCAGGTATTCGCCTTGCGGTCCGGCTATGGTTTCCGTCTCCGGGCCATACCACACCAGTCCGAAATCGCCGCGGCTTTCGGTGATGATTTTTTCCGGAGGGCAGAATCCGCGCACGGTGAATCCGGGAACATCCTCGGGCAGCCGGCTTTTGTCGAAGCCGTTTCCGTAAAGCACCAGCTCGTAGGAGCGGTTTTTCTGCGCCAGGGCGTAGAGAAATGCTGAATTCTGCGGACGCAGCGGGCCCGCAAACACTATCTGGTAGTGGTTTCTGTTGTGGCGAGGCTCAGGCTGGCGGTCGCACAGATAGTCGAATATTCCGAGAATGACTATAGGCACTTTCACGCCGTGCTCCTCGAGCCACTGTTTCATGGCCGGAGTGTGGGCTATGATGCCGTCGTTGCGGTTGAGGCGCTCGATTTCTTCTTTTACGGTGAGTTTCTTGCGGCGGAAACTGCCGAGGTCGTGGATGAGCGTGACCGTGCGCGCTCCGCGCCGGTGAGCGCTTTTCACTATGAAATCATAGTATTTCTTCAGGGGATACTGTATCACCACCACGTCGCCCTTGCGGATTGACATCACCGTCTTGAGCATTCCCGCCAGAGTGATTACGAATCCGGCCACTTTGTTGCGCACCAGCGTATGGTTCCGGCCGATGTTGGTGTAGCCCATCTCGTGCATTATCGTCTCTATGTCCGTCTTGGCTTTGTTGCCGGCGTTTTCCAGGTGGTTGTAGTTTTTTGAGAAGTAGCAGTACATGGAATGGTTGGGTTGAAGTGGTTAGATTTTGGCGGGGGATTTCCCGGTGAGCCGTTTTATGATTCTTTTTAGGGATGCCTGCCTTTCTTTCCGGGCCTCGAAGGAGGCGAGTCTGCGCAGAAGCATGTCGGAGAATTTATCGGGGTCAAGTCCGGTGAGCCGGGCATAACGGCGCCCCACGTCCTGCAGGAGCGGGCGGTTGTGCGACACCCTCATCAGGTTGTCCACGCGTTCGCCGACGGTGGGTTCACGCTTCAGCCATCTGGATCGGTTGGTGTCGATGACCGAAAATTTAAACGCGCCGTCGGGTGTTTTGTTGAAAAGGATGTTGGAGAGGTTGGCGTCGCCGTGCATGAAGCCTTTTGAGTGCATTTCTGCCAGAAAAGCGGCGAATGCTTCGGCTGCGTCCTCCGGCAGAGGCTGGCCGGGAGTCTCTGTTTCTGATAGAGAGGTGGCGGTGGTGAGTTCGCAGAAGAAGAAGTAGCGCTGGGTAAGCGAGCCTTTGCGCCATTCCACATAGGCCGCCGGGGCCGGGGTATCGATGCCGTTTTCCAGCAGCCGTTGCGCGAAGCTGAACGCCCGTTTTGATTTGTCGGGCCCGAACCAGCTGTAGGTTATCTTCTGGAAGATGTTGGGGCGCTTGTAGCGTTTCACCACCAGCGTGTGTCCGGCCACTTGGACCGTGCGCAGGGCGTTTCGCTTGTCGTAGATAAGCGTGCCTTCGCTGTCGAAGTTTTCGGCAATCTGCAGAAATCTTTCAGCTGAGTCGCCATAATGCGGCGCGGTGATGCATTGTGCTTTCATCGGCCGGACGATTTTTTCTGTTGGAGGATTCGGCGTGCGCTGTTCCAGGCGTGCTTGGTGGCGCGGTAGCGCGTGCGGGCTATCGCCAGTCCGGCGTGGCCGTCGAGCATCCCTTTGGAATAGATATAGCAGTCGAGAAATGTTTTCAGTCCGTGCAGGGTAGGGGAGAGGGGGCTGATGAATGAGTTGGCGGATGCAATTGTGTTGGCTATGATTCCGGCCTGATGCATTGCCGTGGCGGTGTATTCGTCGGGGTTCTCGCACTGATAGTGCAGCAGGTCGCCGTCGAGCAGTTCGGGCGTCACGGAGTCGTGGAATATCACCCGTTCGGCCACGTCGCGGAGATTCCAGTTGGCATAGCGTTTGTCGAAGAGTCGAATCTGCAGGTCGGGGTATCCTCCGGAATTTTTTACCGGGAGTCCGCAATAGAAGTTAAGCCGGGCCATTTCATACACACGGTGGGTGCATCCGGCCTCCTTGAGTCGGAGCAGGGAATTTCGCAGAGCGGGCGAGAGCACTTCGTCGGCATCGATGGCCAGCACGTAGCTGTGGCTGGTGAGCGAGGTGGCATACTGGCGCTGGGCGCCATAACCGGCGAGACGTCGCTGCGAAATGCGGCATCCGTGGCGACGGCATATTTCGAGAGTGCGGTCGGTAGAGAATGAATCGACCACTATTATTTCGTCGGCAATTCCTTTGAGCGATTCAAGGCAGGAATTTATTCGTTGCTCCTCGTTAAATGTGAGTATTGTTGCGGAAAATTTTGTCATGGCCCGTATAGCATCACAATTTTTACAAATTTACATTTTTTTCCACATATATCTTTTTTCCTCTTTAAATAATGGCGCTTCCGACGGGGGGGATGTATTGGAATGATTGGAACGATTGGAACGATTGGAATGATTGGAACGATTGGAGGGTATTGGACCGCAGAATGACGCGGGAACGGCAGAAGGGCGCAGAACTTTTTATAAATTTTTATTCTGCGTTGTTCTGCGGTTCTGCGTTGTTCTGCGATTGAGAATCCATGCCATTCATTATGGTGAGTAAATTTCTCCCTTGAGATGCGGATATTTCGGAGAGGAATCGGGGCGGGTTTTGAATTTTTGATTCTCAAGGAAGTTTGTGTGAGCGTAAATTCCAATAAATCAGAGAGGTAGTGGCGAAAAGGGGTATTCGCCATATTTGTGCTGAAAATTTTGTGGTTTTGCTTTGGTTTTATCGTCAGGCTCCAAGCGCTCAGTTGCGGGGCAGTTATGAAACTTTTTTGCTAATTTTGTGGGTAATACTCTTGCAAATGAAGAAAACAGTTACATGGAACGTGGAGGGCGCTGCCTCCATGCCCGATATTGACGGCGACGCTCTTGCATCATGGCTCGGACAGGTTGCCGCTCTTCATGGTCGCGAGCTCGGCCCCCTCAATTATATTTTCTGCGACGATCCCCGCATTATCGAAGTGAACCGTCAGTTTCTCGGACATGATTATTTCACCGATATAATCACGTTTGATTACAGTTCGCCGCGCAGGGTGTCAGGCGACATGTATATTTCGCTCGACACAGTGGCGTCTAACGCTGAGCTGGTGGGGTCGACCTATGAGGATGAGCTTCACCGCGTGATTGTGCACGGCCTTCTTCATCTCTGCGGCATCAACGACAAAGGGCCCGGGGAGCGCGAGATAATGGAGCGCGCCGAGAATGAGGCCCTCGCTCTGTTAAATGCATAACTGAAAAGTCTATGGTATTTGATTACGATGTAATTGTGATTGGTGCGGGCCATGCCGGATGCGAGGCCGCATCGGCTGCCGCACGCCTCGGAAGCAATACACTTCTTATCACCCACGATATGAACAAGATAGCACAGATGAGCTGTAATCCTGCCGTGGGCGGAATAGCCAAGGGCCAGATTGTCAGGGAGATAGATGCTCTCGGCGGCATGATGGGAATTATCACCGATATCAGTTCAATCCAGTTCAGGATGTTGAACCGGTCGAAGGGGCCGGCCATGTGGAGCCCGCGCGCGCAGGCCGACCGCGTGAAGTTCTCGCTCAACTGGCGCGAATGTCTTGAGAATACCCCCAACCTATATATGTGGCAGGATTCGGTCACTTCGATCACGACTGACGACAACGGCGCCGTGAACGGGGTGAAGACAGCCCTCGGTGTTGAGTTCAAAGCCAAATCGGTGGTTCTGACTGCTGGCACATTCCTCAACGGACTGATGCACGTGGGAGAGGTTAAGACGCCGGGAGGACGCGTTTCCGAGCCGGCCGCCTACGGACTGACCGAACAGCTGAAGAGTCTTGGATTTGCTACTGACAGGATGAAGACCGGCACACCGGTGCGTATCGATGGCCGCACTGTTGATTTCTCACAGACCGTGCGGCAGGACGGTGACGACGATTACCATCACTTCTCGTTCCTTCCCACGGTTCAGCGCACGCTGCGGCAGCGCCCGTGCTATATCACCTATACCAATCCGGCCACCCATGAGGTGCTCCGCGGAGGGCTTGACCGTTCGCCGCTGTTCAACGGACAGATCCAGAGCATCGGGCCCCGTTACTGCCCGAGCATCGAAACGAAGATCGTAACGTTTGCCGACAAGAACGAGCATCAGCTTTTCTTGGAGCCGGAAGGGGAGACAACCCAGGAGTATTATCTCAACGGATTCTCCTCGTCGCTGCCGCTCGATGTGCAGGTCGGTGCGCTCGCCACGATTCCCGCGCTCCGGGATGTGCGCATCTACCGTCCGGGCTACGCCATAGAGTATGACTTCTTCGATCCCACACAGCTCCGTCATACACTCGAGACAAAACTCGTGGAGGGCCTTTTCTTCGCCGGACAGGTCAACGGAACCACCGGATACGAGGAAGCGGCAGGGCAGGGGCTTGTGGCCGGAATCAACGCCCACCGCAAATGGAAGGGACTGCCTGAGTTTACCCTGGGGCGCGACGAGGCATACATCGGTGTGCTTATCGACGATCTTGTGACCAAAGGCGTGGACGAACCCTACCGTATGTTTACCTCCCGTGCGGAATACCGCATTCTGTTGCGCCAGGACGATGCCGACATGCGTCTCACTCCCCGCGGCCATGAAATAGGCCTGGTGGATGAAGAGCGCTATCGCCTGATGGAGTCGAAGCGCGCGCAGCGCGACGGCCTGATGGAATTCTGCCGTAATTATTCCGTGAGTGCTTCGAAAATCAATCCGCTTCTTGAGGCCAGGGGGTCTTCGCCACTGAAGCAGGGGGTGAAACTTATGGACCTCGTGCTTCGTCCGCAGCTTACGCTTGCCGACCTTATCGATCACATTCCTGCCCTTGCCGAGTATGTGGAGAAGAATATCGAGACCGAGCGCCGACAGGAGATTCTTGAGGCTGCCGAAATTCTAATGAAATATAGCGGGTATATCGACCGCGAGAAGGTAGTTGCTGAAAAAATCAGACGTCTCGAGGATGTGAAGCTTCATGCCGATTTTGATTACTCTTCGATTAAGAGCCTTTCCACCGAGGCGCGTCAGAAGCTGCAGCGGATTGCCCCGACTACCATAGCTCAGGCGTCGCGCATCCCGGGAATTTCTCCCAGCGACATCAATATTCTCCTTCTGCTGCTCGGCCGATAGAAGGGGGTGTGGAAATATACGATTGTTTCACGTGGAACATAGTTAAGCTTTAAAATATCAAATTCTTATAAATACCGTAATGAACTATCTTAAATCAAAAATCCGTGAGGTCCCCGACTTTCCTCAGAAGGGAATCCTGTTCTGGGACCTGACCACAGCGTTCAAAGATCCCCGCGCTCTCCACATAATAGGGTGGGACCTCTCGCAGCTCTATCGCGACAAGGGTATAACCAAAGTGGTGGGCATAGAGAGCCGCGGCTTCATAGCCGGTTCGATTGTGGCGTTTGAGCTTGGCGCCGGATTCGTGCCCGCACGCAAACCCGGCAAGCTTCCTGCCGATACGGTGAGCGTGTCGTATGACAAGGAATACGGCAAGGACACCATCGAAATCCACCGCGACGCCATCACTACCGATGACGTGGTGCTGATTCACGACGACGTGCTCGCTACCGGCGGCACCATGGCCGCGGTCTACGAACTTGTCAAGAGCATGAACCCCCGCAAAATCTATGTCAACTTCATAATAGAGATCGATGCCCTCAACGGCCGTGCCAATCTCCCGGAAGGGGTGGAGGTGACATCGCTCCTCAAACTCTGAGAAAACTCTTAAAAAAAATCCTTGCCAGGCGGGAGAAAACCTCTTCTTCCGCCTGTGTGTTTATCAAAGAAAAAAGCAGTGCCCAGACATAAGAAATCCGACGAACTCCGCGAGAAGATATCGTTTCTTCCCACCACACCGGGAGTCTACATGTACTACGACAACCGCGGTACGGTGATATACGTTGGCAAGGCCAAGAATCTCAAGCGCCGCGTGTCGTCCTACTTCAACCGCACGCATTCCTCCACGCGCACCAATCTGCTCGTGCAGGCCATCGCGGATATGAAATACATTGTGGTCCCCACCGAGCAGGATGCCCTCAATCTCGAGAATTCGATGATCAAGGAATATCAGCCCCGCTACAATGTGCTGCTCAAGGACGACAAGTCATATCCCTTCATCGTGGTGACAAACGAGCCGTTCCCGCGCGTGTTCATGACGCGCACCCGCGTAAAGGACGGTTCGAAATACTACGGCCCGTACACCGACACCACTGCGGCGCGGATGGTCCTCAATCTGATTCACGAGCTGTATCAGCTGCGCACGTGCCGCATGATAATCACGCCTGAATACATCGAGAAAGGGAAGGGGAGACTCTGCCTCGACTATCATATCAAGCGGTGCTCCGGGCCGTGTGTGGGCAAGGTGAGCGCGGAGGAATATGCCGCGCAGATCGACGAGATACGCCAGATTCTGCGCGGTGACCTCACGAAGCTACAGCGCCATCTCACGGCCGAAATGACGGCGTTTGCCGAGCAGTTGAAGTTCGAGCAGGCCCACGTGGCCAAGCTCAAGCTGCAGCTTATAGAACGCTACACGGCCAAGAGCGTAATCGTTAGCCAGACCATCGACGACCTCGATGTGTTCGGCGTGGACGACGACGGCGGCGCCGACGTGTTCATAAATTACATGCATGTGCGCAACGGTGCCGTGGTGCGCAGCGCCACGCTGGAATACAAGCGCCGCCTCGACGAGGAAGTGCCACAGCTTCTGGGCTACGCCATGGCCCAGATTCAGGAGGATCTCGGGGTGAAATACCGCGAGGTGGTGGTGGCGCAGGTTCCCGACGTGGAGATGGAAGGTGTCACGTTCACCGTGCCTCAGCGCGGCGACAGGGCGAAGCTTCTCGAGGTGAGCGAGCGCAATGCCAGGCAGTACAAGATCGATATGCTCAAACACATGGAGCACCATGATCCGGAGCAGCGCGCCACGCGCCTGCTCGAGCGGATGAAGGCCGATTTCCACCTAAACGTGCTGCCTCATCACATAGAGTGTTTCGATAATTCAAACATCCAGGGCACGAATCCCGTGGCATCCTGCGTGGTGTTCCGCGACGGCAAACCGTCCAAGAAGGAATACCGCCATTTCAACATCAAGACGGTGGAGGGCCCCGACGATTTCGCCTCCATGAAAGAGGTGCTCACGCGTCGCTACACGCGCCTTCAGACCGAAGGGCTTGACTTGCCCCAGCTCGTGGTGGTGGATGGCGGCAAAGGGCAGCTTTCGGCCGCTGTGGAGGCTCTGGAGGCAATGGGTCTGCGTGGCGTGATAGCAGTTGCCGGAATCGCGAAACGCCTTGAGGAAATCTATTTCCCCGGCGACAGCATTCCGCTGTACATCGACAAGAACAGCGAGACTCTGCGCGTGGTGCAGCACATGCGCGACGAGGCCCACCGCTTCGGCATAACGCATCACCGCAACCGCCGCAGCAAGGGCCAGACGGTGTCGGCTCTCGACTCGATCAAGGGCATCGGCGAAGTGACCCGCACGGCACTTCTGCGCCACTTCAAGAGCGTGAAGCGCATCCGCGAGGCCGACCTCGACGAGATAGCCTCCGTGATAGGCCCCGCCAAAGCCTCCATAGTCCACTGCGCCCTCAACCCCGAGGAAGCTACCGACTGACTCTACGGACTCTACGGACGGAACAGACTTTACGGACATTACCGACTTTACCGACGCTGCCGACTTTACAGACCTTACGGACTTTACCGACATTACTGACGATGCGGCCCTCTGAGAGCGATCAGTGCAATCGCCTGCTCCCGCAAAGTCGGTAGTGTCCGTAAAGTCCGTAGTGTCGGTAATCCCATGAAGTCGCTGATAATCAATAGTATAAATAAACGGCCGCCTGCGTCCGGGAGTCTCGGGCACAGGCGGCGGTTTTATTGGGAAGGTATGATTCCTTTATTTCGCGGTTTTGCGGGAGCGGTCGCGCCAGAGGCGGGTCATCTCCTCGAGGGTCCGTCCCTTGGTCTCAGGCACCATGCGGTAGACAAACCATGCGGCAATCACGCAGAATGCGCCGTACATGGCGTAGACAAACACATGGCCGAAGCTCTCGCCCATCGAGCCGGCCCGCATGTTGTAGAGGGGCACGAACGAGCTCGACACGATGAAGTTGAATATCCATTGGAATGCGACGGCGACAGCCACGGCCGATGAACGGATGGTGTTGGGGAAAATCTCGGAGATGAGCACCCAGCATATCGGGCCCCACGAGAACATGAACGAGGCTGAATAGATCATGATGAAAATCACCGGAACCATCGGGGGCATAGTCACGAGGTTGCTGAGAGCGACGCCTATCGCTCCTATGCCCATTCCCAGAGAGCCGGTGATGAGCAGCGGCTTGCGGCCGAGTTTCTCCACCGTGAACACTGCCACGAGGGTGAAGGCGATGTTTACCACGCCCATTATCACGGTCTGCACCATAGGACTGTCCATGCCCATGGAGTCGAATATGCGCGGAGCGTAGTATAGCACTGCGTTTATGCCCACTATCTGCTGGAACACGGAGAGCATCACGCCCACGAAAATCACCGTGAAACCGAAGGAGAAAAGCTTCTCCGACTTCACCTCCACGGTGGATTTTATCTCGCGCAGAATCTCGGCGGCTTTCGAGCCGTTGATGCGGGTGAGCACGGCCAGAGCCTTGCTGTCGCGGCCTGTGAGGGCCAGGTAGCGGGGCGACTCGGGCACGAAGCATACCAGCACGGTGAACAGCAGAGCCACGTAGGCCTCGCTGCCGAACATATAGCGCCAGCCGGTCTGGATGGTCCAGGGATCGGACTGCGGGTTGACCTGATAGAGAGTCTCGCCTATGCGCTCGATTATGGGGTTGGTGTGCTCGCCGAGTATGAGGAAGTTGACGAAGTACACCACCAGCTGGCCGAAAATGATGGCGAACTGGTTCCACGAAACGAGCGTGCCGCGGATTCCCGAAGGAGCCACCTCGGCGATATACATGGGGCAGATGGCCGAAGCCAGACCCACTCCCACGCCTCCTATTATACGGTAGACGTTGAAGGCCACCAGAAGGCTGAGCGTGGGCTTGCCGTAGTCAAAGAAGAAGAATTCCGGATAGTAGCTGCCGAGAGCCGACACGAAGAAGAATACGCCCGAAATAATGAGCGTGGGGCGGCGTCCGAAGTGCCCGGCAAAATAGCCCGAGATGGCGCTGCCTATGATGCAGCCTATGAGGGCGCTCGACGAGGTGAGGCCGTGGACCACGTCGGTGTACGTGAAATCCTTCGCCCCGAGGAAGAAGGCCTGAAGGCCTTTCTCGGCGCCGGAAATCACGGCAGTGTCGTAGCCGAACAGGAGTCCGCCCAGCACGGCCACGGCCACTATCGAGAATAGATAGGCTTTAGAGCCTTTCTGCTGATTTTCCATGGACGGGACGGAATCAGACATACATGTTCACGATAGCTTCGTAAAGCTCCTGTTTTCCCGATGTCTGGGCGGGTTCGCCTTTTGCCTTGGCGTAGTCCACCACTTCTTCCAGAGTCATGCGGCCGTTTTCGAAGTCGGCGCCTTTGCCTGCGTCGAAGGATGCATAGCGGTCCTTGAGCATGCCGGGCAGGGGGCTTTCGGTGAGGATGGCGGCGGCCGATTCAAGAGCGCGGGCCATGGCGTCCATTGCCGAAATGTGGGCTATGAAAATGTCCTCGAGGTCGGTGGAGTTGCGGCGTGTCTTGGCGTCGAAGTTGGTGCCGCCGTTGCCCAGACCGCCGTTGCGGATGATCTGCATCATGGCCTGGGTCAGCTCGTAGTTGTCGATGGGGAACTGGTCGGTGTCCCAGCCGTTCTG
>CAUBWJ010000017.1 GCA_958439725.1 uncultured Muribaculaceae bacterium | reverse complement strand
TATGAACGTATTGACGTATGAACGTATTGACGTATGAACGTATTGACGTATGAACGTATTGACGTATGAACATCTGAACGTATGGATGTACATACGTATGAACAGATGTCTGAATGAACTTATGAGCAGATGGATGTTATGCCTTATGGATGAATGACAGGAAAGATTGCCAGTAGACTGTCTGACTGATGTGCCAATCAGTCATCTGGCTGATTGCAGGAACAATCAATCGGGGGAAGATTTTTCGAGGGAGAACACCCCAACCATTATAACCTTGATTTCTCGGCATACATCTTTGACACCATACTTTCCAAAGTAGCCTTGGAAAAGTTTCCTGTCAATGTGGAATTAGCTGATTTAAGCTGATAGCCAATTGAGTCCAATATATCGCTTATGCGTTGGGCTTCTTGGCGAGATTTCGCGGACTGACACAAAATGCTTTTTAAGTCTTCTACCGCTTGGTCTATTTGTTGTTCAACAGTCATAGTCATTCAAATTTTATTTCCCATGTGCCTTTCTTTGTTGCTCCTTTACGACAAAGAAATACACCTTTATTTTCCATTTTCTTTCTCAAAGTCCGCACCTGATCTATGGTCAAATTCAATTCTTCCGCCATCTTGGACAATGTTATGGAGGGCATTGCTATAATCAGAGACAGCAGATTGCATTGAACTTCCGTCAAATCGCGATTATTGATTGCGTCAATAATTTCTTTGGGGAGTTCTTTGGTTTCTTTGGGATTTTCTTTGGTTTCTTTAGTTCCTTTGGCGGAATAGCCTGTTTGTATGCCGTTTCCTTCGCCACTCGATTTGATGGCTTCTTGGGAAGCCACGTTCCTTGTCGGTCGTTTGAAGGTTACGATTACAAAGCCTCCGTACCAACGCCATGTGGGTTCCTCAACGCCTTGTTCGCGGCAGGCATCCATTATACGTTTTGCTCCGGAACCCCAGCTTTCCAGATAAGTTGACTTATACAGGGCTTCAGCAATCTTTAGATTGTAGGGATATGACTCATGCGGCTCCTTGATGGATTCGGGTGAGATTTGAGGAGGGAATATGCCGGGGTTGGCAATCTCTATGCGGTCATCGTAGATTGCGATACTTCCTGTCAGATTATGCTTCTCCCATTGACGATGGCACAGACTATTGATCAATGCCTCGCGTAAAGCGTGATATGGCACTTCAAGGCGTTCTTCGCGCTGAAGACTGTGGTTTGTAATCTTTCCGCTGAGATTGAGGTGCTTGAAGAAGAAAGCCATACCTGCGTCGAGTAGGTCAAAGAAATTGCCTTCGGCTCGTTGGTTGTCGATAAACTCATTCTTATCCGTACCCAAGAACCGGGCCATCCGAAGCCGGAACTGCGGATATTCATCAATATTGTTGGAGAAAAGCATCACCGCTCCATTGGTCGGATTGCCGTTTTTCAGCAGACTCCATTTCGCCAACGTGTCGCCGATCGGCGCACTCATTGCGCTTGCGGGGATTCTACCGCCCTCAACGCCAAGCCGTATGCACCCTCTAATATGCTTCTCATTCAAGTCGGAAAGCATAACACCATCTGCCATCTGCCGCTCCCACGCATACATCTGAGGCTGATGCGCCCGGATTCGTTCATCATACATCTCATGCGGCATTACCTTAGTTGTGCTTTCGACTTTATAATACGGGCACCCGTGGAAGGTATGCGGGCGTTCTCCCCATACCCAGCCATCAAAGTGCATGGCAATCACTTTATTATTCGGGCGGTCAGGCACATCAACATAATGAATCTTCACATCGACAGCGGGTTCTAATCCGGTGATAGCTTTGGCTATCTCTTGCTGTGTTGAGTCCGTAACTTCCTGCCCTAATATTTTAAGCGACTTTGGCGCAATGCCGAAAATCAGCCAACCACCATCGGTGTTCAGAAACGCACATGCCGAGTGCATACCGTCTTTCAGTTCGCCGGTAGTCTTCTTCAGCTCCAGAGTCCGCGACTCGTCCGCTGCAATCAGAGCCTTTATATCGTCAATAGTCATTCTCAATACACTTAATAATGTTTGACAAAATTAGTTCATTAGTTTCCTAAGAAAGAAATCTTCAAAATCTTTGTCATTGAGACTGAATGGCACTTCGAGCTTAAGTGCTTTGCGAAGATAATCATCAATATTTGTTGAGCATCGTTGAATTAATGTTTCGTCTTTCTTTATTAAAGCTCCATGTGCCACTTTTGAACGAGTATCATACCCTAATTTGATGTTCGAGTATATATCAACTCGTTCTTCAGTATTGTTGCCCAATAGGGAGGCCATCCGCTCCGCGACACGATGACTTAATTCTGTTTCTGAATTTGCCACGAGAGCCTCGGCTGCAGAACAATACAGCAAAAGTTTCATGGGTATGCTTGCTTGTCCCCTCGCTAATGCAATATAAACTGAAGCTAATGCTTTTCTAGAAAGACCAGATTTTTTATAATGTTGTATTTGTGTCGCTGTTTTGTAATCGCCTATTTCATTGAAGCCGTTGTCTTTAATGAAAATTTCCATAATCTTTCCTTGTTCCATTAGTAGCGACGTGGGAATGCTAACAGACTCTATAGCTCCTGTGGCCTTACTATTAATAGTTGAAACTGAGGCTTTAAAGGTACATCCGTCAGATATGATTTCGTTGTATGAATATAAAAAACCGTCACGTACATAGATAGAATTATCACATATTTCCCAAAGACTTCCTACATATGCTTGGATTTGTCTAAGGAATGCAAAACAGATAGATGTGCCGACGGCATCAATCTTAGATTGGTCGTATTCTTTACTAAAATCACCTTCGAGGACATAATAAGAAGGAGCATCTCGAATTTCATCGATAGAGTGAAGCCCTAAAGTGTGAAGAGATAAATTGTTAGAGAGTATCATCTCTAAGGTGTTACTCTCATTAGACAGATATCCAGCTTGAAGTGGAATTTTAATTTCTTCATTCTCTAATTTAAGATAATGAACGGCTGCAATAAATAGATACTTCATCTATAGTGTCGATTATTATAATGTGAGTAGTTAGGATTAAATACTTGCGATAATGAATTGTATTCTATTAAGGATACGATTGGCAACGGTGCGTTGCCCTGATTGTTACAGATCCGTTAGTGTCACATTGTCTGCCGTAATGCGCTCCCACGCATACATCTGAGACTGATGCGCCCGGATGCTCACGTTTTGTCGTTTCTGTAACCGGCTGTCCAAGAATCTTCAATCCTGTCGGCGCAACACCGAAAATCAGCCAACCGCCATCGGTGTTCAGAAACGCACACGCCGAGTGCATACCGTCTTTAAGTTCGCCGGTTGTTTTCTTCAGCTCCAGAGTCCGCGACTCGTCCGCTGCAATCAGAGCTTTTATATCGTCAATCGTCTTTTCCATAATTTAGCCAAAATTACTAAAAATCATCCTCCATCATATCGTAGTCGTCCTGCTCGTCATGGAAATCATCAAACGATTGATTATAACTTCCAGAATTCCAATCATTATGGGAACTATGACGACCGCTGCTATGATAATCACTGTCATAGTCTCTGTGATGCAGACTTGAATGATTCTTGCCGTTATTATTGCGCATGAATATATCCAAATCATCAAGTTCCTCAGAATTGTCGGAATCACCGAGTAAATTATCACCTATAGGTGTGACCGCATCATCAATAGGTGCAATGTCTTCATCGTGATTGTCATTCAGATGTTTTCCATCTCTGTCAATCGAAGCCCCTAAGTCCTCTATGTGCGCGTCATGCTTTGTTGCTGACTTCCTGAACTTGCCAAACAGCCAGCGAAACAAGAAAAACTCACCGATGTAATTCCAAAATGACATTTATTTGAGTTTTGCTTGTTTAAGGATATAGTTGAACGAATAAGCACGATCAACAAGGGTGTGTGGTATTATGACGTATCGCCAAGGTTTGCCTCCATTCTGAGCCGTAAACTCGGAGGCGCGACGACAGAACTCGCGGGCGGCTTCAGCCTTGGCTTGCACGTCGGGGTCGTTGACATCTTTCTCGGCTTTGGTTTCGCACATATAGATAGCGTCTGCAGTTTCCACAATGAAGTCTGGCTCATATTTCTTTGCGCCGCTCGACCAATATATGTTGAACTGATTGGGCACAGGACGAATCCATTTGAGGACTTCATTGTTGGTTTCGAGTATGAACGCAAAATCAAGCTCGGTAGAACTGTCGAAACGATATTTGGTATAATAGGATTTTTTGAAGCCTACATACACAAATTTTACAACGGCAGATTTTTGGGACGGTACAGGCTCGTGAAAATCCAATGAACCCCAGTTGTTGACAATAATGGGTTGTGGCAAGATTTGCGAGAACGGAAGTACCTTGTTGATTTTGAACTCTCCCGGAATAATGCGGTAGTGTTCTTTCATCTGCTTATAAATATTGTCGGCAAGGCTCTGCTTGAAAGCGTGGACACGCTCGTTCAAATCATCATCGGAGATGCCGGGAGCATTACTGCGGATAGCATCGACAGCCTGTCCGACTAGCTTATAAAGCAAGTCGGAAACTTCGTCATAATCCACATCGTCGAAGTCGATAAGCGAAACAATGAGCTGTTCAACGGCAGGTCGTTTGGAGCTGCCGGATTTACCGGCTATAACCTCAAAGTCGGTTGAGTCAGTAAAACCCTGACGGATAATCTCACGGCGTAGCTCGTCGAGATTATATCCGTTTGAAGTATCAAGGTCAAAATCATCAAAGATAGCCTTGACATTCTGTTGCTCAACCACTATGCGCGGTATCTCGATAACATTATTCTTGTAGTCCTCGACTACAATATTGATGACTTCATCAACCTGTGCAATTTGTTCGGCTGCATCTTGTTCGGCGAAAAGGCTATTTTTGACACTCTCCTTGATAGTTGCGATAGCTTTTTCGCGGAGTTTCTGTTTGACCTCTTTCTTTTGGAGGTCGCCAAAAGAACCAACGCCCTCGGCGGCGATGTTGGAAATAGCCGACTCAACGGCTTTGCCAACCTGGGTAACGTACTGCTTTGACTTTTCGTTGATTTCACCCTTGACTTTTTCGATTTGTTTCTGTATCTTCTGCTCGGTAGATGTCGGAGTGTTTTCCACTCTGCCTCCCTGCTCGCGCTCGTCGCGGTCTTCAAGCTCGATAAACGAAACACGTTTGAGAAGCGAATTGCCCTTGTTGGCTTCGTCGATTACTTTCTGGAAATTATCGTGAGCAATAACGGTGAGCGTGTCAACGTCCTTATTGCCGGTGCGCTGACCGCCGTAAGGCAAGCGCAGACCGCGTCCAATAGTCTGCTCAATGAGAACAGCCGCATTGGAGGCTCGGAGCGGAATAATCGTGTATAGATTATTCACGTCCCAGCCCTCTTTGAGCATATTGACATGCACGACAATTTCAATCCCATTGTCGGGCGATTCGAGAGCGACAAACTGACGCTCGATGTCCTCATCCTTTTTTGAGCTACTGTCAATACGCAAGACCTTGCCTTTGTATGCGGAGTGATAAATGCGGTCACTCTGCAATAGTTCCTCGATATACTTGGCGTGGCTAATATCGCGGCAAGCCACAAGGATAAATGGTTTGACTACCGGCAAGCTGTTCTGCTTGGCGTACATCTCGATAGCGAGCTTTGTTCGCTCATGGCAGGTTATACCGTCTTCCAGTTTGATAATTTCTATCTCGTCGGGAGTGAAATTATCCTTGTTGAAATTTCGGGCTTTGGCGATAGCCGGATTTTTGACATACAACCCATCGTCGAGGGCTTCGGCGAGATTGTATTCAAACACAATATTCTTGAACGCACGTCCTTTCTCGTCGAAAGGTGTGGCAGTCATTTCAAAACCGAGAACCGGGCGAAGTTCATTGATAGCACGTTTCGAGGCATCAGCGTGGTATCGGTGTGCCTCGTCCATCAGCACAACGAGATCGGGCAGAGAAGCAAGATAATCAAAGTAGGATTGACCGAGGTATTCCGACAGGCGACGCATACGCGGCAGACCTTTCGAGCCTTCCTTGCTATCCTTGTTAAATTTCGAGATGTTGAAAATATTAATCTCTACATCAGAGAACAGACTACCCGTGCGCTCGTTATAGGTTTCTCCTGTAACGATGCGTGGAGGTGCGGCGACAAATTCGCTTATACCTTTGAATACATATTTAGAATAGGATTCGTCACCGAAGTCTTTTATCAACTTCTCATATAACGTAAGGTTAGGTGCGAGAACGAAGAAGTGCTTGATACGCTTTTTGAGATAGAGATATGCGATGATTGCACCCATCAGTCGAGTTTTTCCGATGCCGGTGGCAATGGAAAAAGCAAGTGAGGGGAAGTCGCGGTCAAAACCTTTGACCGTAGGCACGATAGATTTTACCTTCGCAAGCTCAGCTGCGATGAACATTTCGAGCTGATCCGGGTCTGTCGGTGGCTTTTTCAACGAGAGTTTATCCGTTATTCTTGCCGTCAGTTCAAGTGCTTTCGCCAGCGGTTTGCGCAACGAAAGGCGTTGACGTATGTAGTTAACCTGTGAATTCATAATTATAGTTCTGCTGGCAAATAAAATTGGTCAACATCTTTTAGTTCATAAATTTGGACTTTGTTAATGCTTGTATGCGTAACCGATAGAACGGGGTTGATATTCTGATGTATTCTTTCTGCAAAGGGATCTTGTATATAAATTTTCTTTAATGACCCCATAGTTTCAAAAATAGAACGGTCAATCACTCTATTAAAATAAGGGAAAGTGTAGCCTATAACGACTAAAGTCTCCGCATTACTAATATGCGGATATAATTCTCTGAAATATGGCGATGTTGGACTATTTTCCCAAGCAAAATATAAATGATTGTTGGGATTGAATTGGCTATGCACTTCAGCTATAGAGCCAATAGTGTTCTTGAAATCCTCACCACAGCTCTCACCTAATAGAGAGAATGAGTGAAAATAATCAAAAATTGCAGTTCCATTTAGTTTGAAGATTTTCCCTTCCTCAAACTTGGTATCGTGAGAATCCTTTATACCAAGCTGGTTCCTAACTTCTTTCCAATAGCTTGCACTCGGCTGATTAATGGTATTAAATTCTCGATATGCTATTTCAAATTGACTATCGTAGTTCCAGGTTAAGATGGTAATCTCATTTGGAATTTTTTTCTCTGGATAAGACAGTATGTTTGCGAGAAACGCATCATAACGTTTGTCCGCGGGATATTTCAATTGCTCTAAAATAAAGAAACTACTCAATGTTTTCTTGAGTCTCTCAAATAATAAGGAGTCGTTTTGCAAAAATAGTTTTTTTGCAAAAGTATCAACCGTCATGTGACGAGAAGATTCATCCCGTAACCAGATAAGATCTTTTATTAGTTGTCCGACCTTGCTACCATTACTTTCGTAATTTTCATATGACTGTTTGAGGTCTTCAATCAAATAAGAAATTTCAGTATTTATTTCGTTTACGACAGGTAAGCCTTCGTCAATAGCATAACGTCCTGATGAGGATTTGGGAGGACGTCCCCCAATACCTCTTAATGTTATTTCATGCCGCTTACCATAGCTGGCACCAGCCCCTAAAAGATATACTACGTTACTCATTGGTTAAATAGATTAGGTTCGTCAACAGATGTATAATCATCAGAATTGACATAATCCTCCGAATCTGCTTCATCCCATTCCTCATTGTCGATGGGGGGTACTGACACGATGTTGAGGGAGTAGTCATCGTGGTCGAACTCGCATGTATCAAGGAGAACTTTGGGGATTTTCTTGATGGTGATATTCGGGAATTTGTTGCGGCACTCAGGTTGGAACTTAGTGCAGCAGATAAGTAGCGATTCATCTTCACCTAACTGGTCGTGAATGGTTTCGAGCATTTCGGCTGTAATCAGTTGGGTTGTGGTGAAGATGAAGTCGTGCTCCGAACTATGGCCTTGTATCCAATACATTTCAGCGTCGGGCGAGTAGGTGAAGCCCTGATGCTTAGCCATTGCAGCGGCAAGCATATCAGCATTGTAATCCTTGTTGATTACAAGGTTGCCGTATTTGTCCTTATTTAGAAGGCTCGGTGCAAGTTCATAGAACTTAAAGCCGCCACCACCTTGCCAATTTACAGCCTTTGAGATGCCCCCTTGCTCGCCCTCTATAACTTTTTTCATGCGGACTGCGCTATGAGTGTAAGCGTGGTCGCCAAGTTCCACTCCTATCCATCTGCGCCCCATCTTATGAGCGACTGCTGACGTAGTTCCAGATCCAAGGAAGCTGTCAAGAACGATGTCCCCGGGGTTAGAACCCAAAATAAGAATACGTTCAATCAACTTTTCTGGTTTAGGAGTATCAAAGATAGACTCGAAGTTTAGAGCTTTAATCTCTTTTTTCGCATCCTGATTATGACCAACTTCTTGATACGGCCAAAAGGTCATAGCTACGATACCATCCTTGACCTCTGTGATGAATCGCTTTATCGCCGGAACATTATTGCCGTCAGGTCCGAACCATATTCTATTATCATCAACGTATTCTTGGAATCGTTCTTTATTAAGTCGCCATGAATATCCCTCGGGGGGATAGCAAACACGCCCCGAAGGAGTAGTAATAGGATAAATGTTTTCTTGCACAGCAGGTCCAACTGATAAATCTCCTGCTTTCCAGATTCCGCGAGGGTCGTTATCAGGATTTTTATATCTGTCGTTTGCCTCTGCACTACGGGGCAGACGATTCAATTCAAACTTGTCTGTACGTTCCTTGGTATAAACAAGTATAGTATCATGGCATCGGGAAAGCGTTTTTTTGAGATTGATAGGCGAATATGACCGTTGCCAAATAACTTCATCAACGAAGTTTCTGCGCCCAAACACTTCGTCGCATAGCACTTTAAGATAATGGCTTTCGTCTGCGTCTATGGAAATCCAAATGGAACCTTCCGGCTTAAGTAACTTATGCAGAAGTGTCAATCGCTCTCGCATAAGTGAGAGCCAAATGGAGTGTTCCAGCCCATCATCGTAATGCGTAAACGCATTACCAGTGTTATATGGAGGGTCGATATAGATACATTTGACTTGATTCTCAAATGTATCAATGAGTGCGCGGAGTGCAAGAAGATTGTCGCCGTGAATGAGCATATTGCCTGGCCACGGTTTCCCATTGGGAAGCGTGCTGGTTTCGATCTCCCCAAAACTATATTCCGGAGTGTCAAGGAGCAGACGCGGTTCTATGGCAAGCGGCTCGTCTTCCTTGCCAATCCATGTAAGTTCCAGTTTATTTATCTTGTTCTGTGTCATTTAAAATCATATTAGCTTTATCAGATTCATATTTAAGAACATTTTTACACCATTCATAAATATAAATCGGGTTGTATGCTTCAATTAAATCTTTTACGATATAGGCTTTCTTTGATTTCAATTTCATTGAATATTTATCAGCAATAAACCATAAACGATGAGAGTCATCTTTAGTTTGTGTACTCTTGGATTTATGTTCATCAACAGCAGCTTGGAATTGAGTTTTGAGCATATCGTCTGTCCCATTGTGAAAGCAAATCTGAGATAAAGCGGAGATATCACCGACGAGGTTACAATAGGTTTCTCTAAGAATTTCAAACTCTTCAATGAATTTTTGCTCTTCCGAATCATTATCACGAATAAATGTTAGTCTAAAATTGTCAGTAGCCCCATTGACGCGGTCACATACTTCTTTAATTTTGGCAATAACAATTTTGTAGTTCTCAGAATTATTTTGGTCGTATGTTTCTTTGAAAACTATATATATTTCATCAAGCCATAGGACATTAAACGCCCTATAAATTTGCTGTATAGAGGTTTTTAAAGTATTAACCCACTGTATTTGTGTTTGATATGCGATGGTGCGAATTTGAAGCTGTCGATTCGCGAAATTCTCTTTATTATTATTATTGATTGTCTTGTAAAGTATTATGAAAGGTACAAACGCCCCAATGAGGGCACCGAGATAAACAGCCCAAAAATTGTGCCAACCGCTCGTTGTGCCGTTCAACTGAATAGCCGTTGGATTAATTGTGCTACCGATAATAATGTTAACCATTATAGGTATAATTACAAACAGAGCAAATATTAAGGCAAAAATGAACAAAATATTGATACAGACTTTATGTCGTTTTCTCATATTATCCTCCAATGAAAAGTTATTAACTTAGTTTGCTCAATCTTTTGAGCGAGCATAGCTTCGACTTTGGCGAGGAGGGTTTCTTTCTTTTCGTCAACATCATCTTGGGCTTGATAAAGATTGAGGCGTTTTTCACTGCGTCGCTTTTCAAGGTCTTTGATAAGACGTTGCAGACGCACTTTTTCATCAAGTCGCGAAGTCTTTTTACTCTCGCTTTTGCGGAGCTTGATTTCAGCGTCAAGGTCGCGCAGTTCTTTTTCAAGACCGGCTTTTACGTCCTCAGACCAGTTGTCGAGTTTTTCCATTTCTTCCTCGAAGAAATTGTTATTGCGCTCGGCGTTTGCTGCGGTAATTCCCGCACGTTGGGCGGTAATTGCATCAGCAAGAACTGTGGCTGTCGATTCGGACAGTTCCGCGGTCAGGGGATCTTCCGAGCCGGGAAGCCGAAGCATATACTCGGCAATATCGGACGGAACGGTTTCTCCCTTGTCGGTGATACAAGCGTGGAGAAGTATATCCTCTTTCTCAAAAGAATCAATGGTAAGTTGCTCGACAGTCAGCCAACCCGACTGACCGACAAGTCGCTTGATAAGAGCAACATTGAGCGGTGAGTTGCTGTAATCGAGGGTTATTTCCGAGATTGGCACAGGAGAGGCTTTAAGCCCCGTGAGCATATATTGAGCGAGAGGGTCGCCGATACGGTAAGGACGTACACCATCGGCTAACTTGGTTGTGCGCCGATGCTCCGAGCTTACCATCCTATATTCACCGGGGAAACGACGGTACCAACTCACAGCTCCGTTATCTACAAACGGGTGAACGATGAACGAGTTGTCTTCATCGTTGAAGTCGGCATATTCGGCGAAATAACTGCGAGTAAGTTGCCAAAGTGTCTGCTCGAACTCGTCGAGGTTACCTCGGGTTTCGGCAAGGTCGTTACGGAGTTTCTGTTTAACCGATTCGTCGAAGTTCTCTAAAAGGGTTGTGCGGGCTTTCAACATCTTGTCGGAAATCTGCTCTTGCAGTTCCTCTTGCAGAGCGTCGAAAGCCTCCTTAATCTCTTTGGGCGAGCGGCATAGCTGATAAATCTGTGCTATGCGCTTTTCAAAATCAACGCCATTGCCGATTGCTCCGAGAACTTCATCGGAAGCACCGAATACGCCATTGAAAAGCTGAAACTTCTGGTCGAGCAATTCATAGACGCGGACATCAGCGGCGTTGGCTTTATTGAGGAAGTTGATAACAACGACATCGAAGTTCTGACCGTAGCGGTGGCAACGTCCGATACGTTGCTCTATGCGCTGTGGGTTCCACGGCATATCATAGTTGACTACAAGCGAGCAGAATTGCAGATTGATACCTTCGGCTGCCGCTTCGGTAGCAATCATGACGGTTGCTTCGTCGCGGAAATAATCAACAAGAGCTGCGCGTTTATCGGCTGTTGCCGAGCCTGTAATCTTTGAAGTGCCTTTGTGCTTTTCTTTCCACGCCTTGTAAATGGCAGTGGACTGTTTGTCGGCGTTTGAGCCATTGAAAAGCACAACTTTACCCTTATAGCCTCTCTTTTCGAGCAGGTCGAAAAGGAAGTCTTGGGTGCGGCGTGATTCAGTAAAGATGAGAGCTTTTTTCGGTGCGCCGAGGACTTCAAGTTGAGCGAAGCCCTGATTTAAGCCCTCAAAAAGCTGTTCGGCTTTTGAGTTACGTTTAATCTTGAAAGCGAGGTCGCGGAATTTTTCAAGGTCTTTAATCTCCAGTCTGACGCGCTCAATGTCTTCGGGCGAGAGTATTTCTTCTTCGTCCGGCTCGTCCTCGTCTTCTTCATCGTCGAGCCATTCTTCGGTTTCGCTCTCGTAATCCTCATAGTCATATTTGAAAAAATCTTCATCAGACTGCACAACGCCTTGGCGTTTGAGCTTCGCTTCCAACTTTTCAATGAGGGCACAGAGAGTACCATATATAGCGTGGGTAGAGGAAGCAAGGAGTTTACGGAGTATAAGCGTCATAAGCTGACGCTGACTGTTAGGCAGCGCATATAGGCGCGGGCGTTGCAGATACTCCGAAACAAGATCATATAGCTCCTGTTCCTGTTTTGTCGGAAAAAACTCTTGCAATATGGCGATGCGCTTTGTGTATCGCACATATTCGAGAACTTGGCGGCGCAGTGTCCGCTTGCACAGCGGCGCAAGACGACGACGCAAGTTCTGATAATCGTTATCATCGAGATTACGATTATACTGCATCTTGAAACTTTTAAGATCGCCAAACGCGTAATCGTCGATAATGGTTGTCAGACCGTAAAGTTCAAGTATGGAGTTCTGAAGTGGCGTTGCCGTAAGGAGAATTTTCTTGCGGTCGGCAAGCGCGTTTTTTATTGTGTTGGAGATTTTATTGGTTGGCTTATAGACATTCCGGAGGCGGTGAGCCTCGTCTATAACCACTAAATCCCAGTTAGTCTGTTTGAGATATGGGGTTTTCGTCTTTGCGAACTGATATGAGCAAATGACGATTTCCTCGCAGTTGAACGGATTTAGATTGCCGTCCTCGATGTATCGGTTGAAAGTCTTTGCTTCAAGAATACGAGACGGCAAGAAGAACTTTTCTTGAAGTTCAGCCGCCCACTGCTTGCGCAAGTTAGCCGGGGCGATAATAAGCAGGTGGCGGCGATGTTCAGCCCAAAATTGAGAGAGGATTATTCCTGCTTCAATGGTTTTGCCAAGCCCTACCTCGTCGGCGAGGATTGCGCCTTTTGAGAGCGGCGACTTGAAAGCGAAAAGAGCCGCGTCGATTTGGTGTGGGGTCAAATCGACCTGCGCATCTTGCAAAGATGCCGTGAGCTTACCGAGGCTGTCAGAAGGCAGACTCCTTGTAAGCCAATAGGCAAAATATTTCTGTTGCGCTGCGGTCAGCTCCATATATAAAAAACTCCAACGAAGCTATGCGAGGCCGACCAAAGCCTATAAGCGACTACGTTGGAGCTTCCAATATTTTTGTTTACGGCTTTTGCCGTTATGTCGTTGTAATATTCTTGGTCATTTCGCATATAATGCTTAAATTGCAAAGTTAGCGATTTTTCGCGAGATTAACGGTATGCAATCCTAAAAATCTGCGAATTAATTCAATCGAACTATTGTTTTCGACATCTTCCCCATGCAACGAGTCTCTCATCATGCGGTTCATAAGGCACATCAAGGATACTTGTTTGAGAGGATTTCTAAGACCGTTGATGTAATACAGGCCGGTGAAAAGCAGCAAATCATCGCAGTTAAAAATCTCTAACGGATGACAATTATTTCAAATTCATTTGCTCCGGCTTGCCGCCAGCTTCTCCCAAAGTACACTATTAGTACACTGCGATCTATAGATATTGTTGATAATCAGAAGGATTATGGATGTATATTGAAATTTACCAGGTTAAACAAATCACATAAAAAGAGATGCGCCCGATGCGGGCACATCTCTTTTTTAATGGATGACTGATATCAGTCTCAGTTGAGCACTATTTCGTCAACGAAGATGAAAGCGCCCTGTCCGGCAGCTACATCGTGGAACGAACCGATTGATTTTTCGGGAACCATGGTAATGCGTACCCACTGTGCTTTTACGGGAGCGAAGGTGAGGGTGTGGTTCACGATCTCGCTCTTGTGGGCGGTGAGGGCGGGATAGTCCTGTGAGGCAACTTCCTTGAAGTCCTTGCCGTTGTCAGAAACCTCGACGGTGATTTTGCGGGTGTCGTAAATCCAGTCGTTCGTGCGCACGTTGGTGTTTACTGAAAGCGAAGAAATCTCCTTGGGCTGCCCGAGGTCGAGAGTGGCTACCATGGGGGTGGAGTTGAATCCCATCCAGGAGCCGTCGTTGAACGCATCGCGGCCAAAACATCCGTCTACGAGAGTCTGGGGGCCGTCGGCGGTGTAACGCGAGTGAGGGGGGAACTCAAAAGTCACTTCAGCCGATGTGGCTTTGTTGAACGACACGCTGTCGGCCCATACGGGGCTCTTGCCTTCGGGGCGGATCACAGCAGCCTTGATGGTGCAGGTCTTGTCCAGGACAACAGGTTCGGTATAAAGCTGTGCGGCTTCGGTAGGCTCGGTGCCGTCCAGTGTATAGTAGATTGGGGCATCGTCGAAAGTGGAGAGGTTAACCACTATGCCTTTGCCTTTTTCTATGGTGACCTGAGGCTGCACATTGAAAAGATGACGGGCGTAGTTGAAGCCGAATGCGTCATACTGATGGAACATGTTGGCCATGCGTCCGGTGAACTGGCGGAAATCCTTCTTTTCGGGAGCTGTCCAACCTACTTCAGCGAGGGCAGCCATACGGGGAAGCTCGTTGTAGAACACATGGTCCATTGTGGAGATATATTCGGTCCAGAGGTTGCCCTGAGCGCCGAGCACGCGTGATTTCTCATCGTCGGTGAGTGTGGGATCGATGGGCTCGAAAGAATAAACTTTCTCAACGGGGAGGTATCCGCCTATGCCGAGAGGCTCATTCTCTTTGTCAAGAGCCTGGGTATAGTCGAAATAGCAGTAGTTGGTGGGCGAAAGGATGGCTTTCATGCCGGATTTCACGGCTGTTACGGCTCCTTCGGTTCCGCGCCACGACATGATTACGCCGCCTTCAACCGGTCCGCCTTCAAGCACCTCGTCCCAGCCGATCATGTTGCGGCCGAGTTTGTTGAGGGTCTGGGTGGCTCGGCTCATCACGTAGGTCTGGAGTTTCTGCTCTGCGGTGGAGTGAGCGTCTGATTTCAGACCCAGTTCTTTGATCTTGGCCTGACATTTCTCGCATTTCTCCCAACGTACCTTGGGGCTTTCGTCGCCACCGATATGGATATATTTCGAGGGGAATATCTCTGTGATTTCGGTGAGGACGTCGTCGATAAGCTGGTAGGTGGAGTCATTGCCCGCGCAGAGCACGTCGTCGGCAACTCCCCAGCGTGTCCATACTTTGTACGGGCCTCCGGTGCATCCGAGTTCGGGATAAGCCGAAAGAGCGCCGAGCATGTGGCCGGGAAGGTCAATCTCGGGTATCACGGTGATGTGGCGGTCGGCAGCATACTTCACGATTTCTTTGGCCTCTTCCTGAGTATAGAATCCGCCGTAGGGAATTGAGTCGTTGGAATCGAAGTCATGGCCTATGCAGGTGCCTGAACGCTTGGAGCCGATTTCGGTAAGTCCCGGGCGCTTTTTGATTTCGATACGCCAGCCCTGGTCGTCGGAGAGGTGCCAGTGGAGAGTATTGACGTTGTGAAGCGCGAGCATGTCGATAAACTGCTTCACGGAGTCAACGGGGAAGAAGTGGCGCGATACGTCGAACATTGCGCCGCGGTAGCCGAAGCGGGGAGCGTCGTTTATGGTCACGGCGGGATATTCCACATTCTGATGAGCCTTTGAAGGAACGGCTTTGCGGAGTGTCTGGATGCCGTAGAAATTGCCGGCGGCCGAGGCGCCGTTTATGGTGATGAGATCGGAGTTTACGGTAATCTGGTAGGCCTCGGGGTTGGAGCTGGCAAGGTCGTCTTTAAGCACTACGGCATCTTTCTCCGGAGCTTCGGTCACCAGCTTCAGGTCGTTGTCGGTAAGAGTCTTGAAATACTCTGCCATCAGCTCTGCGTTGCGCTTGAGCGTGTCGTTGTCGGCCGGATAGGCTATCACGGTTTTTGACGAGAGCAGGAATCCGGGGCCTTCGGCCGGAGTGATTTCCTGCGGGAGGGGCACCACATTGTAGTCGGCTGTCTGCTGTATCGGCGTGGAGCAGGATACGGCAGCGGCGAGCATCAGTGCCGGAATTGCATGAATGATTTTCATGATGTTTTGGGGTTAAATAAGTGTAATTTGGTTGATGATTGGTCGGAATTAGAGCGCTATGCGCCAATTTTGTTACAAATTTAGTCAAATATTAAGATTTTTCTTCTTTTATTGATGTTATTTGTTTTTTATGGTTAGTATTTGTTTGTCAAGGGAAAAATTATCCGGAGAATCTCTCGTATTATTACAATCTTATTTCGTACATTAGCAGTGTGAAAACTTTTACCGCGACAAGGTTGTTATACAATCGAAATTTTTAATTTCCTAAAACATCAAACGACATGAAAGCATTAAACATTCTTTTAGCAGTGGTAGGCGGCGCTGTGGCCGGTGCTGCTGTAGGTCTTCTTTTTGCTCCCCAGAAAGGATCGACAACCCGCGATGAGATCGTTAAATACCTCAAATCAAAAGGCGTCAAGCTGCATCCCTCCAAAATAGAGGAACTTGCCGACCAGATTGCCGAGGATATCGAGGCTAATTCCTGATTTTCACGCGCCACTTGCTCTCACTGACATTAATTATAACTAAACAGTAACTATTATCATGGGTAATCATAACCTTCTCTACGCATTCCTTGGCGGTGCTCTTGTGGGCGCCGGTGCAGCTATTCTTTTCGCCCCCGAAAAAGGCGAGGATCTTCGTCGCCGTATTAAGGATTTGCTCCGCAAAAAAGGTATAATCTGCACTGAAAGCGAAATCGATGCTCTTGTAGAGCAGCTTACAAGCGAAATCGAAGATTGAGTCTCGGCTCGCTTTTAAGTTACCGGAGATTGCCCGGCGTGATGCGCCGCCTTCTGGCCCTCGGTTGGAGTCCGTGTCTGTTCATAGCAGGCTCGTGTATCATCTGATTTCGGGTTCGTGAGGTGGCTGCATCTGCGTAGGCATTCTTTGATTTAGTCATATTTGTTTCTGTTCCTTTTTCCCATGGACAAAACCAATACACAGAATTCCCTGAACCGTATCTGGGGCCTTCTGAAAGATTTTCTCGGAAATAAACTTGAATACGCGCGTCTTTCCGGAGCCGAGAAGACCACCGTGATGCTTTCGGGCATCGCGCTGGTGCTTGCCGTGTTCATGTTCGCGCTTTTTTTTGTTTTCTTCCTTTCGCTGGCTCTTTCCCAATGGATAGCAAGCGCCATAGGCGAAGGCTGGAGCTATCTTATTATTTCAGGAATATACGCTCTGCTCATAGCGTTGCTTATCCTTTTCAGAAAACCTCTGATTCAGGATCCGATAGCACGTTTTGTAAGCAAAATTTTTCTTTGACAAATACGGCTGCTACAAGGCCGTTTCACCACTGACAAAATGAACAAAATATCAAAGACAGATCCCGCCTGGCCCGGTTTCACTCTTGAGGAAATAAGATATGAGCGCGCCTATGCCGCCGCAAAAACCGAGATATCCAAGGAGCGCCTTATGGCTGCAGCCGCCGGCCTGTCGGGAAATGGAAAAAAGGACGGCATAGTGCATGCCGTGATGGGTGGCCTCGGATTCATTGATTATGGCGTGATTGCCTTTAAGATCGGCTCCAAGATTTTCCGGCTCATACGTTCGCTGCGCCGCTCCAAAAAGCGCTGAGAGTGCTCCCAACTCAAAATGCCCTCCCCGCATTGTAGGGATGCACGCTCGTGCATCCGTCGACAATCTCTTTAATCCTCCTCCTCAGGCATATTGCCATTCAATCCATTATGCTCTAATAAAAGATGAATGATTATATGGAGGTGAGAATCGATTTCTCACCCTGCTCCGAAGATATTACCGACGTTGCCGCAGCTTTGCTCGCCGATGCCGGCTATGAGAGTTTCGTGCCTGACGATAAGGGCCTGACCGCCTACATACGGAAGGATGTATATACTCGCGATGTAGATGTAATCCTCTCGCAGCTCCCGTTTCCTACCGTGCCCGTAGTCACGGTTGAGGAAGTGGAGGGGCGCGACTGGAACCATGAATGGGAGAAAAACTACTTCAAGCCCATCGTGGTAGACGGGGAGGTCGTAATCCACAGTTCTTTCCATACCGATGTCCCGGTATGCCGTCACGATATAGTAATTGACCCCAAAATGGCTTTCGGTACCGGACATCATGCCACCACCTGTCTGATGATTCGCCGTATCCTTTCATCTGACCTGGAAGGGAAAGACGTGGTCGACATGGGAACCGGGACAGGAATCCTCGCAATCCTGTGCGCTTTGAGAGGAGCCCGTAGAGTGACCGGTATTGAAATCGACACTCCTGCATGGATAAACGCCGGGGAAAACATACGGCTTAATTCCGTGGAGAATGTCACGCTCCTTAACGGCGATGCGTCGGCTCTCGAGAATGTGGACTATTCGGCCGACCTTTTCCTGGCCAATATCAACCGCAATGTTATCACTGCCGACATTGAAACTTACGCCAGGCATCTCAAGGCGGGAGGGCTCATGGCCCTGAGCGGCTTCTATATGCCGGATGTGAAAATAATAGAAGAGGCGGCTGCTCCTTGTGGGCTTGAACCGGTGGATGTCATAGAGCAGGACGGATGGGTGAGCCTGCTTCTGAAAAAGCGCTGATTCACGCGTTCTCCGATATTATTTGTATTTTTGCATCCAATAATGCAGCGGGATTACAGCCCGCTGGCTAACATTTAGAGCTTGTTTAATAATAAATGTTGACGACAGGGTCGCATAGCTTGAGCGGATTTTTGTTCTGCGACGAAGGAGTGTACTTGATGTACACGACTGAGAAGCAGGACGAAAAGCGGCCAAGATATGCGAATGAAGGACAACATAAACAAGTTCAATCCATCTTCCGTAAGTTTAAAAATTAATGAAATTTCAGATTGATTGTAAAAGTATTAGTAGGAATTACCTCCCAGCTGTCATTCGCCGGCATCTTTCCGCTTGCTCTTCGGTCGTTATGGAACCCCATAACTTCCTCATCACAAACGAAAATCTGCTCGACGACTGACAGCCCTGTCGTTAACATTTATTATTAAACAAGCTCTTATTCTTTATGAGGCGAATTTTATTTCTGCTGTGTGTCATGGCCGTGGCTTTCCAGTCACAGGCCTCACGCCCTTCCTACCGCACCTCGGAATCTCTTGCTCATTTCACCTGGGGAATAGAGGCCGGTGGCGGCATCGACATGACAAGCCACGATATGTCCACCGTTGATATCAATGCTTATTTCGGTTATCGCAATTCCTGGATCAATGTGCTGGGCTTCGGAGCGTCCATCAACATGATGGTCGACAACAGTTCCCGCGCGTTCCCCGTCTATTTCATGTTCCAGAGCAGTTTCAGGCAGCAGCCTTCGCTCGCTTTCTTTGATTTCAGGACTGGCGTGTCGTTCAACAACACACAGTATGACAAACAGCAGACCGACTTCTATATCTCTCCCGGCGTGGGCTTCAATCTGGCCCGCGGCAAAAGCTTCAGGTCATATCTGATGCTCAGTTATGTCTACAACGGATTCAAGTCATATCAGCGCGACGACCGCCTCGAGAATATCAACGGGCTGAGCATGGCCTGTCTCCGCATAGGCATCAATTTCTGATTAAATCTCTGTAAATTTATTCCCGCCATTATGACAGAAATGACAAAAGTCAGGATAATAAACAGCAGCCATCATCCTATGCCTTCCTATGCCACGGAACATTCCGCCGGGATGGATGTGAGGGCAAATCTTGAATCACCGGTAACACTTGCGCCTATGCAGCGTGTGCTCGTGCCCACGGGACTCCGCATCGCCTTGCCTCATGGTTACGAATGCCAGATTCGTCCCCGCAGCGGCCTCGCGCTCAAGCACGGCATCACTGTGGCAAATGCTCCCGGAACCATCGATGCGGATTATCGCGGTGAGATAGGTGTGATTCTCATCAACCTTTCATCCGAGCCCTTTGTTATAAATGACGGAGAGCGTATATGCCAGATGGTTATAGCTCCTTATTCCCGGGTTGAGTGGGAACCGGCCGAAAGTCTCGACGCTACCGAAAGAGGCGAGGGTGGCTTCGGTCACACCGGGGTGGAGTGACGAGGGCAGTTTCTCCGCTTCGATTATTTGTTTTACATCCTCTTCTAACCGCCTTTTTCAGCGTGAAATCCTACAGACTTCAACCGGTTTACCTGCTTATAGCCGCTATACTTGCCGGAGTGGCTCACTTCGCTGCGGCTTCTCAAAAAGACAATAACACTCCATCAGATGCCGACAAACGTAAAGCCGATTATATATTTATGGAGGCCTTGCGTTATAAGGACCATGATAATGCCGCTTACTATGAGCTTGTGTCGCGCGCCCATCAGCTCAACCCTTCGGATCCATACCTTGCCCGCGAGCAGGGAATGAAGGAGCTTCTTGAAGGCGGCGGCACCGACAGCGCCAGTATCGAGAGGGCTTTCGGGCTCATGACTGATTATGTGAGGCAGAACCCGGAGGACACCTATACCACGCTGATGTATGCCGATGTGGCAATGCGGGCCGATCACGCCGCGGAGGCGCTGGAGGCTTTCCGCAACACCTACAATGCCAATCCCTCGCGCCCCGAGGTAGGCATGGCTTTCGCGAGATTCCTTATAGCCAACGGTCCCGAGCATTACGACGAGGCTCTCTCCGTCTATGATTCAATCATGACGCGCGACGGCATCTCACCGGAATATGTCATGGCGAAAATCGGCGTCTATGCCCAGCGTGCCGATACCGCCCGCGTGCTCGACGAGGCTCTAAACCTTCTTTCGCTCAATCCCCGTTCTCCCGACTACAATGCCATCGTGGCCGGAGTGTACATGCAGTCCGGCAAGCCTGACTCAGCGCTTTATTATTACAATAAGGCTGTTGAATATAACCCCGACAGCGGCGTGGCCTATTACAACCGCGCAAAGTATTTCAGCACTATCGGCGACAGCGTGGCCTACGACCGCGAGGTGATGCAGGCCATCGGGCAGCCCGACCTTGACCTTATGTCGAAGCTCGGCATCCTCAACGATTACGTGGCGAAGCTATATTCCGATTCTACTCAGGTGCGTAATATCACACGCCTTTGCGACAAACTGATAGAAGAGTACCCCCATGAACCCGAACCGCGTCTGCTATACAGCCAGTATCTCTTCGCCACACGCGATTTTGCCAAAGGTGCCGAGCAGCTGCAGTATGCCCTCGACAGCGATCCCTCGGATTATGATTCCTGGAACCGTCTCGCTTCCGCGTACCTTATGGACAAGAATTATTCCAAGGCCGACGGCGCCATCAAGAACGCCATTCATTATTTCCCCGACAGTATACCGCTGTATATGCTCGGAAGCTATGCCATGATGGAGCAGGATCGCCTGAAGGATGCTTTGCGCTACGTCGACGAGGCACAGAGCCATCTCACCGACAGCACCGACTATAAGGCCCGTGCCAACGTGTTGAGCAGCAAAGCCGATGTGCTGTATAAGATGGGGCAGGTCGATTCTTCATTCGCCCTTTCGGAGGAGGCCCTGCGTCTCGATCCCGAAAACGCACTGTTGCTTAACAATACCGCCTATTATCTCGCCTGTCAGGACCGCGATCTCGACAAGGCCGAGGAATATATTGTGAAGTCGCTTGAAATCAATCCCGAATCAGTCAATTCGCTCGACACATACGCCTGGGTGCTCTTCAAGAAAAACAATTACGAGAAGGCCAAGGAGGTGATTGACGGCGCGCTGACCGATGCCGCTGCCGAGGAAGATCCGGAAATTTCCGCCGAACTTCTCGAGCACGCCGGCGACATCTACTTCATGAACCGGCTTCCTGACCGTGCTCTCGAATTCTGGGAGAAAGCTCTGGAACTCGACCCGGACAATGAGTTGCTTAAGCGTAAGGTCAGGAACAAGACATTTTTCTACGAATAGTGTAATCAAAATATTTCCAGTCAAGTGAAAATAAGTTCTATATTTTCTATCACATTTGCTTTTATTCTGTTTCTGCTATCGCTGGGCGCTGTTTCATGTCGCAGTGGCCGGAATGCCGTTCCGGATTCCTCGCAATCGGATATACAGAAGGGTGGTTTCTCTGTGCGTGATGCCGAATCCGCGCTTTCTGCCCGAATCGGGGGGTACGGTATGTGGCGGAACGTGAAGCTCCCGGTCACCGTTCGCCTCACGGAACCCAGATCCCTCTCCATCAGCGGAACCGCGGTTATGGAACGTGACAAGAGCCTTTCAATATCGCTGAGGTTTCTGGGCATGGAGATTGGAAGTTTGTGTGTGAAGGACGACTCTATTACTGTCATCGACCGTTTCAACAAGGCATATTTCAAGGCGGATGTGGTGAGTCTGCTTGACGGTTTTCCCGCTACCACCGGCAATCTGCAGGACCTCCTTACGGGTCATGTGTTCGTTCCGGGTAAGAATAAGGTGAAGGCGTCTGATTTCGGGATAACAATTACAGAAGACCCGTCCCTCTGGACGGCGAGCGGTGAAGTCAGGGACTTTGATGTGAAATATAGTTTCGCTTTCCGTGAGCCTGCCGTTCTCAAGGCTCTTGCTGTAAGCGTGGCAGGTGCGTCTCCGGTAAGTATCGCTTATGGCGATGTTTTCTCTTCGTCGGCAGGTGATTTCGCTTCTACGGTTTCTGTAGAGGCTCCCGCGGGAAAGACGCCTGTCAAGGCCACGGTCGAGTGGAATTTCAGGAAAGCGCAGTGGAATGTGAAGAAGGGCCTTGCCGACAAGTCGGTGGTTCCCTCCGGCTATTCGCGTATCTCTCCTGAGGCTGTAATGAAAATGCTGAAAAATCTCTGATGGCATGTTCATGTTAAGAAAGTTGATGGTTATAGCGTCAGTTGCGGCTCTGGCTCTCGAAGCTTCAGCCGCAAAGCCGCGAGATATCAAGAATTTACGCAAGGAAAAGCAAGCTACTGAGCGCGTTATTTCCGAAACAAATAAAAAACTCAAGGCAAAGAATCTCGAGACCCGTAAGACTCTTGGCGAGTTGTCAAAAATCAATGGCGAGATAGCCCGGAAATCCACCGAGATAAGTGCTGTTACGGTTCAGGTTGATTCCCTCAACCGGAGCATTAAGAGCGCGGCCGATACGCTTGACCGACTGTCGCAACGTCGTGACCGTCTGAAACAATCGTATATAAAGGCTCTCCGTGACATGCAAGGAAGCGGGGAATCCCTTTCGTTTGTGGGGTTTATGTTCTCCTCTTCTTCTTTCCGTGAGGCCATGGCGAGGATGCGTTATGTGGGTGAATACGGTCGCTGGCACAACCGCCGCCAGCAGGAGTTAAGAGACCTCTCGGATGAAATCACGCGCCGCAAGGCCGATCTGAGCACCACATATACCCAGCGTGAGCGTTCGCTCGCGCAACTCAATCAGAGCCGACGGTCGCTTGAGGTCAGAAAGACGGATGCCGATAAGCTCGTGGCAAAGCTCAAAAAGGAGCAGTCGAGTCTGCGGAGCGTGCTGAAAGAGAATGAGCGCCGTATGCGCCGCCTCGACAACGAACTTGACCGCCTTATAGCCGAGGAGCAGCGTCGCCGTGAGCGCGAAGCCGCCGAAAAGGAGGCTGCCAAAGGAGGAAAAGGGGGCGCCCCGTCCAAATCCAAGGGGAAGTCGGCATCACCGACGCCCTCTGCAAAAGTGCTCATTGCAGAGGCCGACCGCAAGATGAACGGCTCGTTCGAGAGCAATCGCGGACGTCTGTTGTTTCCCGTCAAGGGCAGCTACACCATAGTGAAGGGCTTCGGAAGAAACAAACATCCGCAGCTGGAGCATGTGGAGACGGTCAATAACGGCATAGACATAGGCGTTTCTCCCGGAACTTCGGCCCGCTGTATATTCGACGGGGTGGTGTCAGCCATTTTCCGTCAGGAAGGATTCGGCAACATTGTCATGGTGCGTCATGGAAGTTACCTCAGCGTTTATGCCAATCTGAGCTCGATTTCCGTTCGTCAGGGTCAGAAACTCTCAGCGAATGAGCAGATTGGCAGCATCGGCATGGATGAGAACGGACGCAATGTGATGCACTTCGAGCTGCGCCGCGAACGCAGCAAGCTCAATCCTCTTGAATGGGTTAAATGAAACGGCGCCTGACAAAGCGGCTCCTCAAGACCACGGCTCTGTTTTCAGGCACTGAGTCGCTTGCCATGCTGTGCGGCATAGTGCGGACGAAGGTGGTTGCTCTTGCCGTGGGTGCTTCGGGTGTGGGAATGCTCGGGATTCTGTCACTCGTCTGCGAAATGGCAGGTTCTTTTGTCTCATCAGGTCTCAAGACATCCGGCGTCAGGGTTATTGCCTCCGCGTCCCCCGGGGAAAGCGCCCGCACTGTACATGCTGTCCGTCATCTTGCTTTGATTTCCGGATTATGTGCTGCCGCCCTCGTCCTGTTGCTCTCGCCGCTTCTGAGCAGTGTCTCTTTTGGCTTTATGGCTCTGTGGCCTCTGTTTGCGTTTGTGGCGGTTGCTGTCATATTCAATTCCGTAAGCGGTGGTGAAAGCGCGGTCCTTCAGGGTTCGGGCCGTTTGCGTTCCCTTGCTTCCGCATCTTCTCTGAGTGCTTTGCTTGCTCTGGTTCCTGCATGCATTATTGTATGGAATCTCAGAAATATGTGGGGTGTCGCGCTGATAGTGGTGGTGACTTCTGTAGTTTCTGCCGTTGTTTTTTATGTCAAAGGTCGTCGCGCAGTCCCTGAAAAATACAGAAAAGGGGAGGGCAGTGACTATGCTTATGGCCCGTTGCTGAAAATGTCGGCCGCTATGACTCTTAGCGGCTTCCTTTCCGTGGCGGCGGGATACGCCGTCGTGACTTTTATCGGATTTGGTGGAGGGCTTGACTCCGTCGGTCTCTATCAGGCCGGCTATCAGATGTCGGTGAGATATGTAGGCGTAATTTTCAGCGCTATGGCTATGGAATATTTTCCACGCATATCGGCGCAGTCTTCCCATCCCCGCCGCGTGGAGCTTATGATGCGTCACGAATGCATGGTGTTTCTTCCTCTTGCGGCTATAGGAGCGTCGGCTTTTGTCCTCCTGTCCCCGTGGCTTGTACGTCTGTTTTACGACGGTTCGTTTCTGCCGGTTGTACCCATGCTCGTTTGTGCGGCGCCTTCGTTTGTTGCGCGGGTGCTCTCATGGAATATGGCGTTTGTGATTCTCGCCAAAGGCTCACCCAGACAGTTTATGCTCACGGAGAGCGTCGGAGCACTGATTATGGCCGTCTGCGTCAGCGCCGGATATTCTTTGTGGGGACTTGCCGGAGCCGGCGTGGGCATTACGCTCGATTCCGTTCTTTATTGCGCTCTGGTGGCTGGGGTAAACCGCCGGTTGTTCGGTATCCGGGCTTCCTCGCGAGTCTGGATAGCAGCGGGGCTTTTCTTTCTTCTTGTGGCGGGTGTCAGTTTATTGAGTCAAGGCTCATGGGGGTGAAGTCCACATCCTCCTTGATGCCGAGCGACAGTTCTGTGGGGAAGCCCGACAGGTTACGCGAGGCCCGCTTGTGGCGCGCGTAAGCTGCCGCCATTCGCGTATGATAGCCTCTTCGGGCATACGACGGTCCGTTATATCCCCGCGCGAAGGCAGCCCAGTTCTTGGCTTTCAGTGGCTGGTCAAGGCCGGTGCTTACCAAAAAATTGGCAAAAAGTTCGAGCTGGTCTCTTTCCGACCGGCTCATTCTATCCACGAAGTCGTCTATATTCTTGGCTCCGCAGAGTTTCCAGTTGAATCCTCCTATCTGAAACATTCCCCAGAATGTTCCCATCACGGCCGTTTCGTCGTCAATGCTTCGGGCCGTCCGCAGGCGGTGTTGCTGTGCTGCCTGTGTCGAGCCGTGCGCGCGTGCGTTGGGCCGGTTGAATACGGCTGCGTGCGTGCGGTTGTATTTTGCAAGGTTGATTCCCGATTTTCCTGCGAACTTCCTGAACATCGTCAGGTCGAAGTTTATAAGCGGCAGTCCGGGCTTGAAAAAACCCCGGTGCTCTTTTCCGGCCTCAATGTCCACTACGGCCTTTATAGCTTCCGGTTCCACGCCCAGACGATTCGCGACTTCTATATAATCGCGTTCAGTCAGACGCTCTACCGTCAGCAGCATCGGCGGATGCGGATGGGTCAGCGTGTCGGTGTCGAGAAATTCCTCGTTTTCTGTTTCGGCTTTAGCTTCTGTCGCGGTTTTGTTTGCAGCGGCGTTTTTAGCCGGTTTCGGCTGCTGTGCATAAAGTGCGGGAATCGTAATCGCAAGAAGCAGTATTGCCGCCTTAGGGTGTTTCATGGTGTGTGGTAAAAAAGCCTGGTATGTGGTTAAAAATAATCCGCGGGCCATTATACGCTTGTGTGTGTAAATGACCCGCGGATTTTCTATTCTGTCACGTGCTTGCGGGGCAGGTGAGTATGTCAGGCTTTTTTGTCGGCTACTTTTTTCAGAGTGAGCTTCAGCTGCTGATAGAAGCGGTCAACTGCCGGAATGTTCATGCGCTCGGACGGCGAGTGAACGTTCTGAAGTGTCGGGCCGAACGATACCATGTCGAGATAAGGATACTTCTGGAGGAAGAGTCCGCATTCAAGTCCGGCGTGAATGGCCTTTATGGCCGGAGTGATGCCGTAAAGCTCTTTATAGGCGTCGCGGGCCATTTCCATGATGGGCGACTGCAGGTTGGGCTTCCATCCGGGATAGCCTTCGCCGTGAACCACCTCGGCGCCTGCCAGCAGGAAGTGGGCCTCTACCTGGTTGGCTATATCCCATTTACGTGAGTCAACGGCCGAACGCTGACTGGTTGTCACCACTACGGTGTTGTCCTCTTTCATCTTCACGCTTGCAAGGTTGGTGGAGGTCTCCACAAGTCCCTCAAGTTCGCGGCTCATCGAAACCACTCCGTGAGGTGCGCTGTAAACGGCGCGTACAATGTTGGTTGCGGTTTCGTCGTCAATGCTGTATTCCGGACGCTCAACGGACTCCATGGTTATGGTCATGGTCGGCTCTATATCCGAGTATTCCTGCTGTATGGTAGCCGCATATTCGTTGAGAAGCACACGCATGGCCTCTTTGTGGTCGGGATGAACGCCTACAATGGCATGGGCGGCGCGGGGAATGGCGTTGCGCAGGTTGCCGCCGTCGATTTCTGCCAGAGCAATCTCGTGCTTCTTCGAGAGGTCGAAGAGGAAGCGGGCAAGTATCTTGTTGGCGTTGGCGCGTCCCAGATGGATGTCGCCTCCCGAGTGGCCGCCCTGACCTTTTGAAACATCTATCTTATAATATGCGAAGTCTTTCGGGGCGAATGAGCGGTTGTATTTGAAAGTGCATACGGTATCGACGCCGCCGGCGCAGCCCACAAACAGCTCGGCATCGTCCTCCGAGTCGAGGTTGATGAGGATTTTGCCCGTTATCATGTCTTCTCCGAGGCCGAATGCTCCGGTCATGCCGGTTTCCTCGTCCATGGTGAAGAGTGCTTCCAGAGGGCCGTGTACGCATTCCGGGTCGGTCATGACGGCCAGGGAGGCAGCTACGCCTATGCCGTTGTCGGCGCCCAGTGTGGTGCCGTCGGCGTGAACCCATTCGCCGTCAACTATAGTGGTGATCGGGGTTGTCTCGAAATTGAAGGATTTATCGTTGCTCTCACACACCATGTCCATGTGGCCCTGAAGTATCACCGTAGGAGCCTGCTCGTGTCCGGGAGTTGCGGGGGCTTTGATGAGCACATTGCCTACTTTGTCGGTCTTGGCCTCGAGATTATGCTTTTTGGCAAAGTCAAGAAGATACTGGCGTATCTTCTCCTCTTTCTTCGACGGACGCGGAATACGGGTGATATCATCGAAGATGCTGAACACCTGTTTCGGATTGAGATCTGCTACTTTCATGTCAGATTATTTTGTTATTATTAGTTTGGGTTATTAACGAGTCTGAGCAGTTTTGAAAATTTGTTAAAAACGCTGCTAACACGAGCACAAGTTACAAAATAAAATTGACTTATAGCGAAAAATTCTCTTACCTTTCCTATATTTGCACTGCAAAACCTACAATCACTCATGGAAACATGGCTTCTCACATTGCTTCTTAGCATCGCACTTCTCGGATTAGCCCTGATTGCTCTCGGAGTGAAAGTCCTTTTTGTTAAAAATGGCAAATTCCCGTCGGGGCATGTAAGCCAGAACAAAGCGTTGCGTGACCGCAATATCACCTGCGCTCATTCAAGTCAAGAAAAGTAATTTAAACTATCCGTTATTGAAAATTTTCGCAATGAAAAAGTCTGTTAAAGCCTCCCTCCTCATGATGGCCGCTGTTTTATTCACCGCCTGTGGCAACAATGTCGGAAACGGTAACACCGCTTCCGCTGATGCCGCTCCCGCTGAGGCTAAGGCTGGCGCTCAGGTCAACATCCGCTATATCGATGAAGACTCCATCACCGCCAATTATAATCTCGCCAAGGATTTCCGCGAGGCAAGCATCCGCGCATTCTCAAAACTTGAGAGCGCCCGCAATTCCCGCGCGCAGGAAATCCAGCGCTTCGGTTCCCAGATTGAAGAGAAGATGCGTGCCAACGGCTATCTTTCCGAGGCAAGCTACAATGCCGATGTAGCCAAGCTCAACAAAATGCAGCAGGACGCCCAGAATGCCCTCGCAAGCATGGAGCAGTCAACCCAGCAGGAGCTGGCCCGTCAACAGCAGCAGCTCAACGATTCCATCACATCCTTCATCAACTCCTACAACAAAGGAAAAGGCTACGATGCAATCCTCTTCAAATCGGCAGGTGTTTACTTCAATCCCACCCTCGACATCACCGCCGAAGTAATCGAAGGCCTCAACGCCCGCTACAACAAAGTGAGCGACAACCACTAATCCCATCCCCATCCCCCTCTCTCTCCCTCTCCCTCTCAAATCGCCTAACCCCCATTACAAAATAGCCGGAGCGCTCCCCGCGCCCCGGCATTTTTTTCACCCCTTCCCATCTCTCATCCTTGAAAATCCCTCTCCCACTTCAATAACCCGGTAGCCTCTAATAATACCCCTCCCGCCTCCTCCCAATAGTTCCAATTACTCCAATAATTCCAATCCCTCCAATAGTCCTCTCCCCGAAACAAAAATCACGGCCCCGCCTCCCCCAGGCGAAACCGTGATCAGTTAAAATTATTAGTGTCTCCTACTACCCCGCCTTGGCTTTGAATGAGAGCCCCAGCGAGCTGCCGCGGTCTATATTGCCGGGAAGCTTCACGCTTACCTTGCCGTCCTTCACGGTGCATTTGAGTGTGCGGCCGTCACCCAGGATTTTCACTTTGTTTCCTTCTGGAATATTCCCGGTCCATTCTATGGTTGAGGGGAGGGCGTCATCGTCGTCAAGGGCATAGAAAGCATAGAGGGTGTTTCCGTCTTTGTTCTGGGTGAACCATAGCTTTCCGTCGTTATAATGCGATGCGTTCACAGTGCCGTAAATCCCTTCGCCGTTTTTCTCAAGCCATTTGCCCACGTTTTCCACCCGTTCGCGGGCCTCATCGTCAATGGTTCCCATCGGCGTGGGGCCTACGCCCAGAAGCAGGTTGCCGCCCTTGGCCACAACTTCGATGAGCGTTGCGATTATCTTCTTTGAGCTCTTATACTCACCCTCGGCGCGCCAGCCCCAGCCGTGCATCGGCATGCACGTTTCCCATGGAATATCAAGCTGAGTAGCCGGAACTTCTCCTTCAGGAGTCTGATAATTCTCGAATTCGCCCTTTACAGTGCGGTCAACCACTATCAGTCCCGGCTGATGGCTGCGGGCCATTGCCGAAATACGGTCCATCTTTATGTCCTGGTTGAAACGCGGCTGCACCTGGCCGCCGTCAAGCCACAGTATATCTATGGGGCCGTAGCCGGTCATCAGCTCTTCAATCTGGTTGAACGTGAAGTCCTGGAACTTCTTCCACTGTTCGGGATGGTTCTGGGGCTTGTAGTTCACATTGCGGTCGCGGGTGGGATAGCGGCGCCACCAGTAATAGTCAGAATGCCAGTCGGGCTTCGAGAAATAGGCTCCGATCATGAAGCCCTTGTCGCGGAACGCGTCAAACACATGCTTTGCAATGTTTGCTCTCGGGTCTTTTCCGAACGGCCCGTTCATGATTGAAAAATCAGTCTGCTTGGTGTCGAACATGCAGAATCCCTCATGGTGTTTGGTGGTGAACACCATATATTTCATGCCTCCGCGTTTCATTATGTCGGCCCATTTGGCGGGGTCGAAAGCGGTGGGGTTGAATGTTTCCTTATGGCCCCAATACCAGTTCTTATACTCCTCGTAGGTCATGTTGGCCGGACGCTGAATCCAGTCCACATCCTCTCCGCAAAGGAACCATGATTCCACGATTCCGGGCACGCTGTAGAGTCCCCAGTGGAATATCACTCCGAATTTAAGGTCTTTCCATTTGTCGAGTTTGTCCAACACCAGCGGGTCATTGGGCGTTACATAGCCGTCGGAGCGTTCGTGACGCATTCCGTTGTTGTCGGCAAACTGTGCGTGAAGCGGTGCCGCTGTCAGAAGCAGCGATAGCGTGATGAATGATGTAATTTTCCTGAAAACCGGTTTCATGGCAGGTCTGGTTTATTAAGTTAAGCGGTTCTAAAAACAAACCCCTTGACCTATAGGGGACAAGGGGTTGAAATAGTGCGCGCGAAGGGACTCGAACCCCCACGTCGTAAGACACCAGATCCTAAGTCTGGCGCGGCTACCAATTACGCCACGCGCGCTCTTACGGCTGCAAAGGTAAGCATTATTGCCGAACTGTGCAAGCCGTATTTTTCGGTGTCAGATCATCTGCTCCACGTTCCACACGAAGGCTCTCAGTCCGAGCATGGGCGATTCCTGGTCGAGCGCCCGCAGGCGGCCAAGCAGGTTTTCAACCTTCGCGTCCTCCACCACGGCGAGAATGGCCGACGACATCGACGGCCATGCGTGGGTGCCGTAATGCGGTTCGCCCGATGTGGTTCCGCGACCCGAAACCTGGTCCCAGGCCGTGAAGCCACGGCAGTTGCTGCGGTCGAGAGCGTCTATTATATTATGATAGTGTGCCTGGTCGAAGGCTATGAATACTGATTTCATCTCAGGTCGATATTAAACAAGTTCTAAATGAAACAAGCTTTATGATTTCGTTGCGGCGAGGGATTCGCGAAGCTTCCGGCGCTTGCGCCTTACCCCCACGTATGCGAATATGCAGTAGAGTGTCGGTACGAAGAGAAGTGTCAGGATGGTCGACAGTGTCAGACCGCCGATAACCGCGGTTCCCATGGGGCGCCACATTTCCGAACCTTGGCCGGTGCCGAATGCCATCGGCACCATACCCAGGATGGTGGTGAGGGTGGTCATCACCACAGGACGCAGACGCGATTTGCCGCCGAGCACCACCGCACGGCGTATCGACATGCCACGCTCTCGGTTAAGCGATATGTAGTCAATCAGCACTATACCGTTTTTCACCACAATGCCTATAAGCATAATGGCTCCGATCATCGACATCACATTGAGGGTATGGCCTGTGAGATATAGGATAATGAACACACCCGAGAATGCGAAGAGAAGCGATGTCATGATTATGCCCGGATAGGTATAGCTCTCGAACTGTGCGGCCATCACTATGTAGACCAGCACGATTATAAGCACCGCGAGGGTAAGCAGGTCGGTGAACGATTCCTGCTGGTCCTCGTAGGATCCTGCAAGCTGTATGTTCACTCCGGCAGGAATCTCCATCCGGTCTATTATCACGTTGGCCGAGTCTACGATTGTGCTCATGGGCACGCCGTCAACTACCGTGGAAACCGTGATGATACGTTCACGGTCTTTGCGCTCGATTGTGGGAGGCGTGAAGCGTTCCACTACCTTTCCTACGTCCTTCACCCTGACGCCTTTTCCTTCGGCATTGTATATGAGGATGTTCTCAATGTCATTGAGCGATGTTCGGTGTTCGGGGGCATACATCACCTTCATGTCGTATTCCTCGCCGTCCTCGCGGAAGTAGCTCGAGAGATTGCCGTTTATACGGTTGCGCAGATAGTTGGCCGCCGTGGTGAGGTTGAGGCCGTAGAGCGCCAGTTTCTCGCGGTCGAAGTCCACCTGATATTCAGGCTGGTAATCCGAACGTGATACCATTACGTCGGCCGCTCCCGGCACCTTTTCAAGAGCCGCTTTGAGCTGTGATGCCACGGAGTCGGTCTCGGTGAAGTCGTAACCGTAGATTTCAAAGTCAACGGCCGACTGTCCGCCCATGCCGCCTCCTCGGCGTCCGCCCACATTAACCTGCGCTTTCTTGAACTCCGGGAAACGTTCCTGTAGGTCCTGGCGCATCAGGGCGGCAAGTTCCGTGCTCGACCGCTCGCGTTCGCCGGGGTCGGTGAGACGGATGTTCATCGACACGATATGCGGGCCGTTGTCGCTCAGCGAGGCGAAGGTGTTGTCGCTCGAGGCGTTGCCGGTGGTGTAGTTGAGCATCTTTATCTCGGGATACTTCTCGCGCCATTCACGCGAAAGGCGTGCGGTGGCCTCCTGTGCAAGCTCCACTCTCGACCCTATGGGAAGCTCAAGGCTTACGCCGAGGCGCGCGTCGTCGGCTGTCGGGAAAAACTCGGTTCCCACATATTTGAGCAGGAACAGAGAGCCTATGAATATCGCCATACAGCTTCCGATGGTGAGACTTTTGTGCTCCACCACGTAGTTGAGCACCCGGGCGTACCCGCGGTCAAATGCATCCAGACCTTTGTTAATGGGGGTGAACAGCAGAGTATAGAGCTTTCCGTGCTTGTTGTCGCGGCGGAGAAGTCGCGAGCAGAGCATGGGGGTGAGCGACAGAGCGCACACGGTCGAGATGACCATCATAATGCACACCATCCAGCCCAGCTGACGGAAGAGCACGCCGGTCATGCCGGTTACGAGCGTAAGGGGGAAGAATACCGCTATAAGTGTCAGTGTCGAGGCGATTACCGACACGGCCACCTCGTTTGTGCCGTGAATTGCCGCCTGTTTGGGATCGGCTCCGCGTTCTATATGGGTCGTTACATTCTCAAGCACCACGATTGCGTCGTCCACCACCATGCCTATCGAAATCGAGAGAGCCGAGAGCGATACGATGTTGAGGGAGTTGCCCGTGGCCGCAAGATAAATGAACGAGGCGATGAGCGATATAGGTATGGTTATGGTGATGATGAGTGTGGCGCGCCATCTTCCAAGGAAGGTGAATACCACTATCACCACGAATAGCAGCGCGTAGAGCACCGTTTCCACAAGAGAATGTATGGTGTTGCGGATATTGTCGGATGTATCCACTATAATGCCGAGCTTCACATCCGAAGGTAGGCGTTTCTGAAGCGAGGGGAGCAGCTTCAGCACCTTGTTGGATATCTCCACCGAATTGGCTCCCGACTGTTTCTGTATCACGATCATGGCGCCTTTCTCGCCGTCGTTGAAGGTCTGCTGGGCACGTTCTTCCAGCGAGTCGTCCACTCGGGCCACATCGCGAAGATAGATATTGCGTCCGTCGCGTGAGCCCACCACTATGTTGTTTAGTTCCGTGGCATCCTTGAATTCACCCTGCACACGCAGCGAGTATGTGTCGGAGCCTATGTCAAACGAGCCGCCGGGCACATTGCGGTTTTCGGCCGCTATCACCTGCGAGATGGATTCAACCGTCAGATTGTAGGCTTCGAGCCGCAGCGGGTCGATATACACGTGTATCTCTCGCTTAGGCGCTCCGGAAATCGACACTGAGCCTACTCCCGATATGCGAGCCAGAGGATTGGCCACGTCCTCGTCGAGTATCTTGTATAGTCCCGGCATGCTTTCCTTAGCCTGTACCGAAAGCAGCACTATGGGAATCATATCGGAGCTGAACTTGAAAATTATGGGGTTCTCGGCGTTGTCGGGAAGCTGGCTCTTAACCATGTCAAGTTTGTCGCGCACGTCGTTGGTCAGCACGTCGATGTCCTTTCCATACTCGAATTCCAGCGTTATCACCGAGATGTTTTCTCGCGATTTGGATGTGATGTGCTTGAGGTCGTTCACGGAGTTGAGCACGTTCTCAAGCGGACGTGTCACGTTCTGCTCTATATCCTGCGCGCTCGCTCCCTGATAGGTAGTCATCACCATTATGGTGTTGGTCTCCACATCGGGATAAAGGTCGATAGGGAGTTTTGAAAGTGAATACAGACCGAGGATAGCGACGGCCACGAAACAGAGGGCCGTCATCACCGGGCGCTTTACCGCGCTTGCGTAAATGCTCATATGCTGTCGTTAGGCGTAGGGGATGGATTTTCATTTTTGTTAAAAAGGCGTGCCTTGCTGCCGTCGCGTAAGCGGGTCTGTCCGGTAATCACCACAAGGCTGCCCGGTTCGAGGCCGCTGGTAATCTCGTAGCTGTCGGTCAGACGCTGTCCCAGTTCAACGGGAAGATAGCTCACGGTGGAGTCCGCCGGATTGTACACGTAGACAAACCGCTTGCCCGAGCCAGTCTGTTTCACAACGGCCCGGTCGGGAACAACCACATGCTCCGTCGTTCCGAAAAGGATGCTCACTCTTGCGAACATGCCGGGTATCACTCTGTCCTGCGGATTGTCAATGGTTATTTCGGCCGTGAAGGTGCGCGTCGAGGCATCAATTGAGGGATGAACCAGATAGACCGTGCCGGTGAAGGTCTCGTCGGGATATACGTCGAGATTCACGTTTACCTTCATTCCTTTTTTCACCTTGGCATATTCGGCCTCGCTGATGTTGATCATCACTTTCACCGGCTGTATCTGCTCCACGGTGAGTATGGGAAGGGAGCCGGTCATGTCGCCTGGGTCATAGTTGCGGGCCGTGACCACTCCCGAGATGGGCGATACCAGATAGGTGTTCTCCATCAGGTTGGCATACTGTTTGGTCTGGGCGTCAAGCTCTGTCTTGAGCTGGTCTACGCTTTGCTGCGTGCCGGCGCCTATCTTGAGCAGCTGCACGGCTCGGTCATATTCCCTCTGTGCGTTGTCAAGGCGCACTTTGAGCTGGTCGGTTCCGGTGGCGTCGAGCTCCACGAGTTTCTGGCCTTTTGCCACTCTGGCCCCTACGTCCACAAGTATACGCTTTATGCGGTTGGGCGACGACGAGGATATATTGTTGGTCTTGAATGCCTCAACGGTCGCTGTATACTCACCTGTGGCATCTACCGTCTGAAGTCCTACCTCAACCGCTTCTATGGCCGGTATCTCTTCCTGATGGGATGCTCCCGGGGTTTCTTTGGCTTTGTCTGAACTGCATCCGCTTGCTACCGCTATCAGGGCGCAAAGGGAGATGATGGATAAATGGTTGTGTCTCATAACGGTTTTGCTGTGGGTGGTATGTCTTTCCCGAGAAGAAGCTCAAGGTCTGAGCATCCGGTAAGGTAATTATAGACTGATTGGTAATAGGCCAGGCGCGAGCGGGTGAGCGCAAGCTCTGAGTCGCGCAGGTCAAGATAGGTTGTGGCTCCTATGTCGAAGCTCTCTTTCTGTATGGTGTGGGCGCGCTCGGCCTGTTCAATGCTTCTTGCGCACGATGCAATCTGTTTTACGTTCAGGTTTATGTTGTCCAGTGCCACTTCGGCCTGCATTGTGATTGTACGCTGCAGGTTGTCGCGCTGCCATTTCATCTCTTCCACCTGTATGCGGGCCTGTTTTATGCGCGAATAGCGTTGTCCACCCTCGAAAAGCGGCACGGAAAGCGTCAGCCCTATCATGGAATAAGGTGTCCAGCGCAGATTTTTGAATGGCGAGCCGTTGTTCATGGCTGTCCAGTTGTAATTGGCCGAAAGCGCGAGGGTGGGAAACCATGACATTTTTTGGATTTTGAGCGCGTCGTTGAGCTGGCGCGTCTGGATGTCGAGCAGCCGCATGTCCGGGTTGTCTTTTATGTCGGTGGACAGCTGCAGTGCTCTTTCATACATGGTTTCCTCGTAGTCGCTCAGTTTCTGGGTGGGGCTTATGGCTATACCGGTGTCGAATCCCAGAAGGATGGCAAGCTGCAGCCGTGCCTGCCTGATGGCTATCACGGCCTGTGTAAGCTCCGGCTCCACGTTCTGGAGTGCCACCTGCGTGCGGAGCACGTCATAATCCGACGCCGCCCCCAGTGAGTAGCGTTTCTGATAGGTGTCGGCGGTGAGTTTTGCCATGTCGTAGCTCTCGAGCACTGTGCGGTGGGTGTCCTCGGCAAGGAGCAGGGTATAGTAGGCGTTCTTCACCTGGTTGATAAGCTGGAGTCTCGACTGGCGCGATTTCTCCACGCTTTCCATTATGCGGCTTTCGCTAAGGTCAAGCGTCTTCCACAGCTGCGGGGCTATCAGGGGCATGGAGGCGGAGAATCCAAGAGAATAGGAGTTGTCACGGCCCACTTTTATTCCCGAGGCCGGGCGTGCCGAGGCTCTTGTGGCAGGCTCCTCAGTGTCGGCGCCGCCTTCACCCGGAGTGGATGATGAACCGCCCGAACCTCCGAAGCCGTCCATATACATGGTCTGTTTCTCAAGGGTGCGGCTGTAGGTGCCACCGAATGAAACCGTCGGCAGAAGCTGTCCTAAGGTCTCTTTTTTTGAATAGTCGAGACGCGTGATCTCCATGTCGGCCACCTTCACGGTCGGGTTCTCGTCAAGCGCTATCTCTATGCACTTTTCAAGCGAGAGTCTCAGTGTGTCGGAAGGCGGGGAGGGGACTTGAGCCATGGCATCGGCCGTAAACAGCAGGATGCCGGCTGCAAGAGTCGGGTATAATGATTGTGTTGTCATCCGGTTTTATGATGGAAAGTTGAAACGTTTTGCCTGGAACGGAAACGTTTTGCAAATTTATACAAAAGGCCGTTCTGCCCGGCTCCTGTGTGGTTAAATTTTGTAAAATAATAAGGCGATGTGCCGGTTGACACATCGCCTGTATTTTCAAGCCCGGTCTAAGGTTTAGATTGAATCCACCTCAAAACCGGCCTCTGTAAGGGCTTTGACTATCTGCTTTATGTGGGCGCGGTCGCGGGTTTCCATCTCTATGTTGAGCTGGCAGCCCGAAATCTGGGTGTTGGTTGAGTTGCGCTTGTGTTCAACCGAAAGGATGTTGGCTCCGTTTTCACCTATCACGCTGCACACCTTCGAAAGCTGTCCCGGCTTGTCGCTCAGGCGCAGGGTTATGGAGCAGTCGCGGCCGTTCTTCACGAGTCCGCGGGTGATCACGCGGTTCAGGTTGGTCACGTCGATGTTGCCGCCCGAAACAAGGCAAACCACCTTCTTGCCCTGGATGGGAACCTTGTTGAACATGGCGGCTGCCACCGAAACGGCTCCGGCACCTTCGGCCACGAGCTTCTGCTGCTCTATGAGAGTGAGGATGGCTGCTGCCACTTCGTCGTCGCTCACAGTCACAATCTCGTCAACATATTTGGAGCACAGGTCGAATGTGTTCACTCCGGGTTCCTTCACGGCGATACCGTCGGCTATGGTCGAAACGCTGTCGAGCCTTACACGCTCACCTTTCTTTATGGAATCGACCATCGAGGGAGCTCCCTTTGCCTGAACGCCATAAACCTTCACGTCAGGTTTGAGGGTCTTGATGGTAAAGGCCACTCCGGATATGAGACCGCCGCCGCCTATCGGCACAATCACGGCCTCCACATCAGGCATCTCCTCTATTATTTCCAGACCTATGGTTCCCTGACCGGCTATAACCAGCGGGTCGTCGAAGGGATGCACAAGAGTGTAGTTATGTTCTTTCTGAAGTTCAAGGGCCCGGGCATAGGCGTCATCATAAACGCCGGGCACAAGCACTACCTCTGCGCCGAGAGCTTTTGTGGCCTCGATTTTGGAAATCGGGGCACCGGCGGGAAGGCATATCACGGATTTGATGCCGTTGTGGGTGGCTCCGAGTGCCACACCCTGGGCGTGGTTTCCGGCCGAGCAGGCTATTACGCCATGCGATTTCTCTTCGTCGGAGAGTTGTGAGATCTTGTAGTAGGCGCCGCGGAGTTTGAATGAGCCGGTGTACTGCAGGTTTTCAGGCTTTAGATATACTTCGGCCTCGGGGTTGAGTTTGGTCGGGCCGATGAGTTTGGGGTGCCGGGCCACATCCTGAAGCACTTTGGCTGCATTGTAGACCTCGGCGATGGTTAACTGTCTTTCCATGTTGACGTGTGATGATTAGTTTCGGCAAATTTAATAAAAACGGGAGTATTTTTAATAAAAAACAGTGTAAACACTTTCACAAATCAATTGCTAAATTTGGTTAAACCCCGATTAAAAATTCATTCACGGCTCAACCTTCCTCCATGCGTTTTTGTAAATTTGTGAGTTAAAGGGTTGGAAGATTCCATCTTTTTCTTCCATAGTCCTTGTTTCCATAACGTTAAATTTCTATTACTTTTTAACTTATATGTCGTCAGTTACCAAAGAAGCCGCGCTTGAATATCACCGCAAAGGCAAGCACGGAAAAATCGAAGTAGTTCCCACAAAGGCTTACTCCACCCCCCACGACCTCGCTCTGGCTTATTCACCGGGCGTGGCCTATCCCTGCAAGGAGATTGAAGCAAATCCGGCCGATGTCTATGAATACACCAACAAGGGCAATCTCGTGGCTGTGATTTCCAACGGCACCGCAGTTCTCGGCCTCGGTGATATAGGCGCTCTCGCCGGCAAGCCTGTTATGGAAGGAAAAGCTCTTCTGTTTAAGATTTTTGCCGGTCTCGACTGTTTCGACATTGAAGTCAACGAAAAGGATCCCGAGAAGTTCATAGAGATTGTAAAGGCTCTTACTCCTACCTTCGGCGGTATCAACCTTGAGGATATAAAGGCGCCTGAGTGCTTCGAGATCGAGCGCCGTCTGAAAGAGGAATGCAATATTCCGGTGATGCACGACGACCAGCACGGCACCGCTATAATCTCGGCCGCCGGTCTTCTCAACGCTCTCGAAATCCAGAATAAGAAAATAGGCGATGTGAAGCTTGTGGTCAACGGCGCCGGTGCCGCAGCCATTTCCTGCACCCGTCTTTACAAGGCGCTGGGCGTGCGTTCCGAGAATATCGTGATGTGCGACAGCCGTGGTGTCATCAACTCCTCGCGCGGGAACCTCAACGAGCAGAAACGTGAGTTTATGACCACCCGCCCCATTACTACTCTTGCCGAGGCTATGGTCGGTGCCGACGTTTTCCTCGGACTCTCCGTAAAGGATGTCCTTACGCCCGAGATGCTCATGTCCATGGCCCCGCGTCCAATCGTGTTCGCTCTGGCCAATCCCGATCCTGAGATTGCCTACGACGTAGCTGTCAATTCGCGCCCCGACCTCATTTTTGCCACCGGCCGCAGTGACTATCCCAACCAGATAAACAACGTGCTCGGTTTCCCGTATATATTCCGTGGCGCGCTCGACTGCGGGGCCACCGTTATCAACGAGGAGATGAAACTTGCCGCCGTGCATGCCATTGCCGCCCTTGCCAAGCTCCCTGTTCCTTCGGTTGTCAATGCAGCCTATGAGAACGCTGACCTTACATTCGGTAAAAACTATATTCTTCCCAAGCCTCTCGACCCCCGTCTGCTCATAAGCGTTGCCCCGGCTGTTGCCCGCGGCGCAATGGAAAGCGGCGTGGCACAGCGGCCCATCACTGACTGGCAGGCTTATGAGGAACAGCTTCGCAAACTCATGGGCTACGACAACAAGCTCGTGCGCCGCATCTTCGAGCGCGCCAAGACAGAGCCCAAGCGCGTTGTGTTCGGCGAGGCAAACACCGACAATATGCTCAAGGCTGCTGCCATTGCCGCAAAGGAGGGCGTGCTCGTGCCCGTTCTGCTGGGCAACGAGGAGATGATTGCCAAGCGTGCCCACCGTCTCGGTCTCGACATCTCGGGAATAGAAATCGTCAATCTCCGCCACGACCGCGAGGCCGACCGCCGCAAGCGTTATGCCGCCCGGCTCGCCGAGAAACGTTCCCGCCAGGGTATTTCCTACTACGAGGCGCTCGAGAAGATGTACGACCGCAATTATTTCGGAATGATGATGGTGGAGGAAGGCGATGCCGACGCATTCCTCGGCGGAACATATTCCCAGGCCCACAGTATCGGCGATATCGCTAAGGAAGTGATTGGCGTAAGGGCCCCTTACAGCCATTTCGCCACAATGCATATCGTCAACACCAAGCGCGGCACCTTCTTCCTCTCCGACACTCAGATTAACAAGCAGTGCGACGCCGACACTCTCTACGACATAGCCCGTCTTACCCGCAACGCCGTGGAATATTATGCCCACAAACCCGTCATGGCGCTGTGCAGCTACAGCACCTTCGGTTCCAGCGATGAAGATGAATGCCGTGCCTCGCGCGATGCCGTGGCCCGTATGCAGCAGGATTATCCCGACCTTGCCATAGAGGGCGAGATGGCGCTGAATTTCGCTCTGAACAAGAAGATGCGCGACACCACCTTCCCCTTCAACCGCATAAAGGGAATGGATGTGAACACCCTCATTTTCCCCAACCTGAGTTCGGCAAGCACGGCCTACCGCACTATGCTTGAAATGGGAGTGGGCGATGCCATAGGCCCCATCCAGATGGGTCTGAACAAGCCCGTGCATTTCATAAGCATTCACGCTTCTGTGCGAAGCATCCTGAATCTTGCCATCATAGCCGGACTTGATGCCGCCGTGCTTTCCCGCCAGGGAAGTCACGTTGATCTTTGATTCCATGACGTTTTTCCACCGCATTTTCCACACCGTAACTGCAATCCTTCCGGTTGCCGCTACGGTGTGTTTTGCGATGTGTTCTACTCTGTGTTCTTGTGGAAGGCAGCCCGAGCCGGAGCAGAGCGTACCACCCCTGTTTCAGGCCGATGGTTTCACCCTCACGCCCGATTTTATGGTTAGCGGCGCCGACACCCTGCGGTTTCCGTCCTCACCCGCCGAAAAAACAGGATTTTCAGTAACCACTTCTTCACCATCGTTCAATTATTTTGCCGCAATGACTGAATGCGACTCAGTCGCCGCAAGTCTCGGGGCTCTTTCCAACTGGGAGCTTTCCACCCGCATTGTCCTCGGTGATGCGTGGCTTTATCCGGAGCGTTCCATGAGTCTTTTGCGGAGCAGGGTGAAGGGAGGCCGGGTAACGACACTTGACCAGATATCCCAGTACTGGCCCATGATTTCCGACTGTCTCGCGTGGATTCCCGCGGCTTTGGAGGTCTACCGTTCTACCGGTGATAAAAGGTGGCTCCGCGAGGCTGCTGAAGTGTCGCTTTCCACCCTTCGGCGCGAGATTTCCGTCAATTATATCCCTCAAATCGGGCTGTTCCGCAGCGTTCCCGTCTATCTTGTGACACCGGTGAGCCATTTCGCTCCGTGGATGAACCATGCCGATATTCTCCAGAGCTACACACTGTTCAACAACCTGTTGGCTGTAACCGCAATGGAAAGCCTTTCCGAAATGTTTAATGCTCTTGACCGGCAGCCCGATACCGACATAGACGCTCTATGCCGGACGGTATCCGCCAGACTGGCGACATTGCTGTGGCTACCTGACAAAGGTTATTTCAGCGAATTCCTTTACGGGGGCGTTTTCCCCGTGCAGTCGCGCATAGCCGACAATATGGCGCAGGCTCTCGCCGCATGTCTCGGAACAGTGTATTCTCCTCTGGCTTCATCAGCCGTTTCGCGCACTCCGCGTCTTCCCTCCGGAGTGCCGCTTACTTCTCCGCTCATGAATCCGTCAGATTTGCCCGGCCGCAATCCGGTGAGTCACACCCTCCAGTCGTTATGGGCCATTGCTTCGCTGCGCACAGCTAATGAAACTTCGTTCAACCATGCCTTAGGTGCTATGGCATTGGCTGCTTCCGGAAATGACTTCCGGTGTAACGGCGCTATGTCGCGGATGGCGCTGAAAGGGCTCCTGGGTCTTGAGGCGACAGATACCGCTGTGGTATTCCATCCCGCTCTACCTTCGTGGTTCAGTGGTGTAACGGAGTTCAGGAATCTGTATTTGCGTGACTGCGCGCTTGATGTCAGGATAAAAGGCCATGGAAATATGGTCAGTGAGATTCTTTTGGACGGCAAGACTTCCTCTTTCTGCGGAGTGCCCTATGCGTTGAAAGGCCGCCACACTCTTGAACTGGCTCTCGAAAAAGGGCCGCGGTGGTCTGATGCTCCGGTTAATGTATCAGACACGGTGGTATACGCCACTCAGCCCCCGCAGGTGTTCTGGTGCAATCTCTCTGCCGAGATTCTGAATTTTACGCCGGATTTTACCTATGATATTTATGTGGACGGGGTGCTTCATGACCGCACGTCGTCCCGGAATTTCAATATTCCTGACACTCACGCTTTCACTACCGTGAATCTCGTTTCTACGGGCACAGACAAATCTACGGGGCTTGGCGGACGCACGTTCAGTTATTTTCCCCCTCGCACGCGCTTCGTGATTCCGGCCGACACCATAGAGCCCGGCGTCAAGGGCCGGATCCGCACTGTGCGCAACCGCCGCGGGCGTGTGATCCGTCGCTTCCGCGAACCCCATTACGTCAAACTGCCTTCGTGGCGCTCTCCTCTGCGGTTCTCTTTCAGTGCTCCGGAAGAAGGGGAGTACGATATGAGAATAGTCTACATTACCCCGGAAGGAGCTATAAGGACGGCCGGTTTCCCCATGCGCCGTATATCGGTCAATGGAGATGTCTGCGGTATCGCCGTCATGCCATTCGCGCGCGCGGGCTATGCCGTGGAATCAACCCCTGTCAGTGTTCGGCTTGCACGCGGACGCAACCGTGTTGAGCTTGCAGTGGATGCTGCTGCAGGTCTGCTTCCGCCTGCCGGTGAAGTTTCAGTGAAGGAAATAATATTGGTAAAACTGCCCCGATGAAAAGAATAGGAATACTCTCCGATACCCACGGATGCTGGGACGAACGTTTCCGCCACCACTTTGCCGGACTCGACGAGGTGTGGCATGCCGGCGATGTGGGTGATTACTCCATTATCGAGAAGCTGGAGGAGGTGGTGCCCGTGGTCAGGGCCGTCTGCGGCAATATCGACAGCGGCATGACGCGCCGGCGCCTCCCCGAAGTGCTCTCTTTCACTGTAGAGGGCGTGAATGTGTGGCTTACGCATATTGCCGGCTACCCGGGCCGGTATGCTCCCGGAGTAAAGAAACTTCTCCGCGACGAAGGCGTTAAACTTATGGTGTGCGGGCATTCCCACATCCTCAAGGTCATTCCAGATCCCGAACTGGGCCTTCTGCATGTCAATCCCGGCGCGGCAGGCTTTGCCGGATGGCATAAAGTCAGGACGCTCATCAGGCTCACTATCGATGAAGGAACCGTCAGGGATCTCGAGGTCATTGAGCTTGGCCGTCAGAAAATCTATGATAAATAAAGTACAGCAATGAAAAAATACTCTATTCTTTTGATAGCCGGAGCGATCGCTGCCCTTTCGCTCGGTTCGTGCAAGACCACCGAGGCAAACTACCGTCAGGCCTACGAGTCTGCGCGTCAGAAACAGACCCAGGACGGCGACAGTGCCATTACTGCCGGACTGAACAACCAGGCGCGTCCACGCTCAATGGAGTTTGACGGAGTGACCCTCCCCGTGCTCACCACCGGCGTAAGCATTCCCAAGGATGGCGGCATGGAACTTTCGCGTCTGAAGAAATTCAACTCCGTGGCCGGCGTATTCCGTCAGATTTTCAACGCCAAGTCCATGCGCGAGCGCCTTATGCAGTCGGGTTATCCTGATGCGTTCATCCTCTCCAACGCCTACGGAACCTATTACGTGCTTACTTCAACCACATCAAGCCCCGCCGAGGCCCAGGCCGCACTTGACAAACTCCGCAACGACCCCGACCTCCGCCTCCGCCAGCCCTTACCCTACATCCTCCGCCCCGGCCACCTCGCCCGCTGACTCCATCCCCCACCCATAACACTCGACGATATAATATAGTACCGGCGAAACAATTAAGAAGGTCGGCGTCCCCCCTCGTCCGCCACCCAATATTGCCTGAAAATCTCTCACCACCTCCTTCGTGGCGAGAGTATTACCCCGAAATGTAGGGCTGCTCCATGGAGCAGCCGATACAAAGCCCTGGGTACCAGCAGATGCACGCTCGTACATCCGCTAACAACCAATATGTTGTCAGCCTCTCCTCAAAGCCCCGTCACTCCTTTCTGTAGTCTTGCAACACCCTCGAATCCCCCCTCAGGCGAGTAAAGCGCAGGATGCGCGTTATTTATACAACCGGCTGCGTCAGCTGCCGGACAAAGAAGTCACCCTCAATAAGCGAGGCAAGCTGCGGAGCATGCGCGCCTCGCCGATAGCGTAAGCATGGGATATCCAGACGTATCCCCATGTTGTCGCATTTCGCGGCATCGCCATTCCCAGGCTCGTCGCATAGAGAGCGCATCCTCTTTTTCCGCAGCTTCCGCAGCGTGTTAGAAAGAAATCACCACTCCGTGGCTATAAATCCGAACTATGAAAAATATGGTTTAGAATAAGAGCGCGGGATGCGCGATTTATGGCTTTCAAGGCGTTTGTATGCAGTTAAAGTTGCGAGTAAAGATGTCTATGTGATGTCCCCGGGGAACTATGCCGAAATCGTTAGGCATACCGAATTCGTCAACGGGTCGTTGACGAATTACACCTGTTTTTCTGCCACATTCTCTCAAGATATCGGAATTTAGAATGAAATATAGTAGTTGCCATGCGCAAAGCTACAACGAATAATCGACATTTGATGTGACAAATGTCCCATTCCTATGCCTTATGGCTTTTTTTTTCTGTTACTGTATTATCCCCTCGATAGCCTCATCGAGCGTTTCCGAGAGCAGATGTTTGAACTGCCGTGAGTAGTGGGCATCACTTCTCATTGCCGCGATATATTCACGCGACGGCGTCAGCACCATGTTGAGCAATCCCGCTTTATCTCCGAGTTTCACCGTGTCCGCCAATAGTTTGGCGGCCCCACGCTGCGTAGCGTCCTTCAGCCAGTTGTCCGATCCGGTCTCGGCAGCGCGGCGCAGAGCATACATCGATATTTCTATCACATGTTCCGCACCCGGATTCAGCGATTCAATGTCGCGGATATACCGTCTTATTTTCGTCATTCTGGGGCGGGGATACCCGCGCCGGGAGTTGCGTAGCAGTTCCTTGTCAATCGCCGCTTTTGCCTTCTCGAGTTTCTTGTCAATATTCGGGGAGATATAGAATTCCAGATATTCCTTGGCTTCCGGACGCGCCGAATAGAGGTCGAGAACAAGCTCGGCTATCTGCTCGGCATTCATTTTCGTGAGTTCTTTCTTAAGCTGGGTCTTCGACATAATCAGGAATTAAACATAATCAGGAATTAAAAACCGGATGACTGTATTTGATTAACAATCATCCGGTTTATTAGTTTGTTATTCGGTTATTTCACAGCTGTGCTGTCGGCCTGTGCATCGTTGCCTTCGGGCTGCGGTTTCAGCCAGCGGTCGAGCCAGCGGAAGAATACGCGCTGCCACATCACGGCATTCTGCGGTTTGAGAATCCAGTGGTTCTCGTCGGGGAATATCAGCATCTCGGCCGGAACTCCGCGGAGGCGGGCGGCGTTAAATGCCATCATACCCTGCGAGGCGAGAATGCGGAAGTCATATTCTCCGTGCGAGATGAGGATGGGGGTATCCCATTTGTCCACGAAGCGGTGAGGCGAGGTTGCGAATGTGCGCTGTGCCACTGCGTTGTCCTTGTCCCAGAACGGGCCTCCGAGGTCCCAGTTGGCAAACCACATTTCCTCTGTCTCCAGATACTGTGTCTCGAGGTTGAATATGCCTGCGTGGGCAATGAAAGCGGCGAAGCGGCCTTCGTGATGGCCGGCCAGCCAGTAAACGGAGAAGCCGCCGTAGCTTGCGCCTACGGCTCCTATGCGGGCAGCGTCGATATAAGGTTCTTTCTTCATCTCATCCACGGCGCTGAAGTAGTCGCGCATGTTCTGGCCTCCGTAGTCGCCTGAAATCTGTGCGTTCCATTCGGTGCCGAATCCCGGCAGACCGCGGCGGTTGGGAGCTATCACAATGTAGCCGTTGGCTGCCATGAGGGCGAGGTTCCAGCGGGTGCTCCAGAACTGGCTTACGGCCGACTGCGGACCGCCCTGGCAATATAGTATGGCGGGATATTTCTTCGCGGGATCGAATTTCGGGGGATAAAGCACCCAGGTTGTCATCTCTTTGCCGTCGGTTGTGGGGATGAGTTTCTTCTCAACCTTAGGCATGTCAAGCTCGGCAAGGAGTTCGGTGTTCACGGATGTGATCTGTTTTACTTCTCCCTTGTTCACGCTCACGATTTCGTTGGGAGCTATCATGGAGTGACGCATCGAAAGCACAGTGCCGTCGGCAAGAGGGCAGAGGCTCTGGTAGTCGCACTGACCGTCGCCCACCACACTCACAGTGCGGTCAAGCGTGATGTTGAACACCGGTTTCACACCGTCCTTAGGAGCGATGAAGTAGAGAGATTTGCCGTCGGCAGCCCAAGCTATCTCATCCACGCTGTAATCCCAGTCGGCTGTCAGGTCGGTTTTCTGGCCCGAAGCCATGTCGAGGGTGAAGATGCGGTTTTTGTCGCTTTCATATCCGTCGTGCTCCATCGAGAGCCAGGCCAGGGTGTTGCCGTCGGGAGAGAATACGGGATTGGTGTCATATCCCATCATCCCCTCGGTGAGGTTCTTTGTGGCGCCTGATTCAAGATTGTAGAGATAGAGGTCGGAATTGGTCGAGATGGCATATTCCATGCCGGTCTTTTTGCGCGATACATACACGAGCTGTTTGCTGTCGGGTGTCCACGCCAGCGACTCTATGCCTCCGAACGGACGCATGGGTGCCTCGTAGGGTTCGTCGGCCATGATGTCCTTGACGTCGGTTACCTTGTTGCCGTCGAAGCTGCCGATGAGGGGATGGGGGATTTCAGTCACCCATTCATCCCAGTGCTTGTACATCAGGTCGTCTATCAGACGGCCGGTGGCTTTGGGAAGGTCGGGATAGACATCCTGCGCTGTGCGCGAATATTTCACTTTGCCTATCATCACCACCTTGGTTCCGTCGGGAGAGAAGAGGAAGCCTTCTATGCCCCCTTCCACGTCGCTCACGGCCTTGCGTCCCGAACCGTCGGCGTTCATCACCCAGAGCTGGGCCTTGCCGTCTACGGGCGAGGTGAAGGCTATCTTTTTGCCTCCGTCTATCCACACGGCGCCGTTCTCGCTGTCGGGCGTGCGGGTAATCCGGCTCTGGTTGGAGCCGTCGGCATCCATCACATAGAGGTCGGTGTTTTTACGGTTCTGTTCTAAGCTCTCGTAAGCTATGCCGAAGAGCACTTTGCCCTCGGCATTCACCCTCGGTGCGCTTACGCTTCCCATCGCCTCAAGCGCGTCGATGGTGTACTGCCGGTCGGTGGGCTTGAAATCGGGCTTGTCGATTATGGCGGCGTTGTCGCCTCCGTTGCCCGAACTGCAGGCTGTGGCCAGTAAAGCCGTTGTCAGCATTACAATTGATTGGATTTTGTGTGACATGTTATTTAATGATTGATTTGCTTATTATCGTGATTTTCCGCAAATATACTCATTTCATTTCGGCCTTGAAAACCGTGATGAAGCGTGTGGGTCGTTTCGCGGGTACTTTAAATGTCAGAGCGTCTTTCTTCTGACGGTATTCTATCTTTTCGTCACTTCCCAGCATTGTCAGCTTTCTGATCTCCGGCGACTGATTGGCAAGTCCGAGCGACGGCAGGCTTATCTCTCCTTCCTCCGGCGCGAGAACGAATATATACAGGCTTCCGTCCTTGCCTCTGGTGAATCTCACTTCATCCGGGCCGAAAAGCGGGCTGTCGAGCGTGCGCTGGTTGAACTGTTCCGAAGCTCCTTCACCGAGAGCCTTGAGTGTGGCGAGGTCGGTTTCCGTCGGATTGGCTTTGCTTTTTATTCGTCGGGCTATTGACCCGAGATTGTCGCCGAACACTTTCCACGGACGGCTGCCGTAGACTGCCTCGCCGTTTATCTTCATCCATTCTCCTACCTGGTCAAGCATCATGCGGTG
>CAUBWJ010000016.1 GCA_958439725.1 uncultured Muribaculaceae bacterium | reverse complement strand
GTGGATGTAATTTTTGCCTCATTTTATTTGGTTTTTAATATAGTTCGTATTCTGTCGGCTGTTTTTATCTTAATGGGTGTATATTGACGATTGTGCCTCTCAATGCTTTGTCGGAAAGTTCTGCCAATCTCTGCGGTATATATCAGAGCGGAAACGTTTGCATTTCGATTATCGAGCTGAACTAATACTGATTCATCTACATAATTGTCAATCAGAATAATCCTTTTGTTCGCGCTCTTAATAAGCCGACAAATAAATTCATGAGCATCAAATATCTGCCCATTGAAGAATACTCCTTCTTTGGGTGGTAAGGATGTGCGGATGAAAAAGTCTACCTTATTAGTCAGGTCATCAAGCCTTTTTCGTGTTCCAGTAAGCGGCCATCAATGCGTTTTTCCATATATAACAGACGCTGATTGACAATGTAACCCCGCAACAGGTAGTCTTTTAGAACTTTGTTGGCCCAGATGCGGAACTGAGTGCCGCGGACTGATTTTACTCGATACCCAACAGATATTATTACGTCCAGTGAATAAATTTTAGTCTTATATCGTTTCCCGTCTGCCGCAGTTAGTAAGGATTCCTTACATACTGAAGATTCCTCTAATTCTCCTTCTTTGAATATATTGCGGATATGAAGTGTTATGTTGTTTCGTGTAGTTTGGAACAACTCAGTCATCTGGGCTTGTGTCAGCCATACAGTCTCATTTTCTACTCTGACATCCAATGATAGGGTGGAATCAGGCTGGTAGAGAATAATTTCATTTTCACCATCTGATTGTATAGTGTTGATACTATGGCTGATTTCTTTCACATTGTTCTCAATTCTAATCGCAAAGTAACTAAAATAAATTTGCAAATAGGTGAGTTATAAAAATTTTTGTAGAAAAAATCAGGCCCTGCGTCACAGAGGGGGTGACGCGGGGCCTGTGGTTTTTGTGGGGTTGCGGGAGGCGATCAGATGCCGTTTTCGGAGAGGTATTTCAGGAATTCCTCTTCGGTCATGGCGCCTACTTTGGAGGCTACTGTGCCGTCGGTTTTCAGAATTATGATGTTGGGGATTGACTGAACTTCATATTTCTTGGCGATTTCGGGGCACTGGTCAACATCCACTGAGCAGAAGCGGGCCTTTCCGGCAAGGTCGGCGGCTACTTTGTGGAACACGGGTTTGAACTGCTGGCAGGGACCGCACCATGTGGCCCAGAAGTCTATTACCACGGGCATGTCGGCCGTGGCTGCGAGAGTGGCCTGTGGGGTGATGACCTCTACGGGGTCATCGGAAGCGGCGGGAGCGACTTCGGTGGCTGCGGCTTCAACAGCTGCGGTGTCGGTGGCGTCGGCAGTGGCTTTTGAACTGTTGCTGCAGGCCGAGCACATGATGGCTACGGCTGAAAGAGCAGCGAAAATACGGTTGATTTTCATAACTGAGGGTATTTGATTTTATCTGATTCTGATGATTGGATTTGCAAATATAATAAAATTATAGAGATACCGGAGGATATAGAGCGTCCCACCATTCAGGCTGGTCTTTGAGATACTTCGCAAACCAGGCAAAGATGGTGTCCTGCCATTTGCGGCGCTTGTCGTAGTCGAGGATATGGTGGTCCTGGCCGGTCACTTCCACAAAAGCCGTGGGGCGTCCGAGCAGCTTCAGTGCGGTGAACATCTGGATGCTTTCGCCCGGCGGCACGTTATGGTCGGAATCACCGTGGAGGAAGAGGAGGGGCGTGGTGATGCGGTCGGCGCGGAACAGAGGGCTCTGTTTCACGTACAGGTCGGGGTCGGACCACGGGTAGGCGTCGCCCATCGACACTTCACTGTAGGAATATCCCCAGTAGCCTTCGCCCCAGTAGCTTGTGTGGTCGCTGATGCCGGCGTGGGATATGGCGGCGGCAAACATGGGAGTAAGTGTCTGCAGATACTGTGTCATGAATCCGCCGTAGGATGCGCCGATGCAGCCTATGCGGGTGGTGTCCACATACTGGTGCTGGCGGCCGAAGAGTTTTGTCCCTTCAATAATGTCTTCGGCCACGCCTTTGCCTGCGGTCTTTACGTGGCGCGATGAGAATTCCTGGCCGAAACCTGTGGCACCGCTTGGCTCGAGCACGAGCACCACATATCCCTGTGCGGCGTAGACGTGGTGGGGATAACGGCTTTCAAATGTGCGCTCCACGGGGCTGCAGCCGCCGTAGTAATTCACAATCATGGGATATTTGCGCGCGGGGTCGAAATCCGGTGGCAGATAGAAGCGTCCCCAGATGCTGTCGCCGCGGGAGTTGACGAATGTCCAGGGCTCGCATTTGCCCAGGCGCACCTGTGCCATCACATCGCGCAGCGGCTCGTCGAGCAGAGTGGATTTCATTTTTCGTGTATCGAGTGTATAGAGGCGGTCGGGGTTGGAGGCGCTCTGTCCGGTCCAGGCTATGGTGTTGCCGAAGCGCGGGAGCGAGAAGCCTTTCACCAGATCCTCGGGCACCGCAATCTGCGTTATTTTGCCATTGGCGGGATTGAGGCGGTAGAGGCTCACGCAGTCGCGGTTCTCGGCCGTGAAGTAAATCATTCCGTCGGCGCGGCTCCAGCTCACTGAGCTTACGCTGGGGTTGAAATCGCGTGTGAGGGGCACGAATGTGCCGTCGGCGCGGCGCAGGAACAGCTGATTGTCCGTCATGCTGGGGATGCGGCCTTCGGGCACCACATTGCCTATGCCTCCCAATGCTTCCGGCGAACCGGTAATCAGTATCTCGGTGGCGTCGGGCGAGAAGCGCGCGCCGCCGGTGAATCCGTCGCGGGCCACGATGGTATCGGTTTTGAGCGTTGCGAGGTCAACGGAGAGAATTGTGCTGAGTGTGGTCGGGCGTTTTTCCAGACGGCTCTCGCTCACCGACAGGAGCACGCGGCTGCCGTCGTCGGCCACGTCAAGGAGGCGTGTGGCGCGGTGGCCGTGCGTGAGCGGACGCATGGTGCCTGAGGCGATATCGTAAATGGAGAGTGTGGGGCGGTTGCGCCAGCCGGGCTGACGGTCATCGGGCTCGAGAATGCGGTATATGTCCTTATCTTCTTTCGGGCCTTTGGCGGTTCCGATTACCAGAATGCGTTTCTCGTCGGGCATAATCACAAGGCGTCCCTCGGGTACTGCCGAAGCAAACAGAGTTTCGGCGCCGGTTGCAGGGTCTACGGCATAGAGAGTCTTGCCGTCGGGTGTAGTGCGCGTGAGATAATAACGCGAGGAGACGGGAAGCCAGGCCACCGGCTGCCGGTGCGAGGCTTTCAGCTGTCCGGTAGCGGCATCGGTCACGCGCCATTCGTTCTCGGTCTTTCCGCCGGGAAGGGTTGTGGAGTAGCAGGTGATGAGATGGCGTCCGTCGGGCGAGATGGAGACGGAGGAAATGCGGGTGCCGTCAAGCACCTCGTTCATGCCGTAGAGCCGTTTTGCGCCATCGGTGATTTTAAGAGGCGAGCGTGAGGTGAGAGTTACCTTCACGGAGTCGGTGCGGGAGGGCTTTGAAAGATATTTTATGACCACGCGGTGGGAGGCGGGGGCCAGACGCAGTTCTTTCGGAGCGTCCTTGCCGTCGACCGTGAGCTTGTAGTTTTTCAGACCATCGACTTTTATGGCCGGAGTGTCGAAAGCTTCGTTTTCCAGCGTGAAGGCAAGTACGTGGAGCGCGGGCGCTGCGGAATATCCGGGCGCTGCCGGACCGGTTACGCTTTTGCCTGACGGGAGCGTGGCGCGGTTCTGAAGCGGCTGGCTCAGGAGCGCGGAAGCGTCGTAAGGCTTGGAGTTGACATCGAGAGAGTCGATCATAAGCGGGGCGGCTATCGGAAACGGCCCGTAGTAGTCAAACCGGTCGACTGACGTTGTGACCTGTGCGGCAGCCGAGAGGACGGCGCAGAGGGTCAGAGAAGTAAAAATGTGTCGCATAATGAATAATGGTTCAATATCCTTACAAAGATAGTAAAAGCTTTTCCATCAGTCAACATTCGGTCAATAATTTAGCCATTATAATAAAAGACCGTCGGTCGCCCGTTAGATAGCGGACGGCCGACGGCACTGCAATAAAAGAGTAGACTTAAATGAGTTCTACGGTGAAGCGGTAGGTGAGCGAGCCCTCGTTCCACATCGAGAAATTGGTGTCCCAGAGGTTGTTGCTGAGATTGAAGTGTACACCTCCAGCCGTGTCGGGCATTGAGGTGGAGTAGTCCAGACCGTCGGCGCTGCCTACGTTTACAAGGAAGGCATCCTTGCTCCATATACGGATGGTGCCGTGCGAAGTCATCATATCCACATAGCGGTCTATGCCGTGCATGCGGCGGTTGCCTTTCTCCACAACGTCGAGAATGTCGACGCGGCGCCCGGTCTTTTCAGCCACAAGGCCGTTTATGCCGTCGGCTGTGAACGACAGCCAGTAAGCCTCGGGCAGACGCACGGCAGGCTTGTTGACCACCGTCAGTTCGATATCGGCTTTACGTCCGTTTTTATGGGCGAAAGTGTTTACAATTATCTTTTCGGGATATACGCGGCTGTCCACGCTGTCGGTTGCCGGAAACCGCAGCTCGCTTACGGTGCGTGTGCCGTTTTTCTCTTTCGTCACGCTGCGGCTTACTTCGCGGGCGCCGATATTGGCGCTTACGGCGGCCGATTTGTCAAGGCCGGTCTTTCCCAGGTCGTCGAGGGCCCAGCCGTAGCGCGCGCGGAGATAGCGGTCAAGATAGCTGTCGTAGTCCTTGCTGTCGAACATCCGGTAACGCACACCGGCTACCTTCAGCAGATTGTCGGTGAGCAGCGAGATATTCCAGTCGCTGTCGGCGCTTACTTTCTTGCCTTTGGCCACTGCGGGCAGGTTTATCCGGTCGATGGCGGCAAGAGAGTCGGCCGCTTCGGCTCTGAGAGCCGTCGGGAGGCAGTCGATGGCCTTGTATAGATAATCGTCAATCTCCTTCCATGACAGTTCTACCTTGCGGAAGGGTGCCGAGGAGCGGGCGGCAAGAAATTTGTCGGTATCATATTTGTCCCAGTTGGCAAGATGCGTCTTTATATCCATGCCCTGGGTGTGTTCGGCAATCAGGCCCAACTCAAGGGCGAAGGCTATCGACTCGGTGCTTTCGCGCTTGATTTTGCCGTCGCGCAGCCATTTTGAGTAGAGGCGTGAGAGAGCTCTGAACTTGGCCATGCGTATGGGGGAGCTTCCGTAGCCGTAAATCCATGTGTCGCCTATTTCTGAGGTCACGACAGGGAGAGTGTCCTTATGCTTTTCGAGAGCCTCGGCAATCTCGTTGAACGAAGCCGCGATAATCTCGGCATTGGGATAGCGCTCCCGAAGTCCGGCATAGATGTTCTTTACCGCCTCATAGGAATGGGGACCGTGGTTGTCGCCGGTGAAGTTGACCGATATTACGGTCTTGCCGTCGGGCAGAATATCTTCGGTTCCATAGTCCTGCTGATACACGAGCATTATCTCGTTGCCCTCGGGGTCGCGCCAGCGGCAGAAGGAGGGCACCGCGGGAATGGGACACGCAGGATTCACTCCGATGTGGAGAAATTTCACGCCGTTGCGGGCCAGAGGAGCTATTATGCTGCGTGTGTGGCCCGGTACGTCGGTCATTTTGGCCGCAATAGTCTTCTTGCCATATTTTTTGTCGAGCAGGCGCGCTACCCTGAGATTGGTCTCAAGCAGGTCCTCGGTCATTGTCTCGGTCTCTACGGTGTAGGGCACAGCGTTCCATACTATGTCGCCACGGCGAATGGCCTCCTCAAGGCGTTTCACATCCGCATCGGAAGCGGAATTGAGATAGTTCCATATAAGCCATGAGCCGGTGGTCCACACATATCTTTCGCCGGAGCCGTCGGCGCGCAATTTTTCTCCGACTTCGAGGGCTTTTGGAATAAATTCGGTAAGATAGCGTTTTTCCACAACCGAGCTCAGATCGGTGAAGCCCACGTCGAGGTGGGTCTTGAACACGGCATAGACTCTGGTGATATCCTTGTTCGGTGCCGCATAGCCAAGCGCACAGAATGCAAACAGCAGAAATGTGATAATGTTTTGTTTCATGGCAATATTAAAAAAGCTCTAATGAACGGTAGCAAAATTAGCAAACGGAGGCGTGACCGGGAATGCAGTATTTTATGATTCGCGTGTATCATTCTGCGGAATAGCCATAAAAAACGCCGCATCGTGTATCCCGTGCGATGCGGCGTTACGTATTATATACGTATATTATATTGGAAACCTATTGGAAAATCAGCGGATGAACAGAAGTTCGCGGTATTTGGGAAGAGGCCACATCTGGTTGTCGACCATCAGCTCCAGCTTGTCGATGTGGTAACGGATGGTGTCCATGCAGGGCACCACGGTGTCATGGTAGGCTATGGCTTTTTCGCGCTCGCTCTCGATTTTGTTGGCGCGGCGGCGTGCGTCGACCATCTTTTCTGTCTCGGTTTTGATGGTTGCTGTGTGGCGCGCAATCTTGGCCACGGTCTCCATCTCGCCGCGCGACATCTCGTCGGCCTGGTCGGCGGGGAAAAGCGCTTTCATCTTGGCTATGTTGTCGAGCAGAATCGACTGGTAGCGGATGGCCACGGGAAGCACGTGGTTCAGGGCGAGGTCGCCGAGCACGCGGGCCTCGATCTGTATCTTCTTGGTATACATCTCCCATTTTACCTCGTTGCGGGCCGCAAGCTCTACCTCGCTGAACACGCCGGTGTTGCGGAACATCTCAACCGATTTCGGGCTTAGATATGCGTCGAAAATGGTGGCGGCGTTGGTGTTGCAGTCGAGTCCGCGTGCGGCAGCCTCGGCTTTCCATTCCTCGGAATAACCGTTGCCGTCGAAATGTATGGCTTTGCACTGCTTGATGAGCACTCGGATTTCCTCTATGAGGGCGGTGTTGAGGTCCATGCCAGCTGCAATGCGGCTGTCCACTTTTTTCTTGAAGTCCATCAGCTGGTCGGCCACGGCTGCGTTGAGCGCTATCATGGCCGCGGCGCAGTTGGCCGACGAGCCCACGGCGCGGAACTCAAAGCGGTTGCCCGTGAAGGCGAAAGGCGACGTGCGGTTGCGGTCGGTGTTGTCAAGGGTTATCTCGGGTATCTGCGAGACGTTGAGCCGGAGTTCCTCGCGGTTGTTAAGGCGGGCAAGCTCGGCGTTGGTTGAGTTCTCGATATGGTCGAGGATGGAAGCAAGTGCTGTGCCGGTGAAGATGGAGATTATTGCGGGTGGAGCTTCGTTGGCTCCGAGACGGTGGGCGTTGGTGGCCGACATGATGGATGCCTTGAGGAGGGCGTTGTGGGCATGCACTGCCGCCATCACATTCACCGTGAAGGCGATGAACTGGAGGTTTTCCTTGTCGGTCTTGCCGGGGGCGAAAAGCAGCACGCCGCGGTCGGTTCCGAGGCTCCAGTTGTTGTGCTTGCCCGATCCGTTGATGCCTGCGAAAGGCTTCTCGTGAAGGAGCACGCGGAAATGGTGGCGCGAGGCCACTTCGGCCATAAGCGACATGAGAAGAAGGTTGTGGTCATTGGCCAGATTCACCTCTTCGAAAATCGGGGCGAGTTCGAACTGGTTGGGGGCAACCTCGTTATGGCGTGTCTTGGCGGGAATGCCAAGTTTGTGGCATTCAATCTCGAGGTCGAGCATGAAGGCTTCCACGCGTGAGGGGATTGCTCCGAAGTAGTGGTCCTCGAGCTGCTGGTTCTTGGCCGACTCATGGCCCATGAGGGTGCGGCCGGTGAGCATGAGGTCGGGACGGGCGCTGTAGAGCGACTCATCCACCAGGAAGTACTCCTGTTCCCATCCCAGGTAGGATTTCACGTGGCGTACTTCCGGGTCGAAATACTGGGCGACGGCAGTGGCGGCGCGGTCAACGCTGTTGAGGGCGCGCAGCAGCGGGGTCTTGTAGTCGAGGCTCTCGCCGGTGTAGGATATGAAGATAGTGGGAATGCACAGTGTGTTTCCGAGAATGAAAGCGGGCGAGGAGATATCCCAGGCTGAGTAGCCGCGGGCCTCGAAGGTGTTGCGGATGCCTCCGTTGGGGAAGCTCGAAGCGTCGGGCTCCTGCTGTACGAGGAGCTTTCCGGTGAATTTCTCGATTACGCTTCCTTTGCCGTCGTGTTCCACGAAGGCATCGTGTTTCTCGGCAGTTGTCTCGGTGAGTGGCTGGAACCAGTGGCAGTAGTGGCGTGCGCCGTTGTCGATGGCCCAGCGTTTCATGCCTTCGGCCACGGAATCGGCCACCTCGCGCGGCAGAGGTTCCTTATTGTCGATGGCGTAGATGAGGGCATCGAATGTTTTCGCAGGAAGATACTGGAACATCTTCTGGCGGTTGAACACATACTTCCCGTAATAGGATTCGGGACGTTCTTTGGGAATTTCCACCGGCTCGGCCTTGCGGTTGAAGGCTTCGTCGACAACTTTGAATCTTAACTGTGACATAACGCTTGTTATTTGTTAAAGATTGAATAAAAAAAGTTTAGACTGTTACTTTTTTATTTTGGATTATAGAAAAGTCATTTGAAATCGAGGCGGGAGAGGCGGAGGCACGCCTCTTCGGTGGCGTCGGCCGAGGAGAATGCCGTGAGCCGGAAGTAACCCTCTCCGGCGCGGCCGAATCCGGCTCCGGGAGTACCGACAATTCCGGCGTGCTCCATAAGATAGTCGAAGAATTTCCACGACGAGGGTATCCCTTCGGGAGTCTTGACCCAGATATATGGCGAATCGACACCGCCGTAGGCTTTGAGTCCGGCTTCAGACAGGCCTTTGAGCAGCATCGAGGCGTTGCGGCGGTAATATTCGATGGTATCGGCAACCTGAATGCGTCCCAACGGTGTGTAGAGCGCTTCGGCTGCGCGCTGGGAGATATATGAGGCGCCGTTGAATTTGGTGCACTGGCGGCGGTTCCAGAGCTTGCGTAGCTCCACCTCGTGTCCTGAACCGTCGATTCCTTTGAGGGCGGAAGGCACCACGGTGTAGCCGCAGCGCACGCCGGTGAATCCGGCCGTCTTGCTGAAGCTCCGGAATTCTATGGCGCAGCGCTCGGCGCCTTCTATCTCGTAGATGCTGCGGGGAACGCCGGGGGTGCGTACGTAGGCCTCGTAGGCCGAGTCGAACAGCAGCAGAGCGTTGTGCGAGAGGGCATAGTCAACCCATTTTTTCAGCTCTCCGGCGGTGAGCACGGTTCCCGTGGGATTGTTGGGGAAACAGAGATAGATGATGTCGGGTGAGGTGACGGGGAGCGCGGGCACGAAATCGTTCTCGCCGGTGCAGGGCAGAAATTCGATTCCGCTCCAGCCGCCGTCGGGCAGCGGTTTGCCGGCTCGTCCGGCCATCACGTTGGTATCGACATATACAGGGTAGACCGGATCGGTGACGGCCACGCGGCAGTCGCGGGCCAGAATGTCGCCGATATTGCCGGTGTCGCTTTTGGCGCCGTCGCTAATGAATATATCGTCGGGCGAAATGTCGATTCCCCGCGCGCGGTAGTCGTTTTCGGCAATGGCCTCGCGCAGGAAAGCGTAGCCCTGTTCGGGGCCGTAGCCGTGGAAGGTGGAGGAGGAAGCTTCGTCATCCACGGCCAGGTGCATGGCCTCGATTGCCGCGGGGCAGAGCGGACGGGTAACGTCGCCGATTCCCATGCGGATTATTTTCTCGGCCGGGTGCGAGGCGGTGAAGTCAGAGACTTTTCTTGCTATTTCGGAGAAGAGATATGACTGCGGAAGAAGCGTGAAATTGTCGTTGACCCTTATCATGATGCGATTATTAATGTGGTTAGTCTTTCAGAAAGTACCGCCCTTCGAATACCGTGGCGGCCGGCCCTGTCATCAGCACATTTCCCTGTGGCGTTATCTCTATGTCGAGATTGCCGCCTCTGAGCTTTATGCGGCAGCGGCGCGGGGCGCGTCCGGTGGTGAAGGCCGCTACAGCCACAGCGCACGCTCCGGTACCGCAGGCCATCGTCTCTCCGCTTCCGCGTTCCCACACTCTCATGGTTATCTCGCCGGGAGCGGTGACCACCGCGAATTCTATGTTTGCGCGGTCGGGCCACATGGGGTGCGTCTCCAGTTCGCGGCCTATGCCGTGGACGTCGAAGCCTTCGAGCGAGTCGAGAAACACCACCCCGTGGGGATTGCCCATGGAAACGGCCGTGAGCGAAAGCTCTCCGGCCGAGGTGGCGACGGGAGAGTCGATCATTTTGTCGGCGGTATGGTTTACGGGGATTTCGGGGCAGAGGAGAGAAGGAAAACCCATGTCGACCGTCACGCTGTTTACGGAGCCGTCGGGCTCCGCATGCAGGGTGAGGGTCTTGATTCCGGACAGTGTCTCGAGTGTTATCACCGATTTGTCGGTCAGGCCGTAGTCATGCACATATTTGGCCACGCACCGGCTTCCGTTGCCGCACATACGGGCTTCGGAACCGTCGGCATTGAAAATGCGCATTCTGAAATCGGCCACTTCCGAAGGGAGAATAAGGATTATGCCGTCGGCACCCACGCCTGTGTGGGGACGGCTCATCTCAATCGAAAGTTGCTCAATGAAGGGGGGAGTTCCGTCAGGGCAATGCATATAAATGTAATCATTGCCTATTCCATGCATTTTGGTGAACAGCATCTGCTGTCCGTAATCACCATTTCTGGACATATTCAATCCGACGTTTTTTACAGGGCGCAAAGTTATAATTTTTCTCTTTCAAGTTCCAAGAAAAAATCAAAAAAATCTTTGGCGTTTATTTCAAAAAAATATTTGATGAAAAATATCTATTTTTGTGTACGGTTCTCAGGAACCCCAGACTAAACGCCTTAAATTTTTATATCATGAAAAGATATCTTGTGTTTCTTGCTCTGGCTGTAGGACTGTCGTTTATGGTGACGGCCGGTAATGCCGATATGGTCCACAATCTCATACCCGCTCCAAAAGAAATCCGGGAGGGGAACGGAAAGCCGATGAAGCTTAAAAGTGTGGATGCGAGAATCAATCCCCGGATGGATATGGCTCCCGAAGGTTATACTCTTAAAATCAAAGGAGGCCGCGCCGTGATCCGGGCACGCGACGCCCGGGGACTCGTATGGGGCAAGGCCACCCTGAAGCAGCTTACCGGTGCGGACGGCCGGGTGCCGGACGTTACCGTAAGGGACTGGCCTGCGTTTTCCCTGAGAGGATTCATGCACGATACCGGAAGAAATTTCCGGAGCGTGGACACTCTCAAACGTGAACTCGACCTGATGTCGGACTACAAGATAAATTCTTTTCACTGGCATCTTACCGATTATCCGGCATGGCGAATCGAGAGCAAGGCATATCCGCGTCTTAACGACCCGGCTTATCAGCGCAAGGGTCGCGATACGGGACGCTTCTATTCCTACGACGAGATACGCGATGTGATAGCCTACGCCAAGGAGCGGGGCATAACCGTGATTCCGGAAATCGACATGCCGGGCCACAGCAGTTATTTCGACGCTGCTTTCGGATTCGGAATGGCCACGCCCGAAGGGATGAAGGTTCTTGAAGTGTGCCTGAAAGAGTTTTTTGACGAGATAGGCGATGAATGCCCCTATATACATATCGGCTCGGATGAAGTGCATATTCCGAATCCGGAGGAGTTCATGGGGTTTGTGGAGAAGATTGTGAAGGATTCGGGCCGCACGCCGGTGTCGTGGAATCCGGGTCTGCCGGTGTCCAACTCCACCGTGCGCCAGATATGGTCGGCAAAAACCGGAGAGGAGATAGAGGCATCGGGTACGTATTCCGGCCCTTATATCGACTCCTACCAGGGGTATCTCAATCTGGACCATCCCATAGGCAATACCACGCGCTATTTCCTTCACCGCCATTGCGGCAAGGAGTCAGGCGACAGCCTTGCCCTCGGAGGCATCCTCTGCCTGTGGAATGATGTGAAAGTTGCCGACAAATCCCGCCTTCTCCCTCACAACGGCATGCCTGACGGCCTTCTGGCTTTCGCGGAAAGCGTGTGGTGCGGAGGGGAGCGTTCCTCCATGGCCGCGGAGAGCCTGACGCCGATGCCGGGCACTGAGGCCTATTCGCGTCTCAGAGAGTTCGAGTCGCGGCTGGCATGTCACCGCGACAGCTTCCTTTACGACTGGGATATGCGGTGGGTGGCCAACGCGGATATTCCATGGCGTGTCACCCTTCCGCAGGCGCGCGGCACGGCACCCGAAAGCATGGAGTGGCGCGACGTGCAGGGCGGCGTGGTGGACATACAGAAACTGTGTGAGAAGAACGGCGTGAAAATGCTGCCGACCATGGACGCATGGATGACAACGGAGATATACGCCGGGCGTGACACGACAATAGAGGCGTGGGTGGGCTTTGAGGCTCCCGCGCGCTCCGACCGAATGTCCGACGGTATTGGATACCAGGGGCTCTGGGAGGCGCAGGGACGTCTGTTTTCAGGCGATACCGAGATTTTTCCGCCGAAGGAATGGAATGAACCGGGGAAATACCGGTATTTTGACCATACGTGGCATCAGCTTGGCCCGGAGGAGACGCCTTATACCGACGAACAGCTGTGCTGGATGAGGGAGCCATCCAAAATACCCCTCAAAGCGGGATGGAACGTGATAAAGCTCTACTGTCCGAGAGTATTTCCGGGGCGTAGCTGGATTGTGACGTTTATCCCGCTGACGGTTGACGCCAACGGACATGTGAGCGAGCCGTCGGGAATAAAGTATCGCCGCAAATGAATTAATCCGTTCCCGGTCAGAACGGGTAGCCGATGGCCAGGTGGAAGGCGAGTGACTTGCGGAAGGATTCCATGTTGTAGTAGCCGCCGTGGCCGGTGGCATAGGGAGCGTGGATTCCGATGCCGAGGTCGCCGCGCACCACAAGCATGCCTATGTCGACACGCAGCCCCACGCCGGTGCCGGTGGCAAGGTCGCGCAGGAACCGGCTGCCCTGAAGCTCGCCCCCCGGACGGTTAGGGTCTTTTTTGAGAAGCCATACGTTGCCCGAGTCGAAGAACACGGCGCCGTGGAGCGGCCCGTAGATGGGGAAGCGGTATTCCACATTGAACTCGAACTTGAAGGTACCTGTCTGGTCGAAGTAGCCGTTCACCTGGTCCTTGGGAACGCGGTAGCTGCCCGGGCCTATGGAGCGCACGGTGAAGGCACGCACAGAGTTGGCGCCACCCACGTAGAACTGCTCGCTGTAGGGCACCTGGGTGGAGTTGCCGTAGGCATGGGCGGCTCCCACGGCGGCGCGGCTCACAAGCCAGTGGTCGCCCGAGCCGAGGCGGCGGTTGTAGATGAACTGGGTGGAACCCTTGATAAACTGCGAGAAAGGAATGCCGAAAAGCTTTTTCTCTCCGCGATGACCGGCAAGCCGGTAGATGCTCCAGAATACGTTTCCTGCCTCCTGGACGGTGAACTGCCAGTTGATGCCGTTGTCGGGGTCGATCATGCGGTCGTAGGTGTAGCCGAATGCCATCTGCGGTATGAACTGGCTGCGGAAGCTCTGCGCTATCGCCTCGTTGGCGTTCATTATGGAATCGAACTCCTCGGTGGAGTGCATGAGGTTGATATAGGTTATTTTGAAGAGAGTCAGGGTGTTGTTGACATGGCGTGTGGCTCGCCAGTCGTAATTGAACGATGCCTCGAAACGGGCCATGTTGAAGTAATGGGGACGGTTGAGGAGGTCGGCGCCGAGGGTGATACGGGTCCAGTTGAGTTCGCGGCGCGTGCGCGGAATAAAGCGGGGCGCAAGCAGGCGGGGAAATGCCAGCGAGGTCTGCAGGCCTACCTCGTAGGAGTTGAAGATGGAGGAGTGGCCGCGGCCGGTCTGCCATTCGTAGCTGCCGTTGATTCCTACGGAGAGTTTTTCGCCCCCGCCGAAAATGTTGTTGTCGGTGATGCGGAAATTCAGGCCCGGGCCGAGATAACTGTTGCTTTTGGATGTGGCGTTGACCTCAAGCATGGCCTCAAGGGGGGCGTCGTATGTACATGCTATCTCCACATTGAGCACGTTGCGGCGCGTGGAATCGGGAATGGCGTTGATTTCTATGCTGTTGAATATTCCAAGACGTGACAGGTAGGTCTGTGTGCGGTTCATGTCGCGCACAGAGAACGTGCGCCCCTCGCGGAAGGTGATGCATCCGGGAATCAGGCCGTCGCGCAATTTCGACGGCAGCATGCGTATTATGGTTCCGCGGCGCGTCTCGGTGGTGTCGGGGGTTCCTCCTCCCTGGTTGCGGTAAATCCGGGTGGTGATGTCGCCGGTGGTCCAGCGGCTGTTGGCGCCGGGAGGCATATTCCTTACGGTAACCAGCCTCATGGCTATCTTGTGGGGTGTGATGGTGCTGTCGGCCAGAAATTCCAGATATTCGGGGCGGAAGAAGTAGTATCCGCGGTTGCGTATGGCATTGGTGATGTTTACTCGGACGGCGTTGAGCGAATCGGTGCAGTAGCGGCTGCCCGGGCGGAAATATTTGCTTTTCATGGCCACCGAGTCAATCAGATGGTTGAGGCGGCAGGTGTCGGGGAGCAGCTCGACGGAGTCGATAAGATACTCCGGCCCGAGATTCACATCGTAGAGAATGCGGGCTTTCTTGGGGTTCTTTCCCTTGATGAGCTTATAGGATGCCGAACCGGAAAAATAACCGTTGTTGTCAAGAATCTCGTCGATCATCTTCGTGCGTACCTCGGGGCGCACGTCGGAAATCAGCACCGGCTCGGCCACGAGTTTCTCGTAGAGCCAGTGGCGGAAACCCTTGGGGGGATTCGGCCAGTTGTTGTAGACCCAGAGCCCGAGGGGGAAGGGATAGCGTATATAAGGGGATATGAGGGAATTGTTGGGCTTGACGTTTACGGCGTCCTTCACATCGGAGGCGATTCCGGGCGCGGGCTTTTCCTGCCCCTGCGGGATGATGTTGATTTTCTTCACGCCGGTATAGAGGATGTCGTCAGCTCCGAGGCGCTTTGTTGTGGAGCACGCGGCGGCAAGCACGGTCACTGCCATGACCGCACAGAGGCGAAGAGCGGCTGAAAGGATACGTGATGACTTCATTTCGTGTCAATTTCTTTTGAAACTACAGGGATGGCGGCGGTGTCGGCGGTCGCGGTTTTTTCGAGCGGCGGAAGCTTTTTGGGCGGACGGCGCAGACGGAAGATGTCGCGGAAACTGTTGATTTTGCGGCGGAGCACGAATCCCACGCCGGTCTGGGTGATTTCGCCCTCGAGAATGCTCTCGTAGCCCACATGGCGGAACAGGCGCACATACATCGACCCGCTGCGGTTGAGCATATACTCAAACGAGATGTCGTTGATGAGATTCTGAGCGAAATTCTCGTCGGCATCGGCGTCGGTGGAGTAGTTGCCGCCGACCACAATCTTTATACGGTCATTGAATAGCGATTTGCTCACACGGTAGGAATAGCTGGTGGTGGTGGAGCTGCTGCCGTCGGTGGTCTTGTCATACTGGTCGATTCCGAAGGAGATGTCCACCCCCTTGATGTTGTTGGCGGCCCAGGAGTTGATCTGCGACTCGAGGAACGAGAAAAGCTGGTTGCCCGAAAGATTGGCGTTGCCTTTGGTGCCAGGGCCGGTATAGACGTTGTAGAGGAGCATGTTCATGGCCTGGTTGGCGCGCTGCTGTGGCGACATGGATGAAAGCTCGTTCTCTATGGTGAGGTCGTCGTTGGTGGAGAGGTCGAAGGCCACGTTCATGTCCTGAAGGGTGTTGGTGACCGAAAGCGCTATGTCGAAGTTGACCAGACGGGAGTTCTGTCCCTGCTGGGTCACGTTGGCCTTCAGACGGTCCACCGCCTTGATGTTGAGCACGGGGTTGAGCATCGGGCCGTTGAAGGCTATATAGCTGCCCTCCTGGAAAGTGAAGTTTTTCTCCGACATGAAGGGAGGTGAATAGCGCACGAACCCCTTGTTGATGTTGAAGCGGCCCACTATGCGGCCGTCGCTCATAGGTGTCATGGTGTAGTTCAGGGTGCCTTCTCCCTCTATCGACGCCTTGTTTTTGCCGTCGGGTGAAAGGTCGACGTTTATGGTCGAGCCGGAGGAGACGGTGAGAGCGGCGTCGAGGTTCATCATCATCTGCGGCTTGACTATTGTATCGGCTTCTTCGACCTGAGTGGTGTCGGAGAACTGGACGAAACGCACCATCGAGCCTTCGTTGCGGGAGACGATGCGCGAATCCGAAGCACCGGTCATCACGTAGGTCACGTTTGTGCCGGGGAGGACATTCAGGCGCGCGTCGACATCGAGGAAACTCATAGACCCCTTTACGGAGGCATCGAGATTCACGAAGGCCTTGCCGTAGACGCTGGCGCCGCGCGGACGCGAGGAGTTGACAATCTGCATGTCGGAAGCCTTGGCCGTGAGGTCGATCAGCACGTTGGTAAGACTCCGTATGTCCACGGTGCCGTTTAGCGCCAGGTCGTGACCGTTGAGGCCCCCGATGGTGAAGTTGCTGAAACGTACCACGTTGCTGTCAACCGGCACCTTTTCTTCAGAGAAGGGATAGCTTGCGCCGGTCATTCCCACTTTCACTGCTGTGGAATCGAAATCAATGAATCCGTTGAACACGGGCGAGGCCATGTCGCCCGTTATTTTCATCTGGCCGTTGAGCATTCCGCGCAGCTGTGCCACATCCTTGGGCAGGAAGGGATTGACGGTGCGCAGCGGGAAACGTATCATGGAGAAGTCCAGAAGGAAGGGGGTGGCGAGGGTGCTGTCGTTGAGCACGCCGTTTGCGGTGATTACTTTCACGCTGTCAACCAGAAGGTCCACGTTGGCGTGCAGACCGCGGTTGCCGGTGCGCACGTCGGTTCGCAGGGTGAATGAGCCCACGCGGTCACGTCCGTAGTAGAGATTGTTGAGGTCAATGTCGCCGTTGCCGGTGAATTCGGAAATCCGGCGCGGATCCCAGTGAACGAGCATGTCGGCACCGAGAACACCTTTAATCGGGGGAGCGAAGGGTGAGATGGAGAGCCAGTCGGCAAGATTGATGTTGGCCAGGCGTATCCTCACATCGTCCTGACGGTCCATGTCATGAAGACCCAGAGTGTCGGAGGCTTCGGCGTGGGCGGTGCGTATGCTCAGCATGCTGCTGTCGCTCTTAAGCTCCAGATTGGCGTCGAGATGCTTGTGGGGGAAGTTGAATGAAATGAAATTGTCGGTGTTCAGCCGCCACTTCTTGTAGGCGATAACCGGAGCGCGGGGCACGAGTTTCACCACCAGCGAGGAATCCGGTTTCATTACCGAAGTGAGGCCTATGCGGAAGCCCTGACGGCCTGCGATGTCGCTCTGGTTGATCATTGCGGCAAGGCGGTCGCCACCAATGAAGCCGTTGAGCTGCACATGGGCGAAGTCATCGAATGTTCCCTTGCGGTTGTTCATGGCGAGGGTGTAGAGAAGGTAGCGTCCGCGCTGACGGCCGGAGAAGGTGATGGTGTCGGTGCGCACGGAGCCGGAAGTGAGTCCGAGCACACGCGAGGAGAACCTTACGATAGAGTCGTTGCTGAGAGTCAGACGGGCTGATTTCAGCGATATCTTGCTGTAAGCGAGATAGCGGGCCACGAGGTTGTCGCTTCCCATGTTCATGTCCAGCTGCATGGGGGGGAGAGTGGACTGGAGCGTGTCGATGGCGATATGGAATGTGGCGAGTTCCTTTTTAAGGTTCTCGGAAGTGAGAGTGATCGAGCGCGTAAGAGAGTCGAGATTGCACAGGGCATGGAAATCGGCGGTGAGATCGCCCGTGGTGAGTTTGGCCGAGGTTGTCGAGTCGGCTGTGAACGAGGCTGTGATTTCCGGCGCCGTGATGCGGTCGTCGCCCAGCGTCCAGTCCAGACGGTTTACGGTGGCGCGTGCGTCGATGAAGCCGGTGCGCGGGTCGAAAGAGCCGTCGGAATCAAGCTGCATGGCTCCGAACATGGTATTGTCGGCGAGATGGAATGCCTGAAGGTCGATGTGCTGCACGTCGCCGTCGAGGCGCCAGCGGTAGTCACCTTGCGCGAGGTCGCATGAAAGGGTGGCGTCCATGTCGAGAGCGGGGTTGCGCGAAAGTATGTCGGCGTTGAGCATCGATTTGTCGAGGCGTGCGTTGACGGAAACATTGCGCAGCTCCTCGCCGTTGTAGACGGCGCTGCCGAGATTGACAGCGGCTGTGAGGGAGGTGGCGGGAGAGAATACGTCGTAGCCGTGGCCCTTGGCCTGGGCCGTGAGGGTCACGTTGCCTACTCCGAGCGAGGGCATGAAAGAGGCCACCGGGAAGTCCTTGATGTCAAGGGTGGCATCGTAGCCTTTGGCTTTCTGCTGCCAGCGGCCGTCGAGAGCCATATTGCCCTTGCCGGTAATTACGGCCATTTTACCGTCGATCAGTCCGGGCGAATAGTTTATGCGGCCTTTGATGCGCGTTGGGGGAATGTTGACCTCTCGGGCCATTTTCGCTTCAAGCAGGGTGGGCTTGATGAAGTTCACATCGGTCAGGGTGCCGTCTATATCCACGCGGCCGTTCATGCGGTTGAAGTCCATGGGATTGTCGATATGGCCGGAGGCGAGCACCGAGAGGTAGCGGTGCATCGAGGCGCTGACGGTGTCGATGTCGAGGCTGCCCGAGGTGCCGTGAACGCGGGCAAGAAGGTTGATGTCGGAGGTGCGCGGCACGCTTCGCAGCATGGGCGAGAGGGAGGGTATGAACATCTCCACGTCGGGCAGGCCTATTGTTCCGTCGGCATCGAGCCGGAGAGGAAGCGAGGGGTCGCGGGCAAGGTCGCCCATGCCCATCATGCCGTTGAAGGCGAGATGGGAGAAAACGGTGGAAATGTTGAAATCGCGTGCTTCCATTGCCGAGGAATCCATGGCGAATGTTCCGCTGCCCTGTATGGAAAGGCCCGAGCGCTCGCGGGCGGCGAAACGGCGCAGAGGCACGGTGATTTCCACGCCGCGGTTATAGAACGAGTCGACACTGAGGTCGATTCCCGTCGCCTCGATATAGTTTACGTCAAAGCCCGGCACGGGTTCGGCTCCGCGCATTGCGTAGAGCGCGTGGCGTCCCGTGAGGCCGAGATGGCCGGCTGTGATTGTCCATGCATCGGCAGGCGTTGTTACGCTGCTGTCGACGCGGGCGGAGTCGGTGCGGGGCCGGTAGGTCTTGAGGAATTCCGCGGAGGGGGTGAGATAGGTAGCCGTAACGGAATCGACGGTGAGGAATGAGGCCGTGATTTTTTTGAGTCCCATGTCTATTATTCCGTCGGCCAGACGCGCCCGCGGCACGGAGACGTCCATGGAGTCGATGACGGGGAGCATGGTCATGCGGAAGCGGACATTGCGCAGCTCTATTTCAGGCGCGGAAATCCGCATGGGCTTGGAGGCGGCGGTGTCGGCGCGCGATTCGGTAACGGTATCTTTCATTGAAAGAACAACGTCGGCCCCGTCGAGCACGGTGGGGCCTATAGCGATGTCGCTGAACGAGAGATTGGAGGATGTGGAGCGGGTCACGAAACTGTTGATTCTCGCCGTGAACTGCATGGCGGAGTCGGGGTTGCCCAGACGGTACATGACATCGGAGAGCGAAGCTTCCTTGACGTCGAGGCGTCCGCGCAGAAGCGGAAGAAAGGCCACGTCGAGATTCATCTTCGCGGCACTGACCATGGTGTCGCCGGATGCCTCGCGCACCGTAGCGCCGTCTACCACGAGGGTGAGGGGGAAGCGCAGACGCAGATAACCGATGGAGATGTCAAGACCAGATGATTTCTTTACTTCCTTGACGGCTATGTCTTTAGCCAGATTCTGCACAGCGGGGATATAAAGCGCCGCTGGAATTATCACTACAAGAGCCAGGACTATAGCTATAGCCCACAGCACCGTTTTCTTGACGATATGTAGAAATTTCCTCACAAATCAATAGTTTTCACGTAATTCTACAACGCCTCAGCGGCGCCGATAGTTTAGGCGGCGGTGCCATTATGACACACCCTCGCTATCCGGAGTTAACAGATATGGAAATCAATACCAGTTCACGCCGTTGGAAAGAGAGGAGCGCTTGTCGTACTTGAGGTCCTGAAGGAGTGAGGAGTTTACGGAAATATGGAAGTTGTAGCTTTTGTAGGGGCCCACAGGCACGAAGCTTGCCGTCATGGTGAAGCAGTGGAGGTCGCGCGATATGTTGCAGTTCATATAGGCGAGCTTGTGGGTGTCGAAATTGTAGCTGGCGGTGAATCCGAAATTCCAGTGGCGTGTGGGGCGTATGTTGCCCGACAGGCTGAGGTTCTGGGTGATTCGGCCATCGTACTCCATCTTGCGTTTGTTGAACTCGCCGTAACCGTAGCTCACGGAATAGTTGAGCGAGAGGCTCCAGGGCACTTCCCATACCATGTAGCCGTTGGGGCCGATTTCCGTTTCGTTGGAATTCTCTTCGGTATCATCGTCGGCGCCGGGCATGCGTCCGCGCAGCGAGCCGCTGTCCTTTGGAGTGGAGTTGGAGGATTTGTCGTTGTTCTTGTCCTTGTCTTTATTACGGCCGAAGAGGTTCTTGAAAGTATCGTTGTTGAAAGTGTAGGAGAACGAGGTGCCGGTGCTTGATAGGCGGCCGATGCCTTTGCCTGCTTTCCAGCGCGGGATGTTGACGCGCACGGGGTTTCCGGCCGAGTTGAGCTGGTAGGTGTAGACATCCCACACGGCCGAGAGATTGAGGTTGAAGTTCTTGACCAGACGGAGCATCAGCGAGGTGTTGATGTTGCTCCAGTTGAGAGAGTCGGCGGCGAAGTTGTAGCTCTGGGATATGGAGAAGTTCTCGATGAGCGACACTTTTTTCTCGTCGATACTGTCGTTGTCTGATTTCACCTTCATCTCAAGGTTATTGGCCAGCGAGAAGCTCACGGTACCGGTCTTTCCGGTTCCGGGTACACCGAACAGGGAGTTGGGGAACAGCGAGTATTTGCGCTGCTGCATCTGTCCTTCGGTATCGAGGTAATTGTAGGTGCCGTAATATCCGAAGAAGGGCGAGCCGAAGTCGGGGGCGGCTGAGAAGCTGACGGTAGGCGTCATCACGTGGCGGATCATCTTCACGCGGTCGCCGAGGAACTTCATCGGTTTCCAGAAACCGTAAATTTTGGTGGACATAGACACTGCGGCGTTGAAATCCCACACGTTGTAGAAGTTATAGCTTGTGTCGCAGATCTCACGGGCCGCGTTGGGGTCCCACTGGCGCCGCACTTTCGAGGAATACATGCGGTCGTTGAGTGTGACGCTGGGGGTAATGTTCAGCACATTGAAGGCATTGAACGTGGCTGAAATCGGTACCGAATGACGCATGCCGTTGCGCCAGTCCTTTATCAGGCTCTTCTTGAAGAACTCGTCCTGCTTGGCGGTCAGCGAGTTGCTGAACTGACCGGAATAAGACAGCTTTATTTTCTCATACCACCGCTCGTTGCCCACGGCGCGCTTGCGCTTGAACGGATTGGTCTGCGACATAGTGACGGTGAAGTTGGGGAATGACACGGCAAGAGTGGAGTCGTTGGAGCGCTGGGCTATGTTGGCGGTTCCGGAGAAGCTCCATTTCGAGCCCGGCGGACGGTATGTGAAGTTGACGGTGGAGCTTTTGGTGTTCTCGGTGAAGGAGTTGCTGTAGTAGCTGTTGAGGTCGTTGCGCGAGTAGCCCGATGTGGTGAAGTTTACCGAGGCCGAGAAGTTGAATATGGGATTGCTCTTGGCATCCTGTGTGTGGTTCCACAGCACCTGGAAGTTGGTCTGCCGGGAATAGTCGGGCAGTCCTTTGTCGCCGAGCACGGTACGGAGATAGCTGATGTTGAAGCTTCCTGCATAGCGGTAGCGCTTCACGTAGGCCGAGCGCGCCTGCAGCCCCCAGGAGCCTTTGGTGTAAAGCTCGCCGGTAAGAGCGAGGTCAATGTTGTCGTTAATGGCGAAATAATAGCCTCCGTTGCTGAGATAGAATCCGCGGTTGTAGTCGTCGCCGAAGGTGGGGAAGATAATGCCGCTGGAATATTTCTCGGAGAAGGGGAAATAACCGAAGGGCACGGCGAGGGGGAGGGGGAGACCGGCGAGAACCATGTAGGCCGGACCGGTCACAATGTCTTTTTTCGGGCGCACCTTCGCCTTGGTGAGCTGGAGGTAGAAGTGGGGGTCGTCGTGGTTGTCGCAGGTGGTGTAGCGTCCGTTTTCGAGATAGAAGGTGTTCTTGTCGATTTTCTTGGAGGTGCCTCCGGTGAGGTAGCCTTCGCCCTGCTCGGTAATCACGTCGGTGATGAAACCCTTCTCGGTCTTGAAGTTGTAGCGCATGGTCTTGGACTTGTAGCTTGTGCCGTTGTCGGTGAACACCGGCGAACCCTGGACGGTTCCGGAGCTGTCGGGAACGCCCACGGCGTAGACCATGTTGTTGTCGAGGTTCATCTCTATGCTTGCGGCGTCGAGGGAGATGTCGCCGTAGGTCACCTTGCAGTCGCCGTATAGGTTGGCGTTGTTCTGGCCTATGAGCACCATGGAGTCCTTGGCGGCGATGTCAACCTTGTTGTCGAGGTCGACTTTATAACGGATTATGCGTGGGCCTTTTGCCGCCGCCGAGGTGTCAGCGGTATCGGAGGGAGCGCCGTCGCCGCTGAGGCGCTCGCGACGCTTCTGCGCGGTGGTGAGATGTGGCAGGGAGTCAGGGGATGGCACGGACAGCAGGGAGTCGAGATACGCGTCGGCGCGCGCGGAGTCGGCCGGGAGCTTGATAGGGGGCTCGGCGGGCGATTGTCCGGAACGGCCTGCAGATGCTGCCAGTGACATGGCCATAACGGCCACAGTGAGAATAATATATAGTCGGGATAACCTCAAGGAAATTCTTTGGGATGACTGGTTTTCGCTGCAAAGATAACACTACTTGGGGAAACGCCCAATTTTTTGGGAGACAAAGGAGGGAGAAGTAACAATATGCGAGGCACGCCTCTTTGCTTGCCTCGCATATTGTAATGTCTATGGCCCATGCTTGCGCCATGTGCGGCGTCGCGCTCTCCGAGGCTCGGCCGCTGATTAGTAGAGGGTCTCCGGTTCCCACAGCTTACGCAGTGGGATGTACAGAAATCGCGCCTCCGGCGCTCTGGGGGTGGGAGGCTTCGGAGATTTCGGAGGTCTCGGATTATTCTGATGAGTCGGAGATAAATGGGTAGGGTCAATAGGTGACCATGGGTTCGAGGGTGGCTGCCTGCTGAATCATGGCGGTCAGTTCTTTCTCGGAGGGGACGCGGCCGCAGAGGTTGCGCTCGGTGTTGACTTCCACCAGACGTGTGTGGAGATTGTCGGGACGGCGGTGACGGAATTCCTTAACGGTATCCACGCCGGAAGCCTCGAGAAGTTCGGCGAACTGCGGACCTACGCCTTTGATGCGGAAGAGATCGGCGTGGTTGGTCCAACGGAGAATGAGTTTGGGCGAGATTCCCGTTTCGAGAGCCAGAGCCTCGCGGCCCTGGGGTGTCTTGCAGCGCTCGAGGAGTTGTTCAACGGTGTCTACTCCGGCAGCGCCAAGCTTGGCGGCGTATAGCTCGCCTACGCCTTCAATGTCAATTACACGGTAGGTCATAACAGTTTGATATTGGAATTAGTAATCTGTTATAATCTAACGCGCCGACACGCGGAAGAGTTCAGCGGGCCAGACGAATGAACGAGGAGGGCACCGGCGTCTCGAACAGCATCTCGCGGCGTGTGACCGGATGGATGAAGCGGAGAGTGCGCGCGTGAAGGGCCAGACGGTGGATGGGCGAAGCCTCGGCACCGTATTTGCGGTCGCCTGAAATGGGATGGCCTATGTCCTTCATGTGAACGCGTATCTGGTTTTTGCGTCCGGTGTCAAGCTCCACTTCCAGCAGAGAGTATTCCGAGCCTTCCTTGAGGCGCGTCCAGCGGGTTACGGCGAGTTTTCCCTGCGAGGGATCGTCGGTGGAGAACACCTCGAACTGCGATGTCTCGCCGAGATAGCTGCGCACGACGCCCTGCGGCTCTTCAACGTCGCCTTCGACCACGGTTACGTATTTGCGGTTGAGCACCATGTTGTTCCAGTTGTGCTGCATGGCTTCCTTGGCTTTTTCGTTTTTGGCAAACATCATGAGGCCGGAAGTGTCGCGGTCGAGACGGTGGATTATGAAAATCTTGTTGCGCGGATCCTTACGTTTGAGATAGTCTTTGAGGATGGAGTAGGCTGTGCCGTCCTTCACCTTGTCGTTGCCCATGGAGAGAAGGCCGTAACCCTTGTTCACAACCAGTATGTCGTCGTCCTCGTAGACTATCTTGAGACGGCGGTTGTAGAACACCTGGAATTCGCGGGTGAAATTCACGCTTACGGTATCGCCCGGCTGCACCGGATGGTTGAACTGGCGCACAGGAGTGCCGTTGACGGCAATCTGGTTGTGGGCGAGCATCTGCTTGAGGCGCGTGCGCTTGATCTCCGGAAGATTTTCGGTGACGAAGGGCAGGAGCTCGGCAGGAGCCTGTATGGAGAAGTGCTTTATGACATCGGGCTTGAACGACGCGGCCGGACGACTCTGGTTGGAAGGCATGGCGGGAGTGTGAAAGGGTTATTTTTTACGGCTGGCGGTGCGGCGCATGGTCCGTTTTGGTTTGTTTTCCTGATTCTCCACGATGGCGCGGCACTCCTCGAGGGTGAGCGCGGCGGGGTCGGAGACGGTCTTGGGAATCTTGTAGTTGGAGCCTTTGTAGGCGATGTAGACTCCGTAGCGGCCGTTGAGAATCTGCATGTCGGGGTCGTCGGGGAAGAGTTTCACTTCCTTTTTGGCCTCTGCCTCACGCTTGGCGCGGATGAGGTCTATGGCCTCTTCGAGAGTTATCGCGGTTGGGGCAATCGCTTTCGGAATCGAAACATATTTTCCGGAATGCTTCACATAAGGGCCGAAACGGCCTATGCCGACGCTCACTTCCGCGTCCTCGAACGAGCCGAGGTGGCGCGGCATCTCGAAGAGCTTGAGGGCGTCCTGCAGGGTGATGTCGAACACAGACTGGTCGGGGCGCAGCGACGCGAAGCGGGGCTTTTCCTCATCGGTGCTCTCGCCTATCTGTATCACGGGGCCGAAGCGGCCTATCTTAACCGAAACGGTCTTGCCGGTGGCGGGGTCGGTGCCGAGCACGCGTTCGCCCACCTTGTGCTCCAGGCGCATCTGGCTGGCGCGGGTCACCTCCGGGTGGAACACATCGTAGAAACGGCCGATTTCGCCTTTCCAGCGGGCATCGCCTTCGGCAATGAGGTCGAAGCGCTGCTCGAGGTTGGCAGTGAAATTGAAGTCAAGCACGTTGGGGAAATAGTCGGTGAGGAAGTCATTGACTATTATTCCGGTATCGGTGGGGATGAGTTTGCCTTTGTCGGAGTTTATCACCACGGTATCGGTGGCGGTGGTCACCGCGCCCTCCTTGAGCGTGAGGGTAGCGGCACGGCGTTTCTCGCCTGGGCGGTCGCCTTTCACCACGTATTCGCGCTGCTGGATGGTGGAGATGGTGGGAGCATAGGTTGACGGACGACCGATACCCAGTTCCTCCATTTTCTTTACCAGCGATGCCTCGGTATAGCGCGGAGGATGCTGGGTGAAGCGCTCGGAGGCGGTGATTTCGGCTGCCTTGAGCTCTTCGCCTTTGCTTACGGGCGGAAGGGTGGAGGATGATTCGCCGTCGGTGTCAGGAGTCTTGTCGTCGTTGCCCTCGAGATATACTTTCAGGAAGCCGTCGAAGCGGATTACCTCGCCTGAACCGGTGAAGTGTTCCGGACGGTCGGAGGGAGTGATGTCAACAGTGGTCTTCTCTATTTCGGCGTCGGCCATCTGGGAGGCTATGGTGCGCTTCCAGATGAGGTTGTAGAGACGGCGCTCCTGCGGTGTTCCTTCGATGTCGTGGTGGGATATGTAGGTGGGACGTATGGCCTCGTGAGCCTCCTGCGCTCCCTTTGACTGGGTGTGGTATTTGCGCACCTTGAGATAACGCTCGCCGAGTTCGCTGCGAATTTCGTCGGAAATGGTGGAAATGGCGAGTGACGAGAGGTTGAGCGAGTCGGTACGCATATAGGTTATGAAACCGGACTCGTAGAGACGCTGGGCCACCATCATGGTCTGCGATACGGTGAATCCGAGTTTGCGGGCGGCTTCCTGCTGCAGCGTAGAGGTGGTGAAGGGAGGCGCGGGCGATTTGCGGAGGGGACGCACGTTGACGTCAGTCACCTCAAACCGTGCGCGTGAGCAGTCATCGAGAAAAGCCTCGGCCTCTTTCTGGGAGGAGAGACGCTTGGAAAGCTCTGCGCGGAGCTGGCGTCCGTCGGGTGTGGTGAACAGGCCTGTGACGCGGAAATAGGGCTCGCTTCTGAATGCCTTGATTTCGTTTTCGCGCTCCACGGTGAGACGCACGGCTACCGACTGCACGCGGCCGGCCGACAGCGCGGGCTTTATCTTGCGCCAGAGCACAGGGGAGAGCTCGAAACCCACAATGCGGTCGAGGACGCGGCGCGCCTGCTGGGCGTCGACCAGGTTGAGGTCGATTCCGCGCGGATTGGCAATGGCGTGGAGTATGGCGTCTTTTGTTATTTCGTGAAATACTATGCGACGTGTATTTTCAGGTTTGAGCCCGAGAACTTCGTAAAGGTGCCAGGCAATGGCTTCTCCCTCGCGGTCCTCATCGGAAGCGAGCCACACCATGGATGCCTGCGCGGCAGCCTTGCGGAGCGACTCCACCAGTTCCTTTTTCTCGGCCGGAATCTCGTAGACCGGACTGAAGTCGTGGTCGGGCCCTATGGAGAAATCTTTCTTGCTGAGATCGCGTATATGGCCGTAGCTCGACATGACTTTATAGTCCTTGCCGAGAAATTTCTCGATTGTCTTGGCCTTGGCCGGCGATTCCACTATTACAAGATTCTTAATCATTTTATCAAAAACATGAATTTCGGCGACAAAATTAGAAAAAGATATTGATTCCGCCATAACTCCTTAATAAAATGGAGTCATGGCGGTAAATACGGGTACTGCTCTAAAGATAAATATCTTTAGGCAAGTGGTAATCAGGAGCGGTACATCATGGCTGCCTTGAGGTCGGCGGCAGCTTCCTGGCCTTTGGTCAGAGCCACTATGGCATAACCGAACTTGAAGGCAGCGCCGGGGCCGTTGGCAGTCACGAGGGTGTCGAGTACTTCCACGGGATTTCCGGTGAAATGGGCTTTAGGAGCGTAGGATTCAAAGCCGGGATAGCAGGTGGCGGTACGTCCGTCGAGGACTCCGAGAGGACCGAGCACCACGCCGGGCGAGGCACAGATCGAGGCTATGCGGCCTCCGCGGCTGAACTGTTCCTTAATCATGCCGGTGAGCTTGGCGCATGCGGCAAGATTGGTGGCACCGGGCATTCCGCCGGGCATGATGAGCCATTCGGTATCGGGGGTAAGCTCCACGTCGGCAATCACGGTGTCGGCGGTGACTTTTATTGAGTTGGCTCCTGTGACTTCGGGAGTGTCTTTGGTGGAAACGAGAATGGTTTTGATTCCTGCGCGACGCAGGATGTCGGCTGTGGCCAGAGCTTCAATTTCTTCGAAGCCGTCGGCGAGAAAAAGGTAAGAGTGCTTCATTGTCGGACTTGGGATTTGTTATGATTCGGGTATGGCTATGACCTGAGCAAATATAGACAAAAGTCACAAGAAATTAACTACATTTGCAGCATAATAGTTCAAAAAATCATGAAACTTAACGGAATAATCAATAGAATATTCTTTTCGATAACTGTGGTCACGGCGGCGTTTCCGGTACTGACGGGATGTGACAGCCACAAGTGGCGTTCAGCCGAGGGTGCCGTATGGGCCACCTCATATCACATAACTTATCGCGGCCCGAAAGAGCTGCATGATTCCATAATCGAAGTGATGAAGAATGTGGAGCTGTCGCTGTCGCCTTTCAACGAGGCATCGGCCATAAGCAGGCTTAACCGCGGGGAGACGGATTCGGTGGACGCAATGTTCACGCGGGTTTTCACCGTGTCGCAGCGGGTGTGCCGCGCGAGCGGGGGCCTGTATGACCCCACTGTGGCACCGCTGGTGAACCTCTGGGGGTTCGGTTATAAGAAAACGGGCGTCGAACCTGACAGCAGCGCCGTGGACAGCTGCCGGCAGCTGGTTGACATTGCTTCGTGCCGTATAGAAGGCTCACGGCTTGTGCGGGGCAAGGAGGGGATGGAATTCGATTTCAGCAGCATCACCAAGGGAATGGGATGTGACATGGTGGGCGAAATGCTTGTCCGTAACGGCGTTACCGACTATCTGGTGGAGATAGGGGGCGAGATGGCTCTGCGCGGACGCAATCCGCACGGCGAGGACTGGCATGTGATGATTGACGCGCCCACGGACTCTCCTTCGGAATCGGCGGGGCGCATGGCGCTTATAGGCATAACGGACTGCGGAGTGGCCACATCGGGAAATTACCGCAATTACAAACTCACGCCCTCGGGGCGCGTGTGGCACAGCATATTGCCCGTCACGGGGCGCCCGGCAATAACCACGGTGCTTAGCGCCACGGTGATTGCTCCAAGTGCGATGGAGGCCGACGCTCTCGCCACGGCATGTATGGTGATGGACCCGAAGGCCGCTCTCGCCATGATTGAAGGCATGGAAGGTGCGGAGGCGCTCCTTGTGGAGGACAACGGCAAAGGAGGTTACCGGTTCCTGTCGTCGCGCGGCTTCCCTGAGATAATGAAGTGATGTGGCCGGTCAGTCGGTAATCACGTATTCGTCGACCACGGAGGCGATTGCGTCGTCGTCGGGGAGCCAGCGGCCGTCATCGTCGGCCGACATCTGGACGAGGTCCATCATGGGATAGTAGTCGCATTCCGGAAGATCCTGCTCGGGATCGGCAATGGCTACGTCGAAGTCGGTGCGATCGATCTGCAGCTGCACATCGTCATCATACTGCTGTTCTGACTCAATATATTCCTCGACCGTGCGGCGAATGGCTTCGGTGAGTGTGATGCGTGAGGTTTTTTCTGTCATAGTGTATATGATTTCTGGGTAAAAGTACACAAAATTCTCAAACTTCAGGCTATAAAATGCGGCGAATGGTATCGCGCTACGGCATCAGCGGGGGTAATTTTGCGTTGTTATGAGAAACATTACAGAAATAATAGTGCATTGCACGGCCACTCCGGCCGGGAGAGCGGTGACGGTCGCGGAAGTAGACCGCTGGCACAGGGAAAGAGGGTTCAACGGTATAGGCTACCACTATCTCGTGGGGCTTGACGGAACAATAGAGTCCGGCAGGCCGGAAGAATGTGCGGGCGCACACTGCGCGGGGCATAACGCACGTTCCATAGGGGTGTGCTACGTAGGCGGATGCGATGCCGAGATGCGGCCTGCCGATACGCGCACGGATGCCCAGCGCCGCGCGCTCACGCGCCTTCTGAAAGCACTGAGGCACCGCTATCCCGGCGCCCGCATACGTTCGCACCGCGATTTCGCCGCCAAGGCCTGCCCCTCGTTCGACGCTACAGCGGAATATTCCCGGCTTTCTCCGTGACCCATCACGGTTTCAGTAAAAATATGTGTTAATTTTTGAAGTCAGAAACCAATGGTGAAAGAATACTAACCAATATTAAGTTAAAAAACAATAATAATCCACTCGTTTTTTTTGTGATTGTTTTATAATTATTTTATATTAGCATCGTACTATTTATAAATTACCATCAAGAAATTATCACAAATTTACAGGAGACAATAATAACCAATCTAATATTACATTAAATGAAAAAACTGATTTTTGTATTTTTGGCAATCATTTTATTTGGTTGTACAAATGAACTGCCGGATCAAAGTAACAAGGATGTGGTGGAAACTGTCGATTTTAAGGAATCAAGTCTTCTTATTGATAGACAACCCCAGTATATTGACTCTAAAGATGCCGCTAAAATCGCCGCGTTGTTAAAAATGCGGGATGGCAAGATGAGTCGGTCGGGAGAAAGCCAAATACCATCCTCTGTTGAAACCATTTTTGACGATATAACAGGGGAACCATTATTTTTTATTGTAAATTGGCCTGAGAAATCCGGCTTTTCCGTGGTTAGTTCGGTTAAGACAACCGTTCCAATCCTCGCTCACTCCGAAAATGGAAACTTTGACTATAGGCATAACGAATCAGCCAAAGCCCTGTTGACACAACTTAAGTTAGAGGTTCAGGTATCTAAGGATAATCAGAACGATTCCCTAAAACGAGAAACTGCCCTTATGTGGGCAATGTATGAAAAAGCAGATGTAAATCTCTCCAGAGCTATTGATTATGAACTCCAACAACGTATAAACAAGAAAATAGCGGCAATGGAAGCTAAGGGATGGAAATATGCTGGTGGCTTGACCGCCGCAGGATATAGGTTGCCTGAAAATGAATATAATGCGTTGAAAAATGACGCAAAATACTTGACAGACCCCGCTTATGATTATGAGGAAGTTTCTTTATGTTTTCTTAGCGACAATAAAGAGAATGCCATAGGGCCTCTTCTGCAAACCCAATGGTATCAGACGGATCTTCCGTTTAATGCGGCTGCACCTAATGGAATTGCTGGCTGTGTTCCTCTTGCTCTTGCTCAAATATGTTACTATCATAGATTTCCTACCAAATATAATTGGACTTTGGTGCCAGCCGCTCCAACCAAAGGGATACAGAATAATACTATAACTCTTTTAATGAATGAAATTAAAGCATATTGCAATCCGAGTTATCTTGAAGGAGTAACAACGGCCACTCTTTCTGATGCTTCATATACTCTGAATGCATTAGGGTTCCAGAATACGTCCGCACGAAATATCTCTTCGTCAGATCTAAAAAGTGCGATAACTGCACGTAATCCGGTTTTTGTGACTGGGTCTGATGACGGTTCAGGCATAGGCCATGCGTGGGTATGCGATGGCTTTTATGAGAAGAAAACAAACGGTATCATATCAGTAGTCGCGGGTTCAAGACTTCAGGCATTTGAACGTGATGAAAATGAATACTATGATATAGGATTCACACCGAAACTATATATCGAGACCCCTCCATACGCGCAGTATTATCATGTAAATCTCGGTTGGGAAGGAGTAAGCGATGGTTGGTATTATTTCTCAACCCATATAAATACGCCGTCTTATAGAGACAGACAATATATAATCACAGCAAGAAAACCGTAAGCCGCCGCCTGTTTAAACGTATAATTGCAACAAATTCTTCTGCTAAATTAAATCCAAAATAATCCATATAAATCATGAAAATATATTCTCACATATTAAAAAGTATCTTGATCAGTACTTTTGCTGTAATCGGTACATCATGCGGGAATGACGATCCCGTAACCAATCCCCCTGTGCCTGATGATTCTGAAATAGAGGTGCCCGATGACAGATTCGCTCCGTTGGTAGAAATCACTCTGACAGATACGGAAAAGGAACAGATCAAAGCGACAAATCTATTCGGTAGGAACATATGGAATATTATCGAAAGTACTCCGGAATTTAAAGACGGGAACGTTCTTTATTCGCCGATTAGTTTCCGGTATGCTCTTTCAATGCTTGCCAATGGGGCCGGAGAAGAGACAAAAGGGCAGATTCTAAGTATAGTAGGCGGAGAAAAATCCGGTATAGATGTTGATGGGGTCAATGGCCTGAACAAAAAATTGTTAGAGGAAATACCGGCTGTGGATACAAAAGTAAAACTCGCATTTGCCAATGGCCTATGGATAGATAAGGCCTCAAACGTTTTGCTTGGGTTTGCTGAAGCGATGACGGCAAGTTACAACATTCAGTCAGCCGAATTTGAGAAGGCAACGGAGAAAGGTCGTGGGGAAATCAACACTTGGATTTCCGGCAACACATTCGGTCTTATTCCCGAATTTTTAGAAACACCACCTGTTTCCGATATTGTACTTGCCAACGCTCTTTATTTCGGTTCGGAGTGGCGGAACAAATTTGAAGAGAAGAATACCCGCGATGAAAAGTTCGGAAATGCCGACGGGTCAGAGGCCAATGTGAAAATGATGTCCATGACAACCCGTCTTTACTGGGCCAAGACCGACAAGGCTGAGACAATTACACTGCCCTACGGCAATACGGGATTCGCAATGGAGTTATACCGCCCGAACGATTCCAATGATTTTTCGGGTATATTCAGTGTCAACATAGTGGAATCCGGAGTCAGGAATGTGTCTGTGAAGATGCCGCGATTTGAGTATGAGTCGGAGATTCAGGCATCGCAGATTCTGCCATCGCTCGGCTATGATAAAATAACGGGTAATGATGCGGACTACTCCGGAATTACCGGTGAAGACAAAACTCCGGCGACAGCAATTCTACAGAAGAATCGCATAGAAGTGGATGAAAAAGGGACCAAAGCCGCATCAGCCACTGTTGTCATGATAATGGGAGACAACGGACAGGAATACAAAAACGTGAATTTCTTCCTTGACCGGCCATTTGCTTTCATTATACGCGAATCTTCCACCGGCGCAATACTGTTTATGGGTAAGGTTGAGAAGCTGTAGCCATAGCCTGCCTGCATCAAACACAAGAAACTGCATCGTAATATTGTTACGGCGCAGTTTCGTTTTTGGGATAAAGTCTTGTAAGGCGCACTGGAGCGAGGCGCGCTTAAGGAAACAGTTATCCGAACATGGAATGGAGGGTGTCGAAGCGGGCGAGAGAGTCGGCGCCGAAGCGGGCTATGGATGCGCGGACGCGGTCGAGGGGCTTGCGGCGCATGTCGCCGCTCTTGGAGTAGAATTTGTCGGCGTAGCATATCAGCTTTTCAAGCAGTGTCTCGGGAAGATAATCGGCGGGAGGGAGAGGCAGGTTCTGAGCTTCGATGTCCTCACGGGTGATTCCGGCGCCGGTGTGACGCTCGGCCACACGCGCCACCGTCTCGTCGACTCCCAGCAGTCGGAGCAGTTGCGCTCCGATAACGCCATGGGCAAGATACGGCTCCGTCCCGTGGCAGTGGATTGACGGAGCATCCGTGCGGAAAATGCCGATATCGTGGAGCATCGCGGCTTCCTCGATAGTGTCGGGGTCGAGCGATAGGTTGTGTCTGCGGGCTATGTCCAGAGCCAGATCGGCCACCGAGCGGCAATGGCGCATATAAATATCCCGCAGGGGTGACCCGGCGGGATAATATTCAGAGATTATTTCCTGATAATGCATGTCAGTCGTCAACGTCTACTATAGTGGTCCAGCCGTGGATGTCGGGTTCCTCACCGTACTGTATGGCCTGGATTTTCTTGTATAATTTAGTGACGATAGGGCCGGGACGTCCGTCGGGAGCGATGACGTATTTTTTACCGGTGTCGAGGTCGTCGATCTCGCCGATTGGCGATGCCACGGCGGCTGTTCCGCAGGCGGCTGCTTCCTCCACATGGTCAAGTTCGTCGACCGTGATATGGCGCTGCTCCACCTCTATCCCCATGTCGCGGGCCAGCTGCATGAGGCTGCGGTTTGTCACCGAGGGAAGAATGGAATCGGATGCAGGTGTGATATATTTGCCGTCTTTTATGGCGAAGAAATTGGCCGGGCCGCACTCGTCGAGATATTTCTTTTCGAGGGGGTCGAGGTAGAGCATTGTCGAATACCCTTTCTCTTTAGCCAGCTGGCCTGACTTGAGGCTTGCGGCGTAGTTGCCGGCGGTCTTGAATCGTCCGGTGCCTTTGGGGGCCACACGGTCGTACTGGCGCGAAATGCAAATTCTGGTGGGGTTGAAACCTGACTTGAAATAGGGACCCACGGGGCTTACGAAAATCATGAAGAGATATTCAGTGGCCGGACGCACGCCTACGGTGGCCGACATTCCTATTTCTATGGGACGCAGATATAGCGAGGCTCCGGTGCCGTAAGGGGGGATGAAGCGGGCATTGAGTTTCACCACCATTTCCGCCATTTTGCAGAATAGCTCCTCGGGAACGGGGGGCATGCAGAGTCCTTCGGCCGACGAGCGGATGCGGGCTGCATTGTCTTTCATTCGGAATATTCGTACCTTCCCGTCTTTGCCGCGGAAAGCCTTGAGTCCCTCGAAAATTTCCTGACCGTAGTGGAGAGCGGAGGCGGCCATGTGCATTTCGATTTTATCGGATGACGAAACTTCTATATCGCTCCATTTTCCGTCGCGGAAGTAACAGCGAACGTTGAAATCGGTAGGTTGGAAGCCAAACGGAAGATTCTTCCAATCGAGTTGTGCAAGTTCAATCATTATGCTGGGTTGTTAAAATGCTTCTGCAAAAGTAACAATTCTTTCATCACTGAGGTTGATAAAGCAACAAAAAAAGCTTGAATGTGCAATCGGGAGGGGGAGGATCGGAAAATAGTCTCCTGAAATACCCAGGCTTGCGCCTTTGTGCGGCGTCGCGCTCTCCGAGGCTCCGCCGCAGAGGGGGGAAGGGCTTTCTGTCCCACAGCTGGCGCAGTGGGTTGTACAAATATCGCGCCTCCGGCGCTCCATGGGGGAAGGGAGAGCTCTCTGTTCTACAGCTGACGCAGTGGGTTGTACAGACATCGCCCCTGCGGCGCTCTGTGGGAAGGGTCAGTTGGCGATGGCTTTGAAGAGGGCGCGGTAGGCTTTTGCGGTGCCGAGGCATACGAAGATGTCGCCGTGGATCACGGTGGCGTCGGGGTCGGATTTCACGTCTATAAGCCGGGCATTGGGACGGTCGAGACCGAGAATGTTTTTGGAGACAATGCTTCGCGTTACGGCCACGAGCTGCAGACCGTATTCGTGTGAAAAATCGAGGTCGCTGTAGCGCAATCCCTTGAAGAAGTCGGGAGCGGCGAATTTCAGTATATAATTGTCATCGTCGATTTTCATGGACTCGATGTTGCCTCCCACGCCCATTTCGTTCACGAGGTCGGATGCGGCGCGCTGTTCCGGGGTGATGATACGCTCTATGTCGAACCCCTGAAGGATGGATTCGTGAAGCTGGTCGATGGCGCGGGCGAATATATGGGGTACACCGAGTTTCTTGAGTATGGCCACTGTGCGTATGCTCGCGCCGAAGCTCTCGCCGATTGCCACAATCACTATGTCGACGTTTTTCAGCGGAAGCACCGAGAGCGCCGATTCGTCGGTGGAGTCGATGATATAGGCCGTGGAGATGTAGTCTTTGATTCCCTCCACAAGCGAGGGGTTCTTGTCGGCTCCGATTACCTCGTGACCCATCCTGGTGAGGTCAACAGCGAGGTTCGAGCCATATATTCCGAGTCCGATTATGAGGTAGCGCATGATATAGAAAATGTTTTTAGAATCAGGAGATGATAATATTGTCGGAGGGATAGGAGCATCCGGCTGAGTCGCGCCGGGAGGCTATGCCTGTGAGAAGCGAGATAATGCCCACGCGGCCGAGGAACATGGCCACGCAAAGCACAGCCTTGGAGCCGGCGCAGAGTTGCGGGGTGATTCCGAGCGACGACCCCACGGTGAAAACAGCTGAGTTTACCTCAAAAAGGATGTCGCGGGCCGAAAGGTCCGGTTCCATCAGGAATATCGCCACCGAGAAAATGAAATAGGAGAAAATGGATATGGCCACCACCGCGTTGGCGCGGCGTATGGAGCCGAATGAGATGGAGCGGTGGAATGCCGTGACCTGACTGCGGCCCGTGACGATGGCGCGCAGGTTGAGCCAGATGGCGGCGAGGGTGTTGACCTTTACGCCTCCGCCTGTTGACTGCGACGAACCACCCACCCACATGAGGAACATCACAATCACAAGGGTGACGTTGAGAAACCGAGCGGGATTCACCGACGAGAAGCCGGCGCTTCGGGGAGTGGCGGAGTTGAACACCGACTGGGTGATGCGTTCCAGGAGCGTCATGTGGCGCATGGTGTTGGAGGATTCAAGCACGAAGAATGCCACTGCGCCAGCCAGAAAAAGGAGGCCGAAGGTTACGAGGGTAATCTTGGTGTTGGTGCTCCAGATGTGAAGCAGCAGGCCGTCGTAGGAGCGTCCGCGCATGCGACGCCAGTGTTTGGAGATGGTGTGGACCACGATTTCCTTGAAGTTGACCAGAATCGGGAACCCAATGCTTCCGGCTATTATCAGGGCGGATACAATCCAGTAGATGGATATATTGCCGTGGAGCAGCGCCGGGTTGGAAAGACCGTCGGGGATGGTGGAGAATCCGGCGTTGGAGAATGCCGAGACGGAGTGGAACACGGCGCATCCTATCTCCTGTGGGATAGTCATGGACATTGTGCCGTGGATGGAGAGGAATATGGCGAAAGCTCCCATAAGCTCAACGACAAGCGTGAACGAGAGGATGTAGAGCAGTGTGGGAATGAGCGCGTTCATCGACCGGGAATAGATGATATCCTTGAGCATCAGCTGGCTGTAGATGCTCGACGTACCGCTGAAGAAAAGGGCGAAGAAACTGGTGAATGTCATCACGCCGAGGGCGCCGATCTGAATGAGAATGCAGAGAATCACGGTGCCGAACGGGGTGAATACAAGTGATACGTCGACGGGGGTGAGGCCGGTGATGCACACCGCGCTTGTGCTTACAAACAGGGCGTCCATGAAATCTATGCCCGTGTATGTGCAGTTGGGGAGCATGAGCAGGAACGTGCCTATGGCTATCACCACCAGGAAGCTCGATGAGAGCAGGAGCGAGGGATTGGTGCGCTTGCCTATGATGCGCGTGAGCGCGAGGCTTATCGAAAGCACCGAGTAGGCTCCCATGGCCGTGAACAGGAAGATGTTGGAGTATAGAATCCGTTCGAGCCAGGGTAGCCAGGGATTTACGGGATGCGGGTAGATCCACGGCAGGAGTGTGAGAAGCATAATACCGTCGACAACCCATTTGAATGAGCGCGTGGTGCGCACCGTGCGCCGGAAATTGAAGGCGAGGTTATAGATTACGTTGAAGCAGAACAATGCCTGAATCCAGCGGCAGCCCTTGAGAAGCATCTGCAATTCGGAATGGGAGTGATAGTAGCCCCCGTAGACTATCACAAGGCAAATGAAGGCTATGGCGGCAACCGTGACAAGGACGGTGAGGATATCGGTGAGGGCCGACAGGGTGACTATGCTGCGGTGGTTGAAGCGCACAAACGAGGCCCGGACGCCGTAGGCCCGGCGCCGCAGTGCTGTCAGTGCTTTTTTCCACAGTGAGTCACTCATGGCTGTTATTGTATGTGACTATAACGCGTAAGCCGCCCTAAAGGGTTTCAGGGGGGCTACTGCATCACGGACTTCTTTCGGCCCTTTATTCCAGCTCGGAAAGCTCGAGCCAGCGCATTTCTTTCTCATCGAGCAGCCGGGTAAGCTCGGTATAGCGGCGCGAGCGGGCCTCGATGTCGTCAATGGCGGTGCCGGAAGCAAACAGGGTGTCGAGCTCGTTTTTCTCGAGGGTGAGGGCGTCGATTTCTGTGGTGAGCGCTTCCAGTTCGCGGCGTTCTGCCCATGAAAGTTTCCGGGGGCGTTCCGCACGGGTTTTTCCGGCTGGTGCCGTTTCGCGGCGCGACTGTCGCTGCGACTCCTCTTCCGCAGCCTTGCGGCTGTCGAGGTAGGCGCGGTATTCGGTGTAGGTGCCGGGAAAGTCCTTTATACGGCCTTCGCCTTCCATCACGAAGAGGTGGTCGGCAATGGAGTCGAGGAAGAAGCGGTCGTGCGACACCACAATAAGGCATCCTCCGAACTTCGACAGATAATCCTCCAGAATGCCGAGCGTAACGATGTCGAGGTCGTTGGTGGGTTCGTCGAGTATAAGGAAGTTGGGACGCCGCATAAGGATTATGGCCAGATGCAGACGCGCCTTTTCTCCGCCTGAAAGCGTCTCGATATACTTCTGCTGGTCGGCGGGAGAGAACAGGAAGTGGGTGAGGAACTGCATGGGAGTGAAACGGTGGCGGTCGTCGATCACTATATAGTCGGCGATGTCGCTCACGGCGTCGATCACCTTCTTGCCTGCGGGGAAATCAATGCCGTCCTGACTGTAGTAGCCGAACTTCACGGTCTCGCCTATGTCCCATGTTCCGGAGTCGGCCTCCACCATTCCCAGAAGCATCTTGATGAATGTGGATTTGCCCACGCCGTTGTGGCCTATGATTCCGAGCTTCTCGTAGCGGGAGAACACGTAGTTGAAATCATCGAGAATCACCTTGTCGCCCCAGCGTTTGGAGATGTGGCGCGCCTCGAATATCTTCGAGCCGATATAGGAAGAGGAAACGGCGTCGAGTTCCACGTTCTGCTCCGAAAGGTTAAGGCGGGAACGTTCCTTCAGGTCGTAGAAAGAATCGATGCGGTATTTGGCTTTGCCGGCACGTGCCTGGGGCTGCCGGTTCATCCATTCCTGCTCCCGGCGCAGTGTGTTGCGCACCTTTGCAAGCTCGGCGCCCATTGCCTCGATGCGTTCGGCGCGGCGGCGCAGATATTCGTCGTAGTTACCCTGATAGGTGAAAATGCCGCAGCGGTCTATTTCGATTATCTTGTTGCACACACGGTCAAGGAAATAGCGGTCGTGGGTTACCATGAGCAGCGTCACGTTCTGGCGCGAGAGGTAGCCTTCGAGCCATTCGATGATGGCTACGTCGAGGTGGTTGGTAGGCTCGTCGAGCATAATCAGGTCGGGTTCCTCGAATATGGTGCGGGCTATGGCCACGCGTTTGCGCTGGCCGCCGGAAAGAGTGTCAACCGGTGCGTTTATATCCGTGACCTCCAGCTGGTGGAGGAGCTGCTTTATGCGGTCGTCGCGGTCCCAGGCGCCGAGGGCGTCCATACGGGCCACGGCCGCTGAACAGCGGTCGGCATCGCCCGACGCGAGGGCTTCTTCGTATTCGGCGATGGCGCGCCCGGCGTCGGATTGAGAATTGACGCACGCTTCAAGAACGGTCTGCCCGGGAGTGAACTCTGGCGACTGTTCCACGAATCCCACGCGCAGACCCGAGCGGAATGTGACCGAGCCGCTGTCCGGACTCTCCTTGCCGGCGATAATTCGCATGAGGGTTGATTTTCCGGTGCCGTTCTTGGCGATAATGCCTATTTTGTCACCCTGGTTCACACCGAAGGTCACGGAGTCGAAAAGCATGCGGTCGCCATAGCTTTTCGTAAGGTTCTCTATCTGAAGGTAACTTGTCATTTTCTTATTTTACGTCTATCCATTTCTCGGCGGAGCGGATGTTGCCCGAAGCATCCACTACGTCCACCGCCACACGGTAGCGTCCGGGGATGGTGGGAGCGATGACTGCTGCATCAGTGACCGCATCGGTGTCAAGTCCCATAGGAGTTACGATAGTGCCTTTGAGAGGCGCCGGGTGACTTGTTCCGCGGTTGCGGGTCTTTATGTTGAGCACACCGTTGATGCTCCGCGATGTATATGCTATGGCCTGGGTGGGGGTGAGATGCTCCACGCTTTCAATTTCGCTTGCGGGCATATCGATCATCGAGGCATATTCGTCAGGCTCAAAAAGGGTTCCGTCGATAAGCACCGGGATAAGTGTTCCGCCGCGGCTCAGCGAATAGGCCGAACGGGAGGTGGCGAGCACCCAGCCGTTGTTCACGCGCTCCATGCGCAGGAACGGCATGTCGCGTATGATATCGCGCAGCGACTGGTAGCCTTTAGTCTCTATGTCCTCGCGGTCTTTATAGCGTGTAGCATAGAACTGTTCCGTTGATTTAGGTTCAGACTTCACAACGGCCTTCACCACAACGTCGGCAAGCAAATGGGGGTCGAGAGAGGAGCCCTTGCCTATGCTCACGTCGGCGGCGAGATAGCGGCTGTCGACCGGTAAGTCAGCGCGGTCGATTATGGCGGAGGGGAAAGTCGTATCGTCAATCTTCACTTCGGAACGCGAGGGCTGCCCTTTATCGTTGATTGGCTGGAGGAAAAATTCGGTGCCCTGCGGGAAGTTGTCGACGGCAATCGTGAAACGGCCGTCAGGGCCAATCACAGTGTCGTAGACACAGTCTGTAGAGGCGTTGTAAGCCACGATTCGACCGCCCCGGAATGGATTTTCGGGGCTGCGGAACACTTGTCCTGTTATTTCCATGACTCTCTCAGGAAGGTAGGCATAGACCTGGTTCGGGCTTTCATGGAGTACTGTTCCGGGCGAGAACCGTTTGAACGATGCCGTGGACATCCAGGCCGCGAGATCCTCGGCGCGCGTGCGGGCATCCGAAGTGAAATAACGCTGTGGGAAAGGTATGGGTGAGGCGAAATCGGAAAGATATTTAATAGCGGATTCAGCGTGGCCCGACATCAGGTCGTCGGCAGCGAGAATTCGGGTGAGGACTATGGACATGCTGTCATTCGGCAGCCCCGATATTTCTAACGGGGAGCCGCCCGTTATAGATGAAGGAACCGAGAATGATAGCGAAGCGGTGGCAGCGGACGCTGCCACAGAAGTAGCGGCAAGCACGGTGCCATCCGCATCGGTAAGAAACAGTGTCGCAGTCTCGGGCGGTACAGGAAGAGTCATGGAGCCTGTGGCGTCGGTCAGTGCGGCTTCAGAAAGACCGTTAGCGCGGTCGTAAACCATAAGGCGTCCACCGCGGGGAACGCCTTCAAGATGGAATGCTATTCTGTTTCCTGTAATCGAGCCTTCAACTTTCGGTGTAGTTCCGTCACCAGCCGTGAGACTCTGTTTTTTTACCACACCATTGTCACTGAAAGTAACGGTATATGTCTGGCCGGTTGCGGGAAGGAAACTGAGTGTAGCCAGTCCCGAGGGGGAGGTTACAGCATCGGCAATCACCTTACCGGCGGCATCGGTAAGCGTGAGCTTTTTGTTGCCAAGAGGAAATCCCTGACCAGATGAAAGGTAAGCTACCACGTTCTGCGGGCGCCCGGAGGAAAGAGCGCCTCCGGATGGGAAGAGCGACAGGGATGCGTTGGAATCGATTATGCCGTCGTCGGCGGGAAGGGTGGTGCCGAGTGCTACAGGCTGCAACGCGAAACTGCAGGGATTGAAGTTGCGCATGAGACTGGTATAGGCACGCAGCCAGTAGATTCCTTTGCTATCAAGAGGATCGGTGGGCACGCGAAGAGAAAAATGTCCAAGCGAGTCGCATGCTACTTTGCTTCTTACGAGAGCCGAATCGGCTTCTCCTATGAGTTCGACATACAGATAACGGCTGTAAGGTCTGACGTTATCGCCGGCGAGGGATGTAACCACACCCTCCACATCTATGGAGTCGCCGGGCATTACAGAAGCTTTGAGGGGCGAGAGGTAGATTTGTTCTGAGCGGTAATCGTCAGGAAGCTGTGCAAAGAGAGATGTAAAAGATGACAGCACGGCCAGAAATGAGAGAAGATGGTTTTTCATAAGAAGTGGTATTAAGTCATTTTTACAAATTTAACGAAAAATGTGAAGTAGTTGTCTCTGTCGCGTTGTTAAAAATCTATAAGAGACAGGCATTAGAGGGTCAGCGGGCGAGGGAGATGTTGAAGGTGAGGCCGTAGGCGGTGTTGGTGACGGGGAAGGCGGCGTTGGTGACGATGGGGGTGTTGACCTGGTGGTCAACGTACATGCCTATGGTCATGCGGCGCGACAGCACATAGTTGGCCGCGAGGTTGAAGGCTATGGTGCGGGAGCCTGAGGTGGCCTGGGTGTAGGCGGTCTCGATGCGGCGGATTAGGGCGCGGGTGAGCATGTAGGAGAATTCGGCGTTGACGGTGAGGTCGTTGCTTATGCCGGTCTGGCGTCCTTTGATTTTAAGCACATTGTTGAAGCCCACAAGCTTATAGCCCACCCCGGCCGTGAAGCCCGACTGTGAGGCTTCCACCACCTGACCGGCCGAGGTGTTGAGCGTGAGGGTGCGCCCGCGTCTGAACTCGGCGTTGACTGTAAGGTCGTTGCGCAGAGTGGCGGCTGCTCCGATCAGCGGTGCGAAGCGCTCGGTTATCGCAACGGAGGAGATATTGTAGGGCGAGGAGGGAACGGGGGCGCCGGTGATGGCGTCGAGTGTGAATCCGAGTGTTTCCCCGCCGTCGGCCGACACCCAGTTGAGGAACGAAGAATAGGAGCCTACGGTGTAGGTACACTGATAGGCGTGGGTGAGGGTGAAAGCCTTGAACCATCGCGAGAGATTGCCCACAGTGACAAGGCCGTCGTAGGTCACGCGCCAGTTGGGGAGCACCTTGGCGAAGGAGGGGAAGGCGGAGAGATATTGCTTGCGGGGTGAGGTTCCGGTGTAGGCTGCTATGAATGCCGGAATCAGGACGTCGGAGGATGTGGAGCTGACGGTGCCTACCGCGGGGTCGAACGGTTCTCCGGCGTGGGGAGTTCCGGAGAGGAAGCCGGTGGTAGGATAGCGTGTGCCGGCGTATTGCTGTTCCACGCGCGCGGCGACCACCGGAATGTTTGATATAAGGGTGGCGAATGGTTCCGAACTGTAGCCGTTGGCGGCGTTTCCGGGACTCTTGAAGGCGGTGGCAATGGCGCAGTGGGTCTTGGTGAAGCTTCCGGCATAGACCACCGGCATGTTTTCCTGAGCCACCTGTATCTGCTTGGTGCGGTTGTCGGTGCGGTTGCCGGTGAGGATAATCTTCAGGCCTCTCACCGGTTCCAGGCTGAGTTCGAGGTTGACCTCTGCCGTGCGCGAGAAAATGGCGGGGGATGTCTGGTCGGTGTCAGTCATAATCCAGCCGCGGCGGCGCGCGCGGTCCACGAAACCCTCGCCTGTGAAACCGAAGGCGAAATCCAGACCCGGTGACATGGGGCCGTAGCTGCGGCTCTGGCCGAACATGTTGCCTACATCGGGCAGGAAGAGGGGCAGGGAGAGATTGCGGGTGTTGCGCCAACGCAGCGACACACCGCGCAGGCTCATGGCCAGGCGTGCGGCATGGTCGGCGACTTCGGGCCAGAAGCCGGCGCGCTCGGTTTCTATGGCACGCAGTGTCAGGCGCACGGGGCGGTCGCCGCGGTCGAGCACCTCGATGGTGTTTTCGTCGAGCGTGCGCGTGCGCAGATTTACCTCGGCCGTGCCGTTGATTTCTGTGGCGTGGATATTCAGGCGCTTTGTCCGGAGATTGTGGCGGACTATGACAGAGGTGTCGGTTTTAAGTGTTATGGTCTGCTCGAAGCGTCGGGCCTCCCTTTTTGCGGGCACATCGCGGCGCCGCGGGCCGAAGCGTGTGTTTACGCGCTTGAGCCATGAGTTTTTGTTGTAAAGGCTCTCGAGGTTCACGCGGCCGTCAAATCCCAGCGCGGCCTGGTTGGAGACGGTGTTTCCGGTCTTTACGCCCTCCACGGTGGCTCCGCGGTCCCAGCGGTAGGCAGAATTGTAGGTGAGGTTGGCCGACAGGAAATCAAGGGCCGGAATGCTGCTGAACGGAGCGCGGTAGGTGGCGGTGAATGTCTGGTTGTAGGCCCACGGGGTACCGAGGTGGAGAATGGAACGCCACACCGTGTCGCGCCACTCGCGGTAACGGTCAGGGAACAGTTTGCGGTTCACCACACCCATCGGCTCGTCGATGCGCGCGGAGGTGTTGGAATTGAAAGTGAGATTTATGGAGCGCGTCAGGTTCCAGGCCAGAGCCAGCTGACGGTCCCAAAGGAAGTTTTTGTTTACTGACGGAGGCAGCCCGAAGCCGGTGTCGGCATCGTTGCGCGACTGCAGCTCATAATAGAACCTCGACATCGATGTGAGGAACGAAATGGAGTTTGGGAGCCAGTTGAATTCCCATTCGCGGAGGAAGCGGGTGTGGCGGCTGCGGGATTTCAGACGCGAGAAGGGCCGGAGCGGACGCACTATGGGGGTGTAGGCATACTGGAACGAACCGCGGTAATCGTTGGTGTACTCGTGGTCGGTGGTGGGATTGGAACGCGACTGCTTGTTGAACGAGTAGCTGAGAGTGAAGTTGGCAGGATCCCAAGGCTTGGGGTTACGGCTGCGAACACCGAAATTCAGGCCCGAAAGGCTGAAACTCGTTACTTTCAGCCGCTCCACGGCCATGGATTTTATCGAATCGCGTTCCTGGCGGGAACCGGCCTCGTCAAGGGCGTCCTTGAGCAGCACATCGGAGTCCAGCGGGTTATATTTTGGAGAGGTCTTTTCGGTGGAGAAGGAATAATACAGCGGAGCCTTGAGGGCGGCGCCTGAGGGGAGGAAGCGGCCCATATCGGCCTGCACGGCCACGGAATAGCGCGAATAGTCATCGATACGTCGCTCGTTAAGGGCCTGGTCGACGGCGCCGAATCCGGCTGTCTCGATGTGGGCTCCCATATTGAGCGTTGCGATATCGCTCATGGTCAGAGTGGCGTTGGCGTCCGCTCCCCAGCCGCCGTCGGCGTTGAAATCGGTTACTTTAAGCTCGTTGATCCACACGGTGCCGTCCTTGGGTGTGGACGCGTTGTTTCGGATACCAATCATTATCACTCTCACATCGGAAAGCGACGGATTGCCGAGCACCGCCATGCGGTTATGGGTGTCGGATGGATCCTGAGCTGAATACAGCACGTTGAATCCCACTCCGTCCGTACCCTCGCGGCGCGCGCGGTTACGCTCTTTCTTGAGGTTGACGAGATTCTGCAGCTCCAGGTTCATGAAATTGCTCAGAGGCCATACCTCCTCGCGGTCGGCTGCCGACTCGGAGTAATGCCCCGCCGGGGTAAGCTGCAGGGGAATCTCGTATTCGTAATAGTTGTTGCGCACATCGGTGCCGAGTCTCACGAAGAGCGCCAGCTCGCCGTCGCGCAGACGTGTGGGGTCGTCAATGAGTTTTTCGGCATGAATCCACATCTGGAGTTTCTTGTAATTGCGGAGGTGGTGGGATGTGAGACGGTAGATGGCACGCGATTCCGAGGGCAGCAGATCTTCGGCGGTGAGCGAAAGCGACTGCTCGTTGAGCTGTACGATCTGGGACTGTCCGGGATCGGTGATGCGCGACACTCCCGGGGGGAGCACATAGTTCACAGGCGTGCGTCCGGAATTTTCCTCAATGTTGACGGTGGAGATGTCAAGGCGTCCCGAGGCGGGAGTGTCGCCGCGGTCGGCAAGGTCGAATTCGTAGGGACGCCACTCGCCACGCACCAGTTCGAGCGAGGCGAAACGGAGGTGTGTGGGACGCGAGAAGCCGGTCATGAATATGCGGGCAAAGCGTATGGTTGAGAATCCGTTGATGGAGCCTACCACCTTCTGGAAATCGCTCAGAGGAATCTTGAACTGGAACCATTCCACTTCCTTCTCGCCCTCACGGGTGCTCACCACCGACACCTGCCGGTCGGTGATGTAGTTACGGCCAACCACGAGGTCGGCCGGACGGATGGAGACGCGATACTGGTAGTAGCGCTCGTATTCGTTAAGGGTATTATCCTGGTTTATATCCTCGACATCGGGCGTGTTGCGCGACGACTGGTAAAGCGAGTGGCGCGCGTCTTCGGCCGAAAGCGAGTTGCCTTCCACACCGTTGTAGCGTTTGTAGCGCTCAAGTATGCCGAGGTGCTGTTCGTCGTAATCGTGGCCGCGGAAAAAGTGGTAATTGTCGCCCGCAGGGTCGTTCAGCGGCGAAAAACTGTCGGCCTGCATGCTGTCAAGCGCGGCCGGGCTGAGTTTCAGGCGCAGACGGTCGAGATATCCGGCGTAGGATTCGAAAGTGAACTCGTCGGCGTTGGGGAGGCCGTCAAGGCCTACGTCCTGCGGGGCGCGCGCGCCGGTGTTGTTGTCGAAAGCGTATGTGAGTGAATTCTGAGTGCTCACGCGTCCCCAGACCGTGTTGCGCATGAACTGCATGTTGCCGTCGGCCGGAACGCCGTTCTCATAGCTTTTCATACCGTCTTTGAGAATGTCCTCGGAAATGTCGCCGAAATTGAAATAGAGATCGCCGCCTTCGGTATTGGGATTGTCGGGGTCGAGGAACGGATTGAGCAGCCAGAACTGCACGTATTCGATATTGCTTTGCTCGAAGTTGGTGTTGTCCAGACGCCGCATTATGCCTCCCCACCGCCTTTCGGGGTTAAGCAGACGGCCGTCGGGGTCGATGTTTTCGGCATCCATATTGTAGGGGCCGCGTTCGGTGGGGTAGAAAGAGAGGTTGAGTGTCTGTATGGTGGCTGATTCACCGTAGGTTAGCTGCCGGTCGGGGTAAATCTCGCGTGAAGTGACTTCGCGCACGTAGGGGTTGGAAAGCTGTTTCGCGTCGTTTTTTATGTAGCCGGGACAGAGCGAGGAATGGCGCGAGGTGAAAAGGCGGTCTATGTAATACCAGTTGATGAGGGCGCGGTTTTTGCCATAGTCGGCGTTGTTGCTCAGCGCCGCTTCGGGAAACAGCGCGTCGGATCCGTTGTCGTAGGGCGTGGAGGCAAGAAACCAGGAATAGGGGGAGCGCAGGTCGATGCCGGACTGCGCTGATTCGAAATCGTCGATATATGAGCTTCCGGCGTTGGAACCCGAGGCCGGTGTGTGGGGCACAAGGCGTGCAACCTCGGCCTGGAGTGCGAGCGACGACGGGGCTACGGCACGCACCGTAGGTATCCTGTTGAGGAGGTCGGTGAGCCAGTCGAACCTGGTGTTGTAGCTCAGATTGAGGCCCCACACGGTGTTGTTGACAATCTCGTCGCCAATATTGACCTTTTCCGTGAGGGCTTTCTCGGAATAGTGGAGCACTGTGGCACCAAGCGTGAGGGAGGGGTTGAAGCGATAACTGAGGTCGAGACCCAGGAGGGTCTTGCGCTGGGTGGCGAAGAGCGACTGGTTTTCGAGCGTAACGTTGACCGGCTGCCCTGAATCGATTATGCTCTGGTTGGTGATGGTGACTATACCCATGGAGTAGTCAACGGTATAGTCGGCGTTCTCGGTGAGCACTACGCCGCCCGCGGTTACCACTACCGACCCACGGGGCACATTCATGGCGTCGAGCCTGATCTGGGAACCGGCGGAGGCCTGGTATTCGCCGGTAAGTACGAACTTGTTGCGGTAGGCAAACTGACGTGCCACAACGAGAGTGGAATCGTAGAGCTGCGGATAAGTGAATCCCGCGGCGACGGATTCATTGCCTATGGCGGCCGCGAGGTCGGCTCCGAAGGGTTCCACCACCGGGAAAATCACCTTGCCGCTTGCCGGAAGAATGGTGTAGCCTTCTATGAAATCGAAGAATCCGTCGGGCCCGGTTTCCAGATTGGAGTTAAGACGGTCGAGTCCTGTGATCTGTATAAGTGGCTTCGTGTCGAGGCCGCTTCCCGGCAGATACGGCACTTCGGTGCCGGTGGTGTCGGAAAGATATTTCACCTGCAGGCGGAAGTTGTTGCGCTCAACCTGATATGCACCGAGAGAATACACGTTTTTCATCATGAGTTTCCATGATGGGAGCTTGACGGAGACATCGGTTCCCTTGAGCATCTTCACATAGAGGCTTGAGGAGGTGTCGGTGATATCGGAGGAGAATTCGCCCACCCGGTACACCTTTCCCTGCCAGGTGTATTCAAAGGCCACGGCGAGGACTTCGTCGGAGTTCACGCGTCCGGTGAGCGACACGTAGCCGAGAGTGGAGTTCAGAGTATATTCGTTTTCGGAAAGGAGGCGTGCGCTCTCCACCTTCTCATAGTCGCGGCCACCGGATATGCCGTAGGCCTCAAGCGGAGCGAGAGCCTGCGTCACATGGTTGATGTTTCGGGCGTCGGGGAACTGCTCGCGTATCACGGAGAGAAGGTTGTTGGAGGCATTGTCGGGGACCGGAACGGAAGCGTCGACGGTCCAGTGGCTGTTGGCCAAAAGACGGTTTTCGCCGAGGTCCATGAAGGCCACGAGATTGCGGCTCTGGTTATAGTTGCCCGATTTGTTGGTGACCCATATCTCCACCCGGGTGATTTTTATGCCGGACGATACGTAAGGCAGCCGGGAGCAGGAGGTATTGTAGGTGTCGCGGAAATATTGGGCGAGGAAAAAATGGCGGTTGTAATCGTAGTTGTCGGAGGGGATGGAGAACGGAGTGGTCTGCACGCCGCGTTTGGCCGACACGGAGCGGGATTCGGAGTTCTGCTGGCTGACGAGGGCGGTGGCCGTAAGGCGTCCGAAACGGAGGGTGGATTTGATGCCGAAAAGGGCTGTGGCGCCGCGGATGAGCTGTGAGCCGGTGGTGAGGCTCACATTGCCGGCCTCGATGTTCTGCACTATGTCGTCCTCGGTTCCTTCGTAGCGCAGGCGGAGGTTCTTGGAGTCGAAGTCGAAGGTGGCATCGGTGTTATAGTTCATGCTGAAGCTGAGCCTCTCGCCCACGGTGGCCTCAAGGGTGGCCTGGATTTTCTGGTCGAAGTCGAAGAAGGTGTGACGCCGCGCCGAGAGAGCAAGAGCGGGGTTGTCGGTCTTCACCGTCTTCACTCCTGTGCTGATTGTGGCAGTGCCTCGTGAGCGCAGTTTCACCCCTCCGGGCCCGAAAATCTTTTCCAGTCCGGATTTTTTTGTGCTTACGTTGAGAAAATCGAACGGCTTGCTGCCGGAGTCGTCGTAAAGCAAGGAGTTGCGCCGGCGGTAGTATTCGGTCATGGACTGGCGTGTGGCCCAGTCGTCGTATTGTGCCGGAGTGAGCATGAAAGGGGTGGCGATATCTTTGTCGCCGAGACGCGTGCGCACTATATAACATCCGGTTTCGGGGTCGAATTCGGTGGTGGTGCGGAGATTGGAAGGGGTGGAGAGGTCGGCGGTGAACTCACGCGACATAAGTTCCTCGAAGGTCTGCGGCACGGTCTGACGCACCGGAAAGGGCATCATGAGCGAATCGAGCGGCGGCAGGGGTGGGAGAGCGGGAGCAATGGTATCGGGGGGCGCGGGAACAGCGGAGGCGACAGACGAGTGACGCGCGGTAAGGAATAAAAAAAGCAGACACAGCACCAATGCCCGCAGAAATGCAGCTGCGGGAGCCGACACAGAAACGTTGCACTTCCTCGCAGTTGCCACGGTGATAACGACTCTCTCTCAGTAACGGTCACAGACCGGGAGCACGGGCACGGGCCGGGAAGAGAGGTGGGCAGTCCGTGGTTCAGAGCATGGCGAGAGCCTTTTTGATAGCCGTCTCCACCTTTGCGGCAGGATCGGCGTCGAATATCTTTTTGAGCACTTTCTGGGCGGCGGGACGTGGAAATCCGAGCATGACCAGAGCGGCAAGGGCTTCTTCGAATACTTCCGAGGTGCTTTCGGTCTGGATAAATAACGTATCTCCGGATGGTTTTATTTTGTCACGGAGGTCCACAATCACTCTCTGGGCGGTCTTTGTGCCGATTCCCTTCACGTTTTTGAGCTTAAGATGGTCGCCGGAGATAATCACACCTTCGAGTTCCGGGGCCGGGATGGACGAGAGAATCATGCGGGCCGTGTTGGCTCCGACGCCCGACACTCCGAGGAGCAGCCTGAAGAGGCTCCGCTCCTGCTCGTTGATGAAGCCGAAGAGCTGGTGGGTGTCCTCGCGAATCACTTCGTGCACGAGAAGGCGTGCCTGAGTCTGTCCCTCAAGGGCGGTGAACGCCGGAAGGGTGATGTTGAGGAGATAGCCTATGCCGTGGCAGTCAATCACGGCGTAAGTGGGAGTGAGTTCGGCCACCGGGCCCGAAATGTATTCAATCATTGCTTTTTACTGGATTTTTACCGTGCAAATATACTCCAATCGGGTGGAAATATCTAATTTTGCGGGAGTATGGAAGTAGTTTACGAAGACAATCACATAATAATAGTGAACAAGCGCCCCGGCGAGATAGTGCAGGGCGACAAGACCGGCGACGAACCTCTGTCGGAAACTGTAAAGAAATATCTCAAGGAGAAGTACCAGAAGCCGGGCAATGTGTTCTGCGGAGTGGTGCACCGTCTGGACCGCCCGGTGTGGGGTCTGGTGGTGTTTGCAAAGACCTCCAAAGCCCTGGCGCGGCTTAACGAGATGTTCCGCGACGGCAAGGTGAGGAAGACTTACTGGGCCGTGACGCGCAACCGTCCGCCCAAGCAGGCCGACCGTCTGGTGCATTACATCACCACCACCGAGCGCAACAACAAGAGCTATGCTTCGCTGAAGCCTAAAAACGGCGCGAAAGAGGCCGTGCTGAGTTACAGCCTGATAGGTGCGTCGGACCGTTACAATCTTCTGGAGGTGAATCTGGAGACGGGCCGCAAGCACCAGATACGCGTGCAGCTGTCGGCCGTGGGCTGTCCGATAAAAGGTGACCTGAAATATGGCGACAAGCGCAGCAATCCTGACGGAAGCATATCACTACAGGCCCACCGCATAGAATTCGAGCATCCGGTGAGCCACGATCATATCGACGTGACGGCACCGGTGCCGGAGGATAATCTGTGGCAGGCGTTGGCCGGGAGCGTCAAATAAGGCTGCTGTCATAACGGCTCATCTGGGTCGTCGCTTGCGGAATTCGGACTCGCCATCCGGAGTAAATTAACAGGCAGTTTGTTGAAAATTGAATTTTGACACGCTGTCGCCGGCAAATGCGTCATTGTCGGCGGCTGCATGAGCGTGCAGCCCAATGCTGTTTACTTAAGCCTAATAAACGGTTTTTCTAACTTAGAAGAAGCGCAGGATGCGCGATTTGTTTACAACCGGATGCGTTAGCTTCCGGACAGGGAGTTCCCGGTAAATATGCGAGGCAAGCTTGGGAGAAAGCGCGCCTCGCAAGATGCGCAAGCTTGGGGAATCGGTTTTGGCCCATGCTGTCGCATGCTGCGGCATCGCGTCCTCCGGGGCTCGCCGCAGAGAGGGGGAACGTGGCTCCTCGTCCCGCAGCTGACGCAGCGGGTTGTAAAGAAATCGCCGCTCTGCGGCTCCCCTCGCATTTACGATAGTGAAAATCCTGATTTTCAATAGTGCTTTGAACAGCAAAATTCCTTAAATAAACAGCATTGGCGTGCAGCCCTACAAGATGATCGGTTTGGCGAGTTTCGCACCATCTTGGAGAGAGGATGAACCGGTGGAATCTGCGGTCAGTTGTGTTGGTTTTTGTCGGAATCGGCAGGGTCGTTGAGGCCTTCTTTGAAGTTGCGGACGCCTTTACCGATGCCTTTCATCAGCTCGGGAATCTTGCGGCCTCCGAAAAAGAGGAGGACTACAAGGCAGATCACTAAAATTTCGGGAAGGCCCAAGCCTCCTAAAAACAGAAATATCGGCATATAGTTGTGAGTTGCGGGTATCTGAGAAGATGGGGATTAATCCTTGTGGATGCGCGCCAGGCAGTTGATTGCAAGCCATCCTCCGAAAATCTGAATCAGAATTCCGGGAAGTCCGAGACGGAAGTCGGCAACCGCGGCCTGGAAGCTTGAGGTGTAGGCCCACTCGGCAAGAGAACCGAACAGCTGGTAGACCACAACCACAGCGGCTACCATAAGCAGTCCGGGACGGCGAGTGCGTGTCGAGGCATATCCGGCTGCCACAGCGAGAAGCACCGATTTGGTGAGTATGGCCGGAAGGACGGCGGGAGCCGGCATTCCGAACAAGGCGCAGTTGATGAGAGGCGACGCTATGGCGGTGAGGATACCCACACGCCATCCGAATGCAAATGCGCCTATTAGGGTGAAGAAATAGATGGGGAGAAGAATCATTCCACCCTGCGGAACAAGATGGCATATCTGGGGTAAAACGACGTTTCCGGCGATGAATGCCAGTGCGAGCAGATATGTGCGGCGGGAGGCGAATGTGAGGGCTCCCGGGGCGTATAATGTTGAAGTGTTCATAGATTTAAAACAGTATCAGGTTATTATAATGTCGTATATTTGCACGATGAAAGAAATTTGAATAATTTTATCTTCAAAT
>CAUBWJ010000015.1 GCA_958439725.1 uncultured Muribaculaceae bacterium | reverse complement strand
ACAGTTCAAAAAACAGAGGCTGCGCCGTAAAACCTTAATTACGACACAGCCTCTTTTTCATATTCGCGTATCTACAGTAAGGTTAACCTAATAGGGCGCCTGGAATCTTATCCATTGAGGGAAAGAGAAGATGTAGAGGAAGGTATAGGATTCAATCAGAGGGGATTTCAGAACTGTTTATGCAGGCGGTAGACGATGGTTGTGCCGGCTGTATTTTTGTACTGGATGGTGAGGGTGGAGCCTTTAAGGGATAGGACGTTGAGGGACACCACACCGTTTTCGGGCAGGTGGATTGAGGGAGGGAAACGGTAGTCGCCGGTGCCGGGAGGCATTTCGGAGTTGGAGTGGGTGTAGTCGAGCGTCAGGATATTGTCGGACAGTTTCCACGTTCCCCAGTAGTCCACGTGCTCGTGATGCTCGTTCACCACAGCCATGCGGATTATCGACGACTGGAAGCCCCAGAATACATTTCCGGGATATGAGGAATCCACTGTGCCATCCAGCTCTATGGTTTCAAGTTGCCACGAGCCGAAAAGGGGGCCTATGTCGCCATCGTTGTGGGTGCATCCGGCCAGTAAAGATGTCAGTAGAATGACAAATATGCTAAATAGTTTCATGTCAATGACGGTTGAGGGTGAAATTGCCGGAATAAGTGATTCCCAACTCCGCTCCTGCGGCATTGGCTGGCAAGGTGCCGCGGTCCATGCCGAGGCGCAGGTTTACAGAAAGTCCTTTTATGCGGCCCGGTGCAAACATCGTCTCCAGCATGGCGGAGAATGAATGCCGGGGCTTGAGGAGGGGGATATACCCGTTGCCCCAGGCCTTGCGCCACGAGGCGAGCAGGCGCACCGACAGGCAGGATAGGGGAGCGCTTTCCAATCCCAGATGGATGGCGCGCATGCGGTTGGTCACCACAGCCGGAAAGCCGTCGGTGTTATAGAGGGGCGAGATCACCATCGGACTGCCTGCAATCATTCCGAAATTGGCGTAGGAATTATAATAATAGTTATTATAATAGTCGTCGGCTCCTGTGGCTTCCGCCGTTATATCGCTTCCGGGGATATAGTCGGGAGCATAATGCAGGGGGCCGCTTTGGTTGGTCATGTCGAGATACTCGATGACGGCACCTGAAATTATGCCTCCATTCAGCGGGCGGTATTCCAGTCCCCACAGGCCGTCGAAGCCATTCAGTTTGCCAAGACCCGAGCCGTCTTCCCATGGATTCTGAAGATACAGTCGCAGGTCGGCGATCGAGCCGATACGGTAGCGCGCCATTATGTCGATGGAGCCGAGGGTGTTCCCGGTATAGAAATCCTCGCTGCCGCCCGAAGTCGGCACTATTACCTTCAGGAATTCTTTGAGGCGCGTGGAGCGGCGGTCGGTGCGCGTCTTGATTCCGTTTTCGTAATACTCCGTATAGCCTCCGAACTGTGTTGCGGCCTGGATTCCGGCTGTGATGCAGAATCGTTTGGACGCATCGGAACGCAGGTAAAGCCGCCGGTACACAAGCCATTGGTTTTGTGCCAGATGGTAATTGTAATGGTTGAAATGGTCGCGCCACCATCCATTGTCGGTGTATTTCCCGTAGGACAGCCAGCCATCAACTTCAAGCCATCCCGAAGTAAATGGCACCTTGCGGAAGCCGGCAAGTCCGATTCCCGCTTCCGGAATGGGGCGGGGATTGGAACTGCGCGTGAGGTCGCCTGACGACAGCCGGTCGTTGAGCATGGGTGATTCATAGTCACGAATCCCGGCCATGAAAGCGATGGAGCGGTAACGTCCGGAAATGTAGCCTTGCTGGAGCCAGAAGGCCGGTGCGCGCAGAGCGTGTCGGCTCCACGACGAAGATGCGGCTGAATACCTCTCGTAATTGACGGCCGAGGTTCGTGACGCAGCCAAGTCAAGGCCGGCGGCAAGGATGAAGCGGCGCGTTGAGTCGGTAGACACTCTCACGGCTGCTTCCGTGAGGATGCCTTTGCTGCGGGTCACTCTTCCTCCGCGATTGGCCGCCATATAGTAAGGCGCGAAGTCGCCGGAGCCGTAGATTCCTGACACTCCGGCGGTATATTCCACCTCTGTAGCGTCAAACAATCCGGTCCGGGCATTTGCAACCGCGCAACAGGCTGCCCCGAGAAACAGGGCCGTAACCCTCAGGGCTGAAAAGCGTCGGCGTAGCATCATATCAATGGTTGAAACAAACATAACGCTAATGTAAGAAGAATTTACAAATTATATGGCAAAACCTACACGGATACGGGCACTCTCCTTTTTAAGGAGAGGCGCGGGAATATCGGCCGGAAGGATTTCCGTCAACGAAATTTCATCGCAGAGCCCTTGATCCATTACCCTTACTGCCATAGCGGGGAGAATCTCGGTCTGGATCATGTTCATGACATGTCGGGCATTACCGAAGCTTCTGTCGCGACGGTCAAAATCGGATTTCAGTCTGTCGCTGAGAGCGGCATGGGCTTCGGGCGTGAGCACGTAATTGCTTCGGGTGAGATAGTTCTCGGCTATCTGCATGAGTTCAGTCTCCGAGAAGTCGTCAAACTGATAGATGTTGCAATCCGGAATGCGTGAACGGAAGCCCGGATTCATCCTGAACAGCCGGAGCATCTCGTCGGTATACCCGGCCAGAATCAGCATCCAGTCGCGCTGCGAGTCATCGGCGAGCGCTGTCAGCAGGGTCTCTATCACGAATTTGCCGGGGTCGCGCGGATCCTCGGGCTGATAAAGCTGGTATGCCTCGTCTATAAACAGGATGCCTCCCCGGGCTTCCTCAAGGGCGGCAATGGTTTTCTCGGCCTCAGAGTTGTAGAACTGGCCCAGGAGAGTGGCGCGCTCGCGCACCACCACATGCCCTTTGGAGAGCACCCCAAGGCTGTGAAGCATTTTGCCCATGATTTTGGCAACAGTGGTTTTACCGGTGCCGGGCGAACCGAGAAACATGGCGTGGAGCGGCGCGGGCGCCACAGGGAGCCCGTTGTCGGCGCGCAGGCGGTTGAAGCGCACCACGCGTTCATAAACCGTAAGCTTTTCCTTCACGGCTCTCAGGCCGGTAAGGCTGTCGAGGGATGAGGAAAAAGACTGCTCATCATCATTCTCTTCTTCGGATTCCTTTTCCGGCTGTTTTCCCGGTTCTTTATCCGAATCGGCAGAATATGAGTCGTCATCCTTCATCTTATCACGCTCCGAGTTTATGAAGTCGTCGATAAGCGAGTCAAGATTATCTTCCTCCCGAACCGTCGGTGAGGTTCTGGATTTCTCGGGGTGGAGAAACACCTCGAGTCTTTCCTTGGCTTCATCAAGGTTCACTTCATCCATGGGCACAAGGAGATAGTCGGGCCAGCCGCCGGGGGCGGATTGCTGCCGGGTATCGAATGCGAATCCCGCGATGGCGTATTCCATGCAGAGGAGTTCGGCATAATGCACCCCGTTGTTCCCTTCGGAGGTTGTAAACGGGAATTCCACGCAAAGCTCTTTGTCACATCCGTTTCCCGGATCAATATAGCCGGGTTCCTTAAACTGGATCTCAACCTGTCCGTCAGGACGGTAAATCCTCAATTCCAGTTCAGGCAGAACTGCAGGGGGAACGGAGGTTATATGTTGGGAAAGAATGAATTTTACGTAATAAGTGGAGTCGTCGTCAGTGTCGAGTGTCTTGAAGAGATCTGACATCCAGGAAAGACGCAAACCGCCAGTCGAGGCCTTATACCATTGGGCGGGATGACGCAAAGACCGTCCGTCGAACAGATGAAACACCGTCTCGCATATCATTCTGCGGGCTGTTTCATCGCAGACCATTATTCTATACGTACGGAACATGGCGCCTTTATCCGCGTCCATAGGAAAATATGTAAATATATCCTTGGCATATTCCGTCTGGGAGATGTTCACCTTTATTTCCTGCTTTGCAAGCGGAACACGGGCAGAAAGGTCGACAACCGACACCGAAACCATTCTACGCGCGCCCTTAAAAAAACCTTGGTTTCTCAAGCCGAGCTTGATGGCTATGCCGCGGAAAGATTCGTCCGTGAGGAAGTCGCGCCGGTCGTCGTAACAGAGGTTTTGTGCGAAATCCTTTTCGGAGGTTTCACTTTCGTTGTATGCATATAGCTGGATGTTATATGCTAATATGGGGGATAGTCTATTATTCATAATCATACAGTTTTGGTGGAGGGCCATAGGGATGGCCTTCCGGGTTGAATTATCATTTTAATTATCACTGATCCGGAGGCCTTCCTCCGGGGCCGTCACCAACATGTCAATGAACTCCGTGCTCCCGGCTGCATGGGAGAGGATACGAAAGGACGCACTTCGGGCTGCCGGGGCATTTCTGCGGTTGAAAATGTTGGTGGGAAAAGCTATCCACGCCTCATCTCCGCACCTCCGGGAGGAACGTCACCGCCGAAATTGCTTTTGTAGAGATGAAGATGGATCATAGCTGAAAATGATATGATAAAACTGTATGATATGGGCGCAGCCGCATGGGGCTTCTACCCATTGTGGCGCAAATGTAATCACCTGTCGGCTATTATCCAAATTTTAACGCTATGTTTTTGTGAAATACATGAAAAATAGTGTGGAGAGACAATCCATTTGGGATGACGGGAAATATTGGGTAAGTTTGTGCCATGAAATAAGCATAGTGCTCAGGGTTTATTAAGAAATAAACTCATGATCCACACGCCAAACCTGTTTATACCATTTTGTAATTATGTTCAACAATCAGCCTAAGGGCCTTTACTTCCTTGCCCTTGCCAACACCGGAGAGCGGTTCGGTTATTATACCATGCTTTCCATTTTTCTTCTGTATCTGCAGGCCAAGTTCGGTCTCGATTCATCCTCGTCGGGAAAGATTTATGCCATATTTCTGGCAGTAGTTTATTTCATGCCGCTTATAGGCGGATGGCTGGCCGATAAGTGGAGCTTCTCCAAATGCGTGGTGTCGGGTATGGCGGTGATGCTTGCGGGATACGCGCTTATGTCCGTGCCTACTGCCATACGCTCCGACGGTTCGCTCATGCTTCTTTATGCCGCGCTTTTTCTGATAGCGGCAGGCACCGGATTGTTCAAAGGCAATCTGCAGGTGATGGTAGGCGACCTTTATAATACTCCCCGCTACAGCAGCCAGCGTGATGCCGCTTTCTCGCTTTTCTATATGGCCATCAACATCGGCTCGATGTACGCTCCCATGGCGGCTACGGCAATGTGCAATATGGCTCTCGAGGGTGCGGGGATGAGTTATGCGGCATCGCTCCCCGGGTTGTGCAACGGATTCCTTGACACCGGCTCCGGGGCAGATGCACTTGTGGCAGCAGCCACAGCGGCCGGGATGAATCCCGGTGCCGACCTTGCCGGGTTTGCTTCTGAATATATAACGGTGCTTTCACGCGGATATTCCTATGCTTTTGCGCTCGCGTGTGTCTCACTGGTAATCAGTTTCGTGATTTACCGTGTGGGGCGTCCCACCTTCCGCCATATTCTCGATAAGAAAAGCCAGGTAAAAAAGGCCGATTCTGCGTCGGCGGAACCGGAGCTTTCGCCTGCTCAGACGCGTCAGCGCGTCACCGCTCTGCTTCTTGTGTTTGCCGTGGTGATTTTCTTCTGGATGGTATTCAACCAGAACGGAGCGGCACTCACGGAGTTTGCCAAGAGCTGCACATCTCCCGATGCGGGAGGATGGACGCGCGTGGGTTTCAACGTGTGGGCTCTCACAGCTGTGGCTGCCGGGGTCTATGCCGCGTTCGGTCTCTTTCAGTCGCGCAAGCGTTCCGGCAAGATTGTGAGCGGAGCTATACTTGCGGTGTGCGTGGCGCTTACTGCCTATTTCTATATGACGACCCCCGATCCGCTCACCGGCATCCAGCCTCAGGAGTATCAGCAGTTCAATCCTTTTTATGTGGTGGCTCTTACGCCGGTATCAATCGCCATATTCGGGTGGATGGCCCGACGGAAAAAAGAACCCTCGGCTCCCCGCAAGATTGGCTACGGAATGGTGCTCGCCGCCGTTGCCTACGGTGTGATGCTGCTGGGCTCCATACATATCGTGGGCACCAGCGGCGCCGTGTCGCCCAACTGGCTTATCTCCACTTATCTTCTCCTTACGTTTGCCGAACTTCTGCTCTCGCCCATGGGCATAAGCTTTGTGAGCAAGGTGGCTCCTCCACGTCTCAAGGGCGCGATGATGGGTGGATGGTTCGCCGCCACGGCCATAGGCAATTATCTTGTATCCGTTCCCATGGAGTTGTGGGGCCGCATCCCGGTCTGGGTTATCTGGCTCATTCTCGGCGGACTCTGCCTTGTTTCGGCGATATTCATTTTCTCGATAATGAAGAAGCTTGAGGCGGCAACGGCCGACGAACCCGCTCCCGCACCTCTTGCCGAAGCAGCCAAAGCCGAGAAGCTTGCGGACAATACGGAAATCTGATGATACATGCTGCTCCGCAACAGACATAATAAATAAAAAAGAGACTGTATCGTGAATAACGTTACAGTCTCTTTTATAAGGGCCACATCAAAGGATGCGATGAAACTCCGAATGACAGGATTTGAGTGCCTGCCGCCCTTTGTAATCCGCCTGGGCTAATTAAGCCTCCTCTTGCGAGGATGGGGCCCGCCATTGGGCGACTAAGCTTGTCTCGGTATTTCATTAAAATTTGATGAGTTTCCCAATCTACTTTGATGTGGTAAAAGTTAGAATCTTTTTTGGGATTGAAAGCTCTCTCGCTTTGTCTTTATAACGCAAAGATAAAACAAACGGTTCAATTTCGCAACTCTTCGCGAAAAAATTTCATCAGGTGCAACTTTTCGGCACTATGCTTCGTCAAATATTAGGAAAAGGAAAAAAGAAGGCCTTTACAGGGCTGCCGTTTCATCAGTAATCATTATCACAAAATCACAACCCAAAAGATGATTATAGATCTTAAAGACATCAACAAGACTTATCCCGGAGCCGTTCCGCTCCACGTTCTCAAGGATATAAATCTGTCCATTGACCGTGGCGAGCTCGTTTCGATAATGGGAGCTTCCGGCTCTGGAAAGTCCACTCTGCTGAATATCATAGGCATTCTTGACACATATGATTCCGGCGAATACTATCTTGACGGGGTGGAGATACGCAACCTCAGTGAGAACCGTGCCGCCGAACTCCGCAACAAGCTGATAGGATTCGTATTTCAGTCGTTCAATCTCATAAGCTATAAGGATGCCGTGGAAAATGTGGCGCTTCCGTTGTTCTATCAGGGTGTGTCGCGCCGTAAGCGCAATATGCTTGCCATGGAGCAGCTCGAACGTATGGGGCTTGCCGACCGTGCGCACCATCTGCCCGGCGAACTCTCCGGCGGCCAGAAGCAGCGTGTGGCCATAGCCCGCGCGCTCATCACCAAGCCCTCGCTCATTCTTGCCGACGAACCTACCGGCGCCCTCGACTCCAAAACGTCGAAAGAGGTGATGGAGGTGTTCCGCCAGCTCAATGCCGAAGGAATGACGATTGTCATTGTTACTCACGACCCCGGAGTGGGCGAGCAGACCAAACGCATAATCCGTATTTCCGACGGCCGAATAATTTCCTAAGCGATGATTGACCTTTTACTTGAAATAGGGCAGACGCTCAGCTACAATAAGCTTCGCACGGCCCTGACCGGCTTCGCTGTGATGTGGGGCATATTCATGCTCATAATCCTCCTGGGTATGGGACACGGGGTGTTCAACGCCTTCAGCTATGATATGAGCGGCGACCGCACAAAATCCATCAACGTTTGGGGCGGCATGACCACCAAGCCCTACAAGGGGTATCAGGAGAACCGGTATATCCCTCTTGAATATCAGGATATCTCTGCCATTGACCACGATGGCCGCGGTGTGATCCGAAAGGCTGTCGCCATAAAAGATCTTGACAGCGCCCAGGTGTCAACCCAGAAAGACTATGTTACCGACCGTGTGTCGGGTGTTTTCCCGTCGGCTGCGAAGCTTGACCGGCTCAGTATCACAAAAGGAAGGTTTATCAATGACAACGACCTCCTTCAGAAGCGCAAGGTAATCGTGCTCAACGAGCGCAGCGCGCGGATGCTCTTCGGCGAGGCTGAGGATGCCGTGGGAAAATATGTCAACGCCATGAAACTCAGCTGGCAGGTGGTGGGCGTATACAGCCACGACTGGCAGGATAACGCTTATGTGCCTTTCGAGACAGCCATGGCTCTCTCCGGCAGCAACGGCCGCGTCAGCACCATAAATGTACTGGCGCCCGACATGAAGACTCAGGAGGATGCCGATGCTGCGGAGAAGCTGGTAAAGACCACTCTGGCGCGCGAGCATGAGTTTGATCCCACCGACAGCGGCGGCGTATATATCTGGAACCGTTTCACAGGCTATCTGCAGGGAATGACGGCAATGACTATTCTTGAGATGGCTATCTGGATTATCGGCATACTGACCATGCTTACCGGCATAGTGGGCGTAAGCAATATAATGTTCGTATCGGTAAAAGAGCGCACACACGAGATAGGCATACGCCGTGCCATCGGCGCAAAGCCCCGTTCGATACTTATACAGATCATAACCGAGAGTGTGGCGCTTACAGCTTTGTTCGGCTATATCGGGATATTCTTCGGGATGTTGGTGCTCGCCGGACTTGCCAAGGCATTTACCGGGATGGATTTTATCCGTGATCCCTCGGTTACGCTTTCCATCGCGGTGGAGGTGACGGTGGTGCTGGTAGTTGCCGGCGCGTTTGCCGGGCTGTTCCCCGCTCTTAAGGCCACAAAGGTGAAACCCGTGGAGGCGCTTCGTGATGAATAACCTGTTTTGAAATTAAGAAAAGAAATGAAACTTCCCATATTCGATTCCGACAACTGGCGCGAGATATTCGCCACACTGTCGCGCAACAAGACCCGCACTTTTCTCACAGCTTTCGGCATATTCTGGGGAACGGCCATGCTCGGCCTCCTCTGGGGAGGCGCCGACGGCCTGCAGGGAATGCTGATGCGTAACTTCAATGGTTTTGCCACCAACATGGGCGCGACATTCGGAGGACGCACCACCAAATCCTACCGCGGATTCAACAAAGGCACCACATGGAACCTCAACAGCACCGACGTGGCTCTTATCCGCCACTATGCCACGGATATAGACCTGTCGTCCACTATGCTTCAGCTCAACGGCACGTTCAAATACGGCACAAAATCAAAATCAGGCATGATACAGGGCGTGGAATCTGATTTCTTCAGCATTCAGGTGCCGTTGCTCGTATCGGGGCGTCTCATCAACGCCTCTGACTGCGACAAGCATCTCAAGGTTGCAGTGATAGGCTCCAATGTGGCCGATGAACTGTTCGGAGGCAAGTCGCCGCTGGGTGAATACATTGAAATCAGCGGAATATATTTCAAGGTGATAGGTGTGGCCCGGCAGAAATCCGACGCAAGTATCGGCGGACGTCTTGACGACGGGGTGATTGTTCCCGGCCCGACCATGCAGACTGCCTATAACATCGGTAATAATATCGGCGTTTTTCTCTATACCGCCCGCGAAGGAAAGACCCCTTCGGACATACAGCCCGTAATTAAGGCTGCCGTAAGAAAAAATCATCCCATCGATCCTACCGACGAAGACGCGTTCTGGTTCATGGATATTTCCGAACAGTTCAAAATGGTTGAGAATCTTTTCCTCGGAGTGAAGATCCTGGCCCTGTTCGTGGGATTCGGCACCCTATTGGCCGGTGTGATAGGTGTGGGAAACATCATGTGGATTATCGTGAAGGAGCGCACACAGGAGATAGGCATACGCCGCGCCATCGGCGCCAAGCCTGTCGACATCATCATTCAGATTCTTTCCGAGAGCATGGCGCTTACCTCCATAGCCGGTATAGGCGGAATATGTTTCGCGGCTCTCGTGCTTGCCGCGGTCGACAAGCTGACTTTCGACCCCGTGCTCGGCTCGGCGCATTTCCAGCTCGATTTCTCGAGTGCCGTGATAATTCTGGTACTCTTCCTTGTGCTCGGCACCGCCGCGGGAATCATTCCGTCAGTGAAAGCCATGCGCATCAAACCCATTGAAGCAATTAACGACAAATAATAACCGACATCATAAACTGAAATGAAAAAGTTTTTTAAGATTCTGATCTGGATTCTGGTAGGAGCGCTTTTCATAGGCACTTTCGTTTACCTCTACTTCAATTCCAAACCCAAGCAGACACAGTATGAACTCGTAACGCCCGACAGCGGCGATATAGAACGCACCACGGTGCTCACCGGAAAAATCGAGCCGAGAGACGAGATTGAAATCAAGCCCCAGATTTCAGGTATCATTTCCAAGATAAACGTGGAGCCTGGCGATGTTGTGAAAGAAGGCGATATCATAGCTGAAATCAAGGTGATTCCCGACGCTTCACAGCTATCCTCAGCCGAGGGACGCGTCAGCTCCGCCAAGATCAATCTTGAGGACGCGCGCCTGAAGCATGAGCGCAACGAGGCTCTCTTCTCCCGCAAGGTGATAAGCCGCGAAGAATACGAGAATACCCTTACTGCCTACGAGAACGCCCGCCAGGAGCTCGCTTCGGCCCAGGATGCCGTCAATATCGTGCGTCAGGGAGTGTCGCGCTACAACGCCTCGGCAAGCAACACTCAGGTGCGCGCCACAATCAACGGCCTTGTGCTCGACGTTCCCGTCAAAGTGGGAACATCGGTAATCCAGTCCAATACCTTCAACGACGGAACAACCGTGGCCACCATAGCCGATATGTCCAATCTTATCTTCAAGGGTACGGTGGATGAGACCGAGGTGGGCCAGCTCCGCACCGGCATGCCTGTGGCTATCACCATCGGTGCTCTTCCCAACCTGAAGCCGTCGGCCGAAATAGAGTATATCGCTCCCAAGGGAACGGAGTCGAGCGGCGCGAATACCTTCGAGGTAAAAGCCGCGCTTAAAGTCGACTCTACCGCCACTCTCCGCGCCGGCTACAGCGCCAACGCCACTGTGACGCTGAACCGTTCGGAAGGTGTGATGCGCGTGCCTGAAAGCGTGGTTGAGTTTGCCGGCGACAGCACTTTCGTTTACCTCCTTACCGACACGGTGCCTGAAATGAAGTTCAAACGCACTCCGATTGTGACCGGAGTTTCCGACGGCATCAACATAGAGGTGAAGAGCGGTATTGACAAGAAGAGCCGTCTGCGCGGTGCCGAAAAGACCGAAGCCAACTAAATCCCGTAATCAATCACAACAACTGACACAATGATGAAAACAATATATCTGGCGGCCGCGATGGCTTTCGGAACCGTGCTGACAGCCGGTGCGACCGGGGCATGGAGTCTCGACAGCTGTATAAACCACGCTGTGCAGCACAATATCAACGTGCGTTCGCGCATACTCCAGCAGCGTTCCGCCGAGCTTGAGATCACCGAGGCCAAGGATGCCTTCCTGCCGCAGGTGTCGGCGGGAGCGTCGCAGGGCTTCAGTTTCGGCCGAGGCCTTACCGCCAACAACACTTACGCCAACCGCAACACCCAGCAGACCGGCTTCTCGGCCGATATGTCGCTGCCCATTTTTCAGGGCCTTTCAAGAGTGAGACGCCTGGACTATGCCAAGGCCAACCTCCGCGCCATGGTGGAAGAGACGGAATCGGCCAAGGACGATATTACGCTCAACGTGATTTCACAGTATCTCCAGGTGCTGTATTACGGCGAGATTTATGATGTGGCCTGCCATCAGCTCGAACTGTCGCAGGTGGAGCTTAACCGCCGGGAAGTGCTTCTGGAAAACGGTAAGATACCTGAACTGGACCTTGTGCAGGCTCGCTCGCAGGTGGCCCAGGACGAACTCAGCAAGGTGAATGCCGCCAACAATCGCGTACTCGCTCTGGTGGATCTCGCGCAGCTCCTTCAGCTCGACGATGTGGAGGGTTTCGACATCCAGCCTCTGAAAGACACTGATATGCCGCTGCTTTCGGCCGAAACGGTTTATGAGAACGCTCTTGTAAATAACCATTCGATGCGCGCCGCCCGTCTCAGTCTGGAAGCTGCCCGCAAGAACATCTCTCTTGCCAAGACCGGCTATCTGCCCACGCTCTCTTTCGGAGCCGGGCTTTCCACAGGCTACTATCGTCTTATAGGTGAGGAAAACACTCCGTTCCACCGCCAGATGAGCACCAACTTCACCAAGAGCCTTAGCTTCTCCCTTCGCATTCCTCTGTTTGATGCTTTCAGCACCCGAAATTCCATAAGGCGCGCACGCATTCAGGAATTCAACTCAAGGCTGCAGCTCGACGACGCCCGCCAGCGCCTCTACAAGGCTATACAGCAGGCCTATTATCAGGCTACGGCTGCCGACAAGCGCCGCGAGGCCGCGGGAGTGGCACTTGAAGCTACCAAGGAAGCCCTTTCGGCCATGACCGAAAAATATAACTTCGGCCGGGCCAACGCCACTGAATTCGAAGAGGCCAAGACCAACTACATCCGGGCCGCTTCTGAACTCGTGCAGGCCAAATACGAGGCCATGCTGAGAATGCGCATACTCGAATTCTACAACAAAAATTAAAGTCTCTAAATATTGGTCGGTGTGTTCTTTGCCCGTAGTGAAGAACACACCGGTTACATTATGGAGCGATAGCCACAGAATGCGTATGATGAATAAAAGAATTTCAACAGGCCTGTACTCGCTGATAGTATGTATGATGCTCTTTTCCGCAGATTGCTTTTCGGCGGGAGCGGTCAATATTGTGACTTATTCTGTATCCGATAGCGCGTTTACCTCCTCAAAAGGACTTGAAATGCAGTATAAAAGCATATCGAATGAAGAAAACAGAGTCAGAATCACATTTGAATTTAAGAGTGGCGGCATACCTTTTACAATATATGGGGCCGAATGGATAAATGGAGACAGCGTATATTCTCCTCTGGAACCGTTTTCGCTCATTGCCCGGCCAAAAGAGGTCAGCGGTAAAAACACAAAATGGGTTATCTCTCTTGACTTCCCTTTTTCTGATTCATTTGATGAGAGGGATGCCCTGGTTCTGAGTACAGACAAAGGAGTAGTACGATGTCCTACATCCTCAGCAGGGGAACTGATAGAGACCATAGACCTTCTTCGCAGTGACTATGAAAAACAGGTTTCCGTATCAAAAAGGAGTTCCCGCAGGGCTTGGCTTATATTGTCGCTCACTCTTATCGGAGTGGCCGTAGCAGGCTGTCTGTCGTTTGTGGCAATCCGGCGCAGATTTATCCGGAAGCGCAGAGAGATTGAAGAACTGTCCATGCTTATATCGGAGAGAACCGACCGTAACCATGAGCTGGAAACGAAAGTGAATGCTCTGTATGGGAGCCGTCTTGACACTCTCAATATGCTTTGCAATGAATATTTTGAAAAGAATGATTCTGAAAAGATGAAGCTTTCGCTTTATAATGAAGTGGAAAAACATATACTGGCGTTGCGGGATTCGAAGAGCATAGCAGAACTGGAGACTATTGTAAACTTCTATCTTGACAATATCCTTGTCAGGGTCAAAGAGCAGTTACCAGAACTTGGGCGCCGGGATCTGGCGTTCCTCACATATCTCTTTGCCGGGTTCTCTCCGCGGGCCATCTGTATATTCACGGATATAAAGATCAAAAATTTTTATAATCGCCGGAGCCGGCTCAGAGAACGTATCCTTTCTTCCGATGCTCCCGACAAAGATTTTTTCGTGTCTAAAATATGACTGTAATACGCTGATTTACATGACGAGGAATTTGTGATGAATTCTCATCTTGATTATCAGATGGTTATGAGCCGAAATGAGGACAAATCCACCGGCTTTTTTCTTGCGGATAGATAATGACGGGGCTAATTTTGCAGCATCGGACATAAAATTTATTACACATGAAAAGATTAATCTCAATGGCAATTCTTTGCCTCGTCATGCTCAGTGCTTCGGCTGAAATCAGGTATCAGAGCATCAACAATATCAAGGGAACAAATATTGTTCTTATTGATAGAAAAGCACCATCCTCGGTAGAAGTCACAGATGCGGTATTATCCAATAACGGAGAGATATATCCGGCCAAACAGATAAGATGTGACGTAGAAAATGGTGTGGCCACGTTTAAATTGAAATTCAAGCGTCTCACGGTTTTCAAGGACTGTAAGGTGATTCTCACCGTCAATGGAAAGAAGGTGACTGTTGACATACAGCGTGAGATGGAGCGCAGGTGATTCCACACAGCGCCATTTCCTGAAATTAACGTATTTTAGATGACAAAGTCTTGGCGTGGCCGCGGCAATTTTCTTGCTGCGGCCTTCCTTTTTTAAGTTTTTATTGGATATTGGGATAATATGTTTAACTTTGTGAAATCACTCCCTGCGGAGTGAAAAGAAGCACAGGTACGGTACAGTACTCGCAAGGTACAATAATTTCTAAGGTAAAGAATGATAAAGGATGCGCTTGAAAAGGTGATTAGCGAGGATTTGTCGGAAATCTGGACATTGCTTGACGGCGATGAGAAACGAAAGATTACCGACAGTTTCACTCTGCATCATTTCAAAAAAAACCAGATAATCTATGCCGAGCATGAGGATCCGGAATATCTCTGGTGTCTTCTCAAGGGCAAGGCCAAACTGCACAAGGATGGTGTGGGTGGCCGTCAGCAGATATTGAGGCTCATCAGGCCGGTGCAATATTTCGGTTACCGCGCTTATTTCGCCGGGGAACCTTACGTGTCGAGCGCCACTGCCATGGAACCTTCTGTTCTCGGCGCAGTTCCGATGAGAATTGTCTCCGACCTGATTGACATCAACAAGGCTGTCGCCTGGTTTTTCATTCATGAGCTTTCCCACAACCTCGGCAGCTCTGACACCCGTATTGTAAACCTCACGCAGAAACATATACGCGGACGTCTGGCCGAGGCTATCACCGTGCTCCGCGACCATTACGGCTACGAGGACGACGGTATTACTCTGCGCGTTTATATGGCCCGTGAGGATCTCGCGAACCTTTCAAACATGACCACTTCAAACGCCATCCGCACTCTTACCGCCTTCGTAAACGAGAAGATAATAGTGGTGGACGGGCGTCAGATAAAGATAATCAACGAACCTCAGCTCCGCAAAATCAGCAAATACGGCTGATTCTATCCTCACTCCTATGGAAATCAACCAACAGAACCTTGGCCCCGTGCTTCAGCGCATGGGTTTTGACTCACTTACGCCCATGCAGCTTAAGGCTGCGGAGGCCGACACACGCCGGTTGCAGCTCATAGCTCCCACCGGCACCGGAAAGACGTTCGCTTTCACCCTTGCCGCTATGCGCAATATGGCGGCTCCCGGGAGCGGAGTGTCTGTAATAGTCATCGCCCCCTCGCGTGAGCTCGTGATTCAGGTAGCCGAGGTGATGCGGCGCGCTTTCGGGCCGGAATATAAGACTGTGGCTTTCTACGGCGGACATTCGATGACCGACGAAAAGAATGCCCTTTCTCCCGTTCCTGATATCATAGTGGCTACACCTGGACGTCTTCTCGACCATTTCAAGCGCGGGCAACTCGATGCCCCGGGGCTTAAGACGCTGGTGATCGATGAATACGACAAGTGTCTTGAACTTGGTTTCGAAGGCGAGATGCGCCGTATATGTTCGCGTCTGCCGCTGAAAAATGCTGCTATTGTGCTTACATCGGCCACCCGGATTGCAGAGATGCCCCCATATCTTCCTATGAAGGATTCGGTGATAATCGACATGGCAGGGGAGGGGTCGCCGCGCTCGCGCATGGAGGTGGTTGAGGTACCTTCGTTTGACCGCGACAAGCTTGCCACTCTCACATCGCTCTTAGGAAGCATAGGAAAGGGTGCGCGCAGCATCATTTTCGTGAATCATCGCGAAAGTGCCGAACGGGTCTGGAATCATCTCAGGAAGCTCGGAGTGGCAGGAGGACTGTATCACGGAGGCCTTGACCAGGACCAGCGCGCGACGGCCGTGGACCTGTTTACCAACGGTACCACTCCGGTGCTTGTGGCCACCGACCTCGCGGCGCGTGGCCTTGACGTGGAGCAGGTTGAGAACGTGATTCATTACCATCTGCCTGTCGACGAGCAGGCGTGGACTCACCGCAACGGCCGTACCGCCCGCGTGGATGCCCATGGCACCGTTTATGTGATAGTGACAGAGGGAGAGAATATTCCGGAGTACATTGATTTCGACCGGCAATACATTCCTGATCCTGACGCGCGCCCCAAGGCCGGAAGCGCTGTTGCCACTCTTTATGTGGCAGCCGGGAAAAAGGAGAAAATTTCGCGTGGCGATATTGTGGGTTTCCTCATCAAGAACGCACAGCTTGAGTCGGCGGAGATAGGGCGCATAGCCTTGCGCGACCACAGCGCGCTTGTGGCAGTGCCGGCTGAAAAGGCCGCTATGATTCTGAAAGCGATTGAGCCGTGCAAGCTCAAAGGCAAGAAGATAAAGATAAGCCGGGTGAAAGTGTAAGGCGCGCACACTGGCCATGAAAATGTGCCATAGGTTAAGTAACTGTTAAAAGTTACAAAAATCAAAAGTTTTAATTACATTTGCATAACGGCGTTGCGCTCCTATGAGTGACGCTCGTCGATAACCGATGTTTATCACGCAATTATTGAAACTGATTAAGTAACTTATTGTAATATGGCAAAAGTATACGGAGCCGTAGAAATCAATTCGGAGCGGTGCAAGGGGTGCGACCTTTGCGTTGTGGCTTGTCCGGCCGATGTGCTTGGCCTTCAGCCTAAGGAAGTTAATAATAAAGGATACCATTTCGCTTACGCCGCGGCGCCCGAGAATTGCATCGGTTGCGCGGCGTGCGCCACTGTGTGCCCCGACGGGTGCATAGAGGTGTACCGGGTGGTTGAAAAATAAAGTCTGCGCCGTAGCGTCGGCATAGACTGCATTCACTGACAGAAATCAATACTGAATATGAAAGAAGAAGTTAGACTGATGAAAGGCAACGAGGCCATAGCCCACGCGGCTGTGCGCTACGGTGCCGACGGCTATTTCGGCTATCCCATCACTCCGCAGAGCGAGGTGCTGGAGACACTCGAGGCGCTGATGCCGTGGGAAACCACAGGCATGGTGGTGCTTCAGGCCGAAAGCGAAGTCGCATCTATAAATATGGTTTATGGAGGAGCCGCCACGGGAAAAGCCGTGATGACCTCCTCGTCGAGCCCCGGCATAAGCCTCATGCAGGAGGGTCTTTCCTATATCGCCGCCGGGGAGCTGCCCTGTCTGGTGGTGAACGTGATGCGCGGAGGCCCCGGCCTCGGCACAATCCATCCTTCGCAGAGCGATTATTTTCAGGCTACCCGCGGTGGTGGTCACGGCGACTATCACTTCATTGTGCTCGCCCCGGCAACGGTGCAGGAGATGGCCGACTTCGTGGGCCTGGGCTTCGATCTTGCATTCAAATACCGCACTCCGGCCATGCTTCTTGCCGACGGCATAGTGGGCCAGATGATGGAGAAGGTGGTGCTTCCTCCCCAGCGTCCCCGCCGCACGGAGCGCGAAGTGATAGAGCAGTGTCCGTGGGCAGTGACGGGTCGTCCCTCCACCCGCAAGCCCAATATAATGACCACTCTGGAGCTTGACAGCTATAAGATGGAGGAAAACAACCGCCGCTTCCAGCAGACCTACGCCCTTATAGAGCAGAACGAAGTGAGATATGAGGAGTATTTTACCGACGATGCCGAATATCTGATGGTGGCTTTCGGCTCCATAGCCCGTATATGCCTCAAGGCAATAGAGGACGCGCGCGCCGCGGGCCTGAAAGTAGGCCTGATTCGTCCGATTACCCTCTGGCCGTTCCCTTATGCTCCCATCAGCGAGATGTCTCGCAAGGTGAAGGGTATACTGACCGTAGAGCTTAATGCCGGACAGATGATTCAGGACGTGCGTCTTGCCACCGAAGGCCGTGTGCCGGTATGGCATTTCGGACGTATGGGCGGTATCGTGCCCAATCCGCAGGAAGTGCTCGACGCCCTGAATGCCGACATCGCTTCTCTTAACAAATAAATTCCATTCATTTCAACATACTACAATGAAACAGGAAGAAATCAAGCGCCCGGAGAACAAAGTCTACTCCAAACCGGCGTTGCTCAACGACAACCCCATGCACTACTGCCCCGGTTGCAGCCACGGTGTGGTCCATAAACTTGTGGCAGAAGTTATAGAGGAGATGGGAGCCGAACACATAGCCATAGGCGTCGCTCCGGTTGGATGCGCCGTATTCGCATACAACTATATAGATATTGACTGGATAGAGGCCGCTCACGGCCGCGCTCCCGCCGTGGCAACCGCTGCCAAGCGCCTCAACCCCGACCGTCTGGTGTTCACCTATCAGGGCGACGGCGACCTTGCCGCCATAGGCACCGCCGAGACTATCCATGCCGCCAATCGCGGCGAGAACATCGCCATTATCTTTATAAACAATGCCATTTACGGCATGACCGGCGGACAGATGGCTCCCACTACTCTCGAAGGGCAGGTGACAGCCACCACACCTTACGGTCGGCGCGTGGACCTCAACGGTTATCCCATAAAGATTTCCGACCTTCTTTCGCAGCTGGACGGCACTTGCTTTGTGACCCGTCAGGCTGTCCACACTCCAGCGGCCGTGCGCAAGGCCAAAGCCGCCATACGCAAGGCTTTTGAAAACTCTCTCGCCGGAAAGGGAACTTCGGTAGTGGAGATTGTGAGCACATGCAACAGCGGCTGGAAGCTCTCGCCCGCCAAGGCCAACGAGTGGATGGTCAGCAATATGTTTGAGAAGTATCCTCTTGGAGATATTAAAAACACCGTCAGCAAATGAAAAGAGAAATTATTATAGCCGGCTTCGGCGGCCAGGGAGTGCTTTCAATGGGAAAGATTCTGGCATACGCGGGCCTTATTGACGATCTGGAGATTACCTGGATGCCCTCTTACGGGCCCGAACAGCGCGGCGGTACGGCCAATGTCACCGTTGTGCTTTCCGACCGTCCCATCAGCTCCCCTGTGCTTGACAGCTACGACGTGGCAGTGATTCTCAACCAGCAGAGCCTTGACAAGTTCGAGAGCAAGGTGAAACCCGGAGGAGTCCTGATATATGACCCGTATGGTATCCACCGTCTTCCGGAGCGCACCGACATCAAGGTGTATCCTGTGGAGGCGATGGAAGCAACTTTCGGCATGAAGAGTGCCAAGAGCTATAACATGGTTGTGCTCGGCGCGCTTCTGAAGATAGATCCGCTGGTTTCGGTTGATTCCGTGATGCTTGGCCTTAAAAAGACGCTGCCCGAGCGTCATCACCATCTGCTTCCGGCCAACCGCGAGGCCATAATGAAAGGCATGGAGCTGGTGGCAGAGCAATGACGCCTGCTCCGGACAGACGCTCCGGAATAAGCATATTTTTAAATCATTTTTCCTGCAAAATGGAGAATGAATCAAAATAAACTCTTATTTTTGCACATACTTTGTTCATTCGTTTAATATAAAAATTAATTATTAAAACTATGGCTTACGTAATAACCGACAAATGCGTTGCTTGTGGAACATGTCTTCCCGTTTGCCCCGTTGAAGCTATTTCTGAAGGTGAAATCTACCACATCGATCCCGACACTTGCATTGAGTGCGGCTCATGTGCAGAGGTTTGCCCCAACGAAGCTATCATTCCGGGCTAAGTAACCTATAATTAAAAGAAACGAGCCCCCGGATGCGTAATCACAATCGCATCCGGGGGCTTATCGTTAATCCGGATCTACGGTCAGTTACCGTAGGTGAGTATGGTGTAATATCTCAATGCGCCGTAAGGGTTGGCCATGGGCATGTATTCGAGGGTGACGTAATCGCCGCCATACCCGAGCCAGCTTGCCGAGAGGCTGGTGCCTGCTCCGGTATACGAAACCGGTGTGCCGAGGCTTGCGCAGAGATTGGCATAGACTCCGCGGAAACGCGAGGGGTCAGGGTAGGAGGTCTGGAAGAAGAAGCGGGAGCCGCTCAGAACACCTCCGCTGTATGAGAGCATTGCCTCAGGCCAGTAGTAGTTCTGCTGGTACACATTGTTGAGGAATACTTCGTTGGCACCGGTATAATACGGCATGTTGTTGGCAACGAGCGCATTGATAGTGGCGTTCATGGCCATGCCGAGGGTAATGCCGAAGAACGACGGTACGATGGGACGACGATGCGGCGGACGCCAGTGTGGCGGACGTACCGGACGATGCCAGGGCCTATGCGGCGGACGCATCACGGGATGATGGCCGTGATTGAAGCCGGGGCCGTTTCCGGGGCGGAATCCCGGCCCGGGACGGTGGCTTGGACCCGGGCGGAGACCCGACTGCGGGGGCCGGTTGTGAACCGGGGGAGCCGGATTATGCTGGGGCGGACGTGCCGGCTTGTGTGCCGGACCGTCGGGATGGCCGTTTGAAGGCTTTCCGGGACGGTGGTTCGCCGATCCGTTACCGTCAGGTCGCGAGGGGCGGTTGAAGCCGGAACCGGGACGGTTGCCGCCATTGTTTGGACGTCCGGGGCGTGTTGACTGTTGGGGACGGTCGGCCGGTGAGCGCGAGGGGCGGGAATTGCCTCCGCCTCTATATGATTCCTTGCGTTCCGAGTCGTGCCTGCTGTTGTGGCGCTGGGCCTCGGCGGTGGAAAGCGACATAGCCACACAGATTACAGTAAGGGCCAATAATGTGAATACTCTCTTCATTGCTATAATTTATGCGGTTTCTATTCTGTTTTTGGTCTTTATTCTATATGACGGTTAAGAATGAAAGTAGTTTAGCGTCTGTAGCACAAATAATGTTAACGCGGCCTTTGTTACCCAGATGCCGTAACAAGCCACTAAGATAAAAGAAATTTGTCAATCGGCAAAGACACGGGCCTTTCGGCCATAGAGAAATCGGCGGTGAAAAAATGGGGCGAGATAGTTTGAGATGTGTGTTCAAACCGCTATCTTTGCATTTTGATAATACCATAATAACGTAAAAACATTTTCCGGTTATGAAACAGTTAGACCGTCTCCTGGCTGAAAAGCTTCTTAAAATCAGTGCGATAAAACTCCAGCCCGAACATCCTTTCACATGGGCATCGGGATGGAACTCACCTATATATACCGATAACCGCAAGACCCTCTCTTATCCCGAGGTGCGCAGCTTCATCAAGGTTGAGATGTGCCGTCTCATCCTCGAGAATTTCGACACTCCCGATGCGATAGCCGGTGTTGCCACCGGAGCCATCGCAATGGGCGCTCTTGTGGCCGATACTCTGGGGATGCCTTACGCTTACGTGCGTTCCACTCCCAAGGATCATGGCCTGGAGAACCTCATAGAGGGTAATCTCAAGCCCGGTCAGAAAGTGGTGGTGATCGAAGACCTTATCTCTACCGGCGGAAGCAGCCTCAAGGCTGTGGAGGCAATCCGCGCCGCAGGATGCGAGGTTGTAGGAATGGCTGCTATCTTCACCTACGGTTTCCCCATCGCCGAGTCGCGCTTCAAGGATGCCAAGGTCAAGATCTGCACTCTCAGCAATTACAATTCAATGCTTGAGGCAGCTCTCGAGACCGATTATATCCGCAAGGAGGATATCGAGACCCTTCGCGAATGGCGCCACGATCCTGCAAACTGGACTCCCAATAACTGATTCCTGACGAATTTATGGCTAAATATTCAAGCGAAAAAGTCACCATCAATCAGCCGGCAGAGGCCGTTTTTGCGCGTCTGACCAACATCGCGGATTTCAAAAAACGTCTTGACACGGTGCCGGAGGAGGCGAGAAAGCATCTTGAAGGGCTGAAGTTCGGTGACGACAGCATCATTATAAATGCCCCCGGTGTAGGAGACCTTGAATTCCGCGTGATTGAAAAACGGGAGCCTGAACTGGTGAAGCTCGGAGCGTCTAACTCTCCTGTGCCGTTCGATATCACGATACATCTTACGCCTGAGACGGCCGCCAGCACCCTTGCGCAGGCCGAAATCAATCTTGAGCTCCCTGCCATTCTAAAAGCGATGGTGGGTGGCAAGCTCCAGGAAGCCGCGAACCAGTTCGGCAATATGCTTCCCAAAATGTTTGCCTGAGCTTTTGAAAACGGGAAAAATATTATTTAAGATGATGGCTGCGGGAGCGCTTTCCGCAGCCATTGTCTCATGCAGTAAGGTAGACGACAACCGCATTCCCCCCACGCGTGTAAACATCCAGTTCCGCAACGTAGGTGAATGGGATATATACGGCAATCCGGCTGCCTGCTCGGTAAAGATTTTCGACAAGGAGAAGGGTATTCCGGCGGCAGCGTTTTTCACCGCAACCACGTTTACGGGCTTCGGCGGCGTGATGCTCGTGGCAGAACCTACGGGAGAATTCCGCGCCTACGACCGCGCATGCCCCGTAGAGGCCCGCAGTGATGCCGTGGTTGTGTTTGATGCCGACAACCCGCAGGGCGCTGCGAGATGCAAGGTGTGCAAGAGCACGTTTGACATCTATAATTATGGCGCTGCCGTGAGCGGCAGGGCTGCGGATCTGCACTATGGCCTCAGGCGTCTGCGTGTGTCCGTGGTCAATCAGCCCACGTGTCATGCCGTCATAACCGACTGAACCTCTGAACGGAATTCTGAATATTTTCAGTCTTTTGAAAGAAAATCAATGCTGCGAGGTTGCGCGATATGAAATAAAACGCTAAATTTGCAGCGCATTTCCGGCCGATTAGCCCGGTTTGACATGGGCTCGAATGGTGGAATGGTAGACACGAGAGACTTAAAATCTCTTGGCCATTGTGGCTGTGCGGGTTCAAGTCCCGCTTCGAGCACCGCCCAAAAATCCGCAGTTTCATTGACTATCAGTGGCTGCGGATTTTGTGTTGTTTCCCGGTCGAGGTTCATAAATAGCGGGGAGGAGCCATGAAAAAAGCACCGCCTCTCTTCTGCAGGGAGGCGGTGCCGGTAAAATGCTTAGGTTAAAATGGGTCAGGTTATATCTTTGAAGCCATCAAGGCAGATGCCTTGCATCAAGCTTTCTCAGCTTTCTTTTCAGCGGGTTTTGCTGCTTTCTTGGCTGCCGGCTTTTTAGCGGCAGCTTTTTTAGGAGCAGCTTTCTTGGCCGGAGCTTTCTTTCCTTCAGGTTTCTCGTCGACAGACTTCGAGGCGTTCTCACGGAGAGCGTGCTCTTCGTTGTAATGCTCGATGTTCTGACGCATCGATGCCACTTCTTTGTTGAGGGTCTCGATTTCTGTAGCCTGGTTGCGGATGGTGGTGAGCAGCGAGTTGAGCTCCTCGTTCTCGATTGAGAGGGGATACTGCTCCTCAACGCGCACAATGAAATCGGCCAGTACGTTCATATAGTTGGTGAATGCCTGGAACGGAGTTTCATAGGGGCTGAAATGCGAGTGAACCGCACCGTCGGCCATGTGTTTGGTGGCCATATAGAAGAAGTGGTCGGAGGCCTGGAGGTAGTCCCAGTCCTGTTTCAGACGGCGGTCGTCGCAAAGGCGCACGCGCTCTGAAACGGAGTAGAGCTTATCGAAGGCTTCCTGCTGGAGTTTGTTGCCGAGCCATGCGGAGGTGTCGCGTGCTTCGTCGGCCCATGAAATGGGATGGAGCACAGACAGCTCGCCTACGGCCTTGAGCTTGGTCACAGCCTCGGTGGGAGTCCAGAAGTCGATACCGCGTTCTTCGGCGAAGTGGGGCAGAGCCTCGAGGAACTGGAATATGCCGGTTTCGCGCGGCTGCATTTCTCCGAATGTCTCCAGATTCATGAACAGGTTGATGATCTGCTCCTCCTGGGGAGTGGATGCGATCCAGTCCATGTATTTGTCGGCTGTAAGTGGATATGCGTCCCAGTCGGTGTTGGAGAAACGGAATGAAATGTCATCGGACAGCTTGGAGTTCTTCAGAAGAATCTTGAGCTTGGGAGCGCTTGCGGCGCTGTAAACGTAGTTGGGCGATTTCCATCCGAGGATGTGCTTGGCACCTTCGGTAATCACGCCCTTGTAGCCCATGTCGAGGATCATCGGAGCCATCTCGTCGCAGTAGATAAGCTCGGTGTTGCGGAACACTTTGGGATGAACTCCGAAGAGGTCGTGGATTTTCTCGTCGTGCATCTTCACCTGTGCCACGAATTCGTCGGGATCGGTAAGAGAGCTGAGCGAGTGGGCATAGGTTTCGGCCAGGAATTCAACGCGGCCGGTGGCAGCGAGTTTTTTCAGCAGGTCGATGAACTCGGGCACGTAGAGCTCGAACTGTTCAAGGGCGGTGCCGGTGATGGAGAGTGCGCAGCGGAAGTAAGGATACTGCTCTATCATGCGCAGCAGGCTTTCGGCTGCGGGGATATAGCTGTGGTGCGCTATGCGGGTGATGATATCGTCGTTGGCGAAGTCATCATAATAGTAGTGGTCGTTGCCGATGTCGAAGAAACGATAGCGTTTTAGACGGAACGGCTGGTGAATCTGAAAATAAAAACAAACAGCTTTCATGATTTATTTTTCAAATGGAAGTTTATAATTTAAGATAATTTATTGATGGAGGCAGATTACTGCCAGCCGAGAACTTTTTTGTAGATGTTGATAACCTTTGCGCCGGCTTTATCCCAGGTGATGCGGTTCACTTCTTCGAGGCCGTCCTCACGGAGCTGGTTGTACATTGCGGGATAGGTCACTATGGAGTGGATGGCGTCGGCCATAGCGTCGATGTCCCAGTAGTCGGTCTTTATCACGTTATCGAGGATTTCGGCGCAACCGCTCTGCTTGGAGATGATGGAGGGAACGCCCATCTGCATGGCCTCGAGGGGAGAGATGCCGAAGGGTTCGGAAACCGAGGGCATGATATATACATCGGATGCCTTGAGCATTTCGTAGACCTGCTTTCCTTTCTGGAAACCGGGGAAGTGGAAGCGGTCGGCAATGCCGCGTTCGGCGGCAAGAAGTATCATCTTGTCCATCATGTCGCCGCTGCCGGCCATCACGAAACGCACGTTGTGGTTGTTCTTGAGCACTTTTGCGGCGGCCTCCACGAAGTATTCGGGGCCTTTCTGCATGGTGATACGGCCGAGGAACGTCACAACCTTTTCCTTCGGCTTGTTCACCTCCACGTTGAGAAGCTCCTCCGAGAGCGGAGTCACTGCGTTGTGCACTGTGGTGACTTTGGCCGGGTCGATGCCGTATTTCTCGATTACGGTCTGACGGGTGAGGTTGCTCACGGTGATAATGTGGTCGGCGTGGGTCATGCCGTCTTTTTCAATTCCGAACACGGTGGGGTTGACATTGCCGCGGGAACGGTCGAAGTCGGTGGCGTGTACGTGAATCACCAGCGGTTTTCCTGTCACCTGCTTGGCGTGGATGCCGGCGGGGTATGTGAGCCAGTCGTGCGAGTGGATTATGTCGAAATCGAGCGTGCGGGCTATTACGCCGGCGCAGATGGAGTAATTGTTGATTTCCTCAAGGAGGTTGTCGGGGTAACGGCCTGAGAATTCGAGGCATCCGAGGTCGTTAGTGCGCATGTAGTTGAAATCGGCGTAGATATGGTCGCGAAGACGGAAGTAGAGGTCGGGATCCATATATTTGCCGATGCGCTGCTCCACGTATTCACGGTTTACATCGCGCCATGCGATAGGTATCTGCGAGGCGCCTATGATGTTGGCGAAGCTTTTCTCTTCATCGCCCCAGGGCTTCGGAATCACGAATGAGATTTCCATGTCGCCGCATTCCCACATTCCTTTTGTGAGGCCGTAGCTTGCGGTACCGAGGCCGCCTAAGATATGAGGGGGAAACTCCCATCCGAACATTAATGCTTTCATGGGTATTTTCAGATATTAAATTTCTTAAGGGTGGTGATGGTTTTCAGGATGCCGGCCACGTTGGTGGAGTGGCTTATGGCGCCGCGTCCCACGTAAGGCGGGTTGCCGTCGTAGAACTGCGACAGTGAACCTATGCATCCTTCGGTCATTTCGTCCTCATAGCCTATGAGCATGCGGTCGAGGTAGCTTACGCCGCTGTGGCCGAACACGCGCAGGTAGGCGTCGGCGTAGAAGCTGAAGAGCCAGGGACGTGAGGGGCCGTTGTGCATGGCCATCTCGCGCTCCTCGGGTGAGCCCACATAGTTGGGGCGATAGCCGAAGCTCTTGGGCGAGAGTGTGCGGAGGCCCTTGGGGGTAAGGAGCTCGCGGGTCACCACGTCGAGCACCGATTTGCGCTGACGGCGGTCGAGCGGCGAATAGTCCAGACCGATGGCGATGGCCATGTTGGGGCGTACCGACGGGTCGGCGTAGGTGTCGTTTACGTAGTCGAACAGATAGCCGTAGTCGTTGAGGAATGTGTTGACGAAGGCGGGTTTGAGCTTCTCGGCAGTGTCGAGCCAGCGCTGACGGCTTGCTGTAAGTGATTCATCGCCTTCGGCAAGGGCTGCGCCGAACATCAGGGCGTTGTACCAAAGGGCGTTGAATTCCACAAGCAGGCCTGTGCGGGGCTGCATCGGGCGTCCGTGGAGCGTACCGTTCATCCAGGATACCGGGGTCTCCGTTCCTACTGTGCGCACCATTCCGTCGGGCTGCACCTGAAGGTTGGGATGACGGTTGTCGAGGATATAGTCGAGAATCTGGGCCACGAAACTCATGTAGAGTTTATGGCAGTCCTCGTTGCCGTAGGCTTTGGCGTACTGCTGGATGGCCCATGCGCACCACAGCGGTATATCAGGCAGGTCTATGCCCTGGATGCGGTTGTCGAGGCGCCCTGTCTCCATGAAGTTTACGAGAGCCTTGCGCGCGGTGGCCATTATCGCCTCATAATCCTCGCGGTGATTGATGGCGATGGTGTCGCCGGGAAGCGACATGAAAGTATTGCGGGCGAGAATCTTTCCCCAGGGATAGCCCGAGAGAAGGAACATTCCGTCCTTGTCTTTGAGATAGAACTGTTTTGCAGCGTTCTTCAGGCAGTTGAAGAAGCTTGAGCGGCATGTGCGCGAGGCGATTTCCGACTCATACATCTTGCTGAACGAGCGCGGTGAGGCTTCGGTGGTGCCGGCGGAGAAGATAATGCTCTCGCCTTTCTTGATAGGAATTTCGAAATATCCGGGCACCCAGAGGTCCTCGGTGTAGGGAACGCCGCGTTCCATGTCCTTTATATATTCGAATCCGTTGTACCAGTTGGGTTCGTAATGCCATTCGGGCTTGTGGCTGAACTGCATGTAGAGGGTCGGATAGCCGGGATAGAGGCAGCAAGCCACACCGTTGGGCACTTCGGTGCATTCCTTGTTGAGGCTGTCGTTGGCCATCACCAGCTGGTTTACCTCGCGGAATGCAAGCATGGGCCGGAAACGCAGCGTGGTGGCCGAGTGGGCATCCACAAGGGTGTAGCGGATCAGAAGACGGTTTTCGTGGGAGATGAAAATTTTCTCTTTGGTGAGAATCACTCCACCGACGCGATAAGTGGTGCGGGGCACGCTCTCACAGTCGAACTCACGGATGTACTTGTGTCCGTTGGGGCTGTAGACTCCGCCCTGATAGCGGTGAAGACCGAGGTTGAACGATGCACCGTGCTGGATTACCGAAACGTCCATTGAAGAGAGCAAAACATGGGAGGAGTTGTTCATCTCCGGAATAGGAATCACGAGAAGTCCGTGCTGTTTGCGGGTGTTGCAGTCAACCACGGATGTACAGTGATAAGCGCCTGCCTGATTGGTCCTGAGCATTTCCTTGCGGAGAGACTGCTCGAGATTTATCATGAGGTTTTTATCAAATTTCAGATAACTCATGGATTGTTTTGTTAGAAATTTTAAGGTATTGTCTTATACTGCGAAAGTAAACAAAAAAAGATAAGAATGCAAATAATTTTATTTTTTTGCGTTCCGAATCGGTGAAAGCGCCCTGTTTATCGTTAAAAGCGGGCATTCCGCAGAGCATAGAGCGCTTCATTCCGGGGAGGGGGAGCCGTGCTCAGGAGAGTTGTTTTGTCTTCATTGCCTCAAACTGGCGGAACTGCCATACGATGCATGCGGCAGTGGCTATGGTGGCAAGGAAATCGCTCACGGGGAATGAGAGCCAAACTCCGTCCAGACCGTATTTCCCGGGCAGAAGAAGAAGCAGGGGTATGAGGAATATCACCTGTCGGGAAAGGCTGAGGAAGATGGATTTTCCGACCTTGCCTATCGACTGGAAGAGGCTGGTGGAAATAATCTGGAAGCCTACTATCCAGAACATGGGCAATGCGCGGCGCAGGCCGTCGGCTGTAACGCGGATGAGCCCGGCATCCACGGTGAATATTCTCGCTATCGCCTCCGGAAAGGTCATTCCCGCAATGCACCCGAGCGAAGTGATGACCGTGGCGCAGGCAGTGGCAAGCAGATAAGTGGAGCGGAGGCGCCCGAAAAGTCCGGCGCCGTAGTTGTATCCAATTATAGGCTGCATACCCTGGCATATACCCACACCGGCCATGCACAGAAGAGATGTGAATGTGGAGAAGATACCGGCTGCAGCCACGGCGTTGTCGCCTCCGTAACGGTAGAGGGATGTGTTGATGAGCACGTTGATGGCGCTGCTGGCAAGATTTATCAGCGATGGCGCCGCGCCGATTCCTATAATGCCGGCCACTGTGCGCCAGCGCAACCCGAATGTGCCGCGCTTGAAAGTGAGGGTAGAGTCACCGGCCACAAAATGATGCATCACATAGATGGTGAATATCGTCATGGCGATATCGGTGGCTATTGCGGCTCCCTTTATTCCCATATCGAGCACGAAGATGAAGAACGGGGCGAGCACCAGATTGACGCCGGCTCCTATGAACATGGAGTTCATCGCCTTGCGTGGATATCCCGAGGCTCGCATGAGATTATTGAAGCTGAAGCCTATGTTCATCACCAGCATGCCCGGCAGGAGGTATGCCATGAAATCGTGAGCGTAGGGCAGCGATGCCTCGCTCGCGCCGAAGGCCATGAGGATATCGTCGAGAAACAGCGCGAAAAACGAAATGTAGATGGTGGCGTTGAGCAGGATTAGTGTGAGTGAGTTGCCCAGGGTGAGGAGGGCGCCTTCGCGGTTTCCCTCTCCAAGAAGTATCGAGACTCTTGCTGAGGCTCCGGCGCCGATGAGAACGCCCAGGGCGGCTGAAACATTGCTGACGGGGAATGTGATGGCGAGGCCGGCTATGGCTTCAGTTCCTACTCCCTGACCTATGAAGATGCGGTCTATAACGTTGTATAGCGACATGACCAGCATGCCCACTACGGCCGGAATGCTGTAGTCCCAGAGCAGACGGGGGATACGTCCGGTGGCCAGCAGATTGAGGTTCCCTTGTACTTTTTGCATGGTGCGAATTTACAAAAAAATACTTAGTATTTGCCGCTGCGTATGCGGTAAAGAGTTTCTTTTGTTATTCCCAGAAATGATGCCACGTGGATGGAGCTCACGCGGTCCACGATCTTGGGATAGCGTTTGCAGAACCAGTCATAGCGCTGCCGCGCGTCGGCACACTGCATCACTATCAGCCGTTCTTCAAGCGTACGGCTGTAGTCCATAAGCGTGGCGAGAATGAAAGAGAAGGCGCCGTTGGACAGCGACACTTCTTCGAGAAACATCCGGCGGCTTTTTTCTATCGGGACGCAGATCACCTCTGAGGATTCAAGAAATTCGATGGATAGCGTGACCTTGTCGGAGGATAGGAGAGAGGTGGGAAGGGCTATGAATTCGTCGTCAATGGCAAACGAGCACGTCAGGTCCTGGCCTCCGCGTAACATCGATACTCTTGCAGCGCCCCGGCATAGGTAGAAGCCGAAGAAGCGGATGTCCGACGGGGCTGTTATCCGCTCGCCTTTGCGGAACTTGCGCACCGAGGTGAGCTCGCGGAATTTCTCCTCCACATCCTCGGGGATGTCGAGCATCTGTTTCAGGTGCTCCACGGGATGGTTCAGTCGTGGCTGGTCCTGCCGGAAGTCGAAGGTACTATTATTGCGGTTACGCGGCATTTTACATCGTAGGGTGTTGCGCCGTCGCGTCGGGGCTTCGGCGAAAGTTTGTAATAGAACGACTGCTGGCTGTCCCATGACCGGAAGTCGATTTTACGTGTGAGGCCGGCAGGAATGTCGCATCTCACGGTTATGCTGCGGCTGTGGAGCTCCCGTCCTGAGGCGTCGAGATAGGTCATGGAGAGTATCAGCCCGTCGATATCATAGGAAGTGCGGTTTGTCACGAAGAGCGATTCGCGCGAAGAGCGCAGAGGCTTGTCGTAACCGCTCAGGCGAATTGCTCCGGGGAATCCCTGAGCTTCGAGGGTGTCAATCGGGATGGTGTCGGGAGGTGCCGCGGCATTGCGGGATTTCAGAGTCTCTAACGGCCGGAGATTTCTGGCTGTTGTCTTCCGGCGGTAGGATTGAGGTTCTGAAAGGGCCTGAGGGCAAATGGCGGCAATCAGCATCAATCCTATTATGTGGCGCAGAAACGTCATGGCTCTCATAGGTAGATGGGTTGGAGCGGCGGTACAGGCGCCGGGTAGATACGCACGCATCCGTGGTAGGTGGGTGCGGGACGGTTTTTTCTCACCACGTAGCGCCACATGTAGGGGAGGGTGCGCCAGAGGTTCACGGAGAACGCGCTACGATGGCGAGTCATTACTATCCTGTTGTCAGATTTGTCGAGCTCGGCGGTGAATGCGGCCGGCGACGAAAGCCGCGAGCCGGTAGCGGAGGTATAGAGCTCGGTCTGATACACTCCTTCCTTGGCGGCGGGGACTATGCGCCCCATTACTGTGCCGGGACGCAGCGCGCGGTTGGGCGACGACAGAAGGACTATACGGTAGGCCGTCGCGGCGGTAGCTTCTATGCCGGAAGGGTCATCCTCAAGCTCTATCGCCACTTTCGCCGAAGTGTCGGTCATCAGCCAGATGCCCTCTATATGGTGGAGCGGACGTGAGTCCATGGCGCGTTTCACCGATTCGATATCGTAACCGGCAAGTGGCTCTCCGGAGAGTCTCGGGAGTTTGGCTCCGGCCTTCAGGACGGACAGTGAAACGATTGTCAGCGTCAGAGCGGTGCGCAGCAGCCGGAAGGTAAGGAAATTCATGAAATGGAGAGAGGAAATGATGGGAGAAGGGGATTATATTGTGCCGAAATGGTAGGCGATACCGAAGCTGAGAATCTCCTTGAACTGGAACTTATGCCATTTGGGGTCGTCGTCACAGCGGGGAGTCCTGGTGTCGTAACGCATGTTGGCATAGATGCTGGTGGTCAGGTAGCGGTTTATGCGGCAGTCGATGGTGTGCTGCCAGTCGCCCTGGAAGTATTCGTAGTCGGAGAATATGAACAGGCGCGATGAATAGTTGATGTTGTAGGCCACCTTCCAGTTGAGATTGATGTCGGCACTGGAACCGAATTTATTGGCAAGCCGTCGGTTTTTCTTTATGTTGTAGCGGGTCGGATCCACGTCGCTGTGCAGGCAGGTCTTGAGGTTGTAAGTGGCGGGCGACAGTGAAGCGTTGAGCGAGAAGCGTTTGTTGGCGCTTGTGCGGTTGTATGTCATACCGAGACCGATATTGAGCTCGCCGGGAGACATGAAGGCCGACTGTATCTGTCGGGAGTTGGTGGGGTAATGGTCAAAAACCTGGGTCTTGAACATCAGGTTGGCCGAATAGTACCAGTTTTTGGCGGCTTTCATACCGGCCGTGACGTTGACCTGAAACAGGTCTTCGTTTATATGCACGCTGCGCACGGTGTCGTCGGGGGCGTTGTTGATTCCCAGTTTGTACTGGGCCACAGCCTCGAAGAGGTATTTGGGATAGAACTTCTGGTTGAGGCTCACTTTATAGATCAGGTTTGCAAGAAGGTTGAGGTTCTTGTTGCCTCCCTGATACCAGTTGGGCGATACGTAGGCCTGTGAGAACTGCAGACTTGCATCGAACGACTGTATCCATTTTTTCTGACCGATTTCCGGATCGAGCCCGTCGGCTATTTCTTTAGGCTTCACGTCGATTTCCTTGAGCACGATTTTGGCGCTTGTGGGGTCGACAAACGCTGTGTACTGTTTCGGAGGTTCGGGAAGCCATGCCAGGTTGTAGACCACGTCGGGAGCGTTGGCTATCATGTAGTTCTGCCTTACGCGTTGGTTGAGTCCAACGCTGAAGTCGAGGTCGTCGAGCCACTGGTAAACGGTGGGAAATTCCATCACGGGGCCACTCACGGTGAAGGTGAGAGGATCGTAGAAATGATATGTGTCGAAAACTGCGGGAGCATACACCGTGGGAGGAACCAGAGTGTATGCACGCGAAGGAACGGAGATAATGGAGTCGAAGTCCGGACGGTCAATGGCCAGAACGAAAGTCGCCGTGTCGAGCGTCTGGGGCATTTCCTCGAGTATTCCTTCTATCGAGTCGGGGCTGACGGGCGGAAGGGTCTTGTAGGGTGAGAGAGGCTTGATGTCTATGGTTGAGGCCGCAGCCGAGGAGGCCGCCAGCAGCAAGGTCAGAATTGATAACTTAAGCATTTGGATGATGGTAATCGCTGTCTGAAACACTGTATTTCCATGCGGTACTGTAGGGATGACCGCATACCGCATCTTCAACCGCAAATTTACGAAATTAATTGAAAAAACATCTAATTATTATTGAAAAAAGCCGGAAACATCTCGCGCGCAGGCTTCCGGCTTTACATGATTGCCGAAACCGTGCCCGAGTATACCGGAAATTTGCTAAATTTGCGGCAGAAAATCATAAATCTGTCCTAAATAGTCGAATAAATGGATTTTATAGAAGAACTGACCTGGCGCGGGATGATTCATCAGATGATGCCGGGCACGGAAGAACAGCTCAAGAAAGAAATGACCACGGCCTACCTCGGTATCGATCCCACGGCCGACTCTCTTCATATCGGCCACCTCGTGGGCGTGATGATGCTCAAGCATTTCCAGCGCTCCGGCCATAAGCCCATAGCTCTTGTGGGTGGCGCCACGGGCATGATCGGCGACCCATCGATGAAAAGCCAGGAGCGCAAGCTTCTGGACGAGCAGACGCTTCGCCACAATCAGGAGGCCATAAAGAAGCAGCTCTCAAAGTTTCTTGATTTCGACAGCGACGCTCCCAACGCCGCCGAAATGGTCAACAACTACGACTGGATGAAAAACTTCTCCTTCCTGGATTTCATTCGCGACGTAGGCAAGCACATCACCGTCAACTATATGATGGCCAAGGATTCGGTGAAGAAACGTCTCAGCGGCGAGAGCCAGCAGGGAATGTCGTTCACGGAGTTCTCCTATCAGCTGGTTCAGGGCTACGACTTCCTGAATCTCTATCGCGAGAAAAACTGCCGTCTGCAGCTCGGAGGCAGCGACCAGTGGGGCAACATCACCACCGGCACAGAGCTTATCCGCCGCACAGAGGGAGGCGAGGCCTATGCGCTCACCTGTCCGCTCATCACCAAGGCCGACGGCGGCAAGTTCGGAAAGACCGAGAGCGGTAACGTATGGCTCGATCCGCGCTACACCTCTCCCTATAAGTTCTATCAGTTCTGGCTCAACGTTTCCGATGCCGATGCCGAGAAGTATATCAAGATTTTCACCGAACTGACACGTGAGGAGGTTGAGGAGCTTGTGGCTCTCCAGGCACAGGATCCCGGACAGCGCCCCTTGCAGAAACGTCTTGCTAAGGAACTTACCACCATGGTGCATTCGGCCGAGGATTACGAGGCTGCCGTGGAGGCTTCCCAGATACTTTTCAGCAACAAGGCCGGCGAGATTCTGCATAAGATAGACGAGCCAACCCTTCTGGCCGTGATGGAGGGTGTGCCGACATTCGAGATTGCCCGCGCCGACCTTGAGACCGGACTTCCGCTGGCCGACCTTCTTACCGACCGAGCAAAAGTGTTCCCCTCCAAGGGCGAGATGCGCAAGATGGTGCAGGGTGGCGGCGTAAGCGTCAACAAGGAGAAAATCGCCGATGCCTATGCTCCTTCGTCGACCGACATGCTTCTGAACGATAAATATATTCTCGTGCAGCGAGGCAAGAAGAATTATTATCTGCTCATAGCGAAATGATTTTGCCGATTGGCAAAGTTTCATTAAATTTGCAGCGCTTTAGCGCGGAGCCGCTTCCTGCGGCCGATTCCGCGCTGGGCACAGAGGATTGTCTCATGGTGTAATGGTAGCACTGCAGTTTTTGGTTCTGCCTGTCCAGGTTCGAATCCTGGTGAGACAACAGAAAATAGCCGCCCGAGGGCGGCTATTTTTATTACCGGATAACTTTCGGATTTGATTTAGCCCATGCTGCCGCCTTTTTCAGCTTCACTTTCTCTGACGTTCGCCGAAATCAGAGAGGGTGCGATACTTATTTGGCAGCTTATCCAGTCAGTTGTACACATATCGCGCCGTCGGCGCTCCGGAGGGGTTGGAAAGTTAAGTATGGATTCGAGGCTGTTCCGCGGAACAGCCCTACCTTTAGGGGATAAGTGAGGCTGACAGATACCAGAAGTGTTTTAACTTTGCAATATGCGATACATTCGTCTTGTGGATGAGTAGAAATCCTTATTTGTCTGGAAGGAGAATCCACAGGATCTATAGAACTTCAAGGTTCGATCATTTCTTAAAGCATCCACGGTCATAAACTGACATCCGGATTGCTTCAGATTGCGGAATGTGTCTGCGATAAGGTCGATAATAGCAGTACCGACACCATTACTCTGATATTTTATACACGTTCCCAGATGACCTATATTGATTTCCGGATATGAAGTTTGCCGATTAAAGAACTCAATTGCATCCTCTTCAATTTCAAAACACAAATCATTTATAAAATCATCCTTTTCTGTCTCTCCAAACAACATTAAGGCGTCGTTCATCAGAGTGAATGCCGCGATGATTTCGCCAGAATGCAATACCGCGCAATAAGCAGAAAGATAGTGGCGTTTAATGCATTCCTTGACTTCATGCTGAAAAAAGTTGTCAAGTTCATTATCCCCGCATGAGAAAGCAGACAAATTATTATAGTCTGCCTCGGTCATAAGTCTTATTTGAAAATCAATATCCGAGGATAGGATTCTTTCCACCGCAATTCGCGATTATTCGTTTTACATTAGCTTTTTCTCGTGCATTACGCACTTCTATCTGATGCCGTTCTTCTGAAGAAAAATCCCCTCGGAGATGTTTCTCCAGATTACGACGGAATCGGGCGACATCTTCACGATCCATCGGAGGATTCGGTATTGAACGTATCATAGTCATTCGTTTAAGTGAGCAATAAGCTATCAGTTATTTTTTCGCAAATCTACTATAATGTTTTTATTGCCGCAAATTTTCAGCGAGTTTAAAGTGGTGGTATTTCTATTATTAACGTTCGTTGGCAAGGGAAAGTTGCATATTGCTTGACGGGGAGAACGCAGACCGGTCTGCCGTTCAAGCGCCGTTCTGCGGTCTAAGAATATTTTAACTCAAAGCATGGCGGCTATCTGCTTTTCAACGGCAGTGCGGATAAACGAATTGATGGACACTCCGGCTTGACGGGCAAGATAGGCAACCCGGGAATGGATGTCGGGAGTAAGACGTACGTTCAGCGAGCCTGAATAGCTTTTGTGGGGTTCGAGGCCTTCCTCGTGGCAGTAGGCAAGGTAATCGTCAACTGCCTCGTGGAAGGCATTGGTGAGTTCTGCAACACTTTCGCCTTCAAAATTCACAAGACCGTCAATTCCTTCAATTTTTCCAAAGAATACGCCGTCAGCTTCACTGAATGCTACCGAGCCGATAAAATCCTTATATTTCAATGTATTCATATCAATCCTTCGTTTTTAAGATAATCATAAACCTGCTTCATAATATATTCTTTAATGATATTTCCGGGATGGGGTTTATGAAGCATTATGGGCTTCTTGCCTTCTCCTTTGAAAATTACACGGGAACCCGAGGTTTTGCCTTTGTTACCCGGGACGTATCCCAACGCAACAAGCAGGCGTTTCATTTCCTCCCATGTGAAGTCATTGGGAAGAGCCATGAAGCGGGCTATCAGTTTTTCTTTTGTTCCCATTGTATCTATCAATACACAAAAGTAACTAAAATTTAGTTGCAAAACAAATCTATGAAGATTAAAGTTCGTGAGATTGAGCGGTAAAAGTTGATTGTGGTGTTAGGGTTTGGGGAGAACAAGGCGGGGGGATGGGTTGTTAATTATTCATAATCGGATAATTTGATTTTCACGATATGATACGTTTCAATTGTTTATCGAGGATTTTTATGTCGGGACCGGCGGTTCTGGCAGGAGTATTATGTGCGTGCCATCACGATAAGGCAACCGTTGTGCCGCCTGTGAGGGTGGATGTGAAGGTTGTTTCTTCCTCCTCTCCCTCCGGTGCGGGAGGCCAGGCTTTTTCCGGAACAGTGGAATCGGCCGACGTATCAACGGTGAGCTTCTCCGTACCGGGCACCATCACGAAAATCTATGTTGACGAGGGCCAGAAAGTGGCCAAAGGCCAGGTTCTGGCCAGAGTGAAGAGCGAGAGCCTGGAAAACGCAAGCAATATCGCGGCAGCTGAGCTTGAAGAAGCCCGCGACGCCTACAACAGGCTGAAAAAACTGCACGACGCTAACGCACTTCCCGACATAAAATGGGTGGAAGTGCAGTCGAAGCTCAAACAGGCTGAGAACGCCGCCGCGCTTGCACGCAGAGCCGTGAGCGACGCCACTCTCACATCGCCGATGTCGGGCTATGTGGCCGAGAAGCTGGCCGACGACGGTCAGACGGTAATCGCCGCCCAGCCCGTGCTGAAAATCGTGGATCTCGACAGGCTGCAGGTCAATATCTCCGTACCCGAGAATGAGATCTCGTCATTCTCGGCAGGCACGGTAGCCAAGATAACTGTGGCAGGAGCCGACAGCCTGAGGCTTACGGGCAAACTCGGACGTAAAGGCGTTGTGGCCGATCCGCTCACGCGCACATACAACGTGAAATTCGACCTGCCGGATACCGGTGGCAAGGTGCTTCCGGGAATGATAGCCGCCGTAGATGTGGAGGGTGTGGCGCCCGACTCTTCGGCGGTGGCAAATGCTCCGGTGACACTTCCGTCGCAGGCCGTGCTTCTCGCAGCCGACAACCGCTTGTTTGTATGGGTGGTAAAGGACGGGAAGGCCCGGCAGCGTTTCGTGACGGCCGACGAACTTGCCACCGATGGCGTGAGGGTACACACCGGCATAGCTCCGGGCGATAGCGTGATTGTAGCCGGCATGCAGAAGGTAAGCAACGGCACCGAGGTGACGGTGGCCGAATGATTCATCACTCTAAGTAAAATACAATGGCAACGAACAGCAACGACCCGCGGCAGGCATCCCCGAAGCCTGAGGCTCAGGGGAACGCAACCCCGCAGCAGGTGCCACAGCCGCTTTCCAACCCCAATCCGATAGTGATGGCGGGTATAAAATACCGCAAGGAGGTGATACTTCTTGTGTGCGTGCTCATAGCCTTCGGCATCTATGCCCTCAAGGTGATGAACAAGAATGAGTTTCCATCGTTTACCATCCGTGAGGGCGTGGTGGCAGCGGTATATCCCGGCGCCACGGTGGAGCAGATCGAGAACGAAGTGCTCAAACCTCTGGAGGACTACATATTTTCCTACAAGCAGGTAGACAAAACGAAGACCCACTCGCAGATCAGTGCGGGAATGCTCATAATATTCGTGGAGCTTGACAATGACGTGGAGGACTCCAAACCGTTCTGGAACGAGTTCAAGATTGGCATGGATCAGGTGAAACTCACGCTTCCGCCGGGCGTTCTCGCCGTGGAGACCCTGAGTAATTTCGGCGATACTTCGGCACTGCTCATAACCATGCAGAGCGACGACAAGACCTACCGCGAGCTCAGCGACTACATGGACCGGCTAAAAGACCGCCTGCGCACGGTGGAGAGCGTGGGCACCATGAGTGTCACCGGCAAACAGACCGAGCAGATAGCCGTGTATCTCAACCCGGAGAAACTCAAGCACTACGCGCTCTCCGAGACAACCGTGGGCGCCACTCTTCTCGCCCAGGGCTTCCAGACCACAGGTGGTTCGCTTAAAAGCGGACATTATACGCAGCCTATAATCGTGACGCGCTCCGTCAACTCCGTGGCCGATGTGGCCGACATGATAGTTTTTTCTACCCCCGACGGCAGCGTGGTGCGTCTGGGCGAGATTGCCGACATACGCCGCGAGTATCCCGAGCCCGACAGCTATATAACCAACAACTTCCAGAAGTGCATACTCCTGAGCGTGCAGATGAAAGAAGGCTACAATATAGTGGAAATGGGCAAAGAGGTGGACAAACAGATAGATGCCTTCAAATCGGAGATTCCCGAAAGTGTGACGCTGTTCAAAATCACCGATCAGCCTGTGGTGGTGAACAGTTCCGTAAACTATTTCCTTGTGGAACTTCTGGTGGCCATAATAGCCGTGGTGGTGGTGATAATGCTGCTGCTTCCGCTGAATGTGGCTTTGATAGCCGCGTCCACAATCCCGATAGCCATATTCATATCGCTGGGCCTTTTCTATGCCTTCGGGATAGAACTTAACACGGTGACACTGGCCTGTCTGATAGTGTCGCTCGGCATGATTGTGGACAACTCTGTGGTGATTATCGACGACTATGTGGAGCTGATTTCCGAAGGAATGGACCATTACCACGCAACCCTGCGGGCAGGCACGGAGTTCTTCAAGGCCATATTCTCGGCTACACTCGCCATCTCTGTAACGTTCTTCCCGTTCCTGCTCACTATCAAGGGAATGTTCCGCGACTTCCTCACGGATTTCCCCTGGGGCATGACCATAATCCTGTTTGTATCGCTGATGGTTGCCGAGCTTCTGGTGCCTTACATGCAATACAAGCTTATAAAGAAGCCTATATATAAGCTCCAGCAGGAAGCCATAGCCACCGGCAAAAAGAAATTCAGTTTCTTCGTGTCGATGCAGAAGGGCTATAATAAGGTGATTGACTGGTGCTTCGCGTGGCCCAAGACCACAATCGCTCTGGGAGTGATCACCACCGTGGCCGGAACATGGCTATTCATAGTCCATCCGATGCAGCTTATGCCTATTGCCGAACGCAATCAGTTTGCTGTTGAGATTTTCCTGCCGCAGGGAACGGCTGTTGAGCGTACAACCGATATAGCCGATTCGCTGGAACGCATACTGGCAAAGGATCCGATGGTGGTTTCGATAGCGTCGTTCCACGGCTGTTCATCGCCCCGCTTCCAGGCCACTTATGCACCCCAGGTAGGAGGCCCGAACTTCGCCCAGTTTATTGTCAACACCAAGAGCAACGACGCGACCATAGAGGTTCTTAATGCCTTTACAGAAAAATATGAAAGCTACTTCCCGGATGCCTTTGTGAGGTTCAAGCAGCTCAGCTATTCCACGGCCGACTACCCTATACAGGTGAAATTCTCGGGAGCCGATGCCGCCGTGCTCAAGAAAGTGGCCGACTCGGTTGCCGCGGTGGCAAGGCATGTGCCCGGACTCCGTAATGTCCGCACGTCGCTTGACAATCCTCTGGCGTCTGCAGCCGTGAGCCTCGACCGCGACCGTGCCGAACGCTTCGGACTCAACTCCACGCTGGTGGAGACATCCCTTGCCATGCGCTATTCTCCCGGTCTGCCTGTGGCGACTGTGTGGGAAGGCGACTACGGCATTCCCGTCACCCTCAAGACCGGAACCTCGCGCCGCAGCAATGTGGATGAGCTGGAAAACGAACCTATGCCCGTGATCGGATTCGGCACAGTTCCTCTGCGTCAGATTTCTACTGTCAGTCCGCAGTGGCATCAGGGTATGCTCACCCATTACAACGGCATAGCCACCGTTTCGGTGATAGCCGAGGTGCAGCGCAATGTCAACGTGATAGACCGAACGGAGGCGCTCATGGACAGTATCGGGCGCCTGGATCTTCCGCAGGAAGTGGTAGTAGACCGCGGAGGCGAATGGGAGAATACGATGGACACTCTGCCCCAGATTCTCTCGGGTCTGGGACTGGCCGTGGCCATTATCTTCTTCATACTGCTGTTCCATTACGCGCAGGCCGATACCGCAATTCTGCTGCTCTTCTCGCTGCTGCTCTGTATGCCTGGCGCCGCGCTTGGCCTGATAATACAGGACACCGACATGTCGCTTACCTGCGTGCTTGGAATAGTGTCGCTCATGGGCATTCTTGTGAGAAACGCCATAGTGCTTCTGGATTATGCCGAGGAGCTGCGCAACCAGGGTCAGACCGTGCACGATGCGGTGCTCAACGCTTCCAAACGAAGGATGCGCCCGATTTTCCTCACCTCGGCTGCCGCCACCATGGGTGTGCTCCCGATGGTGATAGGCAACAGCGCGCTCTGGAAGCCTATGGGTGTGGTGATATTCTGGGGCACTCCCGTCACCATGATATTTATACTTACTGTGATTCCTGTGGCCTATTCCATGATGAAATGCCGCCAGAAGGGCGCCGATAAGCCACTTCCCGAACCGCTTGAGACGCATCTGTTATGATCTCCACCAAAATCAAGACCTGAAGAAATGAAAACGATATATAAGACTATAATCTGTATTGCCGCTCTTGGCGCAGGAGCCGGAATCAGCCGTGCCGACGAGCCGTCAGAGGCTGTCACTGACACTGTGTGCTCACTCGACGAGTGCAAGCGGATGGCCATAGCCAACAATGCCGACATACGCGTGGCCGACAATAATCTGCGTGCTGCCATAGAGACGCGCCGCGAGGCTTTCACAAAATATTTCCCGCAGGTTTCGGCCGGGGGCTCATGGTTCAAGACCCATAACGATGTGCTTCAATACAACGTGCTCGATCTTTTCACCCTCGGAATCATAAACAAGGGCAAAGCTGCGGGAATATGGGCGTTGCAGCCCGTTTTTGCCGGAGGCCGTATTGTTAACGGCAATAAGCTCGCCAAAGTAGGCGAGGAGGCCGCGCGCATCCGCAAGGAGCAGAGTGCCAACCAGGTGCAGCTCCAGACGGAGGCTCTGTACTGGCAGCTGGTCACCCTCAAGGCGCAGAAGCATACCGTGGAAAGCGCCATTACCATGCTCGACACGCTCTCGCGCCAGGTCGGTGCGGCTGTGGACGCCGGAGTGGCCACACGCAACGACCTGCTGAAGGTGCAACTGAAGCGCAACGGATACCGTGCCGATCTGGTGGATCTTGACAACGGTATAGAGCTTATGAAAATGCTGCTCGCGCAGCAGGTAGGCCTCGGAACCGATGCCAGAGTCGATGTCAGGGCACAGGTGCCTGATACCGTCCCCGCATATCCCGATGCGCTCTTTATAAGGACTTCCGAAGCCCTTGACCTTACAGCCGACCACCGTCTGCTGGTAAAGAATGTGGAGGCAAAGGATCTTGAGAAGCGTATGGAAGTAGGCAACTATCTGCCTCAGGTAGGGGTGGGTGCCGGATGGTTCTACCACGACGTGTTCAATCAGGACCATAATTTCGGCGGAGTTATGGTTACCGTTTCCGTGCCGCTGTCGGGATGGTGGGGCGGTTCCCACGCCATAAAACGCAAGAAGCTTGAACTGGCCAACGCGCGCACCGAGCTGTCGAATCTCGGCCAGAAACTGGAGATAGAGATGTCGGACAAATGGGATAATCTCACCGCGGCACACCGCAAAATGGCCCTCGCCTCCGAAGCTATAGTGCAGAGCAAGGAGAATCTCCGGCTTAACCAGGCCTACTATGATGCGGGTATGAGCACGATAACCGACCTTCTCGACGCGCAGACGCTTTACCGGCAGGCACAGGATGACTATACGGGGGCTTACGGAGTATTCAAGCTTTCGGAGGCACAATATCTCAATGCCACCGGGCGCCTGAAATAAGAGCCTGATTCTTTTCTGAATTTGCTTACAATCTGTAATTTTGTGCAGAGCTTCTGCTCGTGTTTATTTAACAACCATTGTCTTGCTTTTTGGCGCTTATTACAGTATGGGCGAAAGAGAAAAAACGATTTACAAGGTCACGCTTATAGGAAGTGTGGTAAACTTCCTGCTGTTGGTGTTCAAATTCGTGGCGGGAGTCCTCGGCCACAGTTCGGCCATGATAGCCGATGCAGTCCATTCGCTCTCCGACTTCGTGAGCGATGTGGTGGTGCTTGTTTTCGTGAAAATCTCCGGAAAGCCGGAAGACACCGACCATGGCTACGGACACGGAAAATATGAGACACTTGCCTCGGTGATAATCGGCATAATGCTTGCCGGGGTAGGCGTGGGGCTGCTATACAACGGTGTGGCCGAATGCGTGGCCATATTACGCGGCGCCGATGTGGAGAGCCCGAACATGTGGGCGCTCTCCGCTGCCATAATCTCTATATTGCTGAAGGAGGGTCTGTACCGATACACTGTAATATTCAGCCGTCGGTTGAAGTCTTCGGCTCTGAAAGCCAACGCGCTCCATCACCGCAGCGACGCGTTCACCTCCATAGCCACTCTTGCCGGCATTTTCGGAGCCATGCTTCTGGGCCGGAAATGGGTGATGCTCGACCCCCTTGCCGCCGCTGTGGTGAGTGTGTTCATTATGGTGATGGGCTGGAAGCTGACTAAAAACGGTATCGATGAACTTCTTGAGAAATCGCTCCCCGAGAGCGTGTGCCAGAAGATTGTGGAGATAATAATGTCAACCCCCGGCGTGATTTCGATAGGGCATCTGCGCACGCGCCGCATAGGGCCGCTGGATGCCATTGACGCTCATGTGAAGATGGACGGTGAGATGACCTTGAAAGAATCGCATGATGTCGCCACCGAGGTTGAACGGCGTCTGCGAACGGCGTTAGGTCAGGAGACCCATGTAAGTATCCACATGGAACCGTATCACATTGCAGACAAAGCTTCCAGATAGGAACAGCGGCTCCCTTTCTGTTCCGTCAAGATAAAAACACCGGCGGTGTGTCAAACTGAAGCTGTTTTGACACACCGCCGTAGTGGTTATGGGTTTATCTTCTGATTATTTGGCTTCGGGGCGCGAGAATCCTTCCTTTTCTGCGCGCTTGGTTATATGCTCGATGCGTGCCTTGGTCTCGGGGTGGGAAGAGAACATGCGCTGGATATAGCTCTGCTTGGAGCCGCTTTTGTCCTCCAGTTCAAGGAATTTCTCGAACGACATTGCCATGCCGTAGGGGTTGCGTCCGTGCTGCACGAGGAAATCATATCCGCAGTCATCGGCTTCCTTTTCCTGCTTCTGTGAATACTTGGAGTTGATGAGGGCTTCGCCGAGAGTCCCGAGCTGGGATTCGGTAAGAGCTGCGGCTTTGCCACCGGTCGAGGCCACGGCATCCTTCATGGCACCGGTGAGAAGCTGGGTGCGGAAAGCGTTTTTGGAGTGGCGTTTTACAACGTGACCAATCTCATGTCCTATGATTCCCATGAGCTCGTCGTCGTTCATGATGTCCATCAGTGAAGAGAATACTCTCACGCTGCCGTCAGGGCAGGCGAAGGCGTTGACATCAATCACGTCGTAGACCTTGAAGTTGAGTGGAATGCCGTCGGCATCGGTTATGCCTTCGGTGAGTTTGCGGAGACGCTGGGTGTAAGGATTGTCCTCGGGGAGAACGGGATTGTGCTTGTCCATCCAGTCAACGGATTCCTTGACGTAGGCGGCCATGTCGGCATCGCTGAGGGTCAGGGCCTTGCCGGCTTTGGCTGCCGAGTTGACTGCTTTTTTCAGATTGAACTGGGCCGATGCGGGGGCAATGGCCGAAACGCACAGGAGAATTGCGATAAGTCTGATTACTGATGTTTTCATATATCTGAATGTGATAAATAAGTTAACTTTACTAATTTTGCGGGCTGAAAATACTATCCTTTTATTGTGGCAAAATTAACAAATATGGGAGAAAGCACAAAATCTTCGCGCTCTACCGCAGTGATGGTGGCGTCGGTGATACTTACGGTTGTTCTTGCCGGAGGAGCGGCGTTTTTCTATGGGCGAAGTCTTGTGTCGCTGCCGGCTTCGGTTGTACCATGTATTGTGCTGGGCTTCGCGGCATCCTATTTTATGATAGGAATAAGCCGGCGCGTGTCGGGATGCGACAGTTTTATAGCTAATTATTTATTTCAGGGCGCGCTGCTTTCTGCTCTGGCCTGTTTCATGTTTCTGGGTAGCAATTACACCATTGGCAGTGATGACACTCACAGAGAGGAAGCGGTGGTTGAACGTCTATACTCCAAGACGGAACACAGCACAAGAAGAGTAGGGCGTCGATATGTGAGGACCGGGGAGCCTTATAAGGTGTATTATATGGAACTTTCTTTCAGTAATGGGCGCAAAAAGGATATAAGACTCGGAAGGAAAGGATTCGGCGTCCACCGGAAAGGGGAGAAGATCGATATTGAGCTTTCCGAAGGCATATTCGGTATCCCTGTGATAAAATCGGGGATATAAGTATATTGGGGGAAGGGTGTCATGTGTTGCAGTGGCTGAGGCTGAGAAGTGACCGCTGATTTCGACGAATCAGAGCCATTTGACAGTGAAAGTGTTTGTGTTTTATGTATAATGTGTTGATATACAGAAATATAATGGGGGGGGGTAAATCCTGCTTAAAACAGTTGCACGGTAAATAAACTTTTATTAACTTTGCGATGTTCCTATTTTAATTAGGAATAGTTTCTGCCGGGACAATTTTTACTATTGCCGAAAACGCTTGTGACACACTTGTCTCAGCCGGAATTTAAAGTTTAGATGCCACCTAATCAAAGTCCGTTTTCAAAAAAAGAGACCTTTTTAAGAAAATTCTGAATAATTACCATGAGCTGGATTCTAATAGACCTTTCCGTATTTATCTGTGTGATGGCCCTCTGCGGCATCATAATTCCACAGATCCTTCTTATTGCATTCAGAAAAAAACTTTTTGATACACCCGATCCGCGCAAAATCCATAAACTTGAGATTCCACGTCTGGGAGGAATTGCTTTCTTCCCCTCGATGATGTTCGCCATTTTCCTGCTTTACGGCTTCGGCTTGTATTCGGGAAACAATCTGGTGCTTTCGCGTCTGTGGGAGAACATGCAGCCGCTTTGCTTCATTCTCAGTGGTGCGATTCTGCTTTATCTTACCGGTATGGCCGACGACCTGGTGGGTGTGCGCTATAAGGCGAAATTTATCATGCAGACCATTTCGGCATGCCTTATTATAAGCGGTGGCATGATGCTCGACAATCTTCATGGCCTGTGTGGAATAGGAGCGTTGCCCATAGCCATTTCGGTTCCGCTTACGGTGCTGCTTATAGTTTTTATTATAAACGCCATCAATCTCATAGACGGTATAGACGGTCTCGCCTCGGGCCTCTCGGCTGTAGCTTGTGTGTTCTATACCTACGTTTTCTATCAGGCAGGTCTTTATCTCTTCTCGGCGCTTGCGGTTGCAACACTCGGTGCACTGGTACCTTTCTTCATCTACAATGTCTTCGGTAATCCCCAGAAGCATCAGAAGATATTCATGGGCGATACCGGCGCGCTTACTATCGGTCTGTTCCTGAGCGTGATGAGCATAAGGGTATGTCAGATTCCTGATGTGGTGACGCAGAGCAATTCGGCCGTGATAGCCTTTGCTCCGCTGCTTATACCGTGTCTGGATGTGGTCAGAGTATATCTTCACCGTATTCGCGCACATAAGAATCCGTTCATGCCCGACAAATCGCATATCCACCACAAACTGCTTGCCATAGGCATCAACCAACGTGTGGCTATGCCCACAATTATCGGCTGCTCGGCACTGTTCACTCTGGTGAATTATCTTTTGTCGCCCACGGTGGATATAACCCTTCTCTTTGTGCTGGATATAGCGGTATGGATCGGTATCAATATGGTGCTGAGCCGCATGATCTATAAGCGTACCGGCGTGAAGTTTTGAGACCGGCGACGCTTAGTCGCTCAGATGCTGAGCCTTTTTCAGCCATTCCGTTTTTTTTAGCTTTTGTCAGCGCCAGCGGCGGTAGGCGTATCCAAGCATATTGAATGCCTCGCGGTCAAGCTCCTCGCGGAATTGCGGGGCGGCGATGGATATGAGCAGACGTGCACGCTCTATCATGTTTTTTCCCCGGAGATTTACGGCTCCGTATTCAGTCACAACCCAGTTGGTCTGGAATCGGGTTGTGACTACGCCTGCGCCTTGGGTCAGAACCGGGCGAATCTTGCTTTGGCCTTTTGATGTGGTGGAAAGCATGGCGATGAACGACTGGCCGCCGGTGCTTCTTGACGAGCCGTACACGAAGTCGTGCTGGCCGCCTACGCCGGAATATATGCGTGTGCCGATGGAATCGGCGCAAACCTGTCCGGAAAGGTCTATCTCCAGACAGGAGTTTATGGCCGCCATGTTATGATTCTGAGCTATGATAAAGGGATCGTTTACCCATGCAATGTCACGCATCACGATGTCCCTGTTGTGGTCCACGAAATCGTATAGCCGTCTTGTGCCGAGCACCAGCGACGCAACCGAGCGCCCGCGCTCAATCTGTTTCAGGGAGTTATCCACAACGCCTGCTTCCATCAGGTTCATTAACCCTTCGGTGAGTGCTTCGGAATGAATGCCGAGATGACGGTGTGATTTCAGGGAATGGAGCACGGCGTTGGGAATCGCCCCCACGCCAACCTGCAGCACGGCGCCGTCGGGCAGGAGCTCCGCGATAGCGCGGCCTATGGCGAGCTCCTCCGGTGTGGGAGGCGTGTCCACCGTTTCGGCAAGAGGATCGTTGACTTTCACCATAGCGTCGATGCATGATGAATGAATCACGGAATCACCGTAGGTAAATGGCATCAGAGGATTTATCTGGGCCACGATAATCCGGGCTTTTTCCACAGCCGAGGGTGTGAGGTCGGCAGACACTCCGAACGATACGAAACCCTCGCTGTCGGGCAACGAGCAGTTGATAAACGCAACATCCAGCGGAATGGTGCCGTCGCGGAACAGCTGCGGCACTTGCCCGAAGAAGCGTGGAGTGGTAGTGGCATATCCCTGGTTTACCCATCCCCGCACCGCGTTAGATACGAAAAAAGAGTCGATGAGAAACGAATCTTTCAGGGCCGGATCGCAGAGCGGTGATACGCGGCGCCCCATGGCGAATGCGTTGTAGAGAATAACGTCGTGGAGTTCGTGGCCGCGGCGTGCAAGCGCTGCGATAAGCGCCTCGGGAATCGAACCGCTTCCCTGCACAAACACATGGTCGCCGCTTTTGACAAGGCGCACAGCCTCGTCGGCCGTCATATATCTAAATTCGGGTTTGGGCATAAATGCTCGTTTTTTGGTGGATGATTGCCCGTGTTCTGGCTGGTAATAGTCAGATTGATTAGATTTAACATGGCCCCGCGCACCGAGGCCTACCAAGGGGAAATCATTGCAAATATAAGCAAAATATTCTACCGCGCATAACAGCTGATACAGTTATCAGATTTATCAGGTATGTCAGATTCAGTTATGAAAGGAAGATATTATGAAAGTGCATTTAGCTCTTTCGATACATGGGGATTTAATCGGAAATAAATCCACTATTTCACGCGACGTATTTAAGAGACAGAACTTTGTCTAATAATTGCGTCCTATATGTCTGCGCCATCTTTGAGAGCTTGCCCAAACCATGCAAAGACACAAAGAATAATAACGATTACTGACATAACGGTCTATATTTTAGGTTACGAGGAGTGCCACTACGGCCTTCAGCAGCAAAAATAGCATGAGGCCGTAGCGTGATTTCTGCCCATAGGCGTTAATTAATATTAAAGCATAGTGCTCCGGCGGAATTCTCAATAAGGCAATATAAAATAATCGGTTGTTAAAATGTGGCTGCAATACATGTATCAGATTTGCCAACTCTGAGCGGCGGAGCCGCGGGGTTTTGTAAAACCTGCTGCGCCAGCTGCGGGGGAAAACGCTGTCGGTCCTCCCTGCGGCGAGCCTGGGAATGGCGATGACGCAGTGTGCGTAAGCTTGGGAACCCCGACAGACTGCCCACGCTTACGCACACTACGAGGCGCGCATGCTCCGCAGCTTGCCTCGGGGAAATCTATTGGCCTCTTATTCCGGCAGCTGTCGCAACCGGTTGTAAAAAATTCGCGCCTCCGGCGCTTTTCCCCTGTTACAATATACTTTGAAGAAGTATAACCACGGCTTTTCAAACTGTCGGTCTAAAAATCCCTTCCGGATAGTTTTTTAAGGTCAATGTAAAATAATGGTTGTTAAAATGTGTCTGCAATACCCCATGTATAAGGTAAGCCAACTCGGAGCGGCGGAGCCGCGGGGGTTTGTAAAACCCGCTGCGTCAGCTGCGGGGGGAAACGCTGTCTGTTCCACCTGCGGCGAGCCTGGGAATGGCGATGACGCAGCGTGCGTAAGCATGGGAATCCGACAGAGGCCCCACGCTTACGGGGGCAGCGAGGCGCGCATGCTCCGCAGCTTGCCTCGAAGAAATCTATTGGCCTATTTTTCCGGCAGCTGGCGCAACCGGTTGTAAAAAATTCGCGCCTCCGGCGCTTTTCGCCTGTTACAATAGACTTTGAAGAAGTGTTTCACCGCCAAAGTTAGAGCTTTCAGAAGCCAGTTCGGGGGTGTGACCGACATTCCATTCTTCCTGTTCCGACTCTCAAAACTATGGGCCTAAAAATAAATATACACACGGATAGTTTTTAACACTTCAACCGATTTTTCACATTGACCCGTTTTTTAACGCTTCAACCGTTTTTTCACATTGCCCCGTTTTGCAGCTGACCCGAATTTTATAATTCTGTTGTGCAAATATGGGAAAAAAGAAAATTGCAGTTAGCTGATTATCAGTTAACTGCAATTTTAATGAGTTGCCTTGGAAGGGCAACTTTTGTGATATTTCGTGAAACTTCTATTTTGTAAATATGCCAATATTAGATAGTTATATATTTTAACAATTTCATAAAGTCGCAAAAAGCATCATAATGTCGCTTTGATTTGTATCAACTTTGTATCAACTTTTGAACTATATCATATACCTTTGCCGTTATTAGATAAACACTTATCGAATATGGCTAAATCAGCATATACTAAATTCGTACTGCGAACCACCAAGAAAACCGGCGTTGCGCCTCTTTATACCCGTCGCGTTGGCTTCAACTCCAATCTTATGCTCAACTCTCGAATTGAAGTTGACATCAAGACTTGGAATGACGCCATTTCCACTCCCGGACGGTGGAATACATTTCGTGCAGGGTCAGGCAAGGAACTCTGCGACAAACTTGATGAAATGTCGGCTCTGATTGATACTATAATCAATGATCCTAAAGGTTCGAGAACGAAACTTGATAAAGCGATAGATGAATTCGCCCATAAAGAGCAACGCGAGTTTCAGGAAGCACAACGGAAAGCACAGAAAGAAGCGCAAGAGCGTAAGAAAGCTCAACGAGAGGCGGAACAGCGGCGCAAAAAAGAAGAACTTGAAGCGATGCTCCGTCAGCGTGAGGAATCCTTCATTGTGGCTCTTGATGTCTTTATTGATGCTGCTCCTGCCAGAACATGGCACGGCAAACCAATCGGACTAAAAACCATACAACACTACAAGCATCTGCGCCGCTATATACGCGACTTTATGAAGAAGAAGCATATAACCGATATTCGGTTTGACGAACTCAATAAGTCGTTTTATTCCGATTATCTATCCTTTGCCTACGGCGAGGGATTGAAACTCAATACTATCGGCGACCATATCAAGGTAATCAAGACCGTTATCCGCGACCAACCGATGCGCATACAATGTATGGCAGAAGATTTCCTTAGATGTGAAAAGCTGAAAGAGGAGTCGGAAAGTATCGCTCTGCTCGAAAGTGAAATTGAGCTGATAGCAAAACAAGAGTTGCCAACCGAACACCTCCGAACCGTGCGCAATCAGTTCATATTGATGTGCTGGACAGGCGCCAGACACTCTGACCTCGAACAGCTCAATTACAACTCCATTCATGTAACAGAGGATGGAGAACGATATATCCAGTATAAGGCGAAAAAGACGGACAAGGTATCGGTGGTAAAGATTTTGCCCGAAACTAAAGCAATCTTCGACCTATACGAAGACGGAAAGGCGATGCCGCGTGTAATCAGCAACCAGAAGTTCAATGATGCGCTGAAAGAAATAATGAAAGCTGTATATGAGGCAAATCCGGAAAGTACATTAGCCGGATATGTTACCAAGTCATATACCGCCGACGTAGGCAATGGAAGAGCCGGTCGCAAAACCGACATATACCAGCGCTGGCAGATGGTGAGCTGCCACACCGGGCGCCGCTCATTCGCTACCAATATGCGACTACGAGGTAATGACCGAGATGTAATCTGTGCAGCCACGGGCCACACCACCGAAGCCTCACTCAGCCGCTACATAAAGGAAGACCGTCTTACTCGTGCCTCACGATTGAAGTAGAACTATGCAAAAGAATAATTTTTCTTTTAACCAGCCCTATCTATATATTGGTTTGGTTTAGGTCGGGTATATATTACCCGGACTAAACCAAACAGACATAGCATATCACACCTATGATTTGTGCCGGATGTGAAATTCTATTTAATTAGATGTAATGCTTTGTGTAATTGGAAATAAAACACTAACTTTGCGCTACTGAGAAAGGACAATTAAGCGTTTATTTTCCTTTTTTTACTCATCGTGATATGAAACAAACAATTATATCAAAGGTCAATCGCAGCAAGAAGGGCACCATCTTCTTGCCGGATAGCTTTTTGCCTATTGATACTCACTACGCCTCCAACATATTGTCAGAACTATGTAATGAAGGTAAGCTCGTCAGAGTTGCCACAGGGATATACGTTAAGCCAAAAGAATCACGATTTGGACCCGTTATTCCGACGATAGGAGAAATAGCACAGACCATAGCAAAACGTGATGATGCGCAACTGTTGCCTACCGGAGCGACTGCTGAGAATTATCTCGGTTTTTCAACACAAGTTCCAATGAACTCCGTGTATCTTACATCAGGAACACCACGCAAAATAAAGATTGGCAAACGTACTCTGACTCTTAAACATAGTGTGCCATCGACATTTGCATATAAGGGCAAGATTATGCCGATATTAGTGCTTGCGCTAAAGTCTATCAAGCAATATAATGTTGATGATAATACTCTTGACGTAGTTTATGGCGTGTTGAAGGAAAACCCGGAGGAAGAAACATGGCAAGAGGATATAGCTCGTGCTCCGCGCTGGATTAGAAAAATTATTATCGAAACAAAGGATAAAATCAAACGAAATGAGCAGATGGATTGATGCCTCGGATGCTGACCGTCAACAGTCGGCATATATTATAGCAAATGAAAAGAACATCAGCGTGGGTGCGGTTGAAAAGGACTTGTGGGTTACTGCCATTTTGAAGGTTCTGTTTTCCCTTTCCCCGGCAAAGTATATGTTCTTCAAAGGTGGAACAAGTCTCAGCAAAGGCTGGAACCTGATTGACCGCTTTTCGGAAGACATCGACATAGCCCTCTATCGTGATTTCTATCTCAATGAACTTGGTAAGGATTGCGCTAAAGCTGCAACTAACAATCAGGTGAAGAATCTCCGCATTGTCAATCGTGATTATATACTTGGCGAGTTCGCAAAGGAATTGGAATCGAAACTTATAGAATCCGGTTTAGGCGAATGCAAGGTAGTACCGATAACCACAAAGAAGGACGGTTCGCCAATCGACCACGACAGCGATCCGGTAATCATAGAGATTCACTATCCGGTCAAAGTTGACTCTGATGCGTATGTGCGTCCCGTAGTCAAGATTGAGATAAGTTGTCTTTCGATGAAAGAACCGTTTGAAGTCAAGCGCATATCATCACTCGTTGGCAATGCTTTCCCGGAGATTGATGATGAGACATTTTCCGAAATACCGACCATAACACCGACACGCACATTCCTTGAAAAAGCCTTCCTGCTCAATGAGGAATATCAGCGTCGCTCCCCTCGCTCCGACCGCATGAGCCGCCATCTTTATGATTTGGAGCGACTGATGGACACAGCTTTTGCAGAAGCCGCACTCTCCGATATGGAATTATATCAGGAAATCATCGCCCATCGCCAGCGATTCTATCATGTCGGCGGGGTAAACTACGAGCTTAACCATCCGTCAACCATCGCATTCTGTCCGACAGGCGAACTGCGTGACAAAATGCGCCTCGACTACGAAGCAATGAAAACCTCTATGATTTATGGTGAGAAGTTGTCGTTTGATGCACTGATTGACCGGCTCGAACAATTGCAAGAGCGGTTTCGAACGATGCTATAACAAAATTATATTACGTAGTCAAACTGAAAACACCTAATTATATGGATATTAAAATGGTATTAAACGCACTTGACGCAGTAATGCGACAAAGCAATCGCAAGCTTACAGCGGAGGCTGTAAAAGACGCATACAGCAAAGGAGATATGCCTGAAGAATGTAAAGAATTTTTCAAATCTTTCGTTGATTTAGGCTGCGCTTTATTTGAAGAGAAGGATTGCAGAAAAGCAAAGGCGGAATGCTTAAAATTGCTTGGCCTCATTAACAAATATGACCGACAATAAAAAATATCAGCACTTCTTTCTTTTTCACCAGCCATCCCGTTGTCTATATATTGGTTTAGGTTTAGTCGGGCATATATAAAGCCCGAACCAAACCAAACTTATTAGACGCGGAGTATATAAGAGAGAGCGGAGCATTTTGTCGATGCACTTTTTCTTTTGCTCAGCCATCTCCATATATAGGTTTAGTCGAGCATATATTAAGCTCGAACCAAATCTAAATACACATATCCTATATAGGCATGTCTGAAATCCCGTATATTATAGCGAAAAACAATCACGGTTATGATATATGGATATATAAGAGTCAGTTCCGACAAGCAGACTGTCGAGAACCAGCGCTTTGAAATAAACAATTTTTGTGAGCGCGAGAATCTGACCATCGACGGTTGGATTGAAGAAACCATCTCAGGCACTAAAGCTTATAATAAGCGTCAACTCGGCGTGTTGCTCAATCGCATCAAGAAAGATGTCCTCATCATTTGCGCTGAGCTTTCACGCCTCGGTCGCAACCTCTTCATGATTATGGAGATTCTCAATATCTGCATGACAAAGGAAGCGAAGGTATGGACTATCAAGGATAATTATCGTCTCGGCGATGATATCCAATCGAAAGTTCTTGCTTTCGCTTTTGGACTGTCGGCTGAGATTGAGCGCAATCTTATCTCTCAGCGCACTAAAGAGGCACTTGCCCGAAAGAAAGCCGAAGGTGTAATCCTTGGTCGCCCCAAAGGACGAAGGAGTTCCCCTGATAAATATAAACTGAGTGGAAAAGAAACGCTTATTCGTGAATTACTAAAAGAGGGCGTTTCAAAACGAAAAATCGCAAAGATATGCAAGGTCGATAGAAATACTCTTGCCCGATTCATCAAACTGATAGAAGAAAAATGAGCGATTTCGTGCGGCACAACGCCGTTGCAACCGATTTCGCCACCTCCGACTCGTGGGTAATCCTCTCGCCCATCGAGCAGAGTATCAAACGCAAAATCGAGGCGGTAGGTACTCCGCTTAAAGACTGG
>CAUBWJ010000014.1 GCA_958439725.1 uncultured Muribaculaceae bacterium | reverse complement strand
AATGCTCTTGAACAGGCTTCCTGCAAATTAACAATCGTTATGAAACACCCTCTAAATGATATGGAAATCAACATTACAATCCTACAAATCTCCCTTAAAAGTTAAAATGCGTTAAATTTAGGAGCCGCCATGCAGTCTTTTGGCTTTTCGCTTCTCTTTATACAGAGAAAACCATAAAGACAACAGAAAGCTATCATCTTGACAATGGACAATTCCCGACTCATACAGTTGTGCTCCGAAGGAGATAAAGAGGCTATTTCAATCCTCTACCGTCGCTATGGCCCGAGTATGGCTCGCGTGATACAGCGGTATGTGGGTCACAGTCCCGCTGCCAAGGATATTCTGCATGATGGCTTTCTGGTGATACTCGGCCGGATTTCGGAGGTGCGTCAGCCCCAGAAACTCGAGTACTGGATGGGCACGGTGATGAAGAACCTCTGTCTGAAATATCTCAGCGATATGGATGTGCTCGAAATCATAAGGAATGAAGACGAGATTCCCGACATCCCGCCTATCGACGATATTCTCTCGTATGAAGAGCTCCAGGTGATAATAGACCGGCTCCCCGAGGGCTACAGACGCATTTTCAAGCTCGCGGTGCTGGAAGGCAAGTCGCACAAGGAAATAGGACGCATGCTCGGCATAGGGCCCCACACCTCGTCGTCGCAGCTCTACCATGCGCGCCTCCTTCTTCAGCGCATGATTATCGAGCGCAAGCGCGAGCTCGGCATCATCACCGTGCTTGCGCTCGTAGCCGGTCTGTGGTTCCTGCTGCATAGGAGTGGCATTGAACAGATCGGTGAAAGAATCGCCCGGACCGAGCAGACTGAAGCCGTTTCCTCGCCGTCCGTCCAGATTGAGAAGGAATCAGCCACGGCTGACGCCTCCCAGCCGGGCATACTGCCCTCGCTCAGCCCGTCGCCTGCCGTAGGTAAGAATGCCATGCCGAGTCTCGCTGCGGGTGGTAACGGCAATATTGCGGCCGTGACTGATTCTATGTCAGCAGTGCCTGCTGATACGATTGCTATGCCGGAGCTGAAGACTGCGGTTGCCGCCGCAGATACTGTCAGGGAGAAGGCGGTGGAAACCACAGGAGCCGACCGACAGAAAACGGAGCGTGATACCGCAGCCACCCAGCAACGCTACTTCACAACGCCCGTATACCGTTATCACAAAGTGCCGGAGACACGCCGTATAGCCCGCGCTGAGGGAGTGTGGTCCGTGGGTGTGCAGTACGGTATGGGTACGTATATTAGTAATGCCTCATCGGGTATACAAGATGCGGCAAGCAACCATCCTGTTGAGCCTGTTCCTTCGGATTCTACGCAGGAAACCGACGCCAAGCGTCCTCTCGCAGGCCCCATGCCATTAAGGCAGCAGGCTGTATCCATCGGGGAACCTGAGCATGAGATTCCGCTGTCGTTCGGCATCAATGTAGGCCGACAGCTCACATCGCGTCTCAGCGTCGAAAGCGGTCTGACTTATACTCTGCTACGCACGCGTCTGAATTATCATTGCGCTGGAACGGATATATCAAGAAATGTGCGCAACAGCTATATCGGCATACCATTGAAACTCAATTACAGGATGTTCGAGCGTTCGTCGTTCTCCGTCTATGGAACGCTTGGCGCCGCCATCGATATTCCGGTTAGCATGCAGTTCACCACCCGTACATCCAAGCCGCTCAAGGCCGACGTTCTGTTCCCGCATCTGAGCAACCGCGTGCAGGTGTCGTCGCTGTTCGGTGTCGGCGTGCAATACTCTCTGTCACCGCGCGTCGGCCTCTACTTCGAGCCCTCGCTCCGCTACTATTTCAACAACCACAGCTCAATGCCCACCTACTGGCAGGAACACCCCTGGAGTTTCTCCTTCCCCCTCGGAGTCAGAATCACCTGGTAAAAATTAAATAGGGTTAAAATCCGAGGACGCCATGCAGTATTTCGCCCTTTCCTGACTCATTAGGGTAAAAGGGCATCTTAGCTCGAAAAAAGACACCGAAAAAGTAACTTACATGCATCTAACTTTTAAAACCGATTATGAAAAAGGTACTTTGCATGCTGCTTACCGCTCTTCTGGCGGGATGCGCAAGCGATGCTCCGGTAACTCCTGAGCCTGAAACATGTCCGGTTGAGACGTTTGCCGATGCCGGGCTGCTGATTGACCCGCAGTCGCGCTCTCTCGATTCTTCCGATGCAGCTAAGGTTGCGGCGTTGTTTCAAAAACGGTCCAACGGCACGTCAAGCCGGTCGGCCATAGAGCCGTCATCCTCGGTTGTCACCACAATCAAAGATGAAGCTTCGGGCAAGCCGTTGCTTTACATAGTCAATCATGGTAATGACGGCGGTTTCGCAATAGTGAGCGCTTCGAAAATGACCGAGCCGTTACTCGCCTATTCCGAGAGAGGGAGTTTTGAAGTCAGCACATCCTCGGCCTCGTCATTACTTCTTGAGGGAATGAAGGAAGAGGTGAGGAATGCGACAGCTAATTCGAGCGATTCATTGAAGCGAATGCATGCATTGAGCTGGGCGATGTTTGAACAGCCTGTGGGCGAAACATTCATTGCGCAGTCACGAGCCGGAAGTACGGATATAAACCAGATGATTGCGACCAAAATAGCTAAGATGGAGTCCAAGGGCTACAAGTATGCAGGTAAACTCGGCTGGGCTCAAAGCCATCTTACAGCGAACGAATACGAGGCATTGTGCCGCGACATCTCTTCGCATTGCGATCCGCAGTATGATTATAAAGAGACCTCGCTCTGTTTCACCAAAGAGGGATATGACGTTTCCATAGGCCCCATGCTTAAAACCAAATGGCATCAGTATTATCCCTATAACTACGCGGCAAAATATAAGTCACCGGGCTTGAAGAATCCTGTAGCGGGTTGTGGCCCTATAGCTATTGCGCAGATATGCAACTTCTACAAGTATCCTTCTAAATATAAGTGGGACCAGATTGAGGCTTACTCATCGGGAATAAAGATGAATTTCAGAGATCTTCTCTGTGACATTGGAGATTATTCTCAAGCAAGATATGAGGAGGGTGTGACTACGACCTCTACAATCAATGAAGCGATGGCATATCAAAAATTTGGGTATAGCGGAGCAACTGTTAAAGATATCTCCGTAACCGATATGATTAGTGCAATCAAAAACGGGAAACCCATACACATGAGAGGAGACAGTATATCTAAGAATGTTGGACATGCATGGGTTTGCGACGGATATCAGAAGCAGGTGAAAAAAGCTATTGTGTCATTTATCGGTCATCCCGGAATATTATTGGATCAAGATCCGGGAGATCCGTATTACGATTATGCTATAAAATATGTTGGCGAGAATCCGTCAGATGATGCCTATGCGTCTTATACAGATTGTTTCCACATGAATTTAGGGTGGGGTGGAGAATCCGATGGATGGTATACGTATAGTCGGTACGGAGGTTCTACTGCCGGATATAGTAGAAATCAAAGAATGATTATTCCAAATAGACCATAAGCAGGATAAATATGAAAACGAAAATGAATAAAAGAATTTTGAGCTGCGCTTTGCTTTGTGCTCTTGTGATCTCAGGGTGCAACAGCGCGGATGAACCGGGAATTGCTGATGAGAAAGCCCCTTTGGTGAAGATTTCTCTTGACGCCGGACAAGAAAACTATGTATCGGCATCAAATCAGTTTGCGAAAAATCTGTTTAAAACTTTAGACAAGGCATCCTGTGTGTCCGGAAAGAATTATGTGTTCTCTCCATTGAGCCTGCATTTAAATCTTTCACTTTTGGCGAATGGAGCATCCGGTGAAATCCTTGAAGAAATAACGGATGTTTTGCTTCCGGGACTTTCCGAGGTCCCTTCGCTTGACATGCTGAACGAGCTCAACCGTACTCTTGTAGCGCGGCTTCCAGAAACCGATGTCAAGGCCAAATTTTCTCTGGCAAACTCTATATGGCTGGGTAACAACTTGAATGTCAGAGATGATTTCAAACAACGTATGGAGAAGTATTATGGAGCTTCATTTTTCAAATTCGGCGTGGGTACGGAGCAGGCCCGTGTAGACATGAACCGGTGGTGCAGCAATGCGACTGCCGGAATGATAGAGGAGTTCTTTCAATCGCCTCCTACGCAGGAACTGATTTTGCTTAATGCATTGTTTTTTCAGCATATATGGTCCTCTCCTTTTAAGCCTTCTGACACGCGTGATATTGAGTTTTACTGTGAATCCGGGAATACAGTAAAAACTCCGACAATGTGCCAAGAATACACCGGAACCGTTTATATGGATGAAAAGGGCACTCGTACAGTATTAAAGTACGGAAATGGAGCCTTTGAGATGCATTTGGTCAAGCCGGATGCAGGCAGCACAGTTAGTGATGCTTTGACCGGCGGCCAAGGTGAGGAGTATTTACGGAAAATAAGATTGAGGATGCCCAAATTTGAGTTTGACTCCGACATATCTTTCAAGAACATTTTGTGCGAAATGGGAATGAAGAAAGCATTGGCACCTCAGGCATCTTACTCGAATTTTTCCACGCAGACAATGCAAATTGACGAAATCCGACAGAAAACGAAGATAAATGTTGATGAAAAAGGGACGAAACTGGCTTCGGTTACGCACACTGGCATGAATGCAGCGGCTGGTCCTCCTCCCGAGGTAATTGATTTCTATCTGGACCATCCTTTCGGCTTCATAATCCGCGAGACGAGTACCAATGCCGTAATCGCCATGGGCAAAATCTGCGAGCTTTGAGAAATACACACATGCGGGCGGCCTGAACCCCGCCTGAAATAAGAGCGATGCCGCGCTTCCGGGCAGGGAGGCGTGGCATCGTGTTTTTTGTCGAGCCGGTGTAGGGATGCAGCATGGTGCAGCCGGAAATAATGGCCGCTCATAGCCGTTCGAGCAGCTGCGCGGCCGTGAGACCGAGACGGGGATGCTGCCAGTCCGGGAGGATTTCGGCCATGGGGCGCAGCACGAAGGGGCGCAGGTGCATGCGGGGATGGGGGAGGGCGGGAGTGCCGTCGTCAGCGGCGTCCGACACCCGGGAGCCGAAGCTGATGAGGTCGATATCGATGGCGCGGTCGGCGTATGTGCCGTCGGCAAGCCGGTGGGGCGTGGCATCGATTTCATTCTGTATCTGAAGCAGCGAGAGCATGAGTTCGCGCGGGGAGAGCGTGGGCGCTATCTCGATGTTCACTCCGACGTTGATAAACGGATGCGGCGAGCTGTAGCCCCACGGTTCCGATTCCACGGGACGGGACACGGCTGTGACCTCGAACCTGGCGGATATGGCGGCGACCGCGCGCCCTATGAGGGCGGCGCGGTCGCCGAGATTGGATCCTATGCTGATATGGGCGGTGGGCATGGCGAAGCTCGCTCAGAGCGTCTTCTTTACTTCCACTTCCTCATAGCATTCGATGATGTCGCCTTCCTTGATGTCGTTGTATCCGGAGATGTTGAGACCGCAGTCGTAGCCCGACACGACCTCTTTCACATCGTCCTTGAAACGCTTGAGCGAACCGAGGGCGCCGGTGTACTTCACAATGCCGTCGCGGATGAGGCGCACCTTTGCGGAACGCTTGATGCGGCCTTCGCGCACCATACATCCGGCAACGGTGCCCACTTTGGATATATGGTAGGTCTGGAGCACTTCGGCGGTACCGATCACCTCTTCCTTCACATCGGGGGCGAGCATGCCTTCCATGGCGTCCTTCACCTCCTCGATGGCCTGGTAGATTACCGAGTAGAGGCGGATTTCCACGCCTTCACGCTCGGCCTCGCGGCGCGCGGCTACCGACGGACGCACCTGGAAGCCGATGATTACGGCATTGGATGCGGCTGCCAGGTCCACGTCGCTTTCCGAGATTTCGCCCACGGCCTTGTGGATGACGTTGACCTGAATCTCCTCGGTGGAGAGCTTGATGAGCGAGTCGGAGAGGGCCTCGATTGAACCGTCAACGTCGCCCTTCACGATTATGTTAAGCTCCTGGAAGTTGCCTATGGCGCGGCGGCGGCCGATATCCTCGAGGGTGAGGATTTTTTTGGTGCGCATGCCCAGTTCGCGCTGCAGCTGCGCGCGCTTGGTGGCGATTTCGCGGGCTTCCTGCTCGGAGTCCATCACGTTGAATGTGTCGCCTGCGGTGGGAGCGCCGTTCAGGCCAAGAATCAGCGCGGGTTCGGCCGGACCGGCCTCCTGGATGCGCTGGTTGCGCTCGTTGAACATCGCCTTTACCTTACCGAAGTGGGTTCCGGCCAGGATTGTGTCGCCTACGTGGAGCGTGCCGTTCTGCACCAGCACCGTGGCTACGTAGCCGCGGCCCTTGTCGAGCGACGACTCGATGATCGAGCCAACGGCCTTGCGCTCGGGGTTGGCCTTGAGGTCGAGCATCTCGGCTTCGAGGAGCACCTTCTCCATAAGTTCGGGAACTCCGATACCTTTCTTGGCCGAGATGTCCTGGCTCTGGTATTTGCCGCCCCATTCCTCCACGAGGTAGTTCATGCCGGCCAGTTCTTCCTTGATTTTGTCGGGGTTGGCGGCCGGCTTGTCAATCTTGTTGATGGCGAATACTATCGGCACTCCGGCTGCCGAGGCGTGATTGATTGCCTCGATGGTCTGGGGCATCACGTCGTCGTCGGCGGCCACTATGATTATACAGAGGTCGGTCACCTTGGCTCCGCGGGCACGCATGGCGGTGAATGCCTCGTGGCCCGGAGTGTCGAGGAAGGTGATGTGGCGCCCGTCGTGAAGCTTCACATTGTAAGCGCCGATATGCTGGGTGATACCGCCGGCCTCGCCGGCAATCACGTTGGCGTTGCGGATATAGTCGAGGAGCGATGTCTTGCCGTGGTCCACATGGCCCATCACTGTTACGATAGGCGGACGCGACTGGAGGTCTTCCTCGCGGTCTTCTTCGGTGGCTATGGCCTCGACAACCTCGGCGGAAACGTATTCGGTGCGGAAGCCGAATTCCTCGGCCACGATGTTGATTGTCTCGGCGTCAAGGCGCTGGTTGATCGACACCATCACACCCAGGCTCATACAGGTGCCGATCACCTGGTTGATGGGCACGTTCATCATCGAGGCGAGGTCGTTGGCCGTAACGAATTCGGTGAGCTTGAGTACCTTGCTTTCGGCTGCTTCCATTTCGTGGGCCTCGCGTTCGCGCATGGCGTTGGCCTCGCGCTTCTCCTTGCGCCACTTCACGCCTTTCTTCTGGCCTTTGTCTTTGTTGGTAAGACGGGCCAGTGTCTCCTTCACCTGCTTCTGAACGTCCTCGTCGTTCACCTCGGTGTGAACGGGGCGGCGGCGGTTTTCGCCGCGGCGTCCCTGACGTTCGCCGTTCTGCTGGTTACGCTCTCCGTTCTGCTGGTTGCGGCGAGATTCGCCGGTGCTCACGGTCTGTGCTCCGGTTTTCTCGATATCTATTTTCTCCTTGCCTCCTATGCGTTTGCGCTTCTTGCGGTCGCCAGAGGCGGGTTGGCCGGGCTGTCCGGGACGTTGCGCTGCGGCACGTTTGTCTTCCTTCGATTTTTTCTTGGGGCGGGTTGACTGGTTGATGGCGGAGAGGTCGATTTTGCCTACAACGTTGATTGACGGGCCTCCCTTCACGGTGGTGGGAATGAAGTTCTCGTTTTCGGTCTTCGGCTTTTCCTCAGCGGGAGCGGCAGCCTGCGGCGCGGCGGGTTTTGCCGGAGCGGGCGCCTGGGCTTTGGGCGCTTCCGGTGCTTTTGGGGCCGGTTTTGCCGGGGCCTTGGGCGCTTCGGGAGCTTTTGCCTCAACCTTTGGCGCAGGGGTCTGTGCGGGAGCCTTGGCAGCCTCTGCGGGCGTTTCTTTCGCAACTTCTTTGGGCTTCGGGGCCTCAGCGGCTGCCGGAGCTTTCTTGACCTCCACCTTCACCTCGATTTTCACCGGGCGTTCCGGTGCGGCGGCGCGCGGCGACTCCTCCTTCACCGCAGGCGCGGGAGCAGGGGTCTCGGCCTTCGCCGGAGCCGGTTCGGCTGCTTTGGCCGGAGCCGGGGTCACGGTCTGCGGGTGGGGATTGGAGAGGTCGATTTTGCCCATGATGCGCGGGCCGGCAACCGACGGGGCTTCCAGTTTCACTTCTTCGGGTTTGGCCGGAGCGGCGGCTTTGGCCTTTTCTTTGTCGCGGTCCGAGCTTTTCTTGTCGGCCTGACGTTTAAGCTCGAAGTCGGGTTTATATTCTTTTATCAGCAGACTGTAGGCATCGTCGTCAATCCTCGAGTTGGGATTATTGTCGACCTGAATGCCTTTTTTCTGCAGAAATTCCACCACCGTCGCTATCGAGACGTTGATGTCTTTTGCTACTTTACTTATTTTAGTTCCGGCCATAAAGGGGTTTGAGTGATTGCTTGTTTTGATGTTGAAAAATGAAGAGAGAGTCTATCGGGCCCGCGGGCGCCTCTGTCGTTAAGGCTGCGGCCGGAGAATTATTCCTCCGGAGCGTCCTCGTTTTCGGCAGCTTCGGGGGCGGGATCCCCGGCGCCAGGTGCGGTGTCGCCTTCGGGCTGTGACGGTTCGGTGTAATCGTCGTCGAATTCGGCGCGGACCACGCGTATCACCTGGTCAACGGTGTCTTCCTCCAGGTCGGCCTTGTCGATGAGTATCTGGCGCGGGGTGCTCAGCACGTTCTTGGCGGTGATGCAGCCTATGTTTTTGAGGGCGTCGATTACCCACTCGTCTATTTCGTCCTTGAATTCGTCAAGGTAGATGTCGTCCTCGTCCATTTCGTCGGAGTCGCGGTAAACGTCGATTATGTATCCGGTGAGCTTCGAGGCGAGCTTGATGTTCAGGCCGCCCTTGCCGATGGCCAGCGACACCTCTTCGGGGCGCAGGAACACTTCGGCCTTCTTCTCTTCCTCGTCGAGGCGTATCGACGATATCTTGGCGGGGCTGAGGGCGCGCTGGATGAAAAGCGAGGGGTTGGCGGTGTAGTTGATCACGTCGATGTTCTCGTTGCGGAGTTCGCGCACGATTCCGTGGATTCGCGAACCTTTCACGCCCACGCATGCACCTACGGGATCGATGCGGTCGTCGTAGCTTTCCACGGCTATCTTGGCGCGCTCTCCCGGGATGCGGGCCACGGCGCGGATGTTGATGAGACCGTCGTGAATCTCAGGTACCTCTATCTCGAAGAGGCGGCGCAGGAAGTTCTCGCTTGTGCGCGACACGGTGATTTTGGGATTGTTGTTCTTGTTGTCAACGTTGCTCACCACGGCTCTCACGGTCTCGCCCTTGCGGAAGAAGTCGCCGGGTATCGACTCGCTCTTGGGAAGAAGGAGCTCGTTTTTGTCGTCGTCGAGCAGCAGAGTCTCGCGCGACCATGTCTGATACACTTCGCCGCTCACGAGCTCGCCTTCGAGTTCCTTGAACTTATTGTAGATGGCCTCTTTCTGGAGGTCGAGGATTTTCGACTGGAGTGTCTGGCGCAGGTTGAGGATGGCGCGGCGGCCGAAGTCGGCGAATATGATTTCCTTGGTGTGCTCCTCGCCTATCTCCACATCGGGGTCGGAATCGGCGCGGGCGTCAGAAAGGCTTATCTCCATGTTGGGGTCGGTAACCTCGCCGTCGGGCACCACGGTGAGATTCTGGAATATCTGCACGTCGCCTTTGTCGGGGTTCATGATCACGTCGAGATTCTCGTCGGTGCCGAACATTTTTGCCAGCACGTTGCGGAACGATTCCTCGAGCACGCTTATCATTGTGGTCTTGTCGATGTTCTTGAGTTCCTTGAACTCGGCAAAGCGCTCCACCATGTCGGGAGCTTCCTCTTTTTTAGCCATTTTGTGTAGTATGTTTTTGTTGATTTATTCTTTGATTAGAGAACGCCTCGCGAGCTTATTTGAAGCTGAGGAGATAGCGCACGCTCCGGGTATCGGCCACGTTCATTTCCACGCTGCGATCCACGATTACGGGCCGTTTCTTTCCTTCTTCTTTCACCTTTTCCTTTACGGTCATGGTGAATGCCGCGCCGTCGGGGCTGACTGACTGAAGCGTGCCGGTGAGCTTGCGGCCGTCGCGCGTGAGCACTTCTATTTCGTTGCCTATGTTTTTCTCATACTGCCCTTTCACTTTGAAGGGGGAGGTGAGTCCGGCCGATCCTACCTCAAGCTCGTAGTCCTCCACATCGCGGTCGAATGCGGATTCTATCTGCTGGGTGAGTCGTGAGCAGTCTTCTATGTCGACGCCGCGGCGCGAGTCGATTTCAACCACTATGCGGTTGTCGGGGCTCACAGTGAGGTCAACCAGAAACAGGTCGGTACCCTCAAGGTCTTTTTCTATTTCCTGAGTTAAAAGTTGCTTGTCAATCATGTTGCGGCAAATAAAATGGAGGAAGCGTCTGCCCCCTCCGTGGAATTGATGCAAAATTACACAATTCCGGCCGCAAAAGCAAATCGCGGGCGGCGGCAATGCAGTCTAATGGGTGAGCGGATTTAAATATTAACACTTCTGCGGGTAATTTTATTAAATATTAACAATAGAAGTAGCTCCGTTGTCTTATGGCATTGCCTTGTGGTGTGCTGATTTTGACTAATTTTGTGCCGCTTTCTCCTTGGAAAAAATACTTTTTGCTAACACCGTTTCTGTTATGAGAATAAAGACTGTCATCGCAGCCGTTGCCCTTGTGGCTGCCCAGAGCGCTGCGGCCGCTGTGGTTACCGTGGATATGACGCGCCATGGCATCCGCCCCGGTGCCTCCGATCTCTCGCGCCGCATAGAGCGCGTTCTTTCGTCGCTCACCACCCATCCCGACTCCGACGAGGTGGTGCTCAGCTTCGCCCCCGGCCGTTACGATTTCTATCCCGACAAGGCCATAAAGCGCGAGCTCTTCATATCCAACCACGACCAGACAAATCCCCGCACCGTGGGCCTGATGCTTGACTCTCTCCATAATGTGACGATTGACGGAGCCGGGTCCGATTTCGTGTTCCACGGACGTATGCTGCCCGTTGCCGCCGTTGGCTGCACAGGGCTTACGCTTACCGATTTCACCATCGATTTCGAGAATCCGCAGATAGCGCAGGTGCGCATCACCGATTCCGGTTCGCGAGGCATCACCTTCACGCCCGAACCCTGGGTGAAATGGCGTCTGGCCTCCGACGGTTCTTTCGAGACCTACGGCGAGGGCTGGGCTATCCGGCCTGCAAGCGGTATAGCGTTTGAAGCCGAGACGCGCCATATAGTCTATAACACCTCCGACCTTCCCGTGAACCTTTCAGGCATAATCAAGGCTCCCAATGGCCAGCTCCTTGCTCCCAAATGGGTCGACTCACGGCTTAAGCCCGGCATGGCCGTGGCCCTGCGCGGGTGGGAACGTCCGGCCCCCGGAATTTTCCTTGACGAGTGCATTTCCACCACCCTCTCCAACGTGAAGGTGCATTATGCCGAGGGTATGGGTCTGATAGCCCAGATGTGCAATGACATCACTCTCGATGAGTTCGACGTGTGTCTGCGCGATGAATCACCGCGCTTCTTCACCACTCAGGCCGACGCCACCCATTTCTCGGGCTGCAGCGGCCTTATCGAGTCGCGCGGCGGCTACTATGAGGGGATGATGGATGATGCCATAAACGTTCACGGCACTTATCTCAAGATAACCGCCTCGGAGAATTCCCGCACTCTCGTAGGACGCTACATGCATCCGCAGTCCTACGGCTTCCGCTGGGGCGCTCCCGGCGATTCCGTGCAGCTGGTGCTCTCGGCGGTGATGCAGCCTCTCGGCGAGCCCAATGTGATAGAGGCTATCGAACCGGTCGACGCTCCCACGGCTCATGGCGCCAAGGAATTCCGCATCACGTTGAGCAACCCCGTAAACCTTCCCGTTGGTGAACCTGTAGGAATAGAAAACCTCACGGCAAGTCCCGAAGTGGTGTTTGCCGACAATGTCATTGCCAATAACCGCGCCCGTGGCGCCCTGTTCAGTACCCCGCGTCGCGTGGAATGCCTCAACAATGTGTTCGACCATGTTTCGGGCACGGCCGTGCTTCTGTGCGGCGACTGCAACGGATGGTATGAGACCGGTGCCTGCCGCGATGTGCTCATCCGCGGCAACCGGTTTATCAACAATCTCAGCAGCCTTTTCCAGTTTACCGAGGCCGTGATTTCAATCTATCCGGAGATTCCCGACCTTGCGTCGCAGACCGAGTGTTTCCACGGGGGCGAGGGCTATCCGGGAGTGGTTATCGAGGGTAATGATTTCGTAACGTTCGATGCTCCGCTTGTGTTTGCGCGCTCCATCGACGGTCTGCGCATCGCCGCCAACACAATCACCGTTTCGGAGGAATACAAGCCTTTCCACCACAACCGGTTCAATTTCCGCTTCGAGAAATCACGCCGCGTGACGCTCGACGCCAACCGCTTCAATCAGCCCTTCTCCATCAGCTTCGACTGATGCCATGCATGGCGTGTTGCAAAAAAAATAATCTCACCCTGCGCCACTGCGATAAAATAAAAACTGCGATAAAATAAAAACCCGCCTCAGCGTTGCCATAGCCCTTTCGGGCCGAGACGCGGAGGCGGGTTGCTTTGATAATTGAATTATTTGAAGCGCGGGTTATTCATCAGGCTCGTCTATAGCCATATAGTGCTGATAGGGATGGTCGCAGGCCGGGCATACCTTCGGAGGCTCCGTTCCCTTATACTGGTATCCGCATACCAGGCACTGCCACGTCACGGGTTTCTCGCGTTTCCATACCGTGCCGTCCTTCACCTGTTTCAGATAGCGCATGAAGCGGTTGTGGTGACGTTTCTCTATTTCGGCGATGGCGCGGAAATGGGCGGCGATTTCGGGGAAACCCTCCTTCTCGGCCACCTCGGCCGAGGTGGTGTAGAGTTCCACGCCCTCATTGATTTCTTCCTTCGCTGCAATCTCAAGATTCTCGGCTGTGCTGCCTATCACGCCCGCATCGGCTGCCATAGGCACCTCCACCGAACCTCCTTCCAGGAACTTGAAGAAAACCTTTCCGTGGTGCATTTCGTTTTCCGCCGTCTCGCGGAAAATCTGACCGATGGGGAAATACAATTCCTTATCGGCCTTCTGCGCATAAAAATTATAGCGTGTATAAGCCGACGACTCAGCCAGATAGGCAATCACCAGATTCTTCTCCGTCTGTGTGCCCTTAATGCTTTTCTTTGTGCTCATAGTTTTACGATTTTTATTTTTCAGACTACCGATATAACACCTTCCTCTTCCCTAATGTTCATCCTTGTTCCCGGTTTATTCGCTTATTACAGCTGGAACAGTTCACGGAGTGAGCGTTACAAAACTTAATTTCCCATTCTTATTGTAGGGATGCACGCTCGTGCAGCCGCACTAAATCACAGACAATCAGCGGATGTTCCATGGAACATCCCTACATTTAATGCGAAATACGGAATTTTGATACACCCTCGATATCTTTACAACCCACTGCGTGAGCTGCCGCCCCTCTGAACCGTCCACACGGAGCCCCGGAGGGGCGATATCTGTACAACCCACTGCGTAAGCTGCCGCCATACTGAACCATTCACACGGAGCACCGTAGGGGAGAGAATCAGTATAACCCACTGCGTGAGCTGCCGCCAGTCTGAGCAGTCCACACGGAGCCCCGGAGGGGCGATATATGTACAACCCACTGCGTGAGCTGTGGGAACGTAATGGCCCACTCCCCCACAGTGCGGCAAGCCTCGGAGAGCGCGCTGCCGCACTATGCGTAAGCATGGGCTCATGGCAGGCACTTGGGATGAGACTATCGTCTAATGGGTTTTATATCGACCGCGAAGAAGGAAATACTGTGATGCTTGGTGAGAGTCGGGATGTATTCAAGGCTATTTATGTCCTACAATCTGAAACGTACCGATGCTGTCGCTTTGTGCGACTGCGCGCTCTCCGAGGCTTGCCGCACTGGGTGGGGAAGATCATTTCTGGGTCCCACAGCTCACGCAGTGGGTTGTACAAATATCGCACCTCCGGTGCTTTGTGGGGCGGTTCAGAGGGGCGCCGCCTCACGCAGAGGGTTGTAGAGATTGCGTCGATAACTCCAGATAAGCCTTTTCGTTACGAATGAAAAGGCCATGCTGAAATTTCAGCATGGCCTTCTTAGATTGTAGGATTGCTTTCAGCCGTTATCAGGCGTTGGCGTTCTTGCCGGTTTTGTTGCGGCACATGTCGGTGAGGTAAGCCACGGGCGATGCCACGAACATGGTGGCCAGGGTGCCTACAACCACGCCGAATATCATGGCGAAGGTGAACGAACGGATCGAGTCACCGCCGAGGATGAAGATACACAGCAGCACCAGAAGGGTCGATGCCGAGGTCATCACCGTACGGCCCAGGGTCGAGTTGATCGACTGATTAACGTTGGTGGAGAAGCTCTGCTTGGGATAGAGGCCGATGTTCTCGCGCACGCGGTCAAACACAACCACCGTGTCGTTGATCTGGTAACCGATCACCGTAAGGATGGCGGCGATGAACGACTGGTCAATCTCCATCGCGAAGGGGAACACGCCCCAGAACAGCGAGTAGAAGCCGATGATTGAGAAGGCTGTGAAGGCTACGGCTGCAAGAGCGCCCACGGAGAATGCGATGTTGTGGAAGCGCACGAGGATGTAGAGGAACATTGCCAGAAGCGCCAGAACCACTGCTATCACGGCTTCGGTGCGCATGTCGTTGGCCACGGTCGGGCCCACTTTCTGCGAACTCATTATGCCTATCTCCTCGTTGGTGGTCGAGAAGTCGCGCAGGCTCATGTCGCCTATCTCGTTCTTCAGACCCTTGTAGAGTATGCCGGTGATTTCGTCGTCAACGTTCTCTTCGTCGGAGTTGATTTTGTAGTTGGTCGAGATTCTCACCTTGGTGTTGTCGTCGATGGTTATCACGCTCAGCTGGGCGCCGTCAAACAGCGGTGCGAGCTGCTTCTGGAGCTCGACGGTCGACACGGGGTGGTCGAATTTCACAACGTAGTTGCGGCCGCCCGAGAAGTCGATGCCCTGGTTGAGGCCGCGTACAAAGAGCGAGCCTATCACGATGAGGATGAACGCGCCGCAGATTGCGAAGCTCACCTTGCGCTTGCCCAGGAAGTCGAAGTGGGTGTTGGTAAACATCTTGCGCGAGAGCGCGGTGTCGAATGTAAGCTTCTGGAACGGCTTCGATTTCTCGCCGATGATGAACACCAGACGGGTGAGGAACACAGCCGTGAAGAACGAGCAGATGATACCGATGATAAGCGTGGTGGCGAATCCCTTGATGGGGCCTGTGCCGAACAGCAGCAGGATCACGCCGGTGATTATCGAGGTGAGGTTGGAGTCGAAGATGGCCGAGAAGGCGTTGGAATAACCGTCGGCGATGGCTGTGCGCACGTTCTTGCCGGCGCGGAGTTCCTCCTTGGCGCGCTCGAAGATGAGCACGTTGGCGTCAACCGCCATACCCAGGGCGAGCACGATACCTGCGATACCGCTCAGCGTCAGCACGGCGGGAATCGAGGCGAGGATGCCGAAAGTGAAGAATATGTTGAACACCAGACCGAGGTTGGCGATAAGGCCGGGGATGATGCCGTAGAAGGCACACATGAAGATCATCAGCAGAATCAGTGCTATGGCAAACGACATGAAGCCGTCCTCGATAGCCTGCTGGCCCAGCGACGGACCGATAACGGTGTCGGAGATGATGTTGACCTTGGCTGCCATCTTACCCGATTTGAGCACGTTGGCAAGGTCCTTTGCCTCGTCGGTCGAGAAGTTGCCGGTGATCGACGAGCGTCCGCCTTCGATCACGCTGTTCACGTTCGGTGCCGAATACACCTGGTTGTCGAGCACGATTGCCACCTGCTTGTTGATGTTGGCGGCGGTGATGCGTGCCCACTGCTTGGCTGCGTCGGGCTTCATGGTCATCGACACGTAGTTGCCGCCCTGCATCTGGTCGAAGTCTGATGTGGCCGCGGTAACCACGTCGCCGCTCAGGGCAGCCTTGCCGCCTGCGGTGCGAAGGCCCACGAGGGTGTAATAGTCCATGCGTGAAACGTGTCCCGTCGAGTCGGGTATCTCAACCGTCACGGGCTTCACTTCCCATGCCAGCTTGAGGTTGGAGGGGAGTATGCGTTTTGCCTGGGGCGATACCAGCAGGGAGTCGATTATGGGGCGGTTGATGCGGGTGGCCATGCCGAGGGCTATGGGGTTGCCCTGGGCGCCGAGGCCGGCGAAGTATTCAAAGAGGCCGCGGCCGTTCGAGGCCGAGTCGGCGCGCAGAGCGTTGTCAAGCTGCTGCAGTGCGCCCTGATACTCCGTAAGGGGCATCGTCTCGTAGAACTCCAGGTTGGCCGACGATTTCAGAAGGTCGCGCACACGGTCATGCTCCTTCACGCCCGGAAGCTCCAGAAGTATCTGGCCGTCTTTCTCCAGCTCCTGGATGTTGGGGGCTACCACGCCGAACTGGTCGATACGGCTGCGGAGCACGTTGGTCGAGCTGCTCACGCGGTCCTTCACCTCCTGCTTCAGCGCTGCCTTGGCGGCGTCGAAAGAGTCGCCGCGCTTCACCTGGTCGCGGAACACTACCGAGAAATCGGCATTCGGGTCGAGTTCCTTATATTGCTGACAGAACACATCCACATAGTCGTTGGTCTTGGTGGCCTTGACTATCGAATCGGTGCTGTGGATAGCTTTTTCAAAATAGGGGTTGCCTTCGGTGGTGGCCATCGACCGCAGGATGTCGGGCACCGACACCTGGAGCGTTACGTTCATACCGCCCTTGAGGTCAAGTCCGAGACCCACACCGAGCTTTTTTACTTCATTGAAAGTGTAGCCGAGCCATACCTTTTCGTTGCCTACGGAATCGATGTAGTGCTGATAGGCATAGCGGTGGGCGTCAGGACCGGCGGTCTCCGGAGCCGTTTTCTGGGCATATTCCTCAGCCTTGTTCTCATAGTGGTTGCTCACCACCGTAAACGAGAGGTAGAAGAGGCAAATAAGCACCAGGAAGAAGGCTATGACACCGGCCACAATACTTCCTAATTTTCCTTTGCTTTGCATTTGACTGGTTAAAAATATTGAGGTTAAAAATTAAATTTCGCTATCGGGGCATTTATGCCGTTTCCGCATGTGTGCGCGATTTCAGCTTGCAAATATAGCGTTTTTCTTTGAAATCCCACGCATCCGCTTTACTATTTGTCAAATAACCCCCGCAATCCCCTCCCCATCCTAACCCCGCCCAGCCTCCCCCAAGTCCGTAGTGTCCGTAAAGTCCCCGCCCCATTACTCCCATTATTCCCATTATTCCCATTACTCCCGGTCCTTAGCCCCCATCACCCCCGCGGGAGAATGGCCTGCAGGCCCGTGTAGTCGGTCGAGGGCATGCTGGCGATCACGTAGAGGGCGATGGCGCGGGTCATCAGCACGTCGTCGTGGGCCGGCGGCGTGGCCTCGTAGACGCCCGAAGGCTGCTGCCGGTAGGTTGCCATCTCGTTGCAGGCCGTCGCGCTGCGCTCCACATAGCCCCCGTCGCGCACCATGCTTATCAGCCCCGTAACGATCACCGATTTCGTGGCGCGGTTGGTGTGGAACCCCACGCGCGTCTCGTCGCGGTCGCGCGTGGCGGCATCGCGGCTGCGGCGCACATACAGTCGGCGGTACACGGCGTTGAGTTCCTCCAGAATGTATTGCGAGGGGCCTTCCGTGGCCGTCTCCAGCGAATTGCTCTCTATCACCAGCAGAGCGCCGTTGTAGAACCGCGCTATCGCCGCCGCCTTCCATCCCAGAAGGTCGTGGTCGCAGTGTCCGCGCCATTGCGCCACCACTTCGGGCCGCTCGAACGCCCGCATGCGCATCACCGCTATCACCGACCAGTCGGCCGAGGCCGACCGCCCTCCCACGTCGACCGCCGCCACGTAGTCGGTGGGGCGCTCTCCGCCGCTCTGAGGCATCTCCCATATCTTCAGGCGTCCGGTGGCGTCGGGGGTGAAATGCACGTCGCGCAGCGCTCCCGGGCCCTTGGCCTCGCGGCCGGTCACCTCGCCCGTTGCCAGAGGTTCGCGGCAGTCTTCGCGCAGCCGCTCCACCGCCTCGGGGTCGAACACCGACCGCGCCGAGTTGGTAAACGCCTCCACATCGTCCGTGGGATACTCGGCCTTCATCGCCTCGTGGGTGCTGAACTCGCGGCGCTTGAACCGGTACCATGCGATCATCTCCAGCGTGAGCCCCTTTTCCCACAGCCGACGCTCGTAGTCGTCCATACTCTCGAGCAGCCGCCGCGGATTGCGGCACGGCATGCGGTACATCTCTATCTCGTGCCACGGCACGAACACAGGCCGGTAGGCCGACACGCCCTCGCGCGCCCTCAGCCACTCGCTATGAAAGAAGTTGCCCACGCCGTTGGCCGTGCTCTCCATGGCAATCATCGAGCACTCCACCCCCGGAATGCCTCCGCACACGGCCCTGATGAACGCCTCGGGCGTCATCGACTCGGAATCCTTCCAGAATGCCACTTCGCTCAGATGGGCCATCGAGCAGTCGAGGCCGCGCACCGCCTCCTGACCCATGCTCGAGGCCACGGTGACGCGGCAGCCCCGGCCGGCTATCTCGCGGGTGTTGCGTGCGCCCTCGAAGGCGCGGAAGCATGGCGGCTCGTCGCCTGTCCACATCTCTGCCGGGTAGGAGTCGAGCATGGCAGTGTACATTCCGCGTATCGCCGCCGAGGTGTCCTTCACCTGGGCGCATATCAGCGAATTCCAGTTGCGCCGGAGCACCGTCTGTATCCAGGCGAAGTACATCTGCACCAGCGTCGACCCTCCCCACTGGCGCGCCTTGAGCATTATCAGGCGCAGAGGCCTGGCGGCGCGGCGGTCGTCCTCAAGCAGCGCCGCCACACGGCGCTGAGGGGCGTTGAGCACAAACGGCACCCGCCGTCCCGTGGTCTTGTGGCGGATGGTGACGCAGCTCGCCGCCCAGTATTCGAAGTCGTGGCGCAGCCGCAGGCGCCGGAATTCCCCGGCATCCTTCACCCGCTTCCATTCCGGGTCGGCCACCATGCTTTCGGGTAGCCACAGATACCCCTGCTCCCATTTCACCCGCTTTTTCAGGCGCGGCCCGCAGGCGCCGCGGCCCGAAAGCGGATTGTAGTCCGTGGCGAGGGCCTTGTTGCGGCGGCGGTTCTCTTCCAGCGCCAGATTGATTTCCTGTTCTGTCATGGGCGTGCGAATATGAGTCTTACACCTTTGAACCTGAAATCGGCCCCCGCGCTCCCTTTCAGCTCCAGCACCAGGCAGGGGCGCGGAGGAGCCGCCACGCGCAGGGCCACAGGCGAATTTATCGGTCCCTCTGCCTCGCATTTCACCACCGGGTAGGTATCACCACTGCCGCCGTGCGCGCGCACGCTCAGAGAGCCTGAAAATGCCCCTGAGTCGAGCATCCATTCCACGGCTATGAGGCTCCGGCGGCGATCCACGGCTATCTCGCGCCGCCAGTGCACCTCCGTTGCCGCCGCAGGCGCCTCGCCCGGGCACGCCGTGATGCCTTCCGGAGTCAGGAGCAGCGGCACTCCGCCCCCGTCGTAAAGAGCCGTGGCGGTAAGCCCGGGACGGTGGAATCTCTCACCGCGCATCACCCATACATTTCCGTCACTGCCGCCGAGCCATGTGCGCCCTGTGGCCTGACAGTGTACGCAGCTCTCCGCTCCTTCGGGCAGATTGATCGCCGACGCCTTCGACGCCTTTACCAAAATCGCCCCGCCGCCGTCGGCCGCTATGGCAATCGTGCCGTCGGGCGTGGCCGTCACCCCCTCTCCGCAGCGCACGCCGCGGGCCGAGATGAGCGAGGCCGACGCTATGCGGTTGGAGGCGTTGACAGCCACGGCATAGATGCCTTCGGTGGTAAACACATGCAGATGGCTGCGCGAGAAATCCCACGACGACAGCGACCGCGCCGCCCCCACAATCGCCACAATCGGTGCGCGGCTGCATTCCACACACGCCTTAGGGCTCAGAGGCGCCCCGGCCGGGGCCGAGGCTATCGCTCCCGGCATTCTCTCGCCGGGCGCGGTGGCGGTGCCTCTGTCGGGCATCGGTTCGGCGGTGGGCGTGAGCTCTATGGGCACGAGACCGCTCTGGAGGTGCAGGGCTATACCGGCGCGCTCGTCGGGCGTGAGGCTGATGGTGGCTTTGCTCACTGCCGTTCCCCGCCGCAGCCATACCGTCATGCTCTTTGCCTCCGCATCGGGATAGCTTGCCAATGGCGCGAGCGATAGCGGGGCGTGGCCTGTGCCCGATGTGAGTGCGCTCACCGTGCGGCCGTCCACGAATTCTGTCACTGTCAGCGCGTCCCATTCCCCTTCGGCCGAGGAATCGGTTGCGCCGAAGAACTCTTCCGGTGGATAGCCGGGGTAGGGAAGCGGGGTGATGTCGCCCCACAGTGTGGAGTCGCCGTCAGTTGCCACGCTCCGTGCCGAAAAGGCGTGCGGCGCCGAAATCTGGCGCAGCAGGCTGCGGGAGCCGTCCGGTGAGGCCGCGCCCCGGGCTTTGGCGGTGCAGGCTTTTATGGCGGCGCTTTCCTCGGATGGCGTTGCGGCGCGTGAGGCGGTGAGATGGTATTCTGTGGCGGAAAGTGTGGCCGTGTCCATTCTCCACACATCAGTGCACGCTTCCGCACACATCGCGGCAACGCTTCGGACCGTGGCCATGCGGCGGTTTTCGAGCGATGCCAGACGCGAGGTGGCGCCCGGCAGCGCTATGGTGATGGTGGTTGAGGCTGTGCCGCCTGTGATGCTGCAGGCGGCTTTGTCGGCCGCCTCAAAGGGATGAATCTGCGGGCTTACGCATATCTCCACGCCGCCCACGCGCTTCATCCACTCGCCCGGCAGTAGGTCGGGCGGCACGGTGGCTTTTATCCTGAAGGTGTCTACCGTGGTCTGGAATGCCGGAATGCTTACGGTGCGGTCGGCCGCCTCCCCGCTGATGGTGCATGGCGTGGCGATTCCTGCGCAGGCCTGCCATCCCGAGGGCGCGCAGAGTATTTTGGGCGGAGAGGTGTAGAGCGTCGAGCCGTCGGTGGCGCGGATGCGGTAGAAAGCCACCAGGGGCTGGAACCACAGTCCGGCGGCTTGTGTGCGCACCGCCAGGTCGGTGTAGGCCTCGGCCATGGTGCGCCCTATGCGGCGAAGCGATGCGGAGTCGAGACTGCGTCCTGCCGTGACGGTGCAGCCGGTGAGCGTCATGGCCTCGAAATTGAGCGTGGCGGTGCCACGTAGATCCGCCTCGAGCCGCACGGGCCTCACAGGCGGAAGCGCGCCTGCCATAACCGCTTCTGCCGCGTTATCGCCTCGGCTTTTGAAAACATGCTGGGGCCCCTCGCCGGTCATCACAGTGGCGCCGCAGGCCGTCGCTACGGCACAATAAGCCGGTGTCGCCGTTGACCCGAAGACCGCGGGGAGTCCGCCGTTAAGCGCGGACAGAGCCAGAGGGTAGCGGCCCGAGGGATCGGCCGAGGTTGCCTGCAGGAGCGTCTGACGCCCTTGTGTTTCATGGCTGAAGGTGATGAGGGGGCGCCAGTGACCTTCAGCCGCCGTTACGGCCTCCGGGCATGGCACAAGCGCTCCTGATGCGGCGGCATGCAGACCGTCGCATCGCGATTCCGCGTCGGAGACTTCGGCCTCCGTGGCGGGGATAAAAACGTTGAGGTGTTTCATAGCGTGACAAAGGATTTGTGAAGCGGCAAATTTAATGCCCGCTTACCCCCTTGTCCACGCCATTCGCCATTATGGAGGATTTACTCCAGCCCGTATTCCTTGATTTTCCTGTAAAGCGTCCGCTCCGAGATGTTGAGCTCCTGGGCCGTTGCCTTGCGCTTGCCTCCGTTCGCCTCCAGACTGCGGCGTATGGTCTCGCGCTCGGTCTCTTCGAGGGTATGGGTGGCCACGGGTTCGGCCGACACGTCGATCGACTCCACATCGCGTGGCGTCTCGCGGCGGCGTCCCAGCAGATCCACGTCGCTCTCACTGCGGTATTTCACAAGCGAGCTGCTCGTGGGAGCATCCGGAGCCTTGATGGAGAGCGCGCGCCGGGGCAGCCGCTCGTCGAGTTCGCGGCGCAGGGCGTCAATCTCGCCCTGCAGGCGGAATATCATGTTGAAAAGCACCTCGCGCTCCGAGTCGTAGCTGTGGAAGCCCGGGCCGCGTCCCCCCGCCGCATCTGCGAGTGCGGGCGAATATTCGGTGCAGTGGGCCGGCAGATAAGGCTTCAGGTCGTCGGCGCTCACGGTCTGGCCGCTGAGAAACAGCGCCGCTTGTTCCACCACGTTCTTGAGCTGGCGCACATTGCCGGGCCAGCGGTAGTGGAGCATCATGGAGCGCGCGCCGTCGTCAAGCGTGATGGCCGGCATGCGGTAGCGCTCGGCGAAGTCACCTGCGAATTTCCGCGCAAGCAGCGTTATGTCCCCTCCGCGCTCGCGCAGCGGCGGCACGTTTATCTGCACGGTGGAGAGGCGGTAATACAGGTCCTCGCGGAAGCGACCGGCCGCAACGGCCTCGAGCATGTCGACGTTGGTTGCCGCCACCACCCTTATGTTGGTTTTCTGAACCGTCGAGGAGCCCACTTTCAGGAACTCTCCCGTCTCCAGCACCCTGAGCAGACGCGCCTGGGTGGTCAGCGGAAGCTCGGCCACCTCATCCAGAAATATGGTGCCGCCGTCAGCTTCCTCGAAGTAGCCCTTGCGCGAGCCTATGGCTCCCGTGAACGACCCCTTTTCGTGGCCGAACAGCTCCGAATCTATGGTGCCTTCGGGTATGGCACCGCAGTTCACGGCTATGTAGCGGCTGTGCTTGCGCGGACTGTAGGCATGGATAATCTTGGGGAAGAACTCCTTGCCGGTGCCGCTCTCGCCGGTCACGAGCACCGAGAGGTCAATCGGCGCAACCTTTATGGCGCGCTGCACGGCGGCAATCAGCGACGGGGCGTTGCCCACAATCCCGAAGCGCAGTTTGGCGTCCTGGATTTCGCGGGGTATATCGGGTGTGTTCAGCGGCATTTCAGTTCGTATGTTTTTGATTTCAGGAATCGGCCCAGAGCCTCGGTGTCGTCGCCGAAGCGCTTTATCTCTTCGGTGGAAACCGGTTCGCCTATGCTTACGTGGATGGTCTTGTGGCGCTTGAGGAACACCTCGGCCGGAAGCCGCACCGTGCGCAGTTTCCAGCTTATGCGTCCCAGCAGATTGAACCACCATGAGTTGCTGCCGTGGAAGAATATCGGTATCACGGGCACGCCCAGCTGCTGTATAAGCCTTACTATCACCGGCTGCCACTCGCGGTCCTCGAGGCGTCCGCGGTTATTGATTTTCGACACCGCTCCCGCCGGGAAAAACCCCAGGGGATGGCCGCGGCGCACGTGCATCAGCGCTTCCCTTATGCCGCGCATCGACACGGCTTTCTTCTTCGGATCGTCGCTTGCCAGGGCGTCCACGGCTATGAAATTGGGCCGCATGGCCGATATGTGGTTGAGCACCATGTTCACCATCACTTTGAAGTCGGGCCGGTGCTCGCCCACAATCTTTATGAGCGATATGCCGTCGAGCGCGCCGAAGGGATGGTTGCTCACGGTCACGAACGCTCCCTCGGGGAAGCGGTCGAGAATCTCCTCGCCGTCGATTTTCAGGGTTATGTCGAGCTCGTTGAGGAGCCCGGCGGTGAACGGTACGCCCGGCGTGCCGCAGTTGTGGCGGTGAAGGTCGTTCACCTTGTCCATCGCCACGGCGTGCATGGCCCACTCCACGAGCTTCCGGTGCCCTGCCAGAGCGGGCGCCATGGCGGCAATGTCGTCGAAGTTGAGCACATCGGGCTTTATCTGGTTGTTGTCTGTCTGTTCCATAGTTTTTTGTAGAGGATTGGTTTTGATGCGCGGGATGGGCCGCGGATCAGAACATGGTGCGGGGAGAGAGGCTCATTTCGCCGCACAGAGGCTTGCGCAGATACTGCACAACCTGGTCGTGGCTTATCCCCAGGGCGAAGAGATACATCATCTTGGTTAGGGCGGCCTCCGGCGTTATGTCGTGGCCCGAAATCACCCCGGTGGCGGCCAGACGGTCGCCGGTGAGGTAGAGTTTCTGCACCGAGCCGTTTATGCACTGGGTCACGTTCATCACGATGATTCCCGATTTTATTGCGTCGGAAATCGCGTCGGTGAACCACGGCGATGTGGGGGCGTTGCCCGCACCGTAGGTTTTCAGCACTATACCTTTCACTCCCGGAGTGGCCAGCGCGTGGCGGAGCACCGTCTCGGTTATGCCCGGGAAGAGGTCTATGGCCATAACCGAGGGGTCCATGCTGGTCGAGACGCTGAACTCTCCCGCGTCCGGCGGCAGGCGGTAGAGAGCGTCGTCGTTGAATATTATGTCGAGGCCTATCTTGGCAAGGCGCGGATAGTTGTTGCTCTTGAAGGCATTGAAGTTGTCGGCGCTTATCTTGGTAGAGCGGTTGCCGCGCCACAGATAGTTCTCGAAGAGTATCGCCACCTCCTGTATCTTGGGCTGGTCGTCAGGGCCGATGGCTGCCGCAACCTGCACGGCCGTGATGAGGTTTTCCTCGCCGTCGGTTCTCACTTCGCCTATCGGGAGCTGCGAACCCGTGATAATCACCGGTTTGCGCAGATTGTGGAGCATGAATGAGAGTGCCGAGGCCGAGTAGGCCATCGTGTCTGTGCCGTGAAGCACCACGAATCCGTCGTAGCGGTCGTAGTTGTCGCGTATCGCTTCCGCTATCTGCTCCCAGTGGGTGGGATTCATGTCCGAGGAGTCAATGGGCGGATTGAACGATATGTTGTCAATCACGTAATTGAGCATCTTTATCTTCGGCACGTTGTCAATCAGGTGCGTGAAGTCGAACGGACGCAGAGTATGCGTTTCTGCATCCTCTATCATGCCTATGGTGCCTCCGGTGTAGATAAGGAGAATTCGGGGCTGGGCTGCTGCCATTGTACAGTGATTTTATGGTATAGTTATGAGGAGTTCTTTAGTGAGGCGGGGGTTATTTCACCTGCGCGCCGGGCGTCACGGGAGCCGTCGGGCCTATCACCACCAGCGATCCGTCGGCGTTTTCGGCCGAGAGTATCATGCCCTGCGATTCTATGCCCTTGAGCTTGCGCGGAGGAAGGTTGGCTATGAAGCACACCTGCTTGCCCACGAGGTCGTCGGGAGCGTAGTGGCGTGCGATGCCCGACACTATGGTGCGCTTCTCCAGACCGTCGTCAATCAGGAAGCGGAGGAGTTTGTCGGCCTTAGGCACTTTGGCGCACTCAAGCACGGTTCCCACTCTGATATCGGCTTTCATGAAGGTGTCGAAGTCCACATCCGGGGCCTGCGGAGCGGCTTTCCAGTTTTTCAGACGGTTTTCCTCCTTGATGCGTGCCAGGCGGTCGAGCTGCTTCTGCACGGTCTCGTCGTCGATTTTCTCAAACAGCAGTTCGGGCTGTCCGAGAGGATTGCCTGCAGTCACGAGGTCGCGGCTTCCGAGTTCCTCCCAGCTTATCTGGTCCATTCCGAGCATGCCGCGGAGTTTAGCCGACATGAAGGGAAGGAACGGCTCGAAGGCTATGGCCAGGTTGGCGCAGAGCTGCAGGGAGCAGTTGAGCACGGTGGCCACGCGGGCCATGTCGGTCTTGGCCACTTTCCAGGGTTCGGTTTCCTGCAGGTAGCGGTTGCCGGCGCGGGCCATGTCCATGGCGTTTTTCAGAGCCTCGCGGAAATGGAAGGTGTCGAGGTTGGCCGAGAGCTGCTCTTTGAGCGAATCAAGTTCGGCGAACAGCTGCCGGTCTGTCTCCTCAAGCTCTCCGGCTGCCGGAACGGTGCCTCCGAAATATTTGTGGGTGAGCACCACGGCGCGGTTCACGAAGTTGCCGAGGATGGCAACCAGCTCGTTGTTGTTGCGCGCCTGGAAGTCGCTCCATGTGAAGTCGTTGTCCTTTGTCTCGGGAGCGTTGGCGGTGAGCACGTAGCGCAGCACGTCCTGTTTCCCGGGAAAATCGCGCAGGTATTCGTGGAGCCATACGGCCCAGTTGCGCGAGGTGGATATTTTGTCGCCCTCGAGATTCAGGAACTCGTTGGCGGGCACGTTTTCCGGAAGCTGGAACCCGTCGCCGTAGGCCATGAGCATGGCGGGGAACACTATGCAGTGGAACACGATGTTGTCCTTGCCTATGAAGTTGATTATGCGTGTCTCGGGGTCTTTCCAGTATTTCTCCCAGCTGTCGGGCAGCAGTTCCTTGGTGTTGGAGATGTAGCCGATGGGGGCGTCGAACCACACGTAGAGCACCTTGCCTTCGGCGCCTTCCACCGGCACGGGCACACCCCAGTTGAGGTCGCGGCTCACGGCGCGGGGCTGCAGGCCCAGGTCGAGCCACGATTTGCACTGGCCGTAAACGTTGGTCTTCCATTCCTTGTGGCCTTCGAGAATCCATTTGCGCAGGGCTTCCTCCCAGCGGTTCAGAGGCAGGTACCAGTGGGTGGTCTCCTTCATGGTGACGGGTGCGGAAGTGAGGCGCGAGTGGGGATTGATGAGGTCGGTGGCGTTGAGCGACGAGCCGCATGCCTCGCACTGGTCGCCGTAGGCGCGGTCGCTGCCGCAGTGGGGGCAGGTGCCGGTCACGTAGCGGTCGGCGAGGAATTCGCCTGCCTTCTCGTCGTAGGGCTGCATGGAGGTCTGCACCTCAAACTGTCCTGCGTCGTAGAGATGGCGGAAGAATTCACTGGCTGTGCGCGAATGTATGTCGGAGGTGGTGCGTGAGTACACGTCGAAGGATATGCCCAGTTCCTCCATCGAGTCCTTGATTATCTTGTGGTAGCGGTCAACGATGTCCTGGGGCGTCACTCCTTCTTCGCGTGCCTTGATGGTGATTGGCACGCCGTGTTCGTCGCTTCCTCCCACCATCACCACATCCTCGCCGCGAAGGCGCATGTAGCGGGTGTAGATATCGGCGGGAACATAGACTCCCGCAAGGTGTCCTATATGTACGGGACCGTTGGCGTAGGGTAGTGCCGTGGTCACGAGTGTCCGTTTGAATTTCTTTTCCATTATGCTTGATGTCTGGTTGAGATTCTGATTATAAGATAATAAGGGAGTGCAGCCGGATGGTTATTCGTTGGTGCCCAGCTCCACGAGCGCTCCCGAGGCGGGATTGAACACGGCATAGGCCGGCGCTTTCTTGTCGGTGAACATTCCGGGTTCGAGTCCGAACACCACGCCGTACTGAGCCACGTCCAGGTCGCGCGAGTCGAGCTGCCTGCCGTCGAATTCAGCCGTCACTCCGGCTGTGCCGGGCACGCGGTATGCCAGTCCTCCCTTGGGGAATTTCTTGGGCTCGCCTTTGTCGTTCTTAGGCAGTTCGCCGCGCTGCATCACGCGGATGTCGAGATATATCGGGTCGCCGGTGAGGTTGTCGGCGTCCACCAGTCCGTCGGTCACCGACAGACGGGCCACTACCATCTTCTTGTTCTGTTCGGGAGGCATCACGGTGTAGGTGCGCACCTGTGTGGAGGTCTGCGTTGTGCCGGCAAACATAGCCGTGAGCGCGGCTTCCTGGGCTGCCAGATTGTCGAGGGCAAGCTTCATGGCCTGACCGTCGCCCGGCATCTGGTCGGCGTTGCCCGATATGATGTCGGAGCGAGTCTGGCGAATCTCGAATATGCGTGCGGCTGCCAGTTCGGCGCGTTTGGCCGATGAGGGGCTTTTGAGCATCTCTTCGGTCATGGCCTGGCGCGCGGCGGCCGTCTCGAGCACCGTAGGTTCGGCCTCGCGTGCCTCGGGCAGCTCGGGCGAGTCGACGGGACGCGCCTCGGTGTTGACCGCCATGGGGAAATCGTGGTCGTCAATCACAATAAACGGTGTCTGGCCCGATTTGAACTGCACCAGGTAGCGTTCCTCCTGGTCGGCTATTCCGTGCGATGTGATTACGGCCGATTTCACGGTGTAGACGGTTGACGGCTCTTTAATGGGTTCTATGCCCAGATATTTCTTGGCATACCGGAAAAATTCTCCCGGCTGCTTCACGGTTTTCTCGGCTTCCACCGTAAGGTCGATGCCCGTCAGGGGCAGCGCGTAGATGAGTCCGTATTCGTTGGTCTTGTTGGCTGTGAGCTTCTGCACGTTCTGTGCTCCCGCTCCCAGTGCAAGCGCGGCCGCAAGGGCCGATATGACGAGTCGTTGTTTCATATTATGTTTTTGTATTCGGAATGGGGATTCACAATGCTGTCGATGGCCATGCCGGCGCATGCGGCTATGTCGGAGGCCGAGGTGCCAGCTTCACCGTGGGTGCGCGAGGCTATGCGGCCGGCAAGTCCGTGAACGAACGAGCCCAGCAGCGCCGCTATCTCGGGTTTGTGACCCTGGGCTATGAAGGAGGTCACCATGCCCGTGAGCACGTCGCCGGATCCGGGTGTGGCCAGCGCGGGGGTGCCGGTGGAGTTGAAGTACACTTTGCCGTCGGGGCGCACAAGGGCGGAGTAGGCGCCTTTCAGAAGCACGAGTATGTTGTAGCGCCGGGCGGCGTCAATGGCTTTTATCAGTCGGCTTTCCTCGGTGCCTGACTCGCCGAAAAGGCGGTCGAATTCTCCGGCGTGGGGGGTGATTACGGTGAGCATCGGGAGCTGTTCGAGCATCGACGGCCGCCGCGCTATGCAGTTGAGGCCGTCGGCATCTATCACCAGCGGCATCGAGGGGCGGGAGCGCAGGAAGGTGTCGAGAGCGTCGATTGTAGCGTCGTCGGTTCCCAGACCCGGGCCTATTCCCAGGGCGTTGAAGGGATGGTCGAGTGTGATCTGCGACACGTGTATTTTGTTGGCGTCGGCATGGAACATGGCTTCGGGAACCATCGACTGGCATATCTCGAACGAGCACTGCGGGCCGTGGATGGTGAGCTTGCCAACGCCCGTGCCCAGCGCGCCGCGCGATGCCAGCACCGAGGCTCCCACCATGCCGTAGCGTCCGGCCACGAGGCATGCCGAGCCGAAATCGGCCTTGGAGCAGAAGCGCGGACGGCGGTGCAGCAGATGGCGCACCTCGCCTTCCTCTATGTACACGAAGTTGGTGGGACGCTGGTCTATGGCCTGACGGCTCAGCCCTATGTCGAGCACCTCCCACTGGCCCACGATTTCGGCGTTCTCGGCGAAGAAGAAGGCTATCTTGGGAAACTGTATGGCCAGAGTGATGTCGGCGTGAATCACATTGCGCGTGATGAGCTGCCGGTTCCAGTCGCCGAACATGCCGCTGGGCACGTCGATCGACACTATCTTGGCGCCCGACTCGTTGATGTAGCGTGCCAGCGCCATGAATCCGCCCACAAGGGGCTCGCGCAGACCGGTGCCGAACATGCCGTCTATCACCACGTCGCCCGGCTGGATTTCCGGTGCCGAGAAATGCTGTCCCACGACCTCTATCAGGGAGTCGTTGCCGAAACGGGTGCGTATCTCGTCGCGCCAGCGGCGGCATTCGTCGCTTATGCGGTTGCCTCCGATGTTGAGCAGGAACACGGTGGGCTTATAGCCCATCCCCACAAGGAATATGGCCGTGGCGAGAGCGTCGGCGCCGTTGTTGCCGGGGCCTGCGAACACTATTATGCGTTGCGACGGAGCCCAGCGCCGGGCTACGGCGCGGGCCGCTTCCTGTCCCGCGCGCTCCACCAGAGCGTGCAGCGTGATCCCTTCTTTTTCTATTGTGGCGCGCTCTATGGCGCTTATTTCTTCTGTGGTAAAGAGCTTCATTGCTTGAATTGTTGCTTGCGGTTAGGGTCGGAGCATCGGGCACTATGTGCCAACAGTCTACAAAATTACTAAATCTTTTCTCACCTCTTGAGATTTTTATTAAATTTGCGTCAATAAAATCAACAAATTTACTATGCGTCGAGTCACTTACAAAGGTCTGGATTTCGTTCCATATATCGAAAAGGATAAAATCGAACAGCGGATACAGCAGCTCGCACGGCAGATAGAGGCCGACAGCAAGGTCGACAATCCGTTGTTTCTCTGTGTGCTCAACGGAGCCTTTCCCTTTGCCAGCGACCTTTTCCGTGCCGTCAACCTCCACTCTTCCGAAATCGCGTTCATAAGGCTTAAAAGCTATGAGGGCACCGGCTCAACCGGCAAAATTAAGGAAGTTTTCGGACTGGAGGAAGATATCACCGGCCGCACCGTGATTGTGGTGGAGGATATCGTGGATACCGGCCGCACTATCTCGCGCCTGGTCGGTGACCTGAAGAAGCGTAATCCCGCCGAAGTGAAAGTGGCCGCTCTCCTCTATAAGCCCGAGAGCGACGAGGTGGGCATCCGTCCCGATTACGTGGGCTTCGAGATACCGTCACGCTTCATCATAGGCTTCGGTCTTGATCTCGACGGTCTGGCCCGCAATCTGCCCGATATATGGGTGCTTGATGAAAAATAAACTTACTTTAAATACCAAACACCGTTTTTGCCATGTACAACTTAGTAGTTTTCGGAGCTCCGGGCAGTGGAAAAGGCACCCAGAGCGCACTTATGATTGAAGAATACGGACTTTACCATATCTCCACCGGCGACCTGCTGCGCGACCACATTCGCCGCGACACCGAGCTGGGCCGCGTTGCCAACGACTATATCACCAAAGGCCAGCTCATCCCCGACGACCTTATGATTGAAATCCTCGAGCATACACTCGACACCAACAGCGAGACAGCCAAGGGCGTGATATTCGACGGTTTCCCCCGCACCATCGAGCAGGCCAAGGCCCTTAACAAAATGCTGGAGCGCCGTGGCTCCAAAGTGCATGCCGTCGTAGGCCTCGAGGTAAGCGAGCCCGAGCTCTTCGACCGTCTGGTAAAGCGTGGCAAGGAAAGCGGACGTTCCGACGACAATCCCGAAACCATCTCCAACCGCCTCAAAGTATATCACGCGCAGACTTCTCCCCTTCAGGAGTTCTACAAGACCGAAGGTAAATATCACGGAGTAAAAGGCGAAGGCACCATCGACGAAATCTTCAATCTCATCAAAAAAGAACTCGCTCCCACCCGCCCCGCCGAATAACCCTCCCGCTAATCCCCCTCCCCAAACCACAGCGGTGTGTCCAGACCTCAGTCTCGACACACCGCTGCCGTTTTTTAGTTATGCGTTGTTCTGCGTTCGTTTGCTATTGAGGAGCGGGGTTATTCGCCGAGGATGTTTTCGATGGGGACTTTGGTGAACCAGATGCGGTAGCCCTGGGAGTGGTTGGGGTTGGCGTCGTGGGTGGCTTCCTCTGAGAGCATTCCAATGCTGCCGTCGGGGAGTATGGTCATGGCCGAATAGGCTGCCGGTCCGTCAAGAACGCGGTATTTGCGGGGCCAGGATTTGCCGCCGTCCTTCGACACGTAGATGGCTATGTTCTCGCGCTGGTCGGGAGAGTCGGGGAGCGACTGCAGCAGCAGGTCGCGGCCGCCTGCGGTGTAGTGGAGGATGTCGCCGTTGCATGCGGGGTCGGGGAGGCCGTCTACGTTGTAGGGTGCTGACCATGTGGCGCCGCGGTCGGTGGAGCGCGAGAATATGCGGGGGCCTTTATAGCGGTTGCGGATGCTCATTATCAGGGAGCCGTCGCTGAGCTGCACGGTCTTTGACTCGTCGCCGTCGAGTGTGGCGGCGTTGTTGGATACTTGCCAGGTGCGGCCGCCGTCATCGCTGTACACGGCATAGCAGGGGAAGCCGCCGTGACCTTCGGTGCGGGTGACGAGCACGAACATCAGTCGTCCGTCCTTGAGCTGTGTGGCCGCGCCCGACGATGCGAACATGCTGTTGGGGTTCAGGCCTTTTTTACGCAGTATCTGCGGGTTGAGGTTCACGGGTTTCTCCCATGTGAGGCCTCCGTCGCGGCTGCGCGAGAGGCTTATCTGGCCCGGGGTCTGCTGCCACAGGCCGTTTCCGTGGGTCGAGATTACAAGGAGGTCGCCGCTGCGGCGGTCGTAGACGAGAGCCGGATCGCCGTAACCGCCGTCGGCATTATGTTCGGCAACGGTGATATAGGGGCTCCAGGTGCGTCCGCCGTCGGTCGACCGGCGTGCCACCACGTCGATTTTGCCAGGAAGATCGCCGTTGGATTCTATGCGTTTGTCGGCCACTGCCACTATGGTTCCGTCGGGGAGGGCGGCTATAGCCGGGATACGGTAGAATTTCGAGCCGAAATCACCCTGTTTGAATACGAGCGAGCGCACCGTGTGGTCGTCGCCGTAGTTTATCTGCGCGGGGTTGGGGTCGGGAGCCTTTTCCTGGGCTGTGGTTGTCTGGAAGGGAAGCGCTGCTATCATCGCCGCAGCCGCCAGGCGGAGTAATGGTTTTAACATGGTCTCGGGATTTTTGGTGTTATGGTAGCAAATATAGACAAAAAAATGTAGAAATAAGCCCTTATACTGACAGAAGCGCTAAAAAACAGACGCTTTGTAGGAAAAAATATGTGGCGGCCTTCTCACGAAGGTCGCCACATCAGGGATACATATTGGAGAATTATTCTATCTTATTAATCAGTTCTTTTCAGAAAGTTTCTCCTTGAGTTCAGCCAGAGCCTCGAGGTCGCCGAGAGTGGCTTTCTCTACGGGCTGGTTGAGCAGGGGAGCTTCCTCCTGACGCTTGGCGGCGCGCTTGGCCTTGCGGGTCTCGTTGCGCTCTGCCTTGGCCTCATCTTCGAAGATGCGGCTGTGCGAGAGGATGATGCGCTTGCTGTCCTTGTTGAACTCGATCACCTTGAAGTTGAGTTTCTCGTCAACCTTGGCGGTGGTTCCGTCTTCCTTCACGAGGTGCTTGGGAGTTGCGAAGCCTTCAACGCCGTAGGGGAGGGCGATCACAGCGCCTTTCTCTACCATCTCAACGATGGTTCCTTCGTGGATTGAACCGGTGGTGAAGATGGTTTCGAATACATCCCAGGGGTTCTCCTCGAGCTGCTTGTGGCCGAGGCTCAGACGGCGGTTCTCCTTGTCGATTTCAAGTACCTGAACGTCGATGTTGGCGCCGATCTGGGTGAATTCGCTGGGGTGTTTGATTTTCTTGGTCCAGCTCAGGTCGGAGATGTGGATGAGGCCGTCAACGCCTTCCTCAATCTCTACGAACACACCGAAGTTGGTGAAGTTGCGAACCTTGGCGGAGTGCTTGCTGCCTACGGGGTAGCGAACCTCGATGTCTTCCCAGGGATCTTTCTTGAGCTGCTTGATGCCGAGGCTCATCTTGCGGTCCTCGCGGTCGAGGGTGAGGATAACGGCCTCGATTTCGTCGCCTACTTTCATGAAGTCGTTGGCGGTGCGCAGGTGCTGGCTCCACGACATTTCGCTTACGTGGATCAGACCCTCTACGCCGGGGGCAATCTCGATGAATGCGCCGTAGTCGGCCATAACGACAACGCGGCCTTTCACGCGGTCGCCAACCTTGAGGTCGGGATCGAGAGCGTCCCATGGGTGGGGCTGGAGCTGCTTGAGACCGAGAGCGATGCGCTTCTTCTCGTCGTCGAAGTCGAGAATAACGACGTTGAGCTTCTGGTCAAGCTGCACAACCTCTTCGGGATGGCTCACGCGGCCCCAGCTGAGGTCGGTGATGTGGATAAGACCGTCCACGCCACCAAGGTCGATGAACACGCCGTAGCTTGTGATATTCTTGACAGTGCCTTCGAGCACCTGGCCTTTTTCGAGCTTGGCGATGATTTCGCGTTTCTGCTGCTCGAGTTCGGCCTCGATGAGGGCTTTGTGTGATACGACCACGTTCTTGAATTCCTGGTTGATTTTAACCACCTTGAATTCCATGGTCTTGCCTACGAACATATCGTAGTCGCGGATAGGACGCACGTCGATCTGCGAGCCGGGGAGGAATGCCTCGATGCCGAACACATCCACAATCATGCCGCCTTTTGTACGGCATTTGATGAAGCCCTTGATGATTTCGTCCTTTTCCATAGCCTCGTTCACGCGGTCCCATGAGCGGACGGCGCGGGCTTTGCGGTGAGAGAGGATAAGCTGACCTTTCTTGTCCTCGGGGTTCTCTATGAACACTTCAACGGTGTCGCCGACCTTGATGTCGGGGTTGTAGCGGAATTCGTTCATAGGGATGATACCGTCGCTCTTGTAGCCGATGTTAACCACAGCCTCGCGCTTGTTCATGGCGATGATGGTACCTTCGATTACCTCTTTGTCTTTGACGGTGTTGAGTGACTCGTCGTAGGTTTTGGTGAGCTCTTCGCGAGTCTTTGCGCCCTGAGTGTCTCCGTGCTCATAGGCGTCCCAGTCGAAGTCTTCGATGGGAGAGTTTTTTACTTCTTCAGTCATTAAAAATAGTTAGTAAATAGGTGAATTATAAATGCTTGCGCAGCTCCGGAGGGCCAGTTGGGCGCAGCCGGGGCGTTGTAAGCGCTGCAAAGATAGTCATAATTTTCTATTCCACAACGCTTTTTGGAAATTTTCGCCCATTTCGCGCCGCCGCTTCCCGTAACTGCAAAAAATATGTTATCTTTGTGGATTATTGTTGAAAAGGCTCATAACCGGAAGCATGGAAAAACAGCGCGTGCTGATAGTCAATAAATTCTATTACCGGCGCGGGGGCGATTGCATTCACGCCCTGGCGCTGGAGAGGCTTCTTGCCGCCCGCGGCCATGAGGTTGCGGTGCTGGCATGCGCCCATCCGCAGAGCCTGCCTTCGGCCTGGAGCGGCTACTGGCCTGCGCCGGTCGACTTCCGCGGCTCGTTTGCCGGTCGCTTCCGGGCCGCGCGCCGCATGCTCGGCCACGACGGCACCGCCCGCTCTGTGCGGCGGCTTCTGCGCGATTTCCGCCCGGATGTGGTTCATCTCCACAATATCCACTCCCATCTGTCGCCTGTGGTGGCCCGCGAGGCCCGCGCCTACGGATGCCGGGTGGTGTGGACGCTCCACGACTACAAGCCCGTGTGTCCGGCCTACACGCTTCTGTGCCGTGGCCGCGTGTGCACCGAATGTATCGGCCGTCCCTCCGCGGTGGTGAGAAACCGCTGCGTTCAGGATTCCCTCGCCGCTTCCCTCGCCGCGAGGGCCGAGGCGGTGAGATGGAACACGGAATGCCTTCAGCGGTGGACCGATGTCTTTGTATGTCCGTCGGAGTTCCTGCGGTCGGTAATGCTGCGTGCCGGTTTCGACGCGTCCCGGCTTGTGGTGATTCCCAATTTCTGCCCGTCGGAATCCACCGGACTGCCGGTGCTTCCTCCCTCCGATGCCGAGCCGTATTACTGCTATGTGGGGCGCATCTCGCCCGAAAAGGGTGTGGCTACGCTTCTCCGCGCCGCCGCACGCCTTCCGTATAAGCTCAAAATAGCGGGTGACGGGCCGATGCTGCAGCAGCTCATGTCGCGTTACAGCGCCTTTGGCAATATCGACTGGCTCGGCCAGCTCGACGGCTCCGGGGTGGCCGCGCTCCTGGGAGGTGCCCGCCTGTCGGTCGTGCCGTCGGAGTGGCATGAAAACTGCCCGCTGGGAGTGATTGAAAGCCTCTGTGCCGGAACGCCCGTGGCGGCTTCCGGAATGGGGGGCATTCCCGAACTTCTTGCCGCCGAGCCCCCGGCATCGCGGCTGTTTCCGGCTGCCGACGCCCGCGCTCTCGCTGCGGCCGTCACCTCCCTCTGGGAAAACGGCCCCTCGCACGAGGAGCGTCACGACGTGGCCCGGCGCAGCCGACTGCGCCACTCTCCCGGAGCGTATTATGACCGCCTCATCCGCGTGTACTCTCCGGAATCCTCACTTCAATCAGATTACAACCAACTTAATAGAAAAATATCATAACTGTTATGGCTATAAACATACTTGAACTCAGCGAGCAGGAGATTGTGCGCCGCGGCAGCCTCGAAGAGCTGCGCCGTCGCGGCATCGACCCGTATCCCGCCGCAGAATATCCGGTCGACGCCCATACCGCCGAAATCAAAGAGACATTTTCCGACGACGCTCCCCGCCGCGAGGTGTGCATCGCCGGCCGCCTGATGAGCCGCCGTATAATGGGCAAGGCGTCGTTTCTCGAGCTTCAGGACGCCGAAGGACGTATACAGGTCTATGTGAGCCGCGACGACATCTGTCCCGGCGAAGACAAGGATTTCTATAACGTGGTGCTCAAGAAGCTCCTCGACATAGGCGACTTCATAGGCGTGAAAGGATTCGTGTTCCGCACCCAGATGGGCGAGATTACCGTGCACGCTCAGGAAATCACCCTTCTCAGCAAGTCGCTCCGCCCCCTTCCCATCGTAAAGATGAAGGACGGCGTGGCCTACGACTCATTCGATGACCCCGAGCTGCGCTACCGCCGCCGCTATGTTGATCTGGTGGTGAATCCCGCCGTGCGCGAGATTTTCATCAAGCGCACCAAAGTCTATAACTCCATGCGCGAATATTTCAACTCCCACGGCTATATGGAGGTCGAGACCCCCATTCTCCAGTCGATTCCCGGCGGTGCCAGCGCGCGTCCGTTCATCACCCACCACAACGCCCTCGATATTCCGCTCTATCTGCGCATAGCCGACGAGCTTTACCTCAAGCGCCTCATCGTGGGCGGCTTCGACGGCGTGTATGAGTTCTCCAAGAACTTCCGCAACGAGGGCATGGACCGCACCCATAATCCCGAGTTCACCTGCATGGAGATTTACGTGCCTTACAAGGACTACAACTGGATGATGACCTTCACCGAGCGCATGCTCGAGAAGATATGCCTCGACGTCAACGGTTCCACCGAGGTGAAAGTCGGCGACAACATTATCAACTTCAAGGCCCCCTACCGCCGCGTGACCATGATCGACGCCATAAAGGAGTTCACCGGCATCGACATCACCGGAATGGAGGAGGAAGAGCTGCGCGACGTGTGCCGCCGTCTCGACATAGAGGTTGACCCCTCTCTGGGCAAGGGAAAGCTCATCGACGAGATTTTCGGCGAGAAATGCGAAGGCAACTATATCCAGCCCACATTTATAATAGACTACCCCATAGAGATGTCGCCTCTCACCAAGCGCCACCGCGCCGACGACCGTCTGACCGAGCGCTTCGAGCTGATGGTCAACGGCAAGGAGCTTGCCAATGCCTATTCGGAGCTCAACGACCCCATCGACCAGTATGAGCGCTTCGTGGAGCAGATGCGTCTGGGCGAGAAAGGCGACGACGAGGCCATGATTATCGATAAGGACTTCATCCGCGCTCTCGAATACGGCATGCCCCCCACATCGGGCATGGGCATAGGCATGGACCGTCTGGTGATGCTCATGACCGGCCAGACCACCATTCAGGAGGTGCTCTTCTTCCCGCAGATGCGTCCCGAGAAGACCGCGCGCCGCGACGATGCCGCGCGTTTCGCCACCGTCGGGGTTCCCGAGGAGTGGGTGGCCCCGCTGCATAAGCTGGGTGTGCTCACCGTGGAGGCTCTTGCGGCCGTTCCCTCAGCCGGAAAGCTCCAGCAGGACCTATGCGGCCTCAACAAGAAGTTCAAGCTTGGCCTGACCGCCCCCACGGTCGACGATGTGAAGGCATGGGTGGGTGCAGCCGCTGCGCTTGCCCCCGAATCCACCTCGCAGGAATGATTTGTTAAACCCTTCGGCCCTGCCGGACGTTTTAATATATTATGAATTTTCCAGGTAAAATAGCAGTAATGGGCGGCGGAAGCTGGGCAACGGCTCTCGCCAAGCTCCTGCTTAACAACAACGATTCGATTCTATGGTATATGCGCCGCGACGACCGCATAGAGGAGTTCAGGCGCAATCACCGCAATCCGGCCTATCTGTCGGATGTGGAGTTCAATACCGACAAGATAGAATTCACAAGCGATATAAACGAGGTGTGCTCCAAAGCCGACACTATTGTGCTCGCAATGCCTTCGCCTTATTTTAAAAGCCACATGGACAAGGTGACGGTGGATATCTCCGGAAAATACGTGGTGTCTGCTGTGAAAGGCATAGTGCCTGACGACAATCTGATAATCACCGACTACATATCGCAGAAATACAATGTGCCCCACGAGCGCACTCTCGTAATCGGTGGCCCCTGTCACGCCGAGGAAGTGGCGCTCGGACGCAAGAGCTACCTCACCATAGGCTGTCAGGATCTCTTCCACGCCGAGCAGTTTGCCACGGCTCTGTCGGGGCCGGCCCTCACCACCATCACTTCCAGCGACGTGGTGGGCATAGAATATGCCGCCGTGCTCAAAAACGTCTACGCCATCTGTTCGGGCGTGGTCCACGGACTGAAGTTCGGCGACAATTTCCAGGCCATGCTCGTGAGCAACGCCATCCGCGAGATGGAGCGCTTTGTCGATACCGTAAATCCGCGCCCACGTCAGATATGCGACTCAGTGTATCTCGGCGACCTTCTTGTCACCTCCTACTCGCGCTTCTCGCGCAACCATAATTTCGGCTCCATGATCGGGCGGGGTTATTCTGTGACGGCCGCACGGATGGAGATGGAGCAGACAGCCGAAGGCTACTACGGCACCAAATGCATCCACGAAATCAACAACAAGTTCGGAGTGACGATGCCGATACTCGACGGCGTGTTCGATATCCTCTACCGCAAGGTGAAGCCGGCCACCGCCATCAAGCGCATGTCGGAGACCTTCATCTGACGCGGTTCCCCCAATCAATCCAGTTCAAGTAAGAAATCATATCTAACAGTTTTTAACCATGAATACCATTGAGCTGAACATCAAGAATGTTCTTATCCCCAGGGCCGACATCGACGCCCTGCATGCCGAGGCTGTGGAGTGCCTCAACACTGTAAAGAACGGCACAGGAGCCGGTAACGACTTTCTGGGATGGGTGAAACTTCCCGCCGAGGTTCCCGCCGATGAAATAGCCCGCATAAAGGAAACTGCGGCTTATCTGCAGAAGGAGTGCGAGGTTGTGGTGTCGATTGGTATCGGAGGCTCCTATCTCGGTGCCAAGGCTGTGATAGAGGCTCTCAGCGACAGCTTCTCGGCCTACAAAGCACACCACAAGGGCGTGAAGATGATTTTCGCCGGCCAGAACATCGGTGAGGATTATCTGTATGAACTTATAGACTATCTGACCGACAAGAAATTCGGCCTTATCGTCAACTCCAAGTCGGGTACCACCACCGAACCCGCGATTGCCTTCCGCATTCTTCGCGAGCTGCTCGAGCGCAATGTGGGCAAGGAAAAGGCTGCACGTCTCACCGTGGCCATCACCGACGCTAAAAAAGGCGCCCTGCGCCAGATGGCCGATGAAGAGGGCTACACCACATTCGTGGTTCCCGACAACGTGGGCGGCCGCTTCTCGGTGCTCACCCCCGTGGGTCTGCTTCCCATCGCAGTTGCCGGTTATGACATAGAGGAGCTTCTGGGCGGAGCAAAACAGATGATGGAGGCCACCGCCTCGGATGACTACGCTTCCAACCCCGCTCTTCTCTACGCCGCCACCCGCAACGCCCTCTACCGCGCCGGAAAGAAGATCGAGATTATGGTAAACTACTGTCCCAAGCTTCATTACTTCGGCGAATGGTGGAAACAGCTCTACGGCGAAAGCGAAGGCAAGGACCACAAGGGCATATTCCCCGCCGCTGTAGACAACTCCACCGACCTTCACTCAATGGGCCAGTGGATCCAGGATGGCGAGCGCACCATTTTCGAGACCGTGCTTTCTGTGGAGACTCCCGACCACGAGGTGCTCATTCCCACCGACAACGATAATCTCGACGGACTGAACTACATTGCCGGAAAGCGCGTGGACGCCGTAAACCACATGGCCGAGCTCGGAACCCGCTTCGCCCACGTTGACGGCGGTGTGCCCAATCTCCGCATAACCATTCCCGCCCTGCGCGAATGCTATCTTGGTCAGCTCATCTACTTCTTCGAGAAAGCCTGCGGCATATCCGGCTACATGCTTGGCGTGAATCCTTTCAACCAGCCCGGCGTGGAGGCTTACAAGCGCAATATGTTCGCTCTCCTCGAGAAGCCCGGCTATGAGGCCGACACCGAAGCCATCAAGGCTCGTCTCAACAAGTAAATAATTCTATAATACAAATATTAAAGAGGTATAGGAGGTATGTCAGAATCACGGTTTTGGCATACCCCCTGTTCCTTTTCACCATTCATAATCACGCATTTCATGCTTATAAACGCTTATTTGCGCCGCCCGCTCGTGCTTGGTGCCGTGCTGCTGACGGCTCTGAACGCTTTCGGCTGGGGACAGAAAGGCCACGACGTGACCGCGGCCATTGCCGAACGCCATCTTACTCCCGCGGCGCGCGCGGCCGTGGACTCGCTGCTCGAGGGCCGGTCGATGATTTACTGGTCGAACTGGCTCGACAATGCAAGCCACACGCCTGAGTATGCCTACAGCAAGACCTGGCATTACAAGAACGTTAACCCCGACGAACGCTATGAGGAAGCCTATGCCAACCCCGCCGGCGACGTGGTCACTGCCATAAAATCGCGCATAGAGATCCTTACCGACACCGCTGCCGCCGTTCCCGCCAAGGCCGAGGCTCTGAAAATGCTCGTGCATCTTGTGGGCGACATGCATCAGCCACTCCACATGGGCCGTAGCGCCGACCTGGGCGGAAACCGCATCAAGGTGAGATACTTCGGCCGCGAGCAGAACCTGCATTCCGTATGGGACTCGGCGCTCCCCGAATCGGCCCACAAATGGAGCTATACCGAATGGGCCGACCAGATTGACCGCGCGTCGCTCCGCGAGCAGCGCGCCGCCGTGGCAGGCTCCATCGACGACTGGGCCAAGCAGACCATCGAGATAGCCAATGCCATCTACGAGCATACTCCCGCCGGAGCCTCCATGAGCTACGACGAAGTGGCGCAGTGGACTCCGGTGATAGAGCGCCAGTTCCTCGCCGGAGGATTGCGGCTTGCTGCTCTCCTCAACACAATTTTCAAATAAATCCCTGCACTCGGCGCACGGTTTTTAAACACCAAAAAAGCCGGATGATAAAAAAACTTTGGAAGAGTGGAAGATAATCGCTAAATTTGCGGAGTTTTTTCAATCAATTTCTAAACCGTCTTGGGAAAATTTACTGAATACAAGCTCCCTCTGAAGAGTATGCCCGAGGGCACGCAGACTTTCGAGTATCATCTCGGAAAGCAGTTCTTCGTGAATATGGAGAGCGCCGACATCCATGATGCCGACCTCACCGTAAGCCTTACGGTCAATCATAATGGCGAGCTTTACAATCTTGATTTCCAGATTGAAGGGACAGTGACGCTGATTTGCGACCGCTGCCTCGACGACCTGATTTTCCCTATCGCCACATCCTATGCCATATCGGTGAAATATGGCGAGGATTACAACGACGATTCCGACGACCTGCTCGTGATTCCTGAATCAGACAGCTACCTCAACGTGGCCTATATGATTTACGACACCGTGGCTCTGGCCGTTCCCATCAAGCATGTGCATCCGCTCGGCAAGTGCAACCGCCAGATGAGCGCCATGCTCCGCAAGCACCGCGCGCGCCGCACCGACGACGAGGACGCCGAACTCGAGGAAACCCTGATTGAAGAAATGGACTCGATGCCCGACCAGCCCTCCGACCAGCCTTCAGATCCCCGCTGGGACGAACTCCGCAAGCTCAAGGACAGTGATTCCGACGGCGGCGACTCCGACGAGTGACCCTCCGCTCTCCAACTGCGAAACTCAAGCGAAACAAAATAAAACCATTAAGAATAAAACCGAACAACAATGGCACATCCTAAACGAAAACAATCCAAGACCCGCACGGCCAAGCGTCGTACCCACGACAAGGCCGTGGCTCCCACACTGGCTATCTGCCCCAACTGCGGTGCATGGCATATCTACCACACCGTATGCGGCGAGTGCGGTTACTATCGCGGCAAAGTAGCCATCGAAAAGTCGGAGGCAGTCTGATTACGGACCTCTCCCTCCGCGCGTGATGTCCGGGGATACCTCCCCGGCTCCGCTTTTTTTGCGATATGACTGTATTCCCCCTGTCCGGGCCCCGCGTCCAAGCGAAGGCTCACGGTGAGGAGGGAATGCGTGTCGTGTCCGCACATTTCCCAAGACATACACTGAAAAATTTCCACACAATCATGCTTCATGCAAGAATTTCCGGCATAGCCTCCTATGTGCCCGACGACATTCTCGACAACGAGATGCTGTCGAAAATGGTCGACACCAACGATGAGTGGATCACCACCCGCGTGGGTATCAAAAGCCGTCACATCCTCAAGAAAGAAGGAGCCGGCTCATCGTATCTCGGCGAGAAGGCCGTTGAGCGTCTGCTCGAATCCAAAGGTCTCAAACCCGAGGAAATAGACCTGCTCATCTGCCCCACCTCCAACCCCGACTACCGTTTTCCCTCCACCGCTTCGGTGATTGCCCACAACTGCAAGCTGACCAACTGCTATGCCTACGACATACAGGCTGCCTGCGCAGGATTCATCGTGGCTCTTCAGGATGCCAACGCATATATCCGCGGCGGTCTCTATAAGAAGGTGATTGTGGTGGCTGCAGAGAAGATGTCGTCGATGGTCAACTACACCGACCGCTCCACCTGTCCGCTCTTCGGCGACGGCGCAGCCGCTGTGCTCGTCGAGCCCACCGAGGAGGCCACAGGCGTGATCGATGCCGTGTTCCACGTTGACGGCGACGGCTGCGAGCATCTCATCATGAAGGCCGGCGGTTCCGTAAAGCCCGCGACCCACGAGACCATAGATGCCGGAGAGCACTACATATTCCAGGACGGCCGCTATGTCTACAAGCATGCCGTGACCGACATGCTCGAGTCGACCCTCGAGGTTGCCAAGCGCAACAATCTCACCATGGAGACCGTTGACTGGCTCGTGCCCCATCAGGCCAACCTCCGCATAATCGAGGCTGTGGCCTCGCGCGCCGGCATCGCTCCCGAGAAGGTGCTTGTGAACATCGAGCACACCGGCAACACCAGCGCCGCCTCGATTCCAATCTGTCTGGACGAGTATAAGGACCGCCTCAAGAAAGGCGACCGCATAATCCTCACCGCATTCGGCGCAGGGTTCACCTGGGGAGCCATGTATCTCATCTGGGATCTCTGATTCCCCTGCTCCGGAAAGCCGTCATGGCTGGTAGCCTCAGCATGGCCTTCCGTCAATTAAAATTCTGAAAAAATCAGCACTAATAGCATCTTTTCGGGTGCTATTAGTGTTTTATTCATGCAGCCGCATGCCACACTTGCGGCCTGGCATCTCATCTAACCCTCATAATCCGAATTCAAAATGACAGAGAATCACAAAGCCGGTTTTGTAAATATAGTCGGTAACCCCAACGTAGGAAAGTCAACCCTGATGAACGACCTCGTGGGTGAACGCATCAGCATAATCACCTCCAAGGCCCAGACCACGCGCCACCGCATAATGGGAATAGTGAACACGGACGACTATCAGATAGTGTTTTCCGACACTCCCGGCGTGCTCTCCCCCAAATATAAGCTCCAGGAAAGCATGCTCGGGTTCAGCGAGGGTGCGCTGACCGACGCCGATGTGCTCGTCTACGTGACCGACGTGGTGGAAGATCCTACCAAAAACGCCGATTATCTCGCCAAGGTTGCCAAGGAGACGGTGCCCGTGCTTCTGGTGATAAACAAAATTGACCTGCTCAAAGACCAGAGCGACCTCGACCGCGTGGTGGCCGTGTGGCGCGGGCTGCTCCCCAACGCCGAGATATTCCCCGTGTCGGCCAAAGAGCATTTCAACGTCACCAACCTCATGAACCGCATTGTGGAGCTGCTGCCCGTCCACGCTCCCTATTTCGGCAAGGACGCTCTCACCGACAAGCCCGCGCGCTTCTTCGTCACCGAGATAATCCGTGAGAAGATTCTGCTCAACTATCAGAAGGAAGTGCCTTATTCCACCGAGGTGATAGTGGAGAAGTTCGACGAGAAAGAAGGCGCCATCCATATCATGGCCGTGATATATGTGGAGCGCGATACTCAGAAAGGCATCCTGATAGGCCACGGCGGCTCCATGCTCAAGAAGGTGGGCACCGAGGCCCGCAAGGATATCGAGGCTTTCTTCGGCAAGAAGGTGTATCTTGAGCTGTTCGTGAAAGTGGAGGCCAACTGGCGCAACCGCGAAAACAAGCTCAAGGCATTCGGCTACATTGAATAATAATCGCTAACTTTGCAGTCGGGGCGGCATGTGCCGCCCCGGCTTAACCTCATAACCGCAGCCACACATGGGACAGATGATAGCAATAGTGGGGCGCCCCAACGTGGGCAAGTCCACGCTCTTCAACCGCCTTACTCAGACACGCACAGCCATTGTCGACGACACCGCCGGCACCACCCGCGACCGCCAGTATGGAAAGGTCGACTGGGCCGGAAAGGAATTCTCGATCATCGACACCGGCGGCTGGGTGGTGAACTCCGACGATATCTTCGAATCCGAGATCAACAAGCAGGTTGAGCTTGCCATCGAGCAGGCCGACGAGATTCTTTTCGTGGTCGATTCGATGAACGGAGTCACCGACCTTGACGACCATGTGGCCTCCATTCTGCGCCGCTCCAAGAAACCTGTGATTCTCGTTGCGAACAAGGTGGATTCCAACGACTGGCTCTACAATGTGCCCGAGTTCTATTCGCTGGGTCTCGGCGAGCCTTATCCCGTGTCGGCTGTCAACGGATACGGCACGGGCGACCTCCTTGACGAGGTGGTGAAGAAGCTTCCGGAGGCCGACGAGGAGGAGAGCGAACGTCTGGAAAACCTTCCCAAATTCGCCATTATCGGCCGTCCTAACGCCGGAAAGTCATCCATCGTCAACGCTTTCATGGGCGAGGAGCGCCACATTGTCACCGACATAGCCGGCACCACTCGCGACTCAGTCTATACCCGTTACAATAAGTTCGGCTTCGATTTCTACCTTGTGGACACCGCCGGCATCCGAAAGAAAAACAAGGTTAACGAGGATATAGAATACTATTCGGTGATCCGCTCCATCAGGGCTATCGAGGCTTCGGATGTGTGCATTCTCATGATTGACGCCACCCGCGGCATCGAGGCGCAGGACGTGAGCATCTTCTCGCTCGTGCAGCGCAACCGCAAGGGCCTGGTGGTGTGCGTGAACAAATGGGATCTCGCCACCGACAAATCGGTGCAGGCCATGAAGCATTTCGAGGATGCGATACGCCGCCGCTTCGCCCCCTTCACCGATTTCCCCATAATTTTCGGCTCGGCTCTTAACAAGCAGCGCATCTACAAGGTGCTGGAGACCGCGCTGCAGGTATATGAAAACCGCCGTCGTACCGTGCCCACCTCGCAGCTCAACACCGTGATGCAGGAGGCCATCGCCGCCTATCCGCCGCCAGCCAACAAGGGCAAGTATGTGAAGATTAAGTATATCACCATGCTGAAGGACGCCGTGGTGCCCACTTTCATTTTTTTCTGCAACCTTCCCCAATGGGTCAAGGAGCCCTACCGCCGTTATCTCGAGAACAAGATTCGCGAGAACTGGGACTTCTGCGGCACCCCCATCAACGTGTTCATGCGCGAGAAGTAATTCAGAGTTATTTTGGATTGCACAGGTATGTTATTCCCCGGAATAATGTTACCTTTGCAGAGCTATGACACTTCTCGATAAGGATTTGATTGCTCAGCCTCAGCTCTGGAGCCTCGTTCTGATGCCCGGAGACGAGAGGCTTGACGTTGCCCTCATCCCTCCGGTTGCCGACGAGGAGATGATCTGGCGCACGTTTGCTTTCGATTCCGCCACTCCCGACCGCCGCAAGGCCCTCGAGGACGTGATATATGAGAATCCGCTGCTGCTCTGCGATTTCAAGCGAGTCTACTGCATCGCCGACTGCGGCAGTTTCATGGCCCTTCCCGCTGGTCTGGACGGCGATGCCGTGCTGGAGATGGGCAGGAGCGTGCTGGGTCCGGAATGTGAGTCATCCCATCTTCTTACCGAGGGCTGCGGCGCTGAAAACGCCATCATGACCCAGTGGATCGACGAGGACACATACGCTTTTCTTTGCCGTACTTTCTTCAACATCCGTTTCTACGGGCGCATGGGACGCCTTGTGGAATATCTCATGTCTCTTCCGGCTCATGAAGGCCGCGCGACGTCGGCTTATGCGCTTCTGCGCGGCAAGGAACTGACGGTGGTTATAGTAAGCGGAGGCAAGCTGCTTTGTGCAAACTATTTCCGCTGCCGCGGAGGTTACGACGCTGCATATTACATCCTTTCGGCACTACACACTCTCGGACTTGACCTTGCTTCGACACACATCTGTGCCGGAGGCGACGGCTTTGCCGCGCTCGCCGAGGAGTTGGGCCGCTTTGCTCCGCATGTGTCGCGCCTGGAGCCTCCCGCGCTCCCTTACCGCACCGGGCGCACCACTCTCGATGCTCCTTTCGACCTTTTAATATTCAAACCATGCGAATAATCAGGGGAAAATACGGACGCCGCCGCTTCGACGTGCCAAAGAACATCACGGCACGTCCCACCACCGACTTTGCGCGCGAAAACCTGTTCAATGTAATAGAGAATCTCACCGACATAGAGGGCCTGGAGGCTCTTGACCTCTTTGCGGGCACGGGAGCCGTTAGCTTCGAGCTTCTCTCGCGCGAAGCCGCAAGAGTAACAGCCGTCGAGAAGGCTCCGGTGCAGCAGAAGTTTATCGCGGAGGTGGCGCGCACGCTCGGCGCCGATAATCTCCAGCTGATACGCGGCGATGTGTTCCGCTATCTGGCCACCGCCGCCCGCGGACGGTTTGACCTCGTGTTCGCCGACCCGCCTTACGACCTCCCCGATTTCGACAAGGTGGCTCCCGCCGTGCTCGACTCGGGCATCATCCGTCCCGGAGGCATTTTCATTCTCGAGCACGGACGTACACGCGATTACTCCGCGCATCCCTATTTTCGCCGCCATCTTGCATACGGCAGCGTGAATTTCTCCATATTCGAAATCCCTGCCGCTTCCGATTCTCCCACCCAAACGCCTCAACAATGAGTGAACAGTCATTCCGTCACCGCACTTTTCTGCAATGGTGCCGCCGCTATCTGAGCCTGAATATGCTCGTGGTCGGCGCGGTGCTGGTATATCTGCTATTCTTCACCGACAATTCCGCGGCTCTCGCCTATGAGCAGAACCGCGAGATAGAGCGTCTGCAGGCCGAAATCAAAGCCAACCGCGACACCCTTCTCTACTACCAGCGGCTGAACCACGACCTGTCCGTGGACCCCGAGGCCATGGAGCGCGTGGTGAGGGAAAATTACCACATGCAGCGCGACAACGAGGACGTGTTTGTGGTGGTGGAAAGCGAATCCTGACCCATACACACATAACAGCATACTATATGAACAATCCCACATCCTACGGCAATAATACCCGCTCCGTCACAGCTATCTGGCTCGGTGTGGCCGGGCTTCTGCTCATAGCCGTGGGCACGCTGCTGCCGCTTTTGCGAGTGGTGTCGCCCGTGACCCGCGTACTCTATTCGGCCGGTGCCGTCATACTTTTGGTTTCCCGTATAATACGTCCTTCTTATAAAGGAAAATCGCTGAGGGTGAAACGCCTCATGCGCATAGAATTCTGGTCGGCCATCATATTCTGCGCCGGAGCCTTCTTCCTCTGGTATCCCGGAGCGGGTCCTATGGACTGGCTCGCCTTCACCATAGCCGGCGGCTTCCTTGAGGCTTATACCTCCATTATGATTCCCCGCACCCGCGCAAAAGAGGAAGTATAGACGAATGGCCGCGAACACTCTGTGAATGGCCTTGGCGTTTCGTTTTTTTAATCGCCCATATAGCAGCCAATTCTTTGATATTTGCTAAATTTGTGCCCGAATGTCACTCTTTCTGACCATAGACCAAGGAAACTCGGCAGCCAAAATGGCCCTCTGGGAGGGGTCGGAGCTGCTGAAGGTGAGCATCGAGGAACATCTGAGCATTGACGATGTTGCCCGTTTCATCGCTCCTGCCAGCCATGTGGAGCTTGTGCTTTATTGCAGTGTGGCCGGTCGCGGGCAGGAACTGGTGGCCGGCATGGCGGCGATGGCCCGCAAGGTTGTGAGGCTGCGTTCCGACATGCGATTGCCGCTGGTGATTGACTACGGTACCCCCGGCACCTTAGGCGTTGACCGTATAGCGGCCGCCGTGGGCGCCATGGCTCTCTATCCGTCCACCTCGCTGCTCGTGGTCGATGCCGGGACTGCGGTGACTTACGATGCCGTGAGCGCCGACGGCCATTTCATGGGCGGCAACATAGCCCCGGGAATCAACATGCGTCTGGAGGCCCTTCACCGCTTCACCGCAAGGCTCCCGCGCGTGAAAGCTCCGCGCGAGCTTAACCCCGAGGAATTCCTTGGCCACGACACCGCTTCGGCGATGGTCAACGGAGCTGTGTGGGGCGTGGTCGGCGCCATTACCTACTATCTGCAGCGGCTTCCCGCCCACACACGCGTGGTGATGACCGGCGGCTGGGCGCGCGAGCTCAGCAAACTCTGTAATTTCGAGGTTACTGTCGAGAGCAATCTTGTGAGCATCGGCCTTAACCGCATCATACTCTTTAATGAAAATGAAAATAATGAAGATAAATAGACTGATAGCCGCGGCCGCAGTGCTTGCCGCCTGTGTGGCCGCTCCGGCCCAGGCAGACGCCCAGGGAAATGTGTCGCCTTACTCCAAGTTCGGCTACGGCATTCTTGACAACAACGCCACCGCCGCCCAGAAGCAGATGGGAGGCGTGGGCTATGCCATGAGCTCCGGACGCCAGATCAACGTGATGAACCCCGCTTCGTATGCGGCGATAGATACCCTGACTTTCCTCTTCGACATGGGTGTGGACTTTACCACCATCAAGTCGAGCGAGGGTGCCGTGGGCGACATCAATCCTGCCAAGGACCGTCGTTTCGGCGGCGGTCTGGACTACCTCACCATGCAGTTCCCCATCGGCAAATACATGGGAGCCAGCATAGGTCTGCTGCCGTTCTCCTCGGTAGGCTACTCGTTCGGCTCCGAGATTGCCAACGGTGTCAACTCACGTCAGGGCATGGGAGGTCTCAACCAGCTTTATGTAGGCGTGGCAGGACGTCTGTTCAAAGGCTTCTCTGTGGGCGCCAACTTCTCTTATCTCTTCGGCACCAATATCAACGACGTGTACGTTACGCCTACCGTGCCTTCCACCGGCCACACGTCGCTGTTCGAGCAGGTGACCCGTGTGCGCGACTGGCGTGTGCAGCTGGGCGTTCAGTATCATGTCAACGTCAATCCCGACAACCGTCTGGGCATAGGCCTCACTTATTCTCCCGGCAAGACACTTCTGGGTAATGCATACGTGGTGAAATATGCCATAGACGCCGACGTGAAACCCGATACTCTCGGCGAAAAGAGCCTTCGTCACAACGCCGACCTTCCCGCCACCTACGGCGCGGGCCTTAACTGGACCTGGCGCAACAAGCTGATGGTGGAGGCCGACTTCACCTATCAGCCCTGGGCGAATGCCAAGAACGTCAGCTGGCCCACCGACTGGAATGTGGAGACCACACGCTTCGCCAACCGCTATCAGGTGGGTCTGGGAGCCTCTTATACCCCGGGGATGCGCGGCGGCTATTTCCGTCGCATGACATATCGCGCGGGAGCTTTCTTAAACCGCGACTATGTGATGGTGGGCGACAACAATGTGCGCGACTACGGCGTGTCATGCGGCTTCGGCTTCCCCACCGTGTCCGACAAGACCATTATCAACCTCGGTTTTGAATACCGTCACCGTCAGGCTCATCCCAATCCTATGGTTAAGGAGAATTACTTCTGCGTGCGCCTGGGCATCAACTTCAACGAACTCTGGTTCTTCCAGAATAAACTGCGATAATGCTGAAGCGTCACTTGCCGGGCATGACCTCGCTGCCGGCTGTAGCGCTTACGGCCGTGCTGATGCTGTGTGCCTGCCGCGAGGACAAGAAGGAATTCGTGGACCTGAAATACGATCCCGAGACCTTCGCCACCATGACCACCACCGATGTCTCCACGCTGATTTCCGATTCGGGGCTTGTGCGCTACCGCATAGATTCGCCGCTGTGGCTGGTGTTTGACGAGGCCCGGGAGCCCAACTGGAAGTTCCCCGACGGGCTTCATCTGGAGAAATACGACAATATGATGCGCCGTGAGGCCACAGTGGACTGCGACTCCGCACTGTTTCTCAAGAACAAGCAGCTGTGGCGCCTCGACGGCTATGTGGACATAAAGAACACCGCTGGAGAGAAATTCCTCACCAACCAGCTTTTCTGGGACCAGCGTCACGAGAAGGTGTACAGCGATTCATTCATTCACATAGAGCGTGCCGACCGCATAATCGAGGGATATGGCTTCGAGAGCAACGACCGTATGACGCAATACCGCGTGCTGAACGTGAGCGGCATTTTCCCCGCCGACCAGTTTACGGAGCGCGCGGAGGAATATGACGGCGAAGGAGACGAAGCCCCGCAGCCATCCGTGGCTGAGACCCCGGCGGCTGACCGCCAGGCTCCCGACCGTCTTTCGGGCCGTCAGCGCACGCGCCGCACCGCCACCGCCGCCGACAGTGCTTCCGCCGTGGCTGAACCGCTCCCTGCTGCCCGTAAGCCCGAGAAGACACCGGCCGTAAAGGCACGGCGCCCGCTGAAACCTTTGAAACTCGATGAGTCAGGCGGTCCGAAAAAGCTTGAACTCTCCAATCAAAATCCCAAGAAATGACACTCACTACCTGGATAATCCTCGCCGTGGTCTCCCTGATATTCTCAGGACTTTTTTCAGGCACGGAAATAGCGTTCATCACCTCCGACCGCGTGAGAATGGAACTCGACGTGAAATCGGGCGGTTTTCTTGCCAAGACCGTAGGGCGGTTCTATGCCGACCCCAATCTGTTCATCTCCACAATCCTTGTAGGCAACAATGTGATGCTGGTAATCTACGGTATGGGAGCGGCCGCGCTCCTCGACCCCTGGATTGAAAGCTGGTGTACCAACCAGGCCGTTGTGCTGATACTCTCCACCCTGATATCCACGGCCGTTATTCTGCTTGTGGGCGAGTTTTTCCCAAAGTCGATTTTCCGCATCAACCCCTATACGTCGCTGAAGATTTTCGCGATTCCGGTGGCCATTTTCTATGTGATTCTCTATCCGGTGTCGATATTCAGCTCATGGCTTTCAACGGCGCTTATGCGGCTTTTCGGCGTGAAGGCAGACAGTTCGCGGGTGCGCATGCTCACGGTTGGCGACCTCAACCAGTATCTGGAGAAGACCATAGATGAGGTAAATCCCGAGAAAACGCCCGTGGAAACGGAGGTAAAGATATTCCATAACGCCCTTGATTTCTCCACGACGCATCTGCGCGACTGCATGCAGCCCCGCAATGAGATAGTGGCTGTGAATGTATCCACCGTCACGCGCGACGAGCTTTCCGCGCTCTTCACCTCCTCGGGACGCAGCAAAATCGTGGTGTATCGCGATGATATAGACGACGTTCTGGGTTATATCCACGTGAGCGAGCTGTTCAACCCCGAAACCGACTGGAAAGACCATATAAAGCCTGTGGTGTTTGCTCCAGAGTCGCTGCTGGCCAACAAGATGATGCGGCGTCTGCTTGCCGAGAAACGCTCCATGGCCATTGTGGTTGACGAATTCGGCGGCACGGCCGGACTGGTGACGCTCGAAGACCTCGTGGAAGAGATATTCGGCGATATACAGGACGAGCACGACAAAGGCACCGTGATGGTGCGCGAGACCGAGCCGGGGGTATATGAGTGCTCGGGACGCGTGGAAATTGAGTATCTGCGCGAGAATTTCCACCTCGACATTCCTGAGGATGACGATTATCAGACACTCGCCGGTTATATACTTTATTCCACCGGCAACATCCCTCCGCAGGGTGCCGAACTTACCATCGACGACTATCTCTTCACAATCAAGCGCCGCACCGCCACACGCCTCGAACTCATCACCATCACCAAGGCGCAGCCCCAGGAAGGGGAGTGATTTTGCGCCCCCAGTATTATTAGGTGTAAAGCGCAGGATGCGCGATTTCTGTACAACCGGCGTGCGATAGCCGCCGGAAAAGATGTACTATGCCCTTGTTAGTTCTTGGGGAAGTTGGGGCTGTAGAGGAGGGTGGTGGAGCGGGTCTGGAGCTTGCCGTCGCGCACCCACTCATCGCCGCGTTCGCTCAGGTGGTCGGCAAGGGCGCGGCGCATCTCGGAGGCTTTGGCGGCGTATTTCTTGTTGCCGATCAGATTGGTGGTCTCTTCGGGGTCGGCTGTGAGGTCGAACAGTTGTTCCTGACCGCTGCGGAGAAACCAGATATACTTCATTTTGCCGTCGGTGAGGCCGCACCAGTAATTATTGTCGGAATAGCATGTGGCGTGCTCCAGGTCAATCCAGCGGCGCCACTGAGGATTCTTCTGAGTGATGAGCGCAAGCATAGAGCGACCGTTCATGTCGGCCGGAACTTCAGCTCCGGCGGCGTCGAGGAATGTGGGGAGGATGTCGCGCAGTTCCACCGGCTGCTCCAGCACGGAGCCTTTGGCATGCACCGGAGCAATACCTTCCGGAACTTTCACAATCATCGGGATGGCTGCCGAGCCTTCGTAAGGATAGGTCTTGCGCCAGGAATTGTGGTCGCCCATCATGTCGCCGTGGTCGGAGGTGAACACAATCAGCGCGTCGTCATACATCCCTTTTTCCTTAAGCGCCTTGATGATGTCGCCAACCTGCTCGTCGATGAACGTTACAGAGGCATAATAATGGCGGCGGGTATTCTCCACATATTCGTCGCTGAACTGCGCGTAGGGGGCGGTGGGATCCTGTGCTGGATCGGTCACCTTGCTGCCTACATCCTTGCTCCACTCGCCATGTGCGGCCGGAGCAATCTCCACGCCGTCGTACATCGAGAGGATGCGCTGCGGCGGATCGTAGGGGCTGTGGGGGCGTGCGAACGATACTTTGAGGAACAGCGGACGGGCAGAAGCGGTGTCGAAATGCTCGATGGTGCGCACAGCGGTGGTGCCGGTCCAAGCCGTGGGATGGAGCTGCTCGGGGAGCTTGTATGCGGCCGCGGCATGGCCGTTCCAGTCAATTCCGGTGGAGTCGGGGTTCACTCCCGGTGCCACGGTCTGGAACCATTTGCGGTAATCGCTCACGAAATTTGGCGATTCCACGCGTCCGCTCTCATCCACCAGCGTGGCGTGGAAGCCGTGGAGGGCGTTCTGCGGCGTCCAGTGCATCTTTCCTATGCCGAGTGCAAGATAGCCGTTGTCGCGAAGCATCTGCGGCATCTCGTAGCGGTAGTGCTCGCCTATGCGGCTGGAGTAGCCCAGAAGGCCGTGGTGCCAGGGCGACATGCCTGTGAGCAATCCCGAACGGGCCGGGGTGCTGCTCGGAGCCGATGAGTAGGCGTTGTTGAAGAAGAAGCCGTCAGATGCGAGCGAGTCGAGATTAGGGGTCTTTATTGCGTATTTCCCGGCGCATCCCAGCGCGTCACCGCGCTGCTGGTCGGTAATGATCAGGATTATATGGGGCTGTTTGCGGGCCTGGGCGTCGTGGGGCATGCACAGCGGCAAAGCAAGTCCGGAGAGTAATATTGAGGTTTTCATCTGGCAATAAACAGGGTGGTGGATAATGGAGGTCGATGGTATTCTAATGCAAATTTAGCAAAAAATCCCGGTTACTATAAAGACCTCATTACAAACCGTTCTGTCGGTATATGAATAATAGTATAGTGCTCATAAATCGTAGGATTATGCAGTGGTTTACTGCCTTTGGAATTCTACCTTTGTAAAGGTAAATTGCCAATCCAATCCAATTCCATGTAAAGATGAAGTGTAAGGCGTTATTTTTTATTTTAGGCGCACTGGCGCCGGTATCGGTTTTAATGGCTTCTCCTCTGAAACCGGAATATAAGGCAGGGTGGACATTTGGGGTGATGGATTGCGTTGCAAAAGTTCTAAGTGGACA
>CAUBWJ010000013.1 GCA_958439725.1 uncultured Muribaculaceae bacterium | reverse complement strand
GTTCGGCGGCGTCCTTGACGCTGAGAGTGAGCGTGCGCCCCGTGTACGTGCCCTCCACATTGGATATGGCCGTTCCCGATTCAAAACCGCTGCATTCAAGCTCCGGTGACGGCGTTGAGGCAAGCTCTGGAGTGACAGCAAGTTCCTTGGAATTCTCGGAGCCGTCGTAAAGAAACACGGCCTTGACCACCTCGGTGCCCGAAACATTTGCGGCATCCAGAGTCAGGCCGCACACCGAAGCGGCCCTGAGACCTTCGATACGGTGGAACGCATAGGAGAATTCCTGACCATCGAGCGTCAGACCGTCGAGAATCACGTTCACATTGCCGGGACGCAGAAACAGGTAGCTTCCGTCTTCGGCAGTATATGGCAGGTAACCTCCACCCTCGCTGTGGAAGGTGGCGCGGGCATGCGGGAATGCCTGTCGGAAAGCATCGGTGTAGCTGACAGCAACTGCTGAATTAAGCAACGTGGCTGTCAGACTCACATCTGTGTTTTTTCCCGCCACCAGATTTATATCTTCCGACGCTCCGAAACACGGCTTTCCGAAGCCTTCCTCCTCGATATCGCCATAATATGCCGACACACGGTATGAACCAGGACGAAGGCTCTGGTCCAAAGGATAATCGTCGACTGACGCCCACTCCCCTTCAAAATCGCCCGATAAGGCTGCCACTTTGAATGACAGCTCTGAAGCGCTTGGAGCGAAACCCATGGCGGAACCGTCTACAACAGAGCCATCCGGAGCCTTCACGGATGCGTCGACGCTCACCGAAGGCGAAAGGCGGCACACGCCGAGTTCAGGCGAAATGGTCTCGTGGGTACACGCTGCCACCACAGAAACTGCCGCAAACATAGCGGCTGCTCTATGCACAATACGTCTTACCTTTCTGGCAATTATGTTATTTTCAATAAATTGCACTGATTTTACACTATAGTATATGGCAGCCCGAAATGCCGGGTTGCCTAATTTCGTGTAAAGATACTGTATTTTCGCGAAATAAGATGCCGTGATACCATATTATTCCGTCGTCCTCGCTCCATTGCCTAAGCCTCCGATGAGGAGTCAGCTGACGGCACACCCTGCTTTGCCCCGCGTTCATACCGGCGGTAGAACACGAATAACAGGCAGGAACCCACCACAACAAATGGCATGCCCACAATCGAAACCGAAGTATATCCCATTCCCGCACCGATACTGAGGCCTCCCATAAAGGCAGCTATGGCATTACCCACGTTGTAGCAGATCTGGATACCCGCCGCCCCCAGCAGCTCTCCGCCCTTGGAATACGCCACGATAAGCGACTGCAGCGGGCCGCCGCTGCCAAACAGTCCTGCCGTGCCTATGAACGTAAGAAGCACACCAAGCCACGGAATGGAGCTGAACAGCGATATGGCAAGAAGCACTATCACCATCGATCCCTCGATTATGGCTGCCACAAGCCCGGGGGCCGTATGGTCGGCCCAACGGGCGGCTGCGAGATTCCCCACAAACATACCCAGTCCGGCCACAACCATAATCCACGTCATGGCCGCTGCCGGGAAGTGGGCCACCGTCGTAAGAAGCGGCTCCACGTAGCTGTACCAGCAGTATATGCCGGTCTGCCCGAAGAAAACGCCGCCGAGAATTAGCCACGGCGCCGGATTGCGAAGGAAGCGGAACTGCCCCTTGAAGCCGGTATCCACGATTTTGCCTACATCGGGCACCTCATGCCTTATGGCCACGTAAGTAGCCAGACCCGAAACCGCCACTATGAAGAAAGGCAGACGCCACGACACCAGATCCGTAAGGAACGTTCCCAGCGGAACTCCCACAAGCGTGGCCACCGTCATTCCGGCTATCATTATCGACACCGCCTCCACTTTCCTTCCGGGGTCGGCAAGACGCCGCGCCACAATGGCTCCCACGCCGAAATAGGCTCCGTGTGGAAGTCCGGAAATAAAGCGGGCGCCGAGAAGCATCCAGTAGTTGACCGAGAACGCCGCCAGACAATTGCCTGCCGCTATCATACAGGCAAGAATCACAAGCAGTTTCTTTAACGGCATTTTTCTGAGCACAAGGAGCATCGGTGCTCCGAAACTCACCCCCAGCGCGTAAGCCGAAATCAGATGACCTGCGTCGACTATGCTCACATCAAGGTCATGGGCTATGGGAGAAAGAATACCCATCATCACAAACTCGGCTATTCCCAGAGCGAAAGTGCCGAGCGAAAGCGCTATAAGACTTTTCTTCATATCCTGAAGCAGAAACCTAAACTTAAAACAAAGCCCCTAACTAATAAATAGTTAAGGGTATTAGAAGTACACCCGTAGGGAATCGAACCCTAACCGCAAGAACCGGAATCTTGCATTCTATCCATTAAACTACGGGTGCATGGATTTTGTTCGGGGACGGAGCTTTCTTTGTCCCTTTGTCGCCGCAAATTTAGCAGTTTTTTGTAAGTTTGCAAAACTTAATGTTTGCTTTCAGCCTATGAATGTTAGAATAGAGCCGTCATGGCACGACCGCCTTTCCTCCGAGTGGGACAAGCCTTATTTCGTGAACCTCACCGATTTCGTGCGCCACGAGTATGCCACGGGCACAGTCTATCCTCCTGCCTCGAAGATTTTCGCGGCGTTCGACTCATGTCCGTTCGACGATGTGAAGGTTGTGATAATCGGCCAGGACCCCTATCACGGGCCCGGACAGGCCAATGGCCTCTGCTTCTCGGTGGCTCCGGGAGTTCCTATCCCCCGCTCCCTGGTCAACATATTCAAGGAAGTGAGCGACGACACCGGAGCACCGATGCCTCAGAACGGCGACCTCTCGCGCTGGGCCCGTCAGGGCGTCCTTCTGCTCAACGCCACCCTCACAGTGCGCGCCCACAGCGCCGGCTCCCATCAGGGCATGGGCTGGGAAGAGCTTACCGACAAGGTGATAGAGCGCCTCAACGCCGAACGTTACGGACTGGTGTTCATCCTCTGGGGCTCGTATGCGGCCCGAAAGGGAGAGCTGATAGACCGCTCGAAGCATCTGGTGCTCACCTCCCCTCACCCTTCGCCCCTGAGTGCCTCGCGCGGATTTTTCGGGAACCACCATTTCTCACGTGCAAACGCCTACCTTAAGGAACACGGCAAGACACCCATAGAATGGTAAGGAAACCCTGTCTTATATCGGCCTTGACGGCCATTCTTGTCTTTTGCTGGCCCGAGGCGGCGGGGAGAAACCCTGATGCCGTCTATGCGCCGTCGTTCCATACGCTTCAGATTACTGGCGCAGACGACGATATGGCTCCCGCGGTGATACGCCTTGGCAGCGGCGACCGCATAGCGATATCGTTCGACGAGATTGCCTCAGAGGCCCGCTATCTGCGTTACGAGCTGATTCACTGCGATGCCGACTGGAATCCCGACCGCCTTATGGCCTCGGAATACCTGCCGGATGGCTTCAACGAGGCACCGGTGGATGATTACGAGTACTCCCGCGCAACCACCGTCCATTATGTGAACTACCGCATTACCCTCCCCGACGACCGCATGAATCCCACCCTCTCCGGAAATTACCTTGTGAGGGTCTACGATGAATCGGAACCGGACAGCACGCTGCTCACGACCGGATTCTGCATTGTGGAGCCGCTTGCCCGAATCGAAGCAGATGTTACCGGGCGTACCGACATAGACCGCAACGCCGCCCACCAGCAGCTGTCGCTGGCCGTCGAGACGGCCGGGTCGGGAGTAAGCGCCCCTGCCACTGACCTCATTGTGAAAATCCGCCAGAACAACCGCACCGACAATGAAGTAACCCTCACCTCTCCCTCCTCCCTCCGTGGATCGCAGGCCATCTATGAGCATCTCCCTCAGTTGATTTTCCCGGGAGGAAAAGAATACCGGCGCTTCGAGACCGTTAACTTCCGCTTCCCCGGCCAGGGTGTGGAATCATATCTTTACGCCCATCCATTCTATCACGCCACTCTCAAAGCCGACGCACCGCGAAAGGACACGCCATACTCCTACGACAGCACCCGCCAGGGACGGTTCCGCGTGCGCGCCTCCGCCGCAGCCTCGCCGCGCACCCAAGCCGACTATGTGCTGACCCATTTCACCCTCCGGATGCCCGAGATAAAGGATGCGGATGTCTATGTGGAAGGAGACCTTACCCTGCGTAGGTTCGACCAGGCATCCCGAATGGTCTATAACCATTCAGCCGGGCGGTATGAATGTACATTGCTCCTCAAACAGGGTGCCTACAATTATTGCTATCTCGACCTTCCCCACGGTGCCGCAGAAGCTCTGACGGGCCCGGTGGAAGGCGACAGCCACGCCACTGTAAACGAATATACCGTTTTCGTATATCATAATCCTCCCGGCGGCCGCTACCAGCGCCTGATAGGTATGGCCACGGTAACAGCCGGCCGCTAATATTTCCCAACATGCAAACAGAAGAAATCATGCTCCAGATACAGAATGCCCTGGTGAGCCTTGACCTCGCCGAAGAATTTTTTGTATGCGACCTCGCCAAATGCCTCGGGCAATGCTGCATAGAAGGCGATGCGGGCGCACCGATAACCGAAGATGAGAAGAAGAAACTTGAGGAAGTGCTTCCTGTGGTGTGGGACGACTTGCTTCCCGCGGCGCGCGAGGTAATAGAGCGCCAGGGCGTAGCTTATACCGACGAGGAAGGCGATCTGGTCACCTCGATAGTCGACGGACGCGACTGCGTTTTCACCACCTATGCTCCCGGAGGAATGTGTCTGTGCGCCGTCGAGAAAGCTTTCCGCGAAGGAAAGTGCGACTGGCGCAAGCCCATGTCATGTTATCTTTATCCGCTGCGCCTCACGGAATATCCCGATTTCACGGCCGTGAACTATCACCGCTGGAAGATATGCAAATGCGCGCGCACTCTCGGCCGCAAGGAAGGCGTGCGGCTCTACGAGTTCATGCGCGGCCCGCTCACGGAGCGGTTCGGCGCCGAATGGTACGATGAGCTGAAGCAGGCATGCGAGGCTTATCTGGAGGAGTACGGCGACAATTCGCCACGGCACTGATACTCGTCTAAGCCCCTAAAATGCTTACGAAATCCGGCTGAGGATTCCTGGTCGGCGCGACATCAGTCCCAGAAGCAGACCTCTCACAAACAGGTAGCACACGAATGCCAGCCACAGCCCGTGGTTGCCCATGCGTGGAAATGCCACGGCATACACCGCAAAGAACACCGCGGTTGCCACACCCATCGACAAAAGCATCTCGCGGGTGCGCGTAAGCCCCACATAAACGCCGTCCCATATAAAGGCCATGAATCCGGCGCATGGAACCGTGACGGCCCATCCCATATATTCTCCCGCGCCTTCCACCACGCGGCTGTCGCTGCTTATCAGGCCGATTATTTCGGTTCCGCAGAGCAGATATATCACACTGAACACCAGTGCGAACGCCACGCCAACACCGAGAAGACGCCTTACCATAAGGCGCAGCGTCCCGTATTGCCCCGCTCCGGCAAGCATGCCGCATAGGGCTTCGGCCGCATAGGCGAAACCATCCATAAAAAACGAGAAGAGCGTGAACAGCTGCATCAGCACGGCGTTGACGGCAAGCATCAGCTCGCTCTGGCGCGCACCCGTGCGGGTGAACCACAGCGTTACCGTCACAAGGCATACCGTGCGAAGAAATATGTCGGTATTGATTCTGAAAAAACGCAGCAGCGCACCCAGATTGAACACCCCTCTCCGTGTCACGCCCTCGAGACTGCGCTCCCTCAGCGCCGCCACCAGGAATATCAGGCAGGAGGCCCATTGCGCCGAAAGCGTGCCTGTGGCGATGCCCTCAACACCCATCCTGAACACGCCTACCAATGTAAGGCTCACGGCGATATTGAACACCACCATGAAAAGCGACACCCACATCGTCACCCTTGTGTTCTGCCGACCCAGAAACCAGCCGCTGAAGCAATAATTGGCAAGCACTGCTGGTGCGCCCCACACGCAGATGGAGAAATAGCGTAAGGCGATGGAAGCGGTGGAAGCGTCGGCATCTATCAACCGCAGAAGCAACCGCGCCAGTGGCGACTGCAACGCTATCATTCCTATTCCAAGCCCTACGGCGAGGAGCAGTCCACGGCAGAGTATCTGGTTGCATTCCCCCGTCTGTCCGGCTCCGTAGGCCTGCGCGGCAGGGCCGCTGGATCCCATGCGCAGGAATCCGCAAAGCCAGTATATGAGGTTGAACATCGTTCCCCCCACAGCCACAGCAGCTATGGTCAGAGCGTCGCCGATATGGCCGGCGATGGCAGTGTCGGTGATTGAAAGCACCGGCACCGCTATGTTTGTGACTATCGACGGAAGCGACAGAGCCAGGATGCTCCTGAGGAGCTCCCGGCTCTTGTCGGAAGAGGGTTTCGACGTTTCCACGTCCTATTTCATTTTAGAACTTGTTTCAGGCTTTCTTTCCGCGCATGCTGTCCCAGCCCAGATAGAGGATGAGGAGCAGGTACACTATCACGCCCAGTCCCTGATTGAGGGCCACGGGCATATCGGAAGTATATTCAAATCCTGCGAAGCGCGTAAGGGCCGCGAACACACCGAAGAGTGCGCCACCGGCTATAAGACCGGAAGAAATCAGCGTACCGCGGTCGCGGCGTGCGTCGTTGAACTCTTTGTTGCGGCTGCGGGTGCTCACGAACCATGATATTGCGCCGCCCACGAGCAGCGGAGTATTGAGGCTCATGGGAATGAACATACCCAGGCAGAATGCGAGCGCGGGCACACCGAGCCAGTTGAGGAGAAGAGCAAGTATAGCGCCGGTCATGTAGAGTATCCAGGGTGTATCGCCACCCATCATTATGGGCTCTATCACCTTAGCCATGGCATTGGCCTGCGGAGCCACAAGAGCGTTGGGGCCGGTGAAACCGTACACGTTGTTGAGCAGAAGCACCACGCCGCCTACGGTAGCAGCCGAAACGAAGGTGCCCACGAATTTCCATGTCTCCTGCTTGCGGGGAGTCGAGCCGAGCCAGTAGCCGATCTTGAGGTCGGTAACGAAACCGCCGGCCATCGAAAGAGCCGTGCAGACCACGCCGCCTATCACCATAGAGGCTACCATGCCGGAAGTGCCGCTGATACCCACGCCCACGAATATGGCCGAAGCCACGATAAGCGTCATCAGGGTCATGCCCGATACAGGATTGGTGCCCACGATGGCAATGGCATTGGCGGCAACGGTTGTGAACAGGAAGGCTATTACGGTAACAACCACCCAGGCCACAAGCGCCTGCCAGAAGTTATGGAGTACACCCAGCCAGAAGAACACGAGCACCACCACAAGCGCTATGGCTATGAAGAACACTATGTGCTTCATGGATATGTCGAGCTGCCAGCGCACCGGTTTCTCCTTCGAGGCGCCTCCGCCGAACTCTCGCACAGCCAGTCCTGCGGCCTGAGCTATGATGCCGCGCGACTTTATGATGCCTATCACACCGGCCATGGCTATGCCGCCGATGCCTATCAGACGGGCATATTCCGAGAACATTGCGTCGGGCGTCAGCGCCGTGAGCTCAGCCGAGCCGTAGGTGCCCAGAAGCGGGATTATCACCCACCATACGAATGCCGAGCCGGCAAAGATCACAAACGCGTATTTCAGACCCACGATATAACCGAGGCCAAGCAGCGCGGCTCCGGTGTTGCAGCTCACTATCAGCTTGGTCTTTTCCATGAGCGAGGAGCCCCACGAAGTCAGAGCGGTGGAAATATTCTCGGCCCACACGCCGAAGGTGGCGAGCACGTAATCATAGATACCGCCGATAAGAGCGGCTATCACAAGGGTCTTGGCCTGACCGCCGGCAGCCTCGCCTTTGGCCTGGCTGCTCATAAGCACCTGAGTGGTGGCGGTAGCTTCGGGGAAGGGGTATTTTCCGTGCATCTCCTTCACGAAATATTTACGGAAGGGGATGAAGAAAAGTATGCCGAGTATACCGCCCAAGAGAGAGCTCAGGAAAATCTCGAGGAAGTTGACCGTTATCTCGGGATAAGTGCCCTGCAGAATGAACAGCGCGGGGAGAGTGAAGATGGCCCCTGCCACAATCACGCCCGAGCAGGCGCCGATTGACTGTATCATCACATTCTGTCCCAGAGGATTGTTTTTCTTCAAGGCGCCGGAGAGTCCAACGGCGATAATGGCGATGGGTATCGCGGCCTCGAACACCTGGCCAACGCGCAGACCCAGATAGGCCGCTGCGGCACTGAAAATTACGGCAAGGACGAGTCCGAGCGTCACGGAGTAAGGCGTGACTTCCGGATAATCGTGAGCCGGATGCATCACGGGGCGATAGTCCTCATCGGCGCCCAGTTCGCGAAACGCGTTTTCGGGCAGCTCTATGGGATCGCCGTCTTCGTAAATTACTTTGTCTTTTTCCATTTAGGGATTACTGATATGTGTGATGATAATGATTTGGTAGTTTTCTTCAAGGATGGAATCACGATTGCACGGGGCGCGAGAGAATGTCGAAGAAATCGGCATAAATCTCCGTGACGGTATGCTTTATGGTGTTGCGGTCTTCCCACACACGGGTGCGGAGCTTGCCCTCGACATAGAGCTTGGCGCCTTTGCGCACATATTTCTCCACGGTCTCGGCATTGCGGTCCCACATCACTATACGGTGCCATTCGGTGCGCTCCGGAATCTGAGTGCCTGAGGCGGTGGTGTAGGCGCGCTCATTGGTGGCCAGCCGGAATTCGGCAATAAGCCGCTCGCCCACATGGCGCATCTCGGGGTCACCGCCCACATTGCCCACAAGTATTACTTTATTTACTGACATATTGCAAATGTAATAAATTATCTTGAATTAGAGGCGTTTCTTGCTTCCGCGACCGCGAATATAGTTGAGGGCGTCGCGCTGAATGGCTGAATGAAGCATGGCGTTAAGCCCCATATATATCCCCCCGCCCGCTATGAGCTGCACCGGAAGCAGCAGCCAGGGATTGGAGATGAGGGGGATGAAAGCGAGCATTGCGGCCGCGGCCACAAGCGCTTCCGCAAGATACGGAGCGGAGTCGGTGAGGAACTGGCTGCGGCGGCGCCACGTAAGCGGAGCTGCTATCCAGACGGTAGCGCCCCACGCCGCTATGCCTGCGGCCACCTGCCCCCAGAGCATCACCTCTATGCCCCATGTGGGGTTTCCGGGACGCGTCTGCGCGATATACGGCAATGTAAGAAGTATGGCAGCGATGGTTATGCCGTCGCGAAGTATCTCGGTCCACACCATCAGCGCTGCCTTGCCGCGCGACATCACATAGTTGGCATAGAGCTGCGTAAGCACGGTGAATATACCTCTTACCAGCAGGAGCTGAAACAGGGCAATGGAGGGATCCCATTTGGTACCGAAAAGAATATGGAAGAGCGGCGTGGCCACCACAATCAGGAATATCATGGCCGGAAACACCAGATAGGACGTGAAACGGTTCATCTTCGCCGCCGAAGAGGCAAATTCCGCGGGATTGTCCTGATATTTGGAAAGCACAGGAAGAAAAGATGACGTGAGCACGGCCGACAGACTCGACACCCCCATCTTGCTCCATTTGTCGCTCTGCGTATAGTAGCCGAGTGGCACAAGGCCGGCCACGTTGCCTATTATGCCCGGATAGATATACTGAAACAGTGTGTTGAGAAACGATGTACCCATCATCCCGCTGCCCACTCTGAAGAAGGAGCGGAGGGCCGGAAAGGAAAACCTCATGTCGGGGCGCCAGCCGCCGGTGAGCCACAGCACGGCCGACTTCACCGATGCCACAGCTATGGCCTGCCATACGAGCGCCCATACCCCGAAACCGCCAACCGCCAGACCGATGCCGACAATCGCTCCGGCAAACAGTCCCAGCGAATTGCTCACGGCTATCATGCGCACCTCCATGCGCTTCATCAGGCGGTTGGTCTGCACTATGGCCGAAGCGTTGATAATGAAGGTGAGCAGCATCACGCGCGTGAGCGGAATGAGCCGCCGGTCTCCCTGAAATATATCGGCTATGAGCGGCGCGCAGAAAAAGAGGATGGCATATACAAGCGCCGCCATGCCGAGATTGAACCACAGCACGGTACTGTAGTCGGTCTGGGTGGGTTCCTTACGCTGGATCAGGGCATAAGAAAAACCGCTGTCTATGAACAGCGAGCCGAAAGCCTGAAAAACGAGCACGGCTCCTATCAGACCGAAATCGGCCTGCGACAGAAGCCGGGCGAGAATCACGCCGGTAACGGCATAGAGCAGCTGCGAGGCCACTTTGTCGACCACGTTCCACTTGAGGGTGCGCGCCACGCGCATCTTCATGTCAGACTGTTCGTCAGAAACGGCCATGCCCGTTTATTGCGGAAGGTCGGCCGAAACGGCCTTTACCATTTTGAGTCCGCTGCGTGTCACCTTGGGTTTGCCGCGGTATATCACCTTGCCGGGACCCATGCCCGAGGTGTTGAGCGCCTCAAGAGGATAGCAGTTGATGGTGCCGGTGCCCGTAAGGGTAGCCTTGACAACATCGGCACGAAGTTCATCGGCCTGGATCTGACCGGCTCCTATAATCTTGAGCTGGGCCACCTTGGCGGTACCGGACACGGCTATCATGCCTTTGCCAGTGATCAGTTCGGCCTCGAGATTGGTGACCTTGACATCGCGCACCGAGAGGCGTCCGTTGCCCACGAGCTTGGCCTGGAGCTTCGGGCCGGGAGTGGTCGAAAGCACTCTCACAGTTGAATCACCGTCGTTTTCCACCTTGGTGAGATAAGATGAATAGACATGGATGGTGGGGAGACCGGTCTCCTTGGTGTCGCGGATAGTGAGTTTCACTGAAAGTTTCTCGCCGGAAGGCTCGAACATCACCAGCGACGCTTTGGTGGGATCGCAGTCAAACACCACCTTGCCTGCCATTGCAGGGTCGCAGTGATAGTCCACATTTATGCCGTCGACAACCTGGAGTTCGTTGAACTCGCCAAATGTCATCTCGAAGTGTTCGGCAGCGGCCGTGAGGCCGGTGAGAATCATAAGCAGTGTGACGAAAAGAGTTTTCATAGAGTATGATAATGATGGTCTGTGATTAATCAGAGAGTATTTGAAACGCTTCCGGGCTGCGCCGACTGGCGCGCGGCTGGAAGGATTTCGGTTTCTATGCGGGAGAGGATGGTCTCGAGGGCGTCGAGGGTGTCGGCACGGAGCATTTCAATGCGCGTGGCGCGGAAATCGGGGATTCCCTTGAAGAGCGGCGAGGCAGCAAGGTGACGGCGTATGTGGAGAATGCCTCGGTACTCGTCGATGCGGTCAACGCTTTCGCGGATCTGGCGCCGAATCATGGCGAAACGCTCGGCATCGCTCACCTCCGGAGAGGGCTGCCCCTCCACGGCCGCTTTCATATAGCGGAATATCCACGGAGCGCCTATGGAGGCGCGTCCCACCATCACACCGTCAACGCCGTAGCGCGTGAACGCTTCGGCAGCCTGCGATGGCGTGGTGATGTCGCCGTTGCCTATCACGGGGATTGTGAGCCGCGGATTTTCTTTCACGCGGGCTATCATCTCCCAGTCGGCGCTGCCGGTGTACATCTGCGAGCGCGTGCGTCCGTGAACGGTCAGGGCGCGTATTCCGCAGTCCTGAAGCTGTTCGGCAAGCTCAACGATTATACGGTTGTCGTGGTCCCAGCCCAGACGCGTCTTCACCGTCACCGGCACTTTCACGGCATCCACCACAGCCCGCGTGATGGCAAGCATCGTCGGGATATCGCGCAGCAATCCCGCTCCGGCACCTTTTCCGGCCACTTTCTTCACCGGGCAACCGAAGTTTATGTCGATAATATCGGGCCTGGCTCCCTCGGCAATCCTCGCGGCCTCGGCCATCGTGGCCGGATCGCGGCCGTAGATCTGAATGGCCGTCGGGCGTTCGGCGGGGTCTATTGAAAGTTTACGGGTGGTGGAGGCTATATTGCGTATGAGGGCATCGGCGCTCACAAACTCGCTATAGGTCATGTCGGCCCCCTGCTCCTTGCAGAGCAGCCGGAAGCTGCGGTCGGTGACGTCCTCCATCGGAGCGAGCATCACCGGTCGCTGACCCAGATCGATGTCTCCTATCTTCATATTACGGATACGGTTTAGCGGCGCGCGGACACCCGTAGTCCTCGCAGGTTACGAAATTAGCACTTTTACACGGCTCCTGCAAAAGATTCGGGCATTTTCAGCAGAGTGTAAGCCACGAAAGGCGCTCGGGCGACATAAGCGCGGCAGCCTGCGCGATGTCATCGGGAGTTATCTCCTCCACCAGCTCGCGCACGCGGGCATCGGTCAGCACTGTGGGAAAATGGAGAATACGCCGCCCCATCCCTATGGCAAGATTTTCGCAATTGTCGCCCGCCACAGCGAGCTGTCCGAGATATTGCCGCTTCATTGCCGAAAGCCGGGCCGGAGTAACGCCGTTTTCAGCCACGCGCCGCATGGTCGTCTCCACAATCCGGCGGCAGCGGCTGAGGTCCTCACGGTCACAGCCCATATAGATGGTGAGCATTCCGCAATCGGTGAACCGCGCCGACGACGCCTCGACGGAATAGACCAAGCCGCGTTTCTCGCGAAGCTGCACATTCAGCAGCGAATTCATGCCGGGGCCTCCTATATGGTTCACGAGCATCTGAATGGCCGGATTTAGCTCCGAATGCAGCCCAGGGAGGCGGCAGCCGGCTACCGTGTGAGCCTGATGCCCTCCCTCAAGCGTCCTCACCTGCTCGAACACCGGCACTTCTGCCGGAGCAACACGATTCAGGGCCGGTGCACTTACTGATAGGGAGGCGAAACGGCGACTGACTATTCGCCTTACTTTTTCCACATCCGCCGGGCCGAGATAGAAGAAAGCCATATTCGGTGCGGTATAGAAGCGCGACAGGAAGCCGCGGCACACCTCAGGGGTGAACGAACGGACGGTTTCGCGCGTGCCGAGTATATTGTGGCCGAGCGCAGAACCCGCAAACAGCAGATCCTCGAAATCATCGTAAACGGCTTCGGAGGGCATGTCGAGATACGATGCAACCTCGTCGAGTACAACCTCACGTTCGCGGTCGATTTCCTCGGCCGGAAACCGCGAATTCATCACAAGATCGGCAATCAGGTCGGTCGCACGGTCGAGATTTCCCGCCGGAAAAATCGAATAGACAACGGTAGATTCCTTCGTGGTGAAGGCATTGAGTTCTCCCCCACACGACTCCATACGGTTTATTATATGGACAGAGCGTCGCCGCTCAGTGCCCTTGAATATGGTATGCTCCACGAAGTGAGCGAGGCCCTCCTCAGCTTTGCACTCGTCACGGCTGCCCGCATTCACGGCAACACCGCAATATTCCACGGATGCTCCTGGCCGGTGCCGGTGCACACACCGCAGCCCCTCCGGGGTGGTAAAATAATTGTATTCTTCGTTGTTCATTATTCTATGTCAGTGGCGGTGATATGGAAGGAGGAAGCTAATTTTCACCCAATTTGTAGGGATGCACGCTCGTGCATCCGCCGATAATCGGCTCTATCAGGCGGCTGCTCCATGGAGCAGCCCTACTTTTAACAGCATAACAATACCCTCTTCCAGCCAAACTTCGCCGCAAAATTAGCAAATAGCCCCGGCTCCGCCAAACCAGATGGCCGTCAGAGCCCCAAAGCCACCGGCCTTACTGACACCACAGACACTACAGACTCTACGGACCTTACCGACTAAACCACACTCAAGCTCTGGCAAAGAAATGGAACCCTCAATAGAGTCAATAAAGTCGGTAAAGTCCGTAAAGTCCGTAGCGTCCGTAATGTCCGTAAAATCCGTAGCGCCCGGTTTAAAGCGAAGAATCCCCCGCCGGGGCGGAGGATTCTTCTTGCTATTTTCTTCATCCGGGGAGGTTATCCCCAAGAATGGAGCGGACTTATTAGAGACCTTCGAGCTTGAAGGTTACGGGCAGTGTGAACCAAACGTTCACTGCGTGTCCGTTCATCTTGCCGGGGGTGAACTTCGGCAGAGACTTAACAACTCGAACGGCTTCTTTGTCGAGGTCGGGGTCCTTTGAACGAGCTACGCGAACCTCACCGATTGAACCGGTCTTGGTTACAACGAACTGAACTACCACGCGTCCCTGAACGCCATTTTCCTGAGCTACGCTCGGATAGCGAAGGTGGTCGGCAACCCACTTGAGGAGGGCGGTCTGTCCACCGGGGAACTGGGGATCCTGTTCAACTGACTCGAATACGTGGTCGGCAGGGGGTTCCGGAGCTTTTTCCTCAACGACAACTACCTCTTTGTGTTCCTGTGCATTGATGATATCGTCAACACCACGGTCCTCGTTAACCTTACCGATAGCGGTGTCGGTTTCCTTGATTTCGTCCTGGCTCTTGATATCTTCCTGAACCTGCTCATCTTCCACGATGGCAATCTCAGTAAGTTTCACAGTGTTGAGGAGTTCTTCCTTGAGAACTTCGGGTTTCTGCTCTTCGATACGCTGGGGCTCTTCTTCTTCAGCCTCCTCTTCGGGAGCTTCGGTCACCATTTCAACCATTGCCTGCTCGGCCTGGTCTTCGGGACGTGCTTCCACCGACTTGATCACGGTGTTTACGAGGAATGCCAAAGCAAAAAGGAGTGCGATGAGGATAACCACAGCGATCATGGCCTTGTTGTGGCGGCCATTCGACGCCTGACGGAGCTTGTAAGCACCGAATTCTTTGTTCTTGCCTTCAAAGACAAGGTCGCGCCATTCTTTTGATGAAAGATCTACATCTTTTGCCATTTTTCTTCTGGTTTTTACGGTTAATATATCTTACATCAAAAATCAGTGAGTGCGGTTATAAGCCTCAATCATCATGGAATCAGTATGATTTATGTTATCAATCTGATAGCGTGAGATCTGGTTGATCTGCATTTCATCAAGTGCGCTAATCAGGCTTTCCCAGGATGCACCGGGGGTTGCCTTGATAACGACAACAGGACGGGTAAGAGTGGAGTCGTTGCGGATTTCCTTCGCCATTGCCTGATAGATACTGTCGTTCTTATCTTTGTTGGGCGAAAGCTCCTTGGCGCGCCATTTAACCTTGAGGTCGTCGATTTTAGCGAGCACCTGCTTGTTGCGGTCGTGGAGTATCTTGCGGATACCTCTCTGGACTGAGCCGTCGTTGCCGAGGAACACCTCTTTGGCGAGGTTGGAGTTCTCAGCGATGCCATCGTTGTTATCGTCAACGATCTGGGGCTGTCCTTCGAAGAAATACACAATATTCATTGGTTTGCCTTCATCGTCTTTCTTGATGTTGCCATTTTCGTCACGCTGGGTGTCGACGATGAGGGTGATAGCCTCTGACTGTTTAGCTTTGTTCATGTCCTGCTGCTCAACCTTCTCGTTGGTAGGGAGGGTGATCTGCAGAGTCTGCGACTTAATCATGGTGGTACAAAGCATGAAGAACGTAATCAGAAGCATGTTCATATCCACCATAGGAGTGAAGTCCACGTGGATAGCCATCTTTTTCTGGGCGCCTTTTTTCTTTTTGCCCTTGTCGGATTGTTCTATCTGTGCCATAATTAGTCGTTCTCTGTTTTGAGTGCAGTCATTAAACTGAAGCGGTTCATCTTCAGGGTCTGAAGATTGTCGAGTACATGGTGAACGGTGCTGTAGGGGGTGCCTTTGTCAGCCTTCACTGCGATACCTTCGCCTTTTTTCATCATTGACTGAAGGTTATCGTTGCCGGATGAATAGATGGCGCGCATCCATATCTGGAATTCGTTGGGCTTCTCGAGGTCCTTGTTGTCATCGATAGGAATGCCTACGTCGGCACGGGTCATATCGCTGATAACCTTGTCCTGTTCAGTCTGTGACATTCTTAAGAACTGGGGAAGAGCCTGGAAAGGAACGCCAAACATATTGAGCTTGGAGAAAGTTTCCACGTCTTTGTCAGTGAGTTCTACTTTCTTGCTGGGGTGGAGACGATTGTATTCCGACACAGCCTTGCGGAGAATTTCCTTACGGATAGGCTCGGTGGCCCATTCGCCGTCGGCTACGTTGGGATCGGCTTCACCTGCAACCGATATAAACACCTTTCCTTCGGGGCTAACCAGCACTGAGGCGAGGTTGGCGGTAGGAACCTTAATTTCCGAAACAGACGACGGGGTCATTACGGTAACCGGCTCCTTCTGGAGGAAGGTCGAAGTCAACATGAAGAAAGTAAGCAAAAGAACGGTCACGTCGCTCATCGCGGTCATGTCGATGAGGGTACTCTTTCTTTTAATTTTTACTTTTCCCATATTACTTATGCTGTTTATTTAATTAATGTGTAAGTAATGCGGGATTAGTGAGTGGCTGCGAAAGTCTGTACAATCGAGAAACCGATTTCGTCGATAGCGTAGGTGAGGTTATCGATTTTGTTGGTGTAGAAGTTGTAGGAGATTACGGCGAATGCACCGGTGGCGATACCGAAAGCGGTGTTGATAAGAGCCTCCGAAATACCGGTGGAGAGTTCGGTCGAGTCAGGAGCACCGGACTGTGCGAGAGCCTGGAACGACTTGATCATACCGATTACAGTACCGAGAAGACCAACGAGAGTACCGAGGGTGGTCATGGTAGCCACGATGGGGAGATTCTGCTGGAGAGCGGGCATCTCGAGAGCGGTAGCCTCTTCAACTTCTTTCTGAAGGGTCTGGATTTTCTGCTCTTTGGTGAGAACGGTGTTCTGATCCATTTCCTCGTAGCGAACGAGAGCGGCGGCAACAACAGCTGCTACAGAACCTTTCTGCTTCTTGCAGAGAGCCTGAGCACCGGCGATGTCTTTCTTGTCAAGGCAAGCCTTAACGCCAGCAACGAACTTGGTGATGTTGCCTTTACCTTTGGCGCTCGAGAGAGCGATCCAGCGCTCTACAGAGAGAACGATAACGGTAAGGAACAGAGTCTGGAGAATAGGCACGATTACACCGCCTTTATAGATGGTACCCCAGAGATCGATGGGATGACCCTCTTCGAAGTGTGATTCGTGACCGAACCAGAAGATGAACAGACATACTGCAACGATGAAGCAAGCGATGATTACCAAGAATGCATTCTTGATGCCGCCTACATTGCTACCTTGTTTTTTAGCCTCCTGAGGCTTGGTGGTGGGCTTTTGAGCTTCCATAATTGATAATTACTGAAATTAAAGTTTTAAATATTGGTTATTTGATTTGTTTGATTGTCAATTGTATGAGCCATGAGGGCCGGCGATTTTTCCTACTATCGATTGGGGAAGCTGACGATTTCCTGGGTTCGATTCAAAGGATGATAAAGTCTTTCCATGCAAAAGATTTATGCAAAAGTATCCATAAGTTTTAAACTTCCAAAATTTTTGCAGGCAAATTTCTATCAATTTTCTTTCATTCATGCCCGTCGGATTTCCAGTTAAGTTTTTTCCTTATCATTAACAGCATTTTTTGATAGTATTCCTTAACAAAAATCAAAAAATATAAATAACTTTGCGTGTTATTAATACTTTATAACCGCATCTTTTCGCTCATGGAAATGACTGTCAATATCCGCCGCGGCCTCGACCTCCGTCTTAAAGGAGGCGTGGAAGCCGGACCGCAAGTGAAATCCGTAGCTCCCGGACTGGTGGCCGTGTGCCCCGACGACTTTCCCGGATTCACTCCCAAACTGGCCGTGAAGGAAGGCCAGACAATAGAGGAAGGCGCTCCTCTCCTTTTCGACAAAATAAATCCCGATACCATGCTCGTGTCGCCCGTAGCCGGAACCGTAAAGGCGGTTGTGCGCGGCGACCGCCGCAAGATTCTGAGAGTAGAGGTGGAGACTACGCCCGAAAAGAGCGCTCCCGCCACCACAAGCGTCGGCTCCGACGCCGAAGCTCTCCGCCTGGCCCTGCGCCGCTCGGGACTGTGGGCCATGATGCGCCAGCTCCCCTACGACATCGTTCCGGAACCCGCAGCGACGCCCCGCGACATATTCGTGACCGCTATCGACAGCGCTCCCCTTGCCGTTGACCTGCCTCGCTCTGTGGAGGGCAAAGGCGCCGAAATAGAAGCCGGCCTGAAGGCACTGGCAACACTGACCTCCGGAAAAGTATATGTGGGCATGCGTCCCGACGCCGCCATTCCCGTGCCCGACCCTGCCGTGAAAGTGATTGTTAAAGGCTCTCACCCCGCCGGAAACGCCGGCGTGCTCGCCGCCAACATCAAGCCGGTGAACAAGGGAGAGACCATCTGGAAACTCGACATAGTGACCGTTGCCCGTATGGGACACCTTATATTGAAAGGCTTCGTCGACTGGACGGCCCTTGTGGCCGTCACCGGTTCGGAAGTGAAGAATCCCTGCCTTGTGCAGACCGTGGCCGGAGCGCAGATCAAGCCGCTCATTGAAGGCAACGTCAACAACGACGGCCATCATCACCGCATAATAGCCGGCAACGTGCTCACCGGCACAGCCACCGGCATCGACGGTTTCCTGCACTACCCCTACCGCCAGATTACCGTAATCCCCGAGGGCGACGACGTGAACGAATTCATGGGCTGGGCCTCGATGAGTCCCGAGAAGATGAGCGTGAGCCGCTCATTCCTTTCCCGTTTCCTCCCGGGGAAGAAATTCGCTCCCGACGCCCGTCTGCTCGGCGGCCGCCGCGCCATGATAATGTCGGGCGAATACGACAAGGTGTTCCCCATGGACGTGATGCCCGAGCCGCTGCTCAAAGCCATAATGAGCCGCGATATCGACCGCATGGAACAGCTCGGAATCTACGAGGTGTCGCCTGAGGACTTCGCCCTGTGCGAATACGTAGACCCCTCCAAGACCGAGATTCAGAAAACCGTTCGCGAAGGCCTCGACTACCTGCGCAAGGAACTCGAATAAACGTCACTATCACCGATTATAAAAAACAATCAACCATAATAACCCAATGCTTCGCAAATATCTCGACAGAGTAAAGCCTCACTTCGAGCCCGGCGGCAAGCTTCACGCCTTCCATTCGGTGTTCGACGGTTTCGAGACCTTCCTCTACACGCCCACATCCACCTCATCGTCGGGCGTACATATCCACGACAGCCTCGATTCCAAGCGAGTGATGATAATAGTGGTGCTGGCCCTGATGCCATGCCTGCTCTTCGGCATGTACAACACCGGCTATCAGAACTTCCTCGGTTCAGGAATGACAGAGTTCCCGTTCTGGTCAGTGATGGCCTACGGATTTCTTGCAATCCTGCCACGCATAATAGTCACTTACGTCGTGGGACTCGGCATAGAGTTCGTCGTGGCGCAGTGGCGCAAGGAGGAAATCCAGGAAGGTTTCCTCGTCACCGGCATACTCGTGCCTCTGATCTGCCCCATCGAGACGCCGATATGGATGATGGCCGTAGCCACCGCATTCGCAGTGATATTCGCCAAGGAAGTGTTCGGCGGAACGGGCTACAACGTGTTCAACGTTGCCCTGGTGACCCGCGCCTTCCTCTTCTTCGCCTACCCCGCCTCAATGAGCGGCGACCGCGCTTTCATCTCGGCCAATCCGATATGCGGCCTGGGCGGACACGTGAACTTCGCTGACGGCGTGAGCGGAGCCACACCGCTGGGACAGGTTGCCACAACCGTGGGCGACAAACTCCACCTCACCAACATCGTGGGCGACCCCCTCTCGCTCTGGGACGCATTCCTGGGTCTGATTCCCGGTTCGTTCGGCGAGACTTCCACCCTGTGCATCCTCATCGGAGCCGCCATACTGCTCTTCACCGGCATCGCCTCATGGCGTGTGATGCTGTCGGTAGTGGCAGGCGGTCTGTTCATGGGCTGGATAGCCAACCTCTGCCAGACACCCACCTACCCCGCTTCGATGCTCTCGCCAGTAGAGCAGCTGGTGTTCGGAGGCTTTGCCTTCGCGGCAGTATTCATGGCCACTGACCCCGTGACCGCCGCCCGCACCACCGTGGGAAAATACGTCTACGGCTTCCTCACCGGCGTAATCGCCATTCTTATCCGCGTCTACAACAACGGTTATCCCGAGGGTGCCATGCTCGCTGTGCTGCTGATGAACGCCTTTGCACCCCTCATTGACTATTGCGTGGTGCAGGCCAATGTTAACCGCCGCATGCGCCGACTCAAAGCCTGACCGCGTGCCACTCATTTATATATAACGTTGAAACTATGAACAAGCAAAGCAACTTATACACCACAATATATATAGTGGCACTCGTGCTCATCGTGGGCACGGCCCTCGCCACGGTGGCCCTGTCGCTCCGCTCGCGCCAGCAGAGCAATATCGACGCCGACAAGATGCGCCAGATACTCGCCGCCGCCCGTATCGTTCCGGAAAAAGGACAGGTGGTCGAGGACTTCAACAAATACGTCACCTCACAGGCCGTGTACAACGACCACGGCCAGGAAATAGAAGGCGCCGACGCTTTCACGGTGGATGTGGCAGCCCAGGTGAAGCTTCCCGCCGACAAGCGCGAGCTTCCGGTGTTCACCTGCCAGACGCCCGACGGTGCCGTGAAATACATCCTTCCCTGCTACGGAGCAGGCCTCTGGGGCCCGATATGGGGATATATCGCATTTGACGCCGACGGCTCGACCGTCTACGGAGCCTACTTCGCCCACCAGGGCGAGACTCCCGGACTCGGCGCCGAGATAGAGAAACCAGCCTTCAGCAACCAGTTTGAAGGCAAGCAGATGTTCAAGGCCGACCGCTTCCTGCCCATAGCAGTGGTGAAAGCCGGACAGAAACCCCAGGGCGACGAAGACTATGTGGACGGCATCTCCGGCGGCACAGTCACCAGCAAGGGCGTGGGCGAAATGCTCTCCAACTCCCTCTCGCCATATAAATCATTCCTCGAATCCCTTAGAACCAAATAAACGCCATGGCCGAAAAAATAAACTGGAAAACGGTTTTCTTCAACCCGTTCTCGAAGAACAACCCCGTGATAGTGCAGGTGCTCGGCATCTGCTCGGTGCTCGCCGTGACCGCCAAACTCGAGCCGGCCATAGTGATGGGCATCTCAGTGATTGCGGTTCTCGCTTTCTCCAACGTGATAATATCGCTCATTCGCAACACCATCCCCACCAACATCCGCATCATAGTGCAGCTGGTGGTTGTGGCCGGACTGGTGGTAATCGTAGACCAGCTGCTCAAAGCCTACACCTACGACGTGTCCAAACAGCTCTCCGTGTTCATCGGCCTCATCATCACCAACTGTATCCTCATGGGCCGTCTCGAAGCCTTCGCCATGGCCAACAAGCCCTGGCCCTCGTTCCTCGACGGCGTGGGCAACGGCATCGGCTACACCATAATCCTTGTGATTGTGGGCTTCTTCCGCGAGCTCCTCGGAAGCGGCACACTGCTCGGATATCAGGTGATACCCCAGTGGTGCTACGACCACGGCTATGTCAACAACGGCCTGATGATTCTTCCTCCCATGGCTCTCATTGTGGTGGGCTGCATCATCTGGGTTCACCGTTCGATCAACAAAGACCTTCAGGACGAATGACCGCACACCAATCAAAAAGCTAACGAAAAACAAATCTGAAGATGGAGAATCTCAACCTATTCATACGCTCGATTTTCGTCGACAATATGATATTCGCCTACTTCCTGGGCATGTGCTCGTTTCTGGCGGTATCGAAAAATGTAAAGACAGCTCTCGGACTGGGTGTGGCGGTGACATTCATGCTCTGCATCACCCTCCCCATAAACTATCTGCTCAACACCTACGTGCTTCAGGCCGGCGCTCTCACATGGCTGGGCCCGCAGTTCGCCGATGTTGACCTCAGCTTCCTCTCGCTCATAATGTTCATTGCCGTGATAGCATCCATGACACAGCTCGTGGAGATGACGGTGGAGAAATACAGCCCCGCGCTGTATTCGTCGCTCGGCATATTCCTGCCGCTCATTGCCGTGAACTGCGCCATTCTCGGCGGCTCGCTGTTCATGCAGCAGCGCGGCTTCGACAGCGTGTTCACATCCTTCTGCGCCGGCGCCGGTTGGGGCATCGGCTGGCTTCTCGCAATCGTGGCCATCGCCGCTATCCGCGAACGTCTCCAGACCTACTCCAACATTCCGCGTCCGCTCCGCGGCATCGGCATCACCTTCATTCTCACCGCCCTCATGGGCATAGCTTTCATGAGCTTCCTCGGAATAAAACTGTAAAACCATGGCAACAAACGTTATATTTCTCGCTATGTCGGCCTCGTCGCTGACCATACTTGCCGGCGTGGGCATCTTCCTGCTCATAACCCTGCTGCTGGTGGCCGTGCTTCTTACAGCCAAGCATTACCTGGTTCACACCGGCAAGGTAAACATCAACATCAACAACGACACCGACGTGAAAGCCGAGTCGGGCAAATCGCTGCTCGCATCGATGGCAGACTGCAACGTGTTCCTGCCCTCGGCCTGCGGCGGCAAAGGCAGCTGCGGACAGTGCAAAGTGCAGGTGTTCGAGGGCGGTGGAGATATTCTTCCCACAGAAGCCGTGCATTTCTCGCGCAAGCAGATAAAGGATGACTGGCGCCTCGCATGCCAGGTGAAAGTGAAGGAAGACATGAAAATCGGTGTTCCCGCCTCCGTGCTCGATATCAAGGAGTATGAGTGCGAGGTCGTTTCGAACAACAACGTCTCGACCTTCATCAAGGAGTTTATCGTGGCCCTTCCCAAGGGAGAACACATGGACTTTATTCCCGGCTCTTACGCCCAGATAAAGATTCCGCCCTACACCATGGACTACGACAAGGATATCGACAAGGCTTCCATCGGTGCGGAATATCTCCCCGCATGGGAAAAGTTCGGACTGTTCAGCCTCAAGTGCCGCAACGACGAGACTACCGTGCGCGCCTACTCCATGGCCAACTATCCCGCCGAGGGCGACCGCTTCATGCTCACCGTGCGCATAGCCACCCCGCCCTTCAAACCGAAACCCCAGGTAGGTTTCCAGGACGTGATGCCCGGTATAGCATCGAGCTACATCTTCACGCTCAAGCCCGGCGACAAGGTGCTCATGAGCGGCCCTTACGGAGATTTCCACCCCATTTTCGACTCCAAGAAAGAGATGATGTGGATAGGCGGAGGCGCCGGTATGGCCCCGCTCCGCGCACAGATCATGCACATGACCAAGACCCTCAACACACGCGACCGCGAAATGCACTATTTCTACGGCGCGCGTGCCCTCAACGAAGTGTTCTATCTCCAGGATTTCCTGCAGCTTGAGAAGGAGTTCCCCAACTTCCACTTCCATCTGGCTCTTGACCGTCCCGACCCCGCGGCAGATGCAGCAGGCGTAAAATACACTCCCGGCTTCGTGCATCAGGTAATCTACGACACTTACCTCAAGAACCACGACGCACCCGAGGATATAGAATACTACATGTGCGGTCCCGGCCCGATGAGCGCTGCCGTAAACAAAATGCTCGACAGCCTCGGCGTTGACCCCGAAAACATCCACTACGATAACTTCGGAGGATAATCCGCAACAATTTCCTCAGAACCGAAAAAAAAAGCTGGCGGCGTGTCAAAACCCGATTTTGACACGCCGCTTTATTTCAAAATCTTCATCACCTCAATGGCCATGACTATGGAACCATCCTCCCCGAATCCCGAAATGGAACTTGCCCGAAGGCTGATTGAAAACACGTCATGCAACGTGTTCCTGACCGGACGTGCCGGTACGGGAAAGACCACTTTTCTGCGGCAACTGACGTCCACCACAGCGAAGCGTGCCGTGGTGGTGGCATCCACAGGCATAGCCGCCATCAACGCGGGTGGTGTCACCATCCACTCATTCTTCCAGCTGCCGCTTTCGCCCTACGTCCCGGGAACGACCGCAGCGGGAGCGCAGAAAAGCTACGGACGTTTCTCCCGCGACAAAATCAAGATAATCCGCGGCATCGACCTGCTGATAATCGACGAGGTGAGCATGGTGCGCGCCGACCTTCTCGACGCCGTTGACGACGCCCTGCGCCGTCTCCGCCGCTGCCAGCTGCCTTTCGGAGGGGTGCAGCTCCTCCTTACCGGTGACCTGATGCAGCTCGCGCCCGTGGTAAAGCCCGAGGACTGGGTACTGCTCTCGCCTCATTACGCCACGCCATATTTCTTCTCGAGCCACGCGCTGCAGAAAGCCGGCTTCCGGAGCGTGAACCTTGAGAAATGCTACCGCCAGACCGATACAGCTTTTCTTGACCTACTGAACCGCGTGCGCGACAACTCGGCCGACGCCCGCACCCTCCGGACTCTTAATTCACGCTATATATCCGGCTTCAGTCCCGACGGCCGCGAGGGCTACATACGCCTTGTGACCCACAACCGCGACGCGCGCGCCATCAACGAACAGCGCCTCGCCCGGCTGCCCGGAGCGCCGGTGAAACTCATAGCCACAACCGAAGGAGAATTTCCCGAATACTCCTATCCCGCCGACGAGTGCCTGGAGCTGAAGCCGGGTGCACGAGTGATGTTTCTGCGCAACGACGCATCCCACCGCTATTTCAACGGCTCCATGGGAACGGTTGAAACCATCCTCCCCGACTGTGTGAATGTGCGCCTGCTCGGCGACGGCGCCGAAACCGTGGAAGTGGAACGCGCCACCTGGGAAAACAACAGATATACCGTCAATGAACAGACGGCGGAAATAACGGCGGAGGTGCAGGGCCGTTTCTCCCAGTTCCCGCTGCGCACGGCCTGGGCCATCACGGTTCACAAAAGCCAGGGGCTCACCTTCGACAAGGCCATCATCAACCTCGCCCACTCATTCGCCCACGGGCAGACCTACGTGGCGCTCTCGCGATGCCGCAGCCTCGAAGGGCTCGTGCTCGATGCCCCGCTCTCACCCCGCGCCATCATCAACGACCCGGAGGTGACGGAATTCTCCACAGAAAATCCGCCAACTCTGCCCGGCGATCCGTGCGTAGGCACTCTTGAAAAGGAATTCCGGGCACATTGCTTCGCTGAGCTCTTCGACATGCAGCCGGTCACTCACGCCTTTGCCGACCTCAACCGTATCATAGAGGAATTTCTCTACAAAACATATCCAGAACTTACACGCCTATACCGAGAACAAGCCTCCGCCATTCCTGATAAAATAGAGGCTGTGAGTTCCCGGTTTGTCAACTCATACATTCCTTTGGTAAAAGAAGGGACAGACGCGAGAACTGATGCGAGAATAAACGCAGCCTCGGCTTACTTCCTGAAAGAACTCACTCCCATGGCGTCCCTGCTTGAAAAAACGCCTTCAAAAACAGACAACAAGGAGACAACACGTCGGCTCATCGAAGCCCGGGAGGGGTTATATGAGTTTCTCGGTCTAAAACTCCGGCTACTGACCGCTTTCACAGAAAAGGAATTCTCAACCGCCGGATTCCTCGATGCAAAAGCCCGCGCGACATTAACCACCCCCACGGCTGAAAAGCGTAAAGAGAAAAAGCAGGAAACTGCCGATACGGAACTGAATCAAGCCGATGCCGCGCTGTTCGAAGCTCTCTCGGCCTGGCGCTCGACAAATGCAAAAACTCAGGGAAAACCCGCCTACTGCATAGCGTCCACGCGCGCCCTCATGGAAATCTCGCGCGAACGACCCCGCACATTATCCGCGCTAAAACTGATACACGGCATAGGCAAAGCCAAACTCACAGCCTACGGAGAAGAAATCATCCGGATTGTGGAGGCACACGTCGCGATCACCTAATGACGCCACTACCCTATAACGATACTTACATACACAATTACGATGCCGGCAATCATCAACCCTAGCCATATATAGCGGCGCAGGCGAATCGGACGTTCGGCCTCATCACGCCGATATCCCGGCTCTGTGACATCCCGGCGTGTACCGATGCGTCTGAAAGCGTTGGCAAACAGACCTACCGCGCCAACAACATTCACAATTATTCCGACAAAAAGCAAGACCGTTCCCATACAGAGTTTCTTTTTAAAACGCCGGGCATGGTAGAATGGTTCTACAATGTATATAGGGATTTCAGGGGTCGACCGCGAGCATATAGCCACGCTTCTTAAGCGAGACGATGCTTACCGACGGATCGGCAATCAGGCGCCGCAGATAGGTGATCTGCACATTCAGCGACAGGGAATTGGAATAGCTTGCGTCGCCCCACACAGCGTTGAGAATCGTATCACGGCTCACCACCGCCCCCTGATTCTCCGCGAGAATAGTCAGAATCTCGGCCTGGCGCAGCGACAGCAACGATGTCTGCCCTGCATATACCAGCGTGGAGATATTGGGACGGAACACCGTCTGCCCGATTTCGTAGACGGTCTCGGTCGACACAATCATGCTATCAAGACGCTCCCTGATTCTGGCCATCAGCTCCTCGGGATAAAACGGCTTGGGAATATAGTCATTGCCCTTGAGCGAGAAGCCGTGAAGCCGGTCAACCTTATCCGTGCGGTCGGTCAGGAAGAAGATAATCACCCGTTTGTCGGTCTCGCGGATAAGCCTTGCCATCTCGAAGCCATCCATTTCCGGCATGTTTATATCCAGAAGAATAAGGTCGGGATTCTCGTTGCGGTACATTTCCAGTCCCACCCTGCCGTTTTCGGCATAGAATGTCTCGTAGCCTTCCGCCTCGATAAACCGCTTCAGAAGCATCGAATTGCGGAAGTCATCGTCCACTAAAAGTATTTTGAGCGCGTTTTTCATTGGGGAAGCTTTATTGTGAAACATGTTCCTTTGCCCTCTGAGCTGCTTACGGTGATGCTGCCGCCGTGAGCCTCTGTAAGCAACTTCACGTAAGCAAGTCCAAGACCCATGCCCGGCTGTTCGCCTGCCGAGGCCTTGCCTCTGTAGAAACGGTCGAAGATATGCCGGAGGTCACCGGAGGATATACCGTTGCCGTTATCGCTTATACAGAGCTCTACGGCTTCGTTGCTCACGGTAGCCTCGGCGGTGATTTCAACCGCCTTTCCGGAATACTTAATGGCATTCTCCACCAGATTGTTGAGGATATTGAACAGGTGGGAACGGTCGGCCGACACCACCGTCTCCCCGTCGATATTGTTTCTGATTTCCACAGTCCTCCCTGACGGGATTACCGCCGCTGAGGCTACACTCTCGAACAGCTCCCTGAGATTGACGCTGCGGATATTCAGAGGTATCTGCTCCACATTATTGAACGTGATATCCCTGAGCTTCGAAAAATATGCCGAGAGATTGTCGAGGGCATTTCTTGTCTCGGCCAGGATCTCCTTCCTTACTTCCCCGCTCCCCATCATGGAATCGATGCTCATGGCCGACACACACATCTTGAGAGTGGAGATAGGCCGTTTGAGTTCGTGGATCATGGTAGTGACAAAACTGTTGCGCATCTTGTCGAGACGCGACAGCTTCAACACGGTCGAGAACTGCAGCACCAGACACACTATAAGCAGGCATGATACAAACAGAGTGATTATAAGCGTGGATCCCATTCCGGGAAGCACGTCGAATGGATTCACACGGCTGACTATACACGCCGTCAGGCCCTGCAGCTGCGAGTAAGGTATGATCATGGAGACAGTAGGAGAGAAAACAGATTTATGATAATCGACCGCAGTATTCCATACCATACTGTCGGCTCTCGCCAGAGTTACTTCGGCCTTTATCCCGGCCTTTTCCATAATCGAATCTATTCCTTCCACCGTAAACGGACATTTCCGCTCCGTCTGGACATTGTTCGTGGCAAGCCATGCCTCATTCTCATCCTTAGCGCCCGAGGAGTCGAAAATCATAGAGTCGACAGGCGTTTTCGTCTGAATTTCGGCAAGTTTAATGGCACGATCCTTTTGTTCCTCGGTGAGCGGTGTGCCCGGCCTGAGTCCCAGAAGTTCATGAGCAGAAAACTGGTAAGTATAGATTCTTGACGTGCGCTTTGTCTGGACCGTATCGCCATATTTCTGCGACAGCGAGAACGAAGGGACATAGAAAACATTGGAATTCTTCTCGTTCCTGAAAGAATCCACGCGGGAATCCGAACTGACCGCACGTATGGCGTTATATTCTGCCACACACTTCTCTATCCGTTCGCCCAGATTGCGTTCATAATCGCTGAGAGCGAAATCATAACGGCCATACAGCCAGTAAGCCTGCATTCCCAGAAAAGCAAGAATGGCTATTATCGTTACGATATACAATGTCTTTATCCGTCGTTCCATGATGCAAAAATAGGGATTTTTCATCAGTCAGGATTCTAAAACTCAGGCCAATTCCCCCGGAGTAATAATTTAGTAATAATTCCATAATGCTTGAGTAATGATTATTTTCGGCCCGAGGCGTAACGGCGCCATAACTTTGCGGCATCAAACAACAAAACGACATGAAGAAAATATTTTTTATTCTCGCCATCGCCGGTGTAGCCGCAAGCGTGGCATCAGGTAAAGTACTCCGCCGTCAGCTCAGCATCTTTCAGGGATCAGTTCCGGAAACAGAAACTCTCGCACCCGAGACCATGGAATTTGTCTACGACTACCGCTGGTGTGTGGATACCACGGCCTCACTCCAAGATAATTACGACTCCGATAATATGCTGCTCCAGATAGCCCCCGGCGGCCTCTCGAAATTCTCGAGCTACAAAAATCTGACGGTCGACTCCCTTATAATGCGCTCCTCGCCCGACCAGATTGCGCAGGCAGCGATGGACGGCAAACTCAGCAACGGCGAGTTCATGACAATCTATAAGAATTATCCCGAGGGACGCCTGACCCACACCGAAAAAATCTGTCAGGACTGGTTCCGTTACGACGAGGAGATGCCTGCCCTCGACTGGGAGCTCACCGACTCGGTTACGACCGTTCTCGGCTACGAGTGCCAGAGCGCGCGGTGCAGCTTCCGCGGACGGGAGTGGACGGTGTTCTACACCGAGGAAATCCCGATTATGGACGGCCCCTGGAAGCTCCACGGCCTCCCCGGCCTTATAATGAAGGCCTCCGACAAAGAGGGGCATTACACCTTTGAGTGCATCGGCATAAAGTCGAAGGCCGATCGGCCCGTCACCATCTACAAAGTGCCTTTCAACAAAACCGACCGCCGCGGATATTACGATGCCAAGCACCGTTATGAAGTGAATCCGTACGCTTACTATGAGGCCACTACGGGCGGCCATATCACCGTAACCGACGGGGCCGGGAATCCGCAGCCCGACGCATACGACCCTATCGAACTTCCCTATGACTACATAGAACTTGACTGGAAAAAATGAACAGAAACAGCTTTTCAATACTCTGCGTTCTCCTGAGCCTGCTGTCGGCCTCGGCGGCAGGCCCGGGGAAACTGCAAGGCGTCGTAACGGATGCCGACACCCGTGAGCCCATCGCCGGGTGCATTGTGAAATCGAAAGGGGCGTTTACGTCAACCGACAGGGAGGGCCGTTTCTCCATCGCGCCCAAAGCCGGGGCCGATTCCATAACATTCCGTTTCATGGGCTACGAGACCCTTTCGCTGCCTGTGGATGCGGACATGTCGGCCATAAGCATGAAACCGAAGGCCACGCTGCTGAAGGATGTGATTGTGGCTGCCCCCGACATCTATGCCAAAGGCGACACACTGGTATTCAACGTGGCCCGGTATGCCAATGCAAAGGACAATGCGATAATCGACGTCATAAAACGTCTGCCCGGAATCAAGGTGGAGGACGACGGCACAATCAAGTATCAGGGAAAACCCATCAACAAATTCTATATCGACGGCAACGATTTCGTAGGAGGCCAGTATGGCCTCGCCACCAACAACATATCCCACAAGGATGTGAAATCCGTTGAGGTGATGGAGAACCATCAGCCCGTCAAGGCGCTCGAAGGCATAGAATTTCCCGAGGAGGCAGGCATAAATCTCAAACTGAAAGAGGATGCCCGCAGCCGTTGGGTGGGAGTGGCGAAAGCATCAGCCGGAGCCGAACCGCTACTTTACAACGGCTCGCTCTACACCATGCGCATCGCTCCCCGCGTCCAGAACATCGTCACCCTGAAAGCCGACAACACCGGCTGGAATCCGGCCAACGAGATACAGGAACATGACTTCGACGACATGTTCTCATCGGATTACACCGCGTCCCTGTGGCCCGAATACATATCGGCCGACATAGTCAGCGCGCCCCTCACCGAGAAGCGCACGCGTGACAATCTGTCGTGGCTGGCAAACGCAATCACGGCATGGAAATCGGGCGACACCTCCATGCGTCTGAAACTTAACTATATGGGCGACCGGCTGGACCACAATTCAGCACTGACCACCGATTATTTCAGTGAGCTTATTCCCGATTTCGTGCAGCGCAATTCGCAGCGCACCCAGAGCCACGACCTTTCGGCACAGTTTTTCAGCCAGACGAACAAACGGGAATATTATCTTAAAGAGAAGTTCACGGCCTCCGGTGTCTGGAACAGATCGAACTCCGCTATCACCGGCTCCTTTGACGTAGACCAGCTGGTGAACCGCAAAAGCTTGTCGGCCGCCAACGACCTTAAACTTGTGAAACGCAACGAAAAGAGACTCTTCACACTCATCTCGCGCAACTCGCTGGATTATCGTCCCGACAGGCTGCTGATTGCGGGCGAGGAGGATGCCGTGCAGAGCGTCGGCACCACAGATTTCCGCAGCACAACGGAAACAAAATTCGGTAAACTCAGCCGCTTCTGGAAATATTATGCCACAACCGGCCTCGACATAGACTATCACCGCATGCACACGGTCCTTTCAGGCCTCGGCGAATTTGACAACGACGGCTCGCACAGCGCATTCCTCTCGAATCTTTACGCTACCCCGCAGCTGGATTACGAACGCGGCGGCTGGAGGGCTTCACTGCGGACGGCTCTGAAATGGCTGCATTATTCTGTAGCCGGGCAGCATGACTATCTCTCGGCAGCGCCACGCCTTTACGTGAAACGCCAACTCACCTCCAAATCCGATATCTCCGCCTCGGTGGCCTACCGCCTCGGCGCGCCACAGGCATATCTCAACATCACGGCTCCCGTGCTTTCCGACTACAGGAATCTTTTCATTGCCGATAACCCCGACAAATATTCCCGGAATGTGGCCGCCACGCTTTCCTACCGCTATCGCAATCCGTTGAAATCGCTGTTTTTCAATCTTTCGGCCACCTATAACCATAGCCGGAGTTCGCTGATGTCAAGCCAGTTGTTCATAGGCGATTTCATAGTTTCCACCTACGCCGACCGTCTTCATCACAGCGATTCGTGGTTCGTAAACGGCGGTTTCAGCAAAGGGCTTGGCCACAGCCGAATGGTGACGGGCTTCGATATCAATGCCTCGACCTCGTCGGCCTCGTCGATGCGCGATGACGCCGTGATACCGTTCCGACAGCTTACCGCCGGAGTGAAACCGTATTTCAAGGGCAGCCTGTGCCGGTGGCTGTCGGCCAACTATAATGCGGAATATGGATATTCACGGCTGAAAATCAACGGCGAGTCAACCAACTACCATTCCTTCCACCAGAACATATCCGCCATCCTCATACCCAACGACTATATTCAGCTGACCGCCGGTGCGGAGCATTTCCTGACGCGTTTCCCGGAAGAAAACACCGCCTCGCTTGTGCTGCTCGATGCCTCGGCAGTGTGGCACGTGGGCAAGACACGCCTTTCGCTCACGGCCAACAACCTGCTGAACCGCCGCAGCTATCAGTATGTGAACTACGGCACGCTCTCGCGCACAGAGCACTCCTTCCGCCTGCGCGGACGCAACATCATTGCCGGAGTGCAGATAAGATTTTAGAGCTTCCTTCCTTTACTTGCGCACCATATCGGCAAGGGGAGCCAGTCGCCATGCAAACCATGCGAGCACAAGCGCGATCAGTGTAATGACTACAAACGCTATGGCCGCAGAATGGAGCATGTTGCCAAGGCCAACCAGAGGAGAGACCACGGCGGCGAAAACATATTTCACCACGCTGAGTATAGCCGACGCGGTTCCAGCCTCGGCCCTTCCCTCTTCCATGGAAAGGGTGTTGGCGGTCGAGAAAATCATGCCCGAAAACAGCAGCATGGGAGCCGCGAAAATCTCATAGTAGAGGAACGGGGCGTCAATCCACATCACCACGGCCTCGGCACAGGCAAACACAAACATCCCCACACAGCCCACCACCATTCCCTGCTTCATCACCCTGAAGCGGAGAGCGAGTGTGGAGCCGATCCCCATGCAGAGAGCGTTGCCGCCGAAAATCAGGCCGAAATCTATGGAACTGAAATGGTAATGGTCCTGAATGATAAAGGGCGCCGACGAAATGTAGGCATAAAGAAGCCCTATGGCCACAGCCTTTATAACGACGTAAAGCATAAAGCGGCCGTTGACGAAAAGGCTCTTATAGGCCCGCAGGTAATCGGCCATCGATTTCACCTTGAGGCGCCGCGACGGAGGAAGGGTCTCGTGATATCGGGTGGTCCAGAACGTCATGCCCACGCCTATCACCAGCAGCAGCACGAATATTCCGCGCCAGCCTACCCAGTCGGCCATGAAACCGCCCACAACCGGGCCGAGTGCCGGTGCGATACCGTTGATCGCTCCCACTATAGCCATAAGCTTGGCAAGCTGCCGTCCCATATAGACGTCGGCCGGAATAGAGGTGGAAAGAACCATCGCCCCACCCGCGCCGAGCCCCTGGAACAGGCGGCACACTATGAAAAATACTATATTGCGCGAGAACAGCGATACAGCCGTAGCCACAGCAAAAATCACCAGCGAGACCAGGAGCACAGGCTTGCGGCCGTAGCGGTCGCTGGCCGACCCCCACAGCACCGACCCGAGCCCCATGCCGGCCATAGCCATGGAAAGGCCCATCTGCGTCATCGACGGAGTGGTATGGAATTCCCGCATCATATCGGGAATCGTGGGAAGATACATATCGTTTACCAGCGATGAGAAGGCGCCGATAATGGCTATGAACACCACGAACACACCATAGTTCCTCGGCGGAGCCGACAGTGTGCCCGACGGTGCGGTCTGTTGTACGGGAGAACTCATATCAATGAAAAATATAATTATCTAACAACAATTTTTCCGGGAAGGTTCCATCATTTTGAAAGACCCGCTATTCTGATTAAATTTGCAGATGCAAGAGCATGTAGAATGAAAACGAATGCGTTAGTAACAGCTGCCGTGGTTCTCACGGCGTTTCTTTCAGCCTGCGGCAACGGTGGACGGAACATGCTGCCGCCCGACCACGGGCTGGCGCTGGACCCTGCGGCCTCCCCTCAGCGTCAGGCCGCACTCGCCGTGGACTCACTTGAGCCGGAAGAGATAGCCGAGACGCTGGTGGCGTGGATGGCCGGAGCCTCCCACACACATTATCCCTTCGCGGGACGGTTCACACGCAGCGTGGCCGCGCGCTACACCGGCTCCGGGCGCGATTCGCTCGCCACGCGGTTTGCCTTCGCCATCGATTCCGTCACCGCAACGCTTCCCCTGCCGCTCCGCGCCCACGTGCTGACGGTGGCAGCGCCGCCGCGCACCCTCGCCGTCAGTCTGACCGGCGACCCCGACAGCACCGCTCTGGTCGGCGCGATAAAAGAGGCCTATGGCACCGATTCGCTTGCAGCCGCCACGTTCATGAACGCGCTCTCACATTAACCGACAATAACAGCACAACCATGCATACCACCAAAGAATACCTCGACATAATCGAGCCCCGCATTTCCGACCCCGGCCTTCCTGCCTCACCCGCCGGACTCTATCAGCCCATAATCTATGCCCTTTCCTGCGGAGGAAAACGGCTTCGCCCCGTGCTCACGCTGGCAAGCGCCGAGGCTTTCTGCGGCGACCCCATGCGGGCGGTAAACCAGGCTCTGGCCGTGGAGATGTTCCATAACTTCACGCTGCTCCACGACGATGTGATGGACCACGCCGACATGCGCCGCGGCAAACCCACCGTACACCGCCGCTGGAACGAGCGCACAGCCATCCTTTCAGGCGATGCCATGCTCACGTATTCCAACATCCTGCTTTGCCGCGGAACAACCGCCGACACCCTGCCGAAGCTGCTGGAAATGATGAACAAGACGGCTATGGAGGTCTACGAAGGCCAGCAGCTTGACATGGATTTCGAGCAGCGCACCGACGTAACCACCCGTGAATACATGGAAATGATACGCCTGAAGACCTCCGTGCTTCTGGGCTGCGCGTGCGCCCTCGGAGCCATTGCCGGAGGCGCATCGGAAGAGGCTCTCCGCGCCATGTACGTCTACGGCGAGAAACTCGGACTGGCCTTCCAGCTTCAGGACGACTATCTCGACACCTTCGGCGACCCTCTGGTGTTCGGCAAGGAAATAGGCGGCGACATCCTCAACGACAAGAAGACATGGCTGCTCATCACGGCTCTCGCCGAGGACAAGGACGGCATTCTGCGCCACGAAATAGAGTCGCCTTCGGCTCCTGCTGAAAAGATAGAGCGCGTAAGGAAAGTATATACGGCCCTCGACCTCCCGGCACGCTGCCACGAGCTCATAGACACTTACGTGGACGAGGCAATAGCCTCGCTCGACCATGCCGGGCTCACCCCCGCGGCCCGCGACTTCTTCGCCGCCATAGCCGACAAATCGCGCACCCGCACACATTGATTATGCTGATTGATACACACACACATCTTTATCTCCCGGAATTCGATGCCGAGGGACTGACCGGTGCCGACGCCGTTGACCGCGCGCTTGAGGCCGGGGTTGACCGCATGATTTTCCCCAACGTCGACCTCACCACCATAGAGCCGATGCGCCGGCTCCACGGGCAGCGCCCCGACGTCACGTTCATGGCCATGGGCCTTCATCCTACCGAAATCAACGAAGGCTGGCGCGAAGACCTGGACGCCACCCGTGAGGAGCTTGAAAGCAATAGCGCCGACTACATTGCGATAGGAGAAATTGGCATAGACCTTTACTGGGACAAGAAGTTTGCCGAACAGCAGATGCAGGCGCTCGAACAGCAGATGCAGTGGGCCGCCGCAAGAAAGCTTCCGGTGATAATCCACTGCCGCGAAGGACTGCCCCAGACGCTGGAAGTGCTTTCGGAATTCCCGGAGGCCACCGGAGTGATGCACAGTTTCGGAGGCACGCCTGAGGATGTGGAGGCCGTAAGGCGCACCGTCGACTTCTATTTCGGAATCAACGGCATAGTCACATTCAAGAATTCACGCTTAGTCGACGCGCTGCCGCCCATCGGCACCGACCGTCTGCTTCTGGAAACCGACTCGCCGTATCTGGCCCCGGTGCCCAAACGCGGCCGTCGCAACGAAAGCGCCTATCTCGTTCACACCGCTGCCCGCGTGGCCTCAGCACTCGGCCTTACTCCCGACAATCTCGCTTCAATCACAACCGCCAACGCCCTCACTCTCTTTTCTCTCTCCTAATCCTTACGGAGATATTTGATCCAGGCGTAGCACTTTCGGGACGAAAGATAATCGAGATTACGACCGTTGGCGTAAGCCTCGCGCTCAAACGAGATGTTGTAGTATGCCTTTTTCCGGTCACGGTATTGAACGCACCGGATAAGCCACTCGATCACATAGATGATGTAGAACGGCACGAAGAGCATTTCGCGCTGTTGAGCGGTATGAATCCGCTCGTGATTGACCACATACTTATCAATCCAGCTTGTGTCTCTGGCCCAGAACGTCCCGAAAAGATTTATACATATTCCTTTCGGCACTAACCGGCTGCGGATTATCACTGGGGATTTACCCACCCTTTTCATACCGGGCGATTACAATTCCGGGGAAAGGATCCAGACGCAACGGTCGGTCAGAGGGTGCTTTTTATCCCCGCCCACAGCCTCGATTATATTCTCACCTGCGGCAAGCTTCACGCCGCTGAAGGTGCATACCATAGTATTGTCAGGCTGGGCTGTCCCGGCTTTCTTTCCGTTGACGTAAAGCGTCACGGCACCGCTGTTGCTGAACACGGTGATATCGGTCGTTTCCCGGCTGCGGCGGTCGGCTCTCTTTCCGGCTATGTAGACCATCGGTTCGGGGTTCCAGTTGGCGCGGTAGAAATAATACGCGTCTTTCTTTGTCTTGCGGTCGTGGGTCACGAGGCCCTTGTCGTTTATGCCGTCGCGGTCGCCTTCGGTGCGGTGTGCTGCCCCGAAGTCAAACATGTTCCACACGAAACTACCCCATACAAACGGCCGGCTGCTGATTATGCGCCAGTTCTCTATATGGTAGACCAGCTGCCAGTTTTCGGGATGCCAGCGGCCCGAGGGCACCGGCTGCACAACACTGTCCTGCTGATGACGCACGCTCGCGCCAGCGCCATACTCGCTTATACCTATGCGCAGTTCCGGATAATCGCGATGGGTAGCGTCGAGCCAGGTGGCAAGAGTGGCGGGTGTAGACCCATACCATCCGTCATAGCGGTTCCACGCTATATTGTCGGTGATAAAATTGAGGGCGCCTCCCTGATTGCTTGCCGCGGTGGTGGGGCGCGTTGGGTCCTCGGCGTGGGCCATGACATTGAGTTCCTTCACGTAATTCACCGGATTGTCACCGGCCTCCTTAAGCTCGTTGAAGAGTCCCCAGAACATGATTGACGGGTGATTGTAGTTCTGACGTATAAGCTCGCGGAGCTGCTGACGGCCGTTCTCCTTGAATGATTCCTGGTTCACGAAACCCTTGTCGGCGTATCCGCCGGGCCCTACAAAGGGAATTTCAGCCCACACGGTTATGCCGTTGCGGTCAGTGAGGTCATACATGTATTCCGACTGCTGGTAATGGGCCAAACGCATGGCGTTCACACCCATGTCGAGCATTATGTCCATATCCTCGCGGTGATGCTCAGGCAGAAGCGCATTGCCTATCCCCGCGCGCTCCTGATGGCGGTTCACGCCGTGCAGAGGGAGATGACGGCCGTTGAGAAAGAAACCTTTCTGCGGGTCGGTGTGGAAGTAGCGCAGACCGAGCGGCTGCCTTACGCTGTCAATCACCCTGCCGTCTTTCAGCACGCTGACTTCTACGGAGTACATAAACGGGTCGCGGCGCCCGTCCCACAGGCGGGGATTGTCAATCTCAAACTTGAGGCTGTCAGACTGTGCCACGGCGCCGGGAAGCACTGTCACACTCTTCTCGCGCGAAAGCAGGGTGCGGTCACCGTCAAGCACCTCGATACGCAATGTAACATCCTCGGGGCGGGAGGTGCGCGCCGAAAGACGCACACCGGCTGTGACACCGGCATGGCGCTCGCTCACCGTGTCCTGACGCAGATACACTCCCGGCGATCCGTAATCGAGCATGGAGATGCCGATGGTGTCGCCTACAATGAGGTTGACATCACGGTAAAGTCCGCCATAGAAATTGAAGTCGCCCACCAGAGGCATCACATCGAGCTGTTCGCCGTTGTTCACTCTCAGCAGCAGCGTATTGTTCTTTCCGTAGTCCACGAAATCGGTAATCTCGAACACAAATGCGGAATATCCTCCGCGATGTTCGCCCACATGCCTGCCGTTGACAAACAGGTTGCACACGCTGTTGGCGCCGTCGCATTTCACGTAAAGGCGCTTCCCCCGGAGATCCTCGCCCACCGGAATTGTCTTGGTATAGTTGCCTATTCCACGCTTGTAGTCTATTTTACCTACCATGGCATCCTGAGCGTTCCACGTATGAGGAAGGTCAACCCGACGCGAGTCGTTGTTGTTTACCTCATGGGAAAAGCGGAACTGCCAGTCGCTGCTCAACGGAATTGTCTGCCGGGGAGATGCAAAAGAACCGGCTGTACCCGCTGCGAGTAAAGCCGATCCTATGAGAGTTTTTACGAATGATAGTGGTAATGACATGGTATGGATTGTTGGTTTGACGGAATACCATTCAAATTTACTGAATGTTCAGGTTATCTGCAAACCTCCGGCCGAAAGCGGCTGTCAGATGCTTCCCGTCAGCTCCGACAGGTTGCCCGCGATATTGATTTTTCCGGAAATCACAATCAGCTGCAAATCGTCGGGAGCCTCCTGGGCCACGATCATCATCCGGTCGACACGTCCGTCGGGGAGAGGATAGCCATATATTCTCAAGGTATCCGAGCGGTCAATTGTCTCAATGAGCATATCGCCGATCTGTTTTTCGGCAAGGAGCTTTCTGCAATCGGCCACCGAAGCCCGGCTCTTGCATTCTATAACCTCAACACCCTTCATTCCTTTCATCACTTTACCAATCTCGCTGCCAAGGCCCAGCCGACACATGGACATCATTGCCCTCTTTACTCTCACCACTTCCACTTCCTTGTCGTTGTAACGGGCAAGTTCAGGGAAAGTCTTATGCTTGAACGACATGCATGAAGTCGACAACAGTGCGCACACGAGCGCCACCATAGCCAGACTGAGGCCGCTCTTAAATCTCAATGTCGCCATGGATATAAATCAGTGTATATTCGTTATTATTTTCCGACACCTCGATTATCAAATCCTTTATGACGTTATTGTCGAGTTTACCGGGAGAGAAAATATTCACACTCTCGCCGTCTTCCTTGGTCTCGACAAGAACGGTGGTATTTTTACCTTTGAGAATCCCGGCAGCAGCCGTTTTAAGTCGGGAAGCGAGTTCAGGTTTCTCGGCATTGACGAGTTCCAGTCCCCCGGGATTTTTTATGCCCTTGATTGCCACGCCCATATTATTGATATCGATATTATCGGATAATTTCGAGAGCCCCAGCTTCATCATCGGGCCGCTCACATAGACTGAGGTAACACCTTTGATTTTTGCAAGGTCGGCCAAAACGCGAGTAGCGTTTGTCTGCGCCGACAGACCGGTTACGGCAAGTATAATCGCCGCTAAAAAAATGTAGATTCGTTTCATATCAATGAGTTTTTGATTATTTGTGCTGTATTTTCAATCTGCCTGTTGCTCTCCTCAATGCTCTTCGCCGCCGGAGCAAGCTCAGCGCCTACTTTATTCATGGCTCTGTCGATGGTCTGGAGTGCCAGCAGGGTCACGCGCATGGCCTCGAGACTGTCGGCCTGCTCGGTAATCATTATGGTGTTGCCTTCAGCCTCCACCCTGGAGTTGCTGACCAGTGCAGGACGCACTGCCGGCTTGGCGACCGCGGAGGGTTTAACGGTCTTGACAACCGGGGCGGCCTCGGCAATCAGGTGTTCCTCCGGCAATGATGCTGAACTGGCGTCCGGTATCGCCGATGTATCATCGGGGGCGGCTTCGGCTACACTAACCGGCGAGACTGCCTGCGGCTCAATATTAGGCCGCGAACTGAAAAACCGCCATGAGATACCAAGCACGAGGACCACTGCGGCGGCTGCAGCGATGAGACGAGATAGTATTACTGAAGCACGTCTGCGCCGCATGCTATCCGGCTTGTCCGCCGATGCCTCTCCTATGGTGGCGTCAAGCAGACGCTGCTCCAGGTCGTCGGGAATGTCGATTTCCGACTGAAGTTCTGTACGCGAGTCGCTGACCGCGCGAAAGATCTCGCGCTCCATTCGGAGCTCAGGGGTGAGCTGGCTCTCGTCGGCTGCTTCAAGCATAGACAGAAGCATGGCGTTCTCGGCCGGGGTGGTATTTCCTTCGTAATAACGACGGAGATAATCGTTGATGAGGGTAAAATCTGGTTTCATTTCTGTTGGGAATAGAGGAGTTTGAGTTTTGTGCGTGCCCGGCTCAACAGAGTCCGTACGTTGGCATCCGAGAGACCCGTAATCCGTGCTATCTCAGTGTTTGAGCATTCGGAGAATGCGCTGAGACTGAGCACGCGCTGCTGATTTTCAGGGAGCTGCCGCATTATCCGTTTCACAGTGCTGAGTTCCTGGCCTTTTTCCAGTCGTTCGTCTATGGAATCGGAGGCTGCCAGAGTGTCGGCTTCGGAAAGCCGGTCGGACGGTTTGCGGCTGCGGGCAATATCTATGGCCGCATAGCGTGCCGCCGAAATGCAATAAGCCCTCGGATTGCCGATTTCCGGCATCGAATCACGGTGTTCCCAGATACGGGTCATGGCCATCTGAACTGCATCGGAAGCATCGTCTTCGTTTTCAAGAATCATGTATGCCAGGCGATACATCGCCTTGTGGCATGGCATAATCTCGTTCCTGAAAAACTGTTCTGTAATGGTCATTTTTTCCGTCTGTTTTCTGTCGGGTTACATCTATCTGACGGAAGCAACCCCGCGTTTGTTACACTCCGCCCCTATTTTTTTACAAAAATCCGGTTTTCACTCCCTAATTGTTTCTCAAACGGGGACAAAACTTTTTAATCGGCATTGCGTTTAAAATTTCAACAGGTATCTTTGCATACCCGGATTCATCTCAGGCTTATTATTATGAAATATCTTGTTGCCATCTCCATCCTGTTTGCCGCCTCGACAGCCATAGCCACCGATATTGACCCGCGCATCGGCCATATTGCCGACCGACTCTCTTCGACCGACGCATACACCGATTCGGCACGCTTCTCGATGACCATGGAGGCAATGTCGACCGACGTGGGCTGTGACGTGAATCTCGCCCAGCGCCGGACCGACGGCGACACCCTTGCGCCTTGCAGCTACATCATCCGCTGGCGCGATTCCGAAAACGGCCGTTCCGGCGGTTTCGCGGCCTATTATCACGGCAACCTTTTCAGATTCTCAGGACGCAAGCTTACGGAATTCCATGCCGCGGAAGACACCACCGTGTTCCGCCCTTCCAATCCATCGGCCGGAATGCAGCAGACCGCCCAATACGCCTACCTCCTCCCGGCCTTCATAGGCGCTGAGCTCCGTAAAATGGCCGGTGATCCCGATTATACCCTCAGTTTCAATCCCGATACTATCATAGGCAGACGCCATCTGCAGTCCGTAAGAGCGACTTATACCCACAACGGTCTCACAGGGCGCACCCTCAATTATATCACCGACCCGACCACGTCGCTGCCCGTATTTCTGGAAATTGTCAACAATCCGGGCGCGCCGAGCGAGCAGATTATCTCAGTGGCCTACTCCGGCTGCCCCACCCACGATTGCGGCGAAATCAACGAACAGACTCTCGCCGCCATGTTTCCCGAGCCGTTTACGCGCCTGCGCAGCTCCAGAATGAATGTGAGCCATCTCTCCGGTCAGCCTCTTCCCGGATTCTCATTGCCTACTACCACCGGCGAACGCTACACACGCGCGGAAGGCGACCCTTTCCGGCGCCCTACCCTTCTGGCTATAATCGACGAAGGCACGACTGAAGCCGCCACCGTAGAGAACCTCCGCAAAGCCGTGGCATCACTGAAACCGGGAGCCGACCTGATACTTGCCTTCACGGGCAACGATGTGGACCGCATAGAGGCGCTCGCGCCCGACATGCGTCCGGGCGAACACCTGCTTATGAGCGCCCGTGGCGTTGCCCGCGACCTCGGAGCGCGGGAGCTGCCGACGGTAATCGTATGCGATACCGCCGGGAAAGTGACAAAGGTTCTGCCGGGCCGCAACAATCGGCTTGCTTCAGATGTTATAGAGTATATCGATTCTATTACCGACAACCTCTAACAAGCAACTTTCAGCTACATTTATGGATACAGTATATTTCAAAGGCACGGCCTGCCACACTTTCGGACAGATGCCTGCCGTAGGCTCAAAAGCTCCGTCGTTCAATCTTGCCGGAGCCGACCTTTCGCCTGTAAAAAGCGCCGATTACGAAGGCAAGACAGTGGTACTTAACATTTTCCCGAGCCTCGACACCGAGGTATGCGCCCGCAGCGTAAGGAAATTCAACGAGGAAGCGGCCTCGCTCAAAGACACCGCCGTGGTATGCGCCTCGATGGATCTTCCTTTTGCCATGGGACGTTTCTGCACCGCCAACGCCATTGAAAACGTAACCGTGGGCTCCGCCTTCCGTTCCCCGCTTTTCGGGCAGGAATACGGCGTGCAGCTCTGCGACGGCCCGCTGGCCGGACTGCTTGCACGCGCCGTGGTGGTGATTGGTCCCGACGGCCGTGTGAAATACCGCGAACTCGTCCATGAAATCACTGACGAACCCGACTACTCCGCAGCAATCTCCGCAATAAAAGAATAATCCCTTCCCCTACACCCAGTAGGCAGCAAGAGCGGCGCCCCCCGGCCCCGCTCTTGCTTTGTTTTTTAAACAAGTGAGATTTTTTTCCTCGGGATGTGCAACCTGCGTGGTATTTTTGCGTCATAAAAGCGAAGCCGACTTAATAAAGCTACGGTTGCTATGCCGGGCGCTATTTCGATACAGGCTTTTCATCACGGAAATTTCAATAAAAATAAATACGTTTCACATGAGAAAAATCTTCAATTTAATGGTTGCGGTAATGCTGGCCGCAATTGCCGCAGGATGCAGCGTCAGAGATCTTGCCGACATCGAGCCCACCGGCTGGGAAAAACAGCAGTTTGAACGCGAAGTACGTCAATCGGTCGCCAAAGCAGTGAATACTCCGGGCATCGATAACGGTTCCACCATTGTAGTGACAAATGCAGGTGATACCCTAATCGCCCCGTCCGACACCACACTCAAGGCATCCAGCATTCGCACTGTATATGTCGACATACAGTCCCCGGCATACCCCAACAAAATTTCGTCGCGCGCCCTGGAAATCTCAAGCGTCATTATGGTCATAATACTTGTTGCAGGCTCTATACTGCTGATTCTCATCGGTGTATTCGTAGTGATTTTCCGCCGTCAGCACGGACGCAATAAGTCGATAAATCATGCTATCAGCGAAGGCTATCAGCTGCCCGAATCATTCTACACCGGAGTTCCCAGCTCACCTTCCATTACCATCAACCAGATATCTGAGGTGAAACCCCGCACGGCCGACCATACCAATGCACCGACAGACAACAACGGCGAACCCTCTACGACTCCGCCGCCGCACTATGCAACTGCCTCACCCAACCTGTCGTCCACAATCCGCGATGCCGCGAAAAGCATCAACAATGTGTCGAATCCCACCTCCTATCAGACTTTGCGCAACGGCCTGCTGCTGGTTGGCTTCGGTGTCCTCACATTCATTTTCTTTGCTTCCATGGGTTCTATCCCTCCCGGCTTTCTCTGCGGAGGCACTCTCGTGATACTTGGAGCCGCCAAGCTCTTCACCTACTTTTACTGTAGAAAAGGTTGATAGCCCCCCCGACAACGATGCTCACACGTCTGCAGGAAATAAGTCTTATAACCCGTTGTGTGGCGGCCGACGACCGCCACGCATTCGGCGAACTGGTCGAGGCATATTCCGACAATCTGCGCCGGTTTCTGCTCAGTCTGACCAAAGGCGACGTGGCGCTCGTTGACGATCTCGCACAGGAGACGTTTATCAAGGCTTACCTCTCGGTTCGCTCTCTCGAAGGCATCACACGCTTTCACACCTGGCTTTTCCGCATCGCCTACAACGAGTTTGTGTCGCACACCCGCCGCGTGCGGAATCTGGAATCGGTCAACGCATTGAACCTGTTGGACGAACCCGCCGACGAGACCGACGAACCGGCCATAACCGATGCCAATCTCCATGAGGCAATCATGTCGCTTACCGACACGCAACGTGCCATCATACAGCTTTTTTATTTTGAAGAATTCTCAATAGCCCGCATATCAACCGTCACCGGCATGCCGCAAAGCACGGTGAAATCACATCTTCACCGTGCGCGCGCACGCCTGGCATCTTTACTTGAAAAATACCGATACTGATTATGAAAAAAAACAACGAAACTACCGATCTCGACAGCCGCATCGGCGCAATGCTCCGCGGCGAATCAGCACCCGTGCCTGAAGATAAATGGTTTGTACGGAAAACCATGAACCGTCTTCCCTCACGCAGTCGCCGGCTGCTTTCTATGCCGGAGATTTTAGCTTTCCTTATAGTCATTACAGCCTGCGCTACCATTATCGCCAGAGAATTCCGCTCCATGATGGCTCTTCCCGACGTAGCCGAATTCAGCCCCTGGATGCTTCTATTGGCTGCCGCCACAGCCCTTTTCGCCACCCTCTACCTAACCATTCCCCTCCTCCGCCGCGTCTGACCGATCCGTGACCAACTCCGACATACCCTCCTCACCGCCTCGGAGCCGGAAGCACGCAGTGGGTGTTGCAAAAATCAAATTCCCTCCAATTTGGACGGTAATTTGGTTTTTGCAACACCTTCCTACATTTGAATCAATACATAGAGGGGTCAATGTAAGAATAATAGTTGTTAAAATCGGCAATACATGTATCAGGTAAGCCAACTCGGAGCGGCGGAGCCGCGGGGCTTTGTAAAACCCGCTGCGTCAGCTGCGGGGGAAACGCTGTCGGTCCCTCCTGCGGCGAGCCTGGGAATGGCGATGACGCAGTGTGCGCATGCTCCGCAGCTTGCCTCGAAGAAATCTATTGGCCTCTTTTCCCGGCAGCTGACGCAACCGGTTGTAAATAATTCGCACCTCCGGCGCTCTTCGCCTATTACAATATACTTTGAAAAAGTATCAGCGCTGTTCCGATTCTGTTCCGGATAAAAAGAAAAGTGAGTGCAACTCAAAAAGCTGCACTCACTTGCTTTTGCTTTGTCGGGGTGACTAGACTCGAACTAGCGACCTCACGCCCCCCAGACGCGTACTCTAACCAACTGAGCTACACCCCGAGTTGTTTTCAAAAGCGATGCAAAGGTATGGTTATTTTCTGATACGTGCAAGACATCGCCAAATATTTTCACATTTTTTCACAGTATATTTTCTTTTCCACCCTATTTCCATATTAGGCAAAACGGTTTGAATCAAATCGAAACAAATTGACTATCTTTGCACAAAACCATCCGAAGGCGTTGCAAGACCTCCAAAAAGTAGAGCTGCTCCCGGGAGCAACCGATCACAGGATATTCAATTATCGGCGCGTGCCCGAGTGTGCATCCACGCAAATTGAACGAAATTTTGAGTTCTGCAACACCTTCCAAGTATCACAGTTGAATTAAAAAGATATGAGTCTTTCCCGCCAACAAGTTTTCTGGCTGCTACTGATAGTGTGCATGGCCACGCTGCTGCCGTTTCTCGGACTTTCCGATTTCCATACCAAAGGTGAGCCCCGCGAGGCCTTAGTGGCCTATTCGATGCTCGAGAGCGGCAACTGGATTCTGCCCACCAACACCGGCGGCGAGATTCCCTATAAGCCCCCGTTCTTCCACTGGCTGATTGCCGCCGCTTCGTGGCTTTTCGGAGGCCATGTCACGGAATATACCTCGCGCCTGCCGTCGGCTCTGGCACTGATAATAATGACGGTATGGACCTTTTATTTCGTAGCTCGCCGGCGCGGTATAAGCGAAGGCCTCTGTACGGCACTCGTGCTTCTCACTGCATTCGAGATTCATCGCGCGGGACTCAACTGTCGCGTTGACATGGTGCTCACCATGCTTACGGTAAATGCGATATACTGCTTCTACGACTGGTGGAAGAAAGGAATGAACGGCATATCCTGGAGCGCTACGCTGATGATGAGCCTCGCCACCCTCACCAAAGGCCCCGTTGGAATGGTGGTTCCGTGTCTCGCCGTAGGTATTTTCCTGCTCATGCAGCGAGTGAATTTCTTCAAGGCGTTCTGGAAAATAGCTCTTTCAGGAGTTCTGTCGCTCATACTGCCGCTGCTGTGGTATTGGGCGGCCTATCAGCAGGGCGGAAAGGAATTCTTAGATCTTGTGATAGAGGAAAACTTCGGCCGCATGACAAGCAGCATGGATTATGACTCGTGTGTGCATTCGTGGCCTTACAACATCATGACGCTTACCGTGGGCATGCTCCCGTGGACGCTGCTTGTGGTAATGTGTTTCGTAGGTCTGATTCGCCGCGCGAAAAACAAAGGAGTTCCGGGCCGCGTCGACTCCCTGAGCTTCAGCGACACCGGCAACCGGTCGCTCCTCCGACTTGCCGCCGTGGTTTCGGTGGTGATTTTCGTGTTCTACTGCATTCCGCAGAGCAAGCGCAGCGTTTATCTTATGCCTATGTATCCGTTTGTGGCCTATCTGACGGTCAGATTCGTTAAATATATCGGACGGCGCACCGCTTCCATCCCCCACATATTCGCCTGGTTCATATCGGTGCTTGCCATTCTGGTGCCGGCGGTATTCGTGGCACTGAAATGCGGCCTGATACCGGAATCGGTGGTAGGCCACGGACGTCATGCCGCCCAGAATCTCGCCATGATGCAGGCAGTGGCCTCCTGCGGCAAGTGGTGGCAGTGGATTCTCGTGATGATTCCGGCTGCCGCATCGCTCTTCTGGATTTTTGCCGGCGACCGCCGGTGCGGCCCGCTCGACTCCATAGGCTGGAGCGCTGCGATGATTATGGCCATATATGTGTCGGTCGACGGTGTATATCAGCCGGCCGTGCTCAACACCAAATCGCAGAAAGACGTTGCCTCGGCCATCGCCGCCGTGGTTCCTCCGGGCAAAGGAGTGCTCTACGAATACATCCAGCTTGGCGAGACCGCCAAAGGCGACCCCGTACACTATTTCGAACTGAACTTCTATCTGGGCGACCGTGTGGCCCGGTTTGTGAAAGACCGCCCGGCCGAAGGCTATCTCATCACCGGCGACGAGGACATGGAAGCCAATCGGCCGCTCTTTGAATCGTGGGGCTACAGTTTCACTCCCGTGCTCGATACACGCCGGAGCATCGGGCGGCAGAACACCCGGGTATGGCGGTTTGAAAAAGCTGAAGAGACCGCTCAGATATCGTCCTCCGAGCCCTGATCGCCGTCGGTACGCTCGCCTATATGATAGCGCGGGCGGTGCTTGACCTCGATATAGATACGGCCAATGTAAATGCCCACCACGCCGATAGAGAGCATCACCACACCACCTATGAACCAGATGGAGAGCATCATCGATGCCCATCCGTGTTCGGCGTTGCCCGAGAGCAGCGACACAATCACATAGATGCCTATCAGCAGACTTATTACCAGGAATATTCCTCCGGCATAGATAATGCTGTAGATAGGCTTGACCGAAAATGAGGTAATGCCGTCGATGGCAAGCGACAGCATCTTCGAGAGGGTATATTTGGATGTGCCGGCTGTGCGTTCCGAAATAACATCGTCGACGGTCGATGTGGCCGACGACAGCAGCGGTATGATTCCCCGCAGATAAATATTGCGCTCCCCGTAACGTGCCAAACGCTCGATCACGCTGCGGCTCATCAGGCGGAAATCGGCATGGTTGAAAAGAGCCTTCACCCCCATCTTTCGCTGGAATCTGTAAAACGCCGTGGCCGATAGGCGCTTCAGCACCGGGTCGGCCTTGCGCGACACCTTCACGCCATACACCACCTCAATACCGCGGGCATGGTCGTCGACCATCTTTTCTATGGCCGTGATGTCGTCCTGAAGGTCGGCGTCGACCGTAACCACAGCGTCGGCCGTCCGGGCCGCGTCGAGCATTCCGGCGAGTATGGCGTTCTGGTGGCCTGAGTTTCGGGCCAGCGAAAGGCCGTGGATGCGGGGATTCCCGTCGTGCAGACGGCGTATGATCGACCATGTGGCATCACGGCTTCCGTCGTTGACGAAAAGGATGTAACTGTCGGGCGTTATCTTGCCTTTGGCTGCGAGGTCGTCAAGGAGGGCAAGCAGGCGTGGAGCCGACTGCGGAAGCACCTCCTCCTCGTTATAGCAGGGCGATACAATTGCGAGGCGTATCATTTGGCTGATTTTAATCTTTCTATTTCGCGGCGTGCGAAGGGAGTGAATGTAGAAAATTCCGCGCCACAGGCTTTCAGGCTGTCTATCAGCGCGCCCAGACGATTCACCATCCCTTGTCCGGAATTATGCCGAATTATATAAGGCATCTTCAGCTCGGGATGGTCGGCCAGTGGGAAAAATTCCCAGGGATGGAAATAGGTCACGAAATATCCGTCGTGTTGCAGCACGCGCCGCGCAAGCCGGTAATACAAGCTTGCAGGCAGATTGTGGAGCGCCAGCCAGAACATGGGGAAGCGTATCCACGGAGTGACCGAGGCGGGTATCTGCAGCACACCGTCGTTGCTCATAAAGCAGGTGCGCGGCGCATTCAGGTGCATGTAGCGTCCGGGGATGAAAGCCGGGTTGAGCGACGAATTGTAGAGATAGCCTGCCGCGGCTATGTCGGCGTCGCTCACCGGAAACATGCGCGGCTGGCGGTAACCGAGCACCTCGGCCCCGGTGAGACGGCGCAGTGTCTCGCGCGAACGGAACACGTCGGATGGCTCCGGACGCCAGTGGTCGCAGCCGTGGGCGGCAATCTCATGGCCCTCGTGGGCAATGCGGCGCATCACCTCCGGAGCGTTTTCAGCAAAATTAGTGGTGCAGAAAAAGGTTGCTTTCACATCCTTCTCCTTGAGCACATCGAGTATGGCGCATGTCCCGGCCACGGAAATCTCCATGGAACGGTCAAGCGATATATCCACCCCGTGTTCGCGGGGTACATCGAACTCTTCTGTATCGAATGAAAGAAGCGCTGTTGGCATTTATTCTCTTGTCTTGTAAGTATACACCCGCAAAGATACTCACTCTTGGCAATATATCTCAAAAACCGCCTCTAAAAAAGCGTCTCCCATAATATTAAGGTGTGCAAATTTGCCCGAGAGGGATTTTTTCATTAATTTTGCATGCTTTCAAGCCGGGCAACTCCCCTTGTGCCGACGGCTGCGGAAGCCCACTCCAAACATAAAGAACAATCACTAATGGCAGAAATAGAAGAAGAATACAGCGCCAGTAATATTCAGGTGCTCGAAGGCCTTGAGGCGGTGAGAAAACGCCCGGCCATGTATATTGGAGACATTTCCACCAAAGGCCTGCATCATCTGGTTTATGAGGTTGTCGACAACTCTATCGACGAGGCCCTCGCCGGCTATGCCGACCATATAGACGTGACAATCAACCCCGACAACTCCATAACCGTAATAGACAACGGCCGTGGCATACCCGTGGACATGCACGAGAAGGAGCACAAGAGCGCCCTCGAGGTGGTGCTGACCGTGCTACACGCAGGCGGCAAGTTCGACAAAGGAAGCTACAAGGTGTCGGGCGGTCTCCACGGCGTGGGCGTGAGCTGCGTCAACGCTCTCTCCACCTATCTGCGCGCCGAGGTGCACCGCAACGGCAAATGTTACGTGCAGGAATACTCCTGCGGCAAGCCCACCACCGAGCTGATAGAGCAGGGTCACAGCGACCACACTGGAACGTCGATCACCTTCAAGCCCGATGCCGACATATTCACGGTGACCGTATATGATTACGCCACTCTCGCCAACCGTCTCCGCGATCTGGCATTCCTTAACGCCGGCATAACCCTTACGCTCACCGACCGCCGCGAAATCAACGAGGAAGGCGAAGCCCGCAGCGAGACATTCTTCTCCAAGGACGGTCTGCGCGAGTTCGTGCAGTATATCGACTCCAACAAGGAATCGCTCATCAACGACGTGATCCATCTCAACACCGAGCGTCAGGGCATTCCCGTGGAAGTGGCTCTCACCTACAACAACACCTACAACGAAAACGTCTATTCCTTCGTAAACAACATCAACACCATAGAGGGCGGCACGCATCTCACCGGATTCCGCCGCGGACTCACCTCCACCCTCAAGAAATACGCCGAGGACAACAAGATGCTCGAGAAGGTGAAGGTTGACATTGCCAGCGACGACTTCCGCGAGGGCCTCACAGCCGTGGTTTCCGTAAAGGTGATGGAGCCTCAGTTTGAAGGCCAGACCAAGACGAAGCTCGGCAACAACGAGGTGATAGGCGCCGTGCAGACCGCCGTGAGCGAGGCGCTCCGCAATTATCTCGAGGAGAATCCCCGCCAGGCACGCACCATTGTCGAGAAAGTGATAATAGCCGCACAGGCACGCCACGCAGCCTACAACGCCCGCGTGAAAATACAGCGCAAGTCGCCTCTGAGCGGAGGAGGTCTGCCCGGAAAACTCGCCGACTGCTCCAGCCGCACCGCCGAGGACTGCGAACTCTTCCTTGTCGAGGGTGACTCGGCAGGCGGAACAGCAAAGCAGGGACGCGACCGCACATTCCAGGCCATCCTTCCTCTGCGAGGCAAAATCCTCAACGTGGAGAAAGCCATGGACCACAAGATTTTCGACAACCAGGAAATCACCAACCTTTTCAAGGCCATGCGCGTGACCATCGGCACCGAGGACGACCCCAAGGCCGTGAACCTCAGCAAACTCGCCTACCACAAGATAATAATCATGACCGATGCCGATGTGGACGGCAGCCACATCGCCACACTCCTCATGACCTTCTTCTTCCGCCGCATGCGCCCGGTGATCGAGAACGGATACCTCTATCTCGCCACCCCGCCGCTCTACAAATGCACGCGAGGCAAAGTGCAGGAATACTGCTGGACCGACCAGCAGGTGCAGCAGTTCATCCTCAAGAACGGCGACAAGACCAAGGTGCAGCGTTACAAAGGTCTCGGCGAGATGAGCGCCGAAGAGCTCCGCGACACCACCATGGCGCCCGAGCACCGTCTGCTCAAGAAAGTTGAGATCAACGATGCCGCCCAGGCCGACCGCGTGTTCAGCATGCTCATGGGCGAGGACGTAGACCCGCGCCGCGAGTTCATAGAATCCAACGCCAACTACGCCAACATCGACGCCTGACCGCCGGATTACGGCGCAACCCACAAGCGTGCCGCCGCATGATGCCCGGCACGCTTTTTTTAACTTATTCACGCCTCCGGGCGTTATATATCTGTATCCTCTCTAAAATTTCAAGTATGCCACGCAAATCATCCGGCGCATCTTCCCGGAAACAGACCAAGGATCTCCATCAGGAGATAATAAAATATATCAGCGAACAAAAAACGTCGACGTTCAATTACCGTCAGGTGTCCTACTCCATCGGGGCCGAAACTCCCAAGGCGCAGAAGGCCGTGGCCATGGAGCTTGCCGAAATGGCGTTTGACGGCGACCTGATCGAGGTATCGCCCGGAAAATACAAGTCGCCGCAACGCACCAACGTCACCACCGGCACATTCGTACGCCGCTCCAACGGCAAAAACAGCGTGATCACCGACACAGACGGCGAGTCGATTTTCGTGGCAGAACGCAATTCAATGCACGCTCTCAACGGCGACAAGGTGCGCGTGAGCATCGCTGCCGTGCGCCGTGGCGTGGAACCCGAGGCCGAAGTCATCGAGATTCTTGAGGAGAAGGAACAGAACTTCATCGGCACCCTCAACGTGGCCCGCAACATGAGCTACCTGCAGACCGACTCGAAATTCCTGGCCGTCGACATAATGATTCCGCGCAACAAACTGCGCGGCGGAAAGACCGGCGACAAGGCCATAGTGAAAATAACCTCCTGGCCCGACGACGAGAAGAACCCCACAGGCGAAGTGATCGACATCCTCGGACGCACCGGCGAGAACACCACCGAGATGCACGCCATCCTGGCTGAATTCGGCCTCCCCTACCGTTATCCCGAGAATGTGGAGGCAGCAGCCGACAAGATTGATGCCGGAATCACCCCGGAGGTAGTGGCGCAGCGCGTCGACATGCGCGACGTAACCACCTTTACCATCGACCCCAAGGATGCCAAGGACTTTGACGACGCCCTCTCCATCCGTATACTCCCCGACGGCAATTACGAGGTGGGAGTGCATATAGCCGACGTGACCCACTACGTGCAGCCCGAGACCATCATAGACAAGGAAGCCCAGAAACGCGCCACTTCGGTCTATCTCGTCGACCGTACCATACCCATGCTCCCCGAGCATCTGAGCAACGGCATCTGCTCCCTTCGTCCTGATGAGGAAAAGCTCACCTTCTCGTGCGTTTTCATAATGAATGACGCCGCCAAGGTGCTCGACGCCAAAATATGCCGCACGGTCACCAAGTCAAACCGCCGCTTCACCTACGACGAAGCCCAGAACGTGATCGAGACCGGCCACGGCGACTATTCCGACGAGATTCTCATCCTCGACCGTCTCGCCAAAATTCTCCGCAAGGAGCGTTTCAGCGAGGGCTCCGTGGAGTTTGACCGCGCCGAAGTGCGATTCGACATCAACGAGACAGGTCATCCCGTAGGCGTGTACTTCAAGGAATCAAAGGACGCCAACAAACTCATAGAGGAGTTCATGCTCCTTGCCAACCGCACTGTGGCAACGGTAATCGGCAAACCGGCTGACCACAAAAAGCCGAAAGCATTCGTTTACCGTATTCACGACATGCCCGACCCGCAGCGTCTTGCCGACCTCTCCAAAGTGGCCCGTTCCTTCGGCTTCAAGGTAAAGGACTCCGGGACAAGCCGCGAGGTGAACCGTTCCATCAACCGCATGCTCAGCGATGTGAAAGGCCGAGGCGAGGAAAACTTCCTCTCCACGCTCGCCATCCGCTCCATGGCCAAGGCCGTATATTCTACCGTCAACGTAGGTCATTACGGACTTGCATTCGACTATTACACCCACTTCACATCGCCCATACGCCGTTACCCCGACATGATGGTGCACCGTCTGCTCGAGCGCTACCTCAACGGCGGCCGCAGCGTCAACGTGGGCAAGCTCGAGGACCTCTGCAAACACTGCAGCGACATGGAACAGCTTGCAGCCAACGCCGAGCGCTCATCCATAAAATACAAGCAGGTAGAGTATATGGGCGACCACATGGGCGAGACTTACGAAGGCGTTATTTCCGGAGTGACCGAATGGGGCCTTTATGTGGAACTTAACGAGAATCTCTGCGAAGGTCTGGTGCCTGTTCGCGACCTCGCTGACGATTATTATGATTTCGACGAGAAGAACTATTGCCTCATAGGCCGTCGCCGCGGAGTGCGCTACCGTCTCGGCGACAACGTGACCGTGCGTGTGGCCCGCGCAAGTCTGGAGAAAAAACAGCTTGATTTCGTGCTGGTGGACGACAAGGGACGCCCCGACGAAGACCAGATGGGCAAGAAAGTCACCGCAAAGCAGGCCATAAGCGGCAACGCAGACAAAAAGAAGCATCTGCGCCGCAGCGAAAAGCAGAAATCGCGCCGACGTCGCTGAGCCGTTCCTGACAGTTTCATAATTCAGGCAACTGACGTATGGAAAATATGGAAATAAGCCTCGAAGGGCTTAATATCTATGCCCGTCACGGCGTGATGGAGCAGGAACGTAAGGTCGGTAACCGGTTTGTGGTCGACATAAGCCTCACCTACCCTCCCGCACTTGAAGCCGGGCGCACCGACACCCTTGACTCCACCATAAACTATGCGGAACTTGCCGGCATAATAAAAGAAACGATGGACACTCCATCGCTTCTTTTGGAAAATGTGGCGGTGCGCATCCGCCGTGCCGTAATGTCACGCTGGCCCGGAATAACCGCCGGAAAAATCACCGTGCGTAAGCCCTCCGCCCCTATCGGCGGGTTCAGGACCGACGGCGGCCCAGCGGTCACTCTTTCCTGGTAAAGCTCAGTTTCTGCCTCGCAACTGCCAGAAGGCCACAGCCGACGCTGCTGCCACATTGAGCGAGTCCACCCCGTGGGCCATAGGTATGCGCGCCACATAATCGGCCTGCGAAATAGCTTCGGTCGAAAGGCCGTCCCCTTCCGTACCCAGAATTATGGCCAGACGCTCTTCGGCGCAAAGCTGCGGGTCGTCTATCGCCACGGAATCATCCGTAAGGGCCATGGCAACCGTCCTGAATCCCTTGCTGCGCAGTGCCGCAGGGGTATCTATCCACGTCCATGGCACGAGAAACACCGTACCCATCGAAACGCGGATTGACCGGCGGTTCAGGGGGTCGCATGAACTGGGAGTTAGCAGAACGGCGTCGATTCCGAGCGCAGCGGCCGAACGGAATATCGCTCCTATATTGGTGGTATCGACCACGGAATCTATCACTGCCACGCGGCGCGCTCCCTCCAGCACCTTATCCACGTCGGGAGCATCCGGCCGACGCATGGCGCAGAGCACACCGCGCGTCAGCGTGTAGCCCGTCAGCCCTGCGAGCACTTCCCGCGGGGCGGTATAGACCGGAATATCGGGACACCGCGCTATAATGTCGGCAGCATCGCCTGTGATATGCCGCCGCTCACACATCAACGCCACCGGCTGATAGCCGGCCGAGAGCGCCACGCGTATCACCTTGGGGCTCTCCGCTATGAACAGTGCATTGGCGGGGTCGAGGCGGTTACGCAGCTGGGCCTCCGTCAGCGAGGCGAATATCTCAACCCCCGGATGCTCCAGGCCCGTAATTTCTATTACCGCCATTCCTCAGCGTATGAAATTGGTTGCCTGGCGTGGTTCCGGAGCCGGGGTGTCAACGCCGTCACCGGCATGGAGCTTACGGAGCAGCCAAGCCATATTGCGTCCGAGCGTGCGCATAGTCAGCATACCTTCCGCATCCTCCTGCGCCTCTCCAGGATTACACCCGAACACTATGTTCCAGTAGGTCGACGATACCACAGGCATATTACTTATGCCGAAATATTTGTTGAGACGGTCGAACGCTGCAACCGACCCTGCGCGACGGGCTACGGCCACAGAAGCCGCGGGCTTGTACTGCAGCAGAGGCTGTGAAGAGTAGAACAGGCGGTCGAGCACGGCGCATAGGCTTCCGGCCGGCCCGGCGTAATACACCGGCGACCCCATTATGATTCCGTCGGCCTCGGAGACTTTCTGACGCAGTGTGAGATAGAGTTCATCCTTGAACACACAGACGCCCGTAGTCTTGCACTTGCGGCATCCTATGCAGCCCTGCACGGGCTTTGTGCCGATGCACACGGTATCGGTCTCCACGCCTTCGGCATTGAGCGCCGCGGCCACCTCTTTGAGCGCTGCAGCGGTGTTACCCTCGGCATTCGGGCTTCCGTTTATAAGTAATACTTTCATATTTCCGTAAAATCAAAAGTTAGTTTTAGCATTAAATAGATATAGACCTCCTTAAACTGTCGGAAAAACTTACAATCCTGAGATTATCGTCCTCCTTGTAGGGATGCACGCTCGTGCATCCGCACCGACAGGCAGCGCCCTGAAATCGGCTGCTCCATGGAGCAACCCAATGCTGTTTACTTAGGAAATTTTGCTGTTCAATGCACTATTAAAATCAGGCTTTTACGATATGAAAAAGCCATTTATTAGGCTTAAGTAAACAGTATTGTGCGTGAGCTGTGGGGCTCGGAAAGCGTCTCCCCACAGAGCACCGGAGGTGCGATATCTGTACAACCCACTGCGTAAGCGCGGGCCCTCGAAAGCGTCTCCCCACGGAGCACCGGAGGTGCGTTATCTGTACAACCCACTGCGTGAGCTGCGGGACCCGGAAGCGTCTCCCCACAGAGCACCGGAGGTGCGAT